>JBEKXD010000011.1:0-85596 GCA_049512415.1 Polyangiaceae bacterium
GTGGCTTTCGTGGAGCTCGGCGAAGAGGACGGATACACCCGATTTCACCGAGTCCCCGTGGAACTCGACGAGACCGAATCGGGACCGCTCCTGGTGGTCAAGCACGGACTAGAGCGCGGGCAATCGGTCGTCGTCAACGGCGCGATCCTGCTCTCCCAGAACCTGTAGTCGGCATCGCGGCGCCGACGGACGAGACCCGTCCCGGGTCGCCCCGGCACGTGCCATCGCCGCCGAGCACGATTTGAACCGCAAGAAGGTCCTCTACGAGCAGAAGGCTGGGTCGGCGGCAGACCTGGAGGCTTCCAACGACAGCTATCGCAGAGCCAAGGCGGAGCTCGAGCGGGCTCGCCAGAAGGCGTACCTGTTGCGCAATGGAACGACGGATGCGGTGACGCAGCGATACACTCTCGCAGCGCCGCTCGACGGCGAGGTGCTCGCGCGCAATATCAATCCGGGCGTCGAGGTTCAAGGGCAGTACAGCGGTGGGGCCACCGTGGAGCTATTCACGATCGGCGAACTCGACAGGGTCTGGGTGCTCGGCGATCTCTACGAGATGGATTTTCCCCGGGTGCACGTGGGCGCGCCAGCGAGCATCACCGTCGTGGCTTATCCCGATAGGGTGTTCCAAGGGGCGGTCGACTGGGTCAGCGGAACGCTGGACCCCAATACGAGGACGGCCAAGGTCCGCTGTACCTTCGAGAACGCCGGCAACCGGTTGCGTCCGATGATGTACGCTACGGTACAAATCTCCGTCGATCGCGAACATTCGCTCGCAATCCCGCGCAACGCTCTGCTACGCCTCGGGGACGACACGGTGGTCTTCGTCAAGCTGGGCGAGGGCGATGGATTCGTGCGATTTCAGCGCACGGTGGTAAGTGTCGACGAAGGCGAGTCGAGTCCATGGCTCGTGGTGACCAAAGGAGTGCACGCCGGGCAGACTGTCGTGGTCAACGGCGCCATTCTGCTGTCACAGAACGTCCAATAGGCCTTTGGCTGACGCCGCCGTCTTCGAAGAGAGACGCCGCAGTCCTGGGCGAGCCAGGTGCAGCGCCGATGCCCATGTCGGCGGGCAGCCCTCCCTCCAATCCTCATCCCGCTGCTGAAGCGATCGGAGTTCCAGTCCGGCCATAACCGCGACGCTCGAGCCACTGGTGAGCGATGACCAGAAGCGGCGGCTGGAGTACCCGCGTGAGGATCGCGAGAATGAGGGATCCGCCGATGACCACGATCGCGAGAGGCTTCTGCGTCTGCGCGCCAATCCCGTTGGAAAGGGCTGCCGGCAGCAGTCCGAGGGTCGCGACGAGGGTGGTCATGAGCACGGGCCGGAAGCGCTTTTCGGCCGCCTCTCGAGCGGAGTGTTCGATGGTGTGGCCGTCCAGGTAGCGAAGTCGCTGAAAGTACGTAACGACGAGGATGGCGTCTTGGATGGCGATTCCAAAGATCGATACGAAGCCCATCGCCGCCGACACCGAGAAGTGGACCCCCGTAATGAGCAGGGCCAGCACCCCGCCGGAACAAGCCACCGGGATGTCGATGAGCACGATGAGGGTGTCGGTCCAGTTCTTGACGGCCGTGTATGTCAGAAACGCGATGAGGAGCAGCGTGAGCGGGATGATCACCATGAGCCGCTGCTCCACGTTGTAAAGCTCCTGGATTTCCCCCTCCCACTCCAAGTGGGAGTTATACGGCAGATGGATTTTCTCCTTGATCCGCTGTTGAGCCTCCGCGATGGCGCTCGCGAGGTCCCGGCCGCGTACCGCAAATTTGACGGGGGCATAGCGCTGTCCATCCTCGCGATAGACAGATGTGGGTCCCTCGACCTGTTCGATGGTCGCAATCTGTCCGAGCGGAATGTAGGTACCGTCCGGTGTGGAGACGGTGATCTCGCGTATGGCCTCCAGAGACGAACGGTATTGTGGCAGCCAGCGCACCGTGAGGTCGAAGACCTTCTCCCCCTCGTACACCTGTACAATCGCGTTGCCACCGAGCGCCGACTGAACGACTGCGTTGACGTCGCCGGTGTTCAGGCCGTAGCGCGCCAGCTTCGACCGATCGGGGGTGATCTTGATGTTCGGCTGGCCTAGGGACTTGAAGAGCCCGAGATCGGTAATCCCGCGGACGTCCCGCAGCACATCGACGATCTTGGCCGCGTTCGCTTCGTTGGCCTCCAGACTCGGGCCGAACACCTTGACCGAGTTCTCGCCCTTCACGCCGGCCACGGCTTCCTCGACGTTGTCGCTGATGTACTGCGAGAAATTGAAGATCGTCCCCGGAAACGACGCGCTCAGTTCCGTGTTGAGCTCGTCCGTCAATTCCTTCTTGGACTCACCGCGCGGCCACTGATCGAACGGTTTGAGCGGCGCAAAGAACTCGATGTTGAAGAATCCGGTCACGTCGGTTCCATCGTCGGGACGACCGAGCTGCGAGATAACGGTGACGACTTCGGGGTGTTTGCGGTTCGCGTCTGTGCACACCGCCGCGGGCTCCTCCGGGCAGCCGCGCAGGATGCGCCTCATCTTCGTCGTGTACTCCGCCGACTTCTCGAGCGAGATCGCCATGGGCATCGTGGCGCGAATCCAGAGATTGCCCTCTTCGAGCTTGGGCATGAAATCCCGGCCGAGCAGCGGGAAGAGGATGACGCACGCCACGATGGGCAGCACGCGGATCGCGAGTGCCTGCTTGGGCTTGCGCAGCGCTGCATCGAACAAGGGATTGTACACCTTGTGCAACCAGAGCATCAGGATGTTCTCCTTCTCCTCGGTCTGCGCCGACATGAGGCTCGAAGCTAGCGTGGGCGTGAGCGTCAGCGCGATCAGGATCGCGCCGCCGATGGCGAAGGCGTACGTGCGCGCCATAGGCGGGAAGATCGCGCCGGGAACTCCGGTGAGCGTGAACAGCGGCAAGAACGCCACCGCAATGATCAACGTCGAGAACATCATCGGGGTCCCGACCTCGCCGGCGGAAGTCAAGATACGCTCGCGCATCGTGCCCCGCCCGTGCGACCCGAGGTGGCGGAAGATGTTCTCCATCATGATGACCGTCGAGTCGACGACGATGCCAAAGTCGATGGCACCGAGCGAGATGAGATTCGCAGACGTGCCGGTCGACACCAAGCCGATGAACGCGACGAGCAGCGCGAGAGGGATATTCAGAGCGGTGATGAGCGCAGCGCGCACGTTGCCGAGGAATAGGAGCAGGGTCACCACGACCAGGCCCATGCCCATGAGCAGGTTCTCTATCACCGTGTGCATCGTCAGGCCGACGAGCTGTCCGCGGTCGTAATAGGGGACGATCTTCATTCCCGGCGGAAGAATGTTGTTGTCCTCGATGTAGTGGATTCGCTTGTGGACCCCTTGCAGGGTCGACGGGGTCTCGCCGCCGTACCGCATCAGAACGATTCCCTGGACGACGTCGTCCTCGTCGTCGTGTCCGACCATGCCCAGACGTGGGGCGGCTCCGATGCTGGTCGTCGCCACGTCGCGGACGCGAACGGGCGTCCCCTTTTGTTCGGCGATCACGATGTCGTCGATGTCGTGCAGCGGCGTGCCGCGCGACCCGATCAACCCGATCCCTCGGATGTCGAACGACTCTTCGCCGACCGTCAGACGCTGTCCGCCGACGTTCTGGTCGGCGTTCTGAAGCGCGGTCGTGAGCTGATTGAGCGAGACCGCATGACCGCGCAAGCGGTACGGGTCCACGTCGACGTGATATTGTTTGGTCAAGCCCCCGTAGCTCGTCACATCGATGACGCCGGGAACCTGTCTCCACTGGCGCTCCATGACCCAGTCTTCGACGGTCTTCTTGTCGGTGAGGCTGTAGCCTTGACCCTCGAGGGTGTAGCGGAAGATCTCGCCGATGGCGTTCCAGGGTGATAGCTGCGCCTGGTTGTTGTTCGGCAGCTGAATCATGGTGAGGCGATTGATCACCTCTTGTCGAGCATCCAAATACCGAGTTTCCCACGAAAAGTAGCACTTGACGTCGCTGAGGCTAAATAAGGATTGCGACCGAATGTGGCTCAGCCCGGGCATACCGGCAAGACCGACTTCCAGTGGAATGGTAACGTAGCGCTCTACCTCCTCGGCGCTCCAGCCCATCGGTTGAACGATGGTCTCGACCAGCGGAGGCACGGGATTGGGGTAGGCCTCCACGTCGAGACGGCTATAGGCAATCGCTCCGCCGAAAATCAGCATGACCGCGCTCATCAAGACGAGCGACGGCATTCGGAGCACAAACCCGACAATGCGTTGGATCATGGAACCGGGATCTTCGTAGAAATCTTCGTAGAAGAAGAAGAGGGTTAGGGGTCGATCACAGGCTTGTCGACAAGACCCCCGCGCCGTTCGTGACTACGGACTGTCCCCGCTCGAGCCCGCGCTTGACTCCCAGCCATGGGCCCGACGGGCCCTCGTCGACTTCGACCGGGAGGCGCAGAAACCGAGCGTACCCATCGCGGGCGCCCAAGTAGACGAAGGCCACGTGGGTGTCGCCGAAGTGCAGCACCGCATCTCGCGGGACGGCGAGCTGCCTCTTTGGATCGACGGCCACTCGTACCGTCGCGTACATCTCCGGGCGCAGCTCCTTGTCCGGATTGTCGATCGTGCAGCGCAGTTTGGCGGTGCGCGTGTTGGGATCCAACACCCCGCTCACCCAGTCGACCCGGCCCGCGTAGGACTTGTCGGGGTAGGCGACGACCGTCACCACCGCCGGCGTCCCTACGTGAACGCGGGCCATGTCCACCTCGTAGAGGTCTCCAATCAGCCAGACCTTGTCGACCTCGCCTATCGTGAAAAGCTCCTGGGTGGCACCCCCGCTATATTGGCCCTGGACCTCGATGCCTGGGGTGACGTTGCGGAGCAGCACGTCCCCCTCGATGGGGGAAGCAAGCGTGTACGTTTGCGTAACCGCGTTCACATTGCCGACGCCCAAGAGAGTCTGCTTTTGAATGGCGCGCTCGCTCTCTGCCTTCGCCTTGCGCCAGCCGTCTTCCGAGGCCTCGAGATCCGAGGCGCTTCCCGCCCTCTGTTCGAAGAGCACCTTCTTCCGCCGTCGGTCGTGCTCGGAGGCTATGAGGTCGGCGCCTGCCTTCCGAACGTCGCTGACCGCGCTGCCGACATCGGGTGACTCGATGACGGCGAGAGCCTCTCCTTTTCTCACGTGCTGACCGAGCTGCGCGACGATCTGCACGACGCGCCCGGTAACGGGCGAGAAGACGTGGCCCGAGCGCCGGTCGTCGAGCGTAATGCGCCCGCTCGTCACGACCGGGTCGTCCACGGCTTGGTCGGCGACAGGCTGGATTTGGACGTCGGCGTCCTTCATTTGTTGGGGAGTCAGCCACACCTCGCCTGCTGGCGCGGGCGGCGCGGCCGTCCTCGTGGCGGCCTGCGAGCTCTGACAGGCCGCCAACGAGGTTGTCGCCAAGGCGAAGAGGAGCGAAATCCAGCGGACGCGAGTCTCCATATGCATAGGTCCCATTCGGGTAGGTCCCATTCGGGTCGACTGCGCCACGGGGTATCCGTCCCGTCGCCGGCGAAGTGCTGGCGTGGGCCCCGTGGACGGCTGGGGTCGCGAAGCCATGGGGATGACCTGGCTAGTCTCGAGTGGCTCGATCTGCGGGGTGCTTGTATTTGGTTGTGGTCGCACGTCGGAAAGCAGTCGAGCAAGCAACGTGCCGCTTCCATCGAACTTGTAGCGAGTGCGTTGCGGCTGCAACTGCGAGCGGCTCCGGGTGCCTGGATCTCGCGAGATCTTCGAGCAACGGACCTATCGATTCGCGCTGGGCGCGCCGTGCCAGCCATCCGTTATTTCCGGGCAAAACGCCTCGCGGGTCCGTGCGCCGTGCGGCATGTTGTCCCGCAGCCGCCGGCCCGGGCAGCGGTGCAACCGGCGCCGCCCCGAGAACCGGAGTCCGCGGGGCCGCCGGGCTGAGCGCGGTGGTGGAGCCGCCCATGACGGATGTCGACGGGACCGGCGATTCATTAATCGATTGGCCATAGGCGGTTCTGTTCCAGTTCGCGGACCTAGGGACATTCCAGGAATCAGCTCGACAATTCGCGTTTATTTATTCTTGGGTAGCGAGTGACAGACTCCATGGCGGGTGGCCATGTGCAGTTCATCTCGAGCGAATCTACGGGCTCGGCATCCAGTGCGATGGCGAGTCGGCCGTTCGTCGAGATGGGAGCGACTCGGCGCAATCGTGCGCGACGAGACTGCTTGGTCGTGCGCTGACAGGTCCAATGAGAAATAGCCCAGGCAAAGAAGTGCCTGCGAAACAGGAGAAAAACAGATGAGCCGGACGCGCAAGAGTGGCCTTTCCAGGGCGACCGCCCTCGTTGGGCTGGCCATGATCGCAACGGGGTGTCTCACCCGTCCCGTGGTGAGCGATCAGCCAACCTTGAAGACCAATTTCACCGACACGCTCAACAACACATCCGTCAACAAGATCGATCTGCTCTTCGACATCGACAATTCTGCCTCGATGGGGGACAAGCAGGACTTCTTGAACCTGGCCGTTCCCGACCTCTTGTCGCGCCTGCTCAATCCCAATTGCGTCGACCCGGCGAACCCCAACAACGTGCTGGCCGTCTCGCAGAACGGAATCTGCACCCAGGGAGCTCTCGAGTTTCCACCGATCCACGACATGCACATCGGCATCGTGACCTCGTCGCTCGGCCCGCGCCTGGCCGACCAAGATCGGAACCCGCGCGACGGGCTCATTGTGTGCGAGCCGTCTGTCATGGCGCCGGTTCCGTTCCAGAACGTCAGCGCCCACAACGACGACCAGGGCCATTTGATTGATCGCAGCCTCACCCTCGCGGGAACGACCGCGACGGAGGGGACTGTCGCCGATGCCGTGTCGGGGTACCTCGACTGGTACCCGCAGGTCGCGGGCAACGGCGCAGTCGCCACGACCGCAACGCCTGTGTCGTCCACGGCCCAGCTCGAGTCCGACTTTCAGTCGCTCGTATCAGGAGTGGGTGTGTTTGGCTGCGGCATCGAGTCGCAGCTCGAGAGCTGGTACCGATTCTTAATTCAGCCCGACCCGTACGCGAGCCTCAGCCTCGACAGCAATGGGCGCGCCCAATGGGACGGAGTGGACACGACCATCCTCCAGCAACGGCAGGCGTTCTTGCGCCCCGACTCCCTGGTAGCTGTCGTCGTGCTCACCGACGAAAACGACTCCGAGATCGACGTTCGCTCTTACGATGGCACTGGATACCTCTTCATGCAATCCGGCTTCAATCCGTGGAACGGCACGACGGCGTGCGCAGCGAACCCAGGGTCGGACGACTGCACGAGTTGCGGACTCACGGGCGCCACGGGGACGGCGACGGATCCGAACTGCACGCCCCCGAACAACCAGTACACGCAGTACAACGACTGGGGATACAACCTCAACCTGCGCCATGTGCACATGAAGCAGAAGTACGGGCTCGATCCGCAGTATCCGATCCAACGCTACGTGAACGGACTCACGTCGCCGGAGGTACCCGACCGAAACGGGGAATACCCAAATGGCGCGGGCAGCTACCAGGGTCAGAATGATTGTACGAATCCGCTTTTCGCCGCATCTCTCCCCAACGGTTCGGACACGGACGCGGGCACGCTCTGCAACCTGACGCCGGGTACGCGCCCGGCGACGAACGTCTTTTACGCACACATCGGCGGAGTTCCCTATCAGCTTTTGCACTTTACCCCCAACGATCCCCAGGCGAGCCTGCTCACGGGGGCCGACTGGGTCAACATTCTAGGAAACGATCCGTCGAACTACGACTACACGGGGATCGATCCGCACATGGTCGAGTCGTATCAGCCGCGCCCTGGCATTGCCCCCGCCGACGCCGGCAACGACGCGGACCCCATCGTCGGCCGTGATTGGGTCACCAATCAAGGGGAGCAGCACGTTCTGGACGTCGACCGGGAATATGCGTGCACGTTCCAGCTGGCCGCGCCACGCGACTGCACGCTCGCACAAAACTCGGATAATTGTGATTGTCCCGCGGAGGCTGGACTGACGCCGGAAGAGCTTCCGCCCATCTGCGACCCGGTCACGCAGACGACGCAGGTTGGCGCCAAAGCGTATCCGACGGTGCGGGAGTTGCTGCTCGCGAAGCTCATGGGCAATCAGGGAATCGTGTCTTCGCTTTGCCCGCCCCACCCGGTGGAACAAGGCGCGAGCGATCCGCTCTACGGGTACCGACCCGCCGTCGCCGTGATCATCGACCGGCTGAAGTCGGCGCTGCAGATATCGTGTCCCCCACACCAGCTCGTCACCGACGCCGACGGCGGGGTTCCTGGTTGTCTCGTGCTCGCCACGTTCAACGATGGCACCACGAGTTGTTCGGCCGCCGGTGCGGGATACGAGGACGCGGATCCCACCGTCCTCGCCGATTTCAGGCAGGGCCAGCACAACGATTGGGTGGCTGCGGGGAGCGTCGGGACGGATCCCAGCACCGAGCTCACGTGCAAGCTCGACGAGATCTATCCATTGAACGGTGACCCCACGAACTCGTGCACTGGGGTTACGAGTCAACAGGGCTGGTGTTATGTCGTAAACAATGCAATAGCCGACTCGGGCTCAGGGTGTTCCTACCAGATCCTTTTCGCCGACAACGGCCCGCAGAAGAATACGACGCTCAATCTGACGTGCGTCGAGACGCTGAACACCGCGAGTGCGCCGGGCGCACCCTGACGCGTGGAGGGTTCCGGGGCGCCCCGCGCCGGGGCGTCCCAAGAGCTCGCAGCAAAAACCGTCGTCCGTCGCCTCGCTCATGCCGATTCGCCTCCCTGGGCGACAATTGTATGAACTGGTAGGCTCGCCGTCTCGTGCCCGCGCGCCGCCGCTTCGTCCCCGACTCCCTCCTGCGCCTTGCCGAGAGCCACGCGGCGATGACCGCGGGGCCTTTCGCGGGGGCTTCGGTCGCGCTCGTCGCCTTGGTCTGGCTCGTGGCGCTTCTCCTGGCTCGTCACGGTACGCCCGGGTCTCGGATCGTTGCCGTCGCGTGCATGGGGCTCGCGATCGCTGGAAGCATTCTCCGTGAGAGCAGGCGGCGCAGGGTCCTGCGAAATGCGAGCGGCATCGTGCGTCTCGTCGCCCAGGGCGTCGACCGGAGCGGGGCGGCCCAGCTGGCAAGGGCGCTCGCGTGGGTCGGCGACGACGGCGTCGCACCGCCGGCCGGGACGTCTCCTGAACTCGCCCGGCTTCACATCGAACGCATCGTGGAGCGTCTGGGGTCAGACCGTGTCGTCGGTCGTGCAGCCCGACTCGCCCGCCAGGCTCGTCTCTTGGCCTTGGTCGTCGGCGCGGGAGCCGCGGGGATCCTGGTAACCTCCGCTTGGCCGCTCTTCGAGGGGGCCGACGTGCTCGTCGCGGTGGGCGCGATCGCACCCGTGCGAGTCTCGTGGCTCGATGGCGTCGAAATCACGACGCGGTTGCCGGAGTATCTGCACGGCGAGGAGTCCACCATCGAGGGGATGCGCCAGTTTCTCGTGGTTCCGTACGGGACGGCGATCACGCTTCACGGCGCTGCCCGTCATCCGGGTCGATCGCTGGTGCTCGCCGTGGGCGCTGCGGAGATCCCGCTGGTCGAAGACGGCGCGGGCGCGTGGGGGGTCCATCTGCGCGCCGCGGACAGCGGGGCGCTTCGCGTGGGCGCCCGCTTCGGCGACGTAGTCATTTACGAGCCGGACTCGCTAAGCCTTGAGGTCGTCCCCGATCAGCCGCCCCGCGTGCGCCTCGACGGAGCGCCGCGCGAGCAGCGGCTCGCCGATGCCGACCATGCCATTGCCCTTCGCTACCAAGCGACGGACGACCACGGGCTGCGCGAAGTAGAGCTCGTACTCCGTGCGGGCAGTCGGGAAGAACGCCGCGCTCTCGCCGGGCTGGACGGGGAGACGTCGTCGTTCTCGGGAGCGGAGCTCCTCGACGTGCGCGACCCGTTTTTCAGGAACACCCACGTGCCGATCGAGGTGACGGTCGAGGCGAAAGACAACGACCCGCTGCTGGGGCCCAAGTGGGGGGCGAGCGCCGCGATTGTCCTGGTCCCACCCGATATCGGCGAGACCGAAACGCGTCGCCTCGCCGCGCTGCGGGACTTGCGCGACGTACTCGTCGACACGCTCGCGTGGCGGCTCGAGCGACCCCTTCCGACTTCGGACGTGGGAGCGTGGGTTTCGCAGGACCGCGCCCGGGCGGCGAGCGGCGATTCGAAGCTCGACGCAGTGCTTGCGAGAAAGGTTGGCGGGCTGCGGGTTCCGGCCCGGGTTCGCGCGATCTTGCGCGCCGCCGCAGAGAAGGTGAAGCGTTCGCTCGGTGCAGAACAGCGTTCCCCCTCGGCGGCGACGCGCACGCGAGTCGTCGCGGAGACCGAGCGGCTGATCCTAAGCGTGGACGCGGTCGTGCAAGGGTTGGCGTCGCAGGATGCGCGGAGTGTGGCTCGGCAGCTTGGAGACGTCGTAGAGGAAATCGTGCGCGGGGCGCTCGAGGCGCAGACGGAGGAGAGTCGCGCTCGCGGCGAGCAGGCGATAAGCGCGTCGATTCCCATCGCGGAGGCTGGTGGGCGAGCGATGGCCGGGCTCGGTGCCCTCGGACAGGACCTGGGCGAGCTCGTGGCGGCTGACCTCCTTCGCGTGAGCCGAGCGCGCGATCAGAGCGATTTCTTTCATGCGGAGCTCGCAGCGCGGGATCTCGCGGCGAGGCTCCACGAACCGGACCCGTCGTTCGGGGGCGGTCAGCGTTCGATGCATGCCGGCGGGGAATCCGGAGGAGCGTCCGGGACGGAGGAATCGTCCGACGCTCCCGACGAGGTCGATCAGGCGGCGGCCGCCGCCGAGCAGGACCTCGAGCAACTCATTTCGGAGCACGCGGGACAAGTCCACAAGACCGAGCAGACGCTGGCGGGCGCTGTCGATAGCGAGGAGGTGGAAAGTCTCCGACGTGAGGCCGCAGCCCACGCCCAGGCCGTGCGCCGCGCGGCGCGCGAGCTCCCCATGGTCGGCGCTGGGAGCGATTCGTGGACCGGCAAGGGCGCGGCCGCCCGTGACTACGCCGAGCAGATGGCGCGGTCGCTCGAAGCAGGCCGGCTGGCCCAAGCCACCGCGGGAGGCAGAAGCGCGGTCGGCGCGTTGGACGAGGCCAAACGCGTCATCGAGCAGCGCCCCTGGGCCTCCCCGAGAGACGCAGCGGCGCGAGTGGACGAAGCTCGTCGGAGGCTCGATGCCGAACGAAGGTGGGCGGAATCGGCGGATACGGAGATGCGCAAGCGCGCCGGGCAGAGGGCGCGCGCCCCGCTGGCACAGGTCGGAGAGGAGGAGGACCGGATCGGAGGTCGCACCGAGGAGCTTGCGCGGCGCGGAGGGGAGAATTCGCCGCTTCCCGAGCAGGTTGTGGATTCGCTGGAGAGCGCTGAGAGGGCGGCTCGTCGCGCCGCGCGGTCGCTGAGGAGCGGAGCGGGCGACGAAGGACTCGAACAGCAACGTGAGGCGCAGCGGGAGCTCGAAGAGGCCGAAGACGCGCTGCGGGGTGATGAAGACGAATCGGCCAGCTCATCGACGGGAGAAGGGGGTCGCGCTCTCAGCCGCGAGAACGTGGCCATTCCGGGCGCGGCCGACCACAAGACGCCAGCGGCATTTCGAAAGCGCGTCCTGCGAGGTCTAGCGAGCGCATCGAGCACCGGTCTGAAGGACGCCCTGCGCCGTTACGCCGAGGGCCTCCTTCAATGATGCTCCGCGTGAAAGCGCAGGTTCTGGTGGTCTTGTCCGCTCTGCTCGTGGCCCGGCTGTCGGAAGCACGCGTCGGGTCGCCGCAGGCGGATCGAATCCGTGGTCTCATAGAGGCACTGTCATACGACCAGGCGAGGCGCGAGCTCGCCGGAGGCGATCCGAACGACCCAGCGCTTGCGATCGAGCGAGCGCGGCTCGCACTCTACGAACTCGATTGCGATCGCGCAGCGGCTATCTTCGACGCGGCGGACCTACCGTCTGCAGACGGTGCCCAGTGGCTTGCGCAGACGGCGCGCGGTTGTCAGCGAGTCATCGCCGCGACGGTCGTCGATCGGGACGAGGACCGGGCCATCGAAATCCACTGGCAGGACGAGCACGATCGCGCCCTCGCGCCGTGGGTCTTCGATACCGTGGCGATGGCCCGCGATGCGTTGTCCAGGGATCTCGGGGTCGATTGGCCGAAGCCGACTTCCATCGTGGTCGTGAGCGATTTGCTGTCGCTCTCGGCCATGACGGCCCTGCCGTACAAGAGCGCGCAGACGACGGGTACGGTGGCGGTGGCCAAGTGGGGGCGCGTCACGCTGCTGAGTCCTCGGGCCAGTCGACACGGCTACGCATGGCTGGACACTATCGCCCACGAGCTCACGCACCTCGCGGTCACGCGCGCGACCGGAGACAGGGCCCCGCTCTGGCTTCAGGAGGGCGTCGCCAAGCGCGAAGAGCAACGGTGGCGCGATCCCGGGCCGTTCGATGGACGTCCCTCGGCCGACGAGATCGCTCGCCGGGGATTCCAAGCCGGTCTCGCGATCCCTCTAGACCGGCTCGGTCCAAGCATCGCGATGCTTCCGAGCGCGGAATTGGCGCGCGTCGCGTTTGCAGAGGTTACGGGTTTCGTAGGCTTCTATGCCAAGCAGCAGCGGGACGATGCGCTTGCCCGCCTTCTCGGAGAACTGCGGGGCGGCAAAGACCCGGACGCCGCGCTCGCTGCCGCTAGCGGCGCGGGACTCGCTGAGTGGAGCCGCCGCTGGCGTGCGCGCGTGGACGCGCAGCCGCGCGACCTGGCGCCTTCGGACTGGCAGTTCGGACCTCGCCACGAGCGGGACGGCAGGAGCCTGAGAGACGGAGCGCGCGTCGCAGAATTGCTCGCGGCCCGCGGTCATGGCGTGGTGGCTTTGGAGCGCCTGGAAGCGGCTCTTTCAAAGGATGGGTTGGCCGCCATCCCAACTCGGTCGGCACCGCAAGATCCGAGCGTGCTTTGGCTGCACGCTCGCCTGCTCGAGGAAACGAATTGCCTGGCGCAGGCCGAGCTGCTCGTGGCCGATCCGGCGGCGGTAACGGTGTCCTTTGGTCCCTGGTGGGTGCTGCGAAGCCGGTTGGCGCTTGCCGCTGAGCACGGAGATGAAGCCAGCGAATCGATTGAGCAGGCGCTCGCCGTGGATCCCCTGGACGCAGAGGTTGCGTGCTCACCCGGGTGGACGCATGCGCCCGGTCCTTCGGCCGCGTCCGGGCGGATCAGCGCGCGCGCCGAGTTGTGCAGGGCGGCTCTAGGGGCCAGCGGACCCGGCTTGGATCCCGAGTGAAATCACCTGGAATTGCGACAGATTGACCCTTGGCAGTGCGCGCGCGTACCCTTTCTCAGTCGTGTGCCTTCCATGAGCGCCGCCACCTTCGCCGCCGCCCAAGTCTTGCGTGCCCTGCCCCGTGCGACCATCGGTCGCGCCTTCGGCCGCTTGGCGGATTATCGGTGGTCGCCCGCGCTCGAGCAGATCGTCGTCGGCGCGTACGCCCGCATCTATGGGATAAGCTTCGAGGAGTGCACTCAATCGAGCGGCTGGGCAACGTTCGACGATTTCTTCACGCGCGAGCTGCGGCCGGAGGCGCGCCCGGTGGACCCCGATCCGCGAACGGTCGTCAGCCCGGCGGACGGTACGGTCGAGACAGCGGTGTCGGTCCGGTCGCTGGGCATTCTCGTCGTCAAGGGGCGAACGTACCGAGTCGCGGATCTTCTCGGGGATGAAGGCGCACAGGAGAGTTTTTCCGATGCGCTGGCATGGGTCATTTACCTGTCTCCGCGAGACTATCATCGCGTTCATGCCCCGGTGGGCGGTACCATTGTTCGGATTCGGTCGATGGCAGGGGAGTACTATCCCGTGAACGCTGTGGGAACGCGCCACGTGACCAATCTGTTCGGTCGCAACAGGCGCGTGGCCATCGAGCTCGATGCGGAGGGAGGTCTCGGTCGGGTGATTGTCGTCATGGTCGGCGCGATGATGGTGGGTCGCATCACGACGATCGGCGTTGCCGGCAGCGACGTCCCGGTCGGCGAGCACGTGTTCAATCCGCCGGTGGGCGTGCAGCGCGGCCAGGAGATGGGAGTGTTCCACCTCGGCTCGACGGTCGTCGTGCTCGTCGAGCAGGCCCGCAACGCCGATGCAGTCAGGTCCGGTGGGGTCGTGCGCTACGGACAGTCGCTCTGGAGGGCGCCTGATACGTCCGAGCGCGGGACTCGAGGCCAGGGATTCGCGACGGCCGCAGCGGCCGGGGCCAGCGGCTGGCCTGGGGGCGTCCGATGAGCGACGAGCCCCGTACGGTGGGCGATCCCGGAACGCTCGACGCGCAGGCCAAGGCGCCGGAAAGGCCACTCGGGACATCGGTTCCTCCGGCGCCGGCCGCAACCGATGAACCGACGGCGACGCCCATCCGCCGGCGCGCCCGACTCGGGCTCCGGATTCCAGATGACGAGGTTTCGCGTCAGCCTTCCGGTGCGACTTCGGCCGCCGACCCGGCGCCGTCAGTGTCGCCGGCCGATGACCGGGCCATCCTGCCCACCCGCATCATTACCATCAACCCCGAGCCGATCGCGGAGGGGACGTCGGCGGTCGCGGGATCGGCCGCGGGCTCCGGCGGCGCCGAGCCCTCAGACCGGGCCACGCCGGACGTGGCGGATTCGGGTCGACCGGGCTCGGCGCGCGACGGGACTCCGCGTCGTCGTCTTCAGATACGCTTCGACGACAGTGAGCCGCCGGACCAGACGGAGGCTCCCGCGAAACAGCCAGCCGTTCGCACGGACACGGCGATGGCGTCTGCTGTCGAAGGCCCAGCCGCGGCGCCACGGGATCGCCGTTCCGACCCCGGGGGCGACCCCGAGATCTTCTACGACGTAGTCGAGACGGTCGACACGCCCTCGCCGCGAAACACTCCGTCCCCGAGCGTTCCGCCCACCTTTCCCAGGGTGGTCTCGCTGCCGCCTGCGACGGCGGAGCTTCCGAAGGCGGTGTCGTCCCCGCCTCCGCCTCCACCTCTACCCCCCAAGTCCTCGGCGCCGCCTTTGCCGCCGCGGAGGCCGCCGCTCGTCATCGTGCCTCCTCACATGGGCAAGGTCGTTGCACCGTCGGGAGACGGAACTCCTTCCCAGCGCAAGGGTCGCCTCTGGTGGGAAGACCTGTTCAACGACGACTATTTGCGTGCGGCAGAGCGAATCGAGGACGCTCAGATTGCGCGTGAGGTGGACTTCATCGAGGCGAGTCTCGGAGTGGAGCGGGGCGCTACCGTACTCGATCTCGCATGCGGCACTGGCCGCCACGCCGCGGAGCTTGCGGCACGCGGGTACGAGGTCGTCGGATTCGACCTTTCGTTGGCCATGCTCGCCCGGGCCGGTGACGAGGCTCAAGAGCGTGGCGCGAAGCTCAACCTCGTCCAAGGGGACATGCGGGAGATGAGCTTCGAGCAGCAATTCGATGGCATTTACTGCTGGAATACGAGCTTCGGTTATTTCGACGAGGAGAAGAACTCGGAGGTCATCGCGCGCATTTATTCCGCGCTCAAGGCGGGCGGGCAGCTCCTGCTCGACGTCATGAATCGCGACTACGCCGTTCGGCACGCGCCGTCGCTGGCTTGGTTCGAAGGGGATGGCTGTGTTTGCATGGACGAGATGAACATCGACTTCATCACGAGTCGTATGCGCGTGAAGCGCACGATGATGCTCGACGACGGGCGCTCGCGCGAGATCGAGTACTCGATGCGAGTTTACAGCTTGCACGAGCTCGGTAAGGTCCTCCACGATCAACGGTTCAAGGTCACCGACGTCACGGGGCGAATCGCCACGCCGGGGGTTTTCTTCGGCGCCGAGTCGGCGAGAACGATCGTCTTAGCCGAAAAGGTCTAATCAGAAGGCCGGTGTATTTCGGCCGATCCCTTCGCGATCCCGGTGGCGAGCGTGCTCGCGTACAGGAAGTCACAGGAAGTACGCTCCGCGACACTCGCCGCCGGCCTCGCTCGGGCTCGGCCGAAATACACCGGCCTTCTTCCACTTAGCCCGCATGAGACGGGTTCATGCATGCGTTTGGCCGAGAGAGGACTGGAACTTTCGCGCCCTACCACTCACTGGTTTCGAGAGGGACCGTAATTCGACACCCGAGTAGAACTTGGTTGAACTAGATCTCCCCTTGGGGGCGCCGTCGTGGGCAAGGCGCGAGCCGCCCGTCGGTCCGCGAAGGCCGCATGGCCCCGCGGCGGCTTGTCAAGGTTCGATCGACCGGCGCAAGCCCAAGTGCTAGGAACACCGAATGAGCGCGTCTATTGCTCGCGTCCCATCGGCAGTGCCCGGTGATTCGAACGAAGTCACTGCGGCATTGGAAATGGCCGCCGCGTGCTGGGCAAAAGAGAATACCGAAGAAGCCATTCATTGGGTCCAGAGGGCGGCGGAAGCTGCGGGCGAGGCGGGACATGCCGACCGCGCCGCGAGCCTGGTCAAGGACCGGTCGGAGCTCGAAGAGGATGGGCGCCGTAGAGTGGCGCGCGGACCGAGCGATGAATCGACCGCGGTCCCCACGGCGCGGACCTCCTCCCCGCCGGGTCCGAGCGAAGGGGTTCCCTCCATCCCAGGGACTCAAGTTGCGAGATCGATTCCGCCGCCGCTGCCTCGGTCGCGGGTCTCTTCGAGGCCGGGCACCGCTCCGCCGCCCGGCCCGTCTGCGTCGAGGACGCCCACGATTCCGCCGTCCCAAGGAAACTTGGCCGAGTCCCCGAAGCCGAATGCGACGCCGTCCGACGCGCCTCCGAAAGCGACCGAGCCCGTCCCCGCAGACAAGGTCGGTGAGCGACGTCTGCGCGTGTCGGTGCGATTCTCGGTGCGCGACCCCCAGCTCTTCGTCGTGCGACCGCTGGCTGACGGAGCGGTCGCGCCTGCGGGGACGCAGGAAGCGGTTCTCACGTGGACGGGGTCCGAATCGGAGCGCCAGCCAACGTTCAACGGAGCGCCGCTCGATGAATGAAGACGTCCCTCACTCTGCGCAGCAGGTTCGCGAGCTGGCGACTTCGCTCGAGCAAGAGGTCGCGCTAGCGACTCAGGGCGTCTCGGGGGAAGTGGAGCCCGTGCGGCGTCGGCTGGCGAATCTGTACCTTCGGGTGCTCCACGACCCGACGCGAGCCGCCGAACATGCGCGCGGGCTTCTGGAACATGGCGATGTGACTGAGGAGACCCTCCAGCTCGCCGACGAGCTGCTCGATCATCCGTCGGTCGCGCCTTCGATCGCCGAGGTGCTCTCTGCGACGCATGCGCGACTCGGAAACGCTGAGGCTGAAGCCAAGTCGCTCGCCATCGAGATCAAATCGAGCCGACCACCTCGTCGTGAAGCCGCAAAAAAAAGGCTTTCGGAGCTGCGATTTCGCGTACTCGGAGACCATCGCGGGGCGCTCGACCTCATCGAGCCTCTCGTCGCGATGGACCCCACGGCGGATGATATGCGGCGGCTCTACATCGACATCGCCGAGAGCATAGGAAATCCGGTTCGCGCTGCGGAAACCTTGAGGCGATCGGTCCGCGCACTCAAGGACCTGGCCGCTCGCGAGCGCGTCGGGTTCGACATCGGTTGCCTGTACCTCAGAGACGGCGAGATCAGTCGAGCCCGAACGGCGTTCCTCGACGTCCTATCCCTGAACGGATTGGGGCCCGAGACGGTCGCATCGGCGCGTCGACTCGTCGACCTCGAAGGCGAGACGGGCGATGCCGGAGTGATCGGAGCCGCTCTCGACGTGATTGTGCGCAATGCCTCGGAAGCGAGTGTTCGTGAAGATGCGGCCTCGCGACTGCTCGCGCTGCACCAGACGAAACATCAGCGCGACGTGCGCGTCGTTGCGGCCTATGAAGCTCTGACCGAATCGGCCCGGGCCGAGGAGGCCCTGCGGTGGCTCCGCCCCCACTACGAGAAACTCGGCGATGGTCCCCGTCTGGCTCAAGTCCTGCGCAAGCTGGCAGCGCGTGCGAGAGATGTCGACGAGGCGCGTACGCTCGCCTTGGAGAGTTTGAAGCTCTCCGGGGCCCATGGGGGCGTCACGGCGGACGCGTGGAGATCGTTTCTCTCCCAGTACGGACCGCACCACGAGGCTCACGTGGCGCTCGCCGAGATTCTGGAGCAGAGCGGGGATTGGGCGGAGTTGGTGAGCGTGCTGGAGGCCGACCTCGCGGTGGCCCGAGCCGACGAACGCAGCGAGATCTTGGCGCGGCTTGGAAGCGTTCGGCGCACGCACCTGGGAGACTGCGCGGCGGCCCTCGAGGCCTTTCGACTCTGCCTCGTCGGCGATCCGACGAACGCGCGCGCGCTGGCGGGTGTGGAGGGCTTGGTGGCGGCCGGGCCCCTGCGCCTTCAGGCGTGCGACGTGCTCGAGCCAGTCTATGAGCTCATGGGGTCGGTCGAAGGCAAGGCGCGAGTTCTCGAGACCCGTGCAGAGCTCTTGGAAGACGAGACAGCGCGACTCGCCGCCGTGCGAACGGCTGTCGATGTTCTGGGCGGCGGAGGTCGAAAGGACCTCGCCGAGCGCGTGTGTTTGCGAGCGATCGAGCGGGATCCGTCGTCGATCGCTCTTCATTCCGTATTGGACGATCTCGTTCGGGATCGGGAGCAGCCTGCGGAAAGGCTCGCTCGCTATGTGTCGGCGCGGGCCCACTCCACGTCCGCGGAGCGCCGCGCAGCGCTCGGGTATGCGATTGCAGCCATTCAACGCGACGACCTCGGGGACCTCACCGGGGCGCTGGCGACGCTGACGCAGATTGTCCGGGCCGACCCGAAGAGCCCAAGAGGCCATGAGGCTCTGATCGACGCGGCCGAGCGTGCTGGCGACGGGGAGGCCCTCCTGGCCGCTCTCGAGGACGCGCGCGACGCGCTCGAAGGCCCCTGTCGTCGATCGATGACGCTTCGCCTGGCCCAAGAGCTCGCAGGCCGCGGCTCCAGGGAGGATGCGCTCGCGCTATGCGAGGAGCTACTCGCCACCGAGCCGTTGGACCGGGAGACCCTTCAGGCGGTCGCCGACCTCGCGCGCGGCGAGAGTGCAGACGATGTCTATCGCGCTGCGCTCGAGCGCCTTTGCGTGTGTGACGCGTTCGAGGACCGTCGTCGCGCACTCGAACTGCTCGGAGATTTTCATTTCTCGAAGCTCGCGGACGCACAGGGCGCAGCCCGACTGTGGAAGACCGCTGCCAAGGCCGCCGGAGCGGACGAGGCAGGTCGCGAACAGGCCCGATTCCTTTATGAGCGCGTGCTCCAGGCGGTGGCGGACGATGCGGAATCGGCCGAGGCGCTGGTCGAACACTACTCGGCCCAAGGCGATTGGCTGCGCCTGCCGGAACTCCTGCGGGTCGTCATTCGCTCGCTCGAACCGGCGCGCGCCATGGCTCAACTCTTGCTGCTCGAAGAGAGCGCCATCGAGGCTCGGAGCCAAGTCGAGTATCTGTCGTTGGCAGACGAGCTGCTGCTGCGAATGGGTCGTGGTGCGCGCGATCTCGAGCTCGAACGGTCGCGGGTCCGAGTTCTCGCGTCCGATTCCGGTCGAGAGCGCGAGACCTCGAACGTATTTCGCCAGATCATCTCCGCTCATCAACTGGAGGAGGACGTTCAGGAGTACGAGCGTTTCATCGAAGGATTGCCGCAGGCCGATCTTCGGCACTCCGAACTTCGCTGGCTCTTCCACTGGCGCGCGTCGCACGTGGCGGACCCGTTTGCCGTCTTGCGGCAGTGGGCCATGGCAGAAGAGGAATACGGCGAGCCGGAGGCCGCCGTAGCCGTCTACGAACGAATTGCGGCGCTCGCGGGGCACGCCACGTTCGCCGCGGAGGCCCTGTGCCGCTTGCGGCTCAAGACGGGGGACTTCTCGGGTGGCTTGCTGGCGCTTGAGGAAGTGCGCCGGAACACGCCTCCCGAGGGGCAGCTCGAGTTGAATCTGCGGATTGCGAAAACGTTGTTTGAGGACTTGGCGAGACCGGTGGACGCCGCGTTTGCGCTCGCCCCAGCGCTGGCTGTGCGACCGGCGATCGCCGAAGTCCGCGAGATCGGGCGCCGGCTTCTGGTGGATCCAGCGACGCAGCTCGATGTGCTCGCGCACTTCGAGGAGTCGGCATCGAAGCTCGACGCGCTTGGCGCTCTGTCGGTCTTCGAGTTCTTGACGTCCACGCGCGCCGAGACCCAAGGCTTGGCCGACGCTCGGCTGCGGTGGTTCACCCGTGTGCTCGAGCTGGCGGACGCGGACCGGGAGGCGGCCCTGTCGGTCCTGAGTGAGGCAGTGGTCGAGCTTCCCAACGCCGCGTCTCTGTGGCTGGGCTTCGAAAGCCTGGCGCGGGCCATGGACAGGGCGCCCACTCTCGCGATCGCGTACCGGAGAGCGCTCGTCGAGTCCGCCGCGGATCCCGAGGCTGCGCAATGGCTGGGAAGCCGTCTCGTCGCGCTGGAAGCGGAATTCGGGCTCGCTTCGCCCGATACGTTCGGCGCGCTTGCCCGCATGCTGATGCTGGCACCGGAAGCTCGCTGGGCATTCGATCGCGTGAAGCTCGCTCTAGGGTCCCAGTCGCGTTGGGACGATCTCTTTGCCCTGTACGACCGACTCGTGGGGAGCACACCGGGCGACGCGGAAAGGGCCGCCCTGCTCCACGAGGCGGCGCTGGCCGCTCGTGATATCGCTTTCCAGCCCGATCGCGCGGTCGCCTACTTCGAGGCCCTGCGTTGCATTCGGCATGACGATGCATCCCTCGAAGCCGCGCTCGACCGCCTCTACGTTCGGCAAGGGCATTCGCGAAAGCTCATCGACCTGCTCGGCGAGCGCGTCGATCGCGAGACCGGTTTTCGACTGCGCGAGCTCCGGCATCGCATCGCGTCGCTATGGCTGGACCTCGGGAACGCTGTAGAAGCGCAATCGCTCGCCGAGGTCATGCTCGAGAACCATGCCGCTATGGCGGACGTCACCGACGTGCTGGAGCGAGTCGTCGCACTTGCGAGCGGAAACGCCCGGAACTTTACGGAGTCCGAGCTCGCTCCGCAATGGCAGGCGATCGCCCGGCTCAAGGCATTCTACGCCGAGACCGGCAGAGCCGATCACGTCGTGCGCCTCGTGCAGACGTCGCTGGCCCTAGCCAAGACTCCGGAGCGACGCGCCGCGTGCGTCAAGGAGCTCGTCTCGCTGCGTATCGACGAAGCCGCAGCGTCGATCGAGCCCTTCGCCAACGCATTGGCGGTCATTGAGGAAGGGGTCGCGGAGGACTTGCTCCTCGCAAAGGTCGCGTACCGATCGATCCTCTCCCGCGCTCTGTGGACTTGGAGAAAGGCGCAGGGACCGCGTTTGCAAGACGCTCAGAATACCGCGTTCGCGGTCCTTGGGCGGCTTGCCAAGGTGCTTCTCGCGCAGGGCGACGTCGAGGGCGCGTTCAGGTTCCTGCTTCGAGCGAGCGCGCTGCGGTTCGAACCGACGCAGCGCCGTGCTCTTCGGGCGGAGGCGGCGACGGTTCGAGCTTCGAGCCTGAGCGATCCTAAGGGCGCCATCGAGATCTTGTCTGAACTCATCGATGCCGACGGGGACGACGAAGTGGCGGCGCGGTATCTCCCGACGTTGACCCGTCTGCTCGAAGAAGCAGGCAACGTCGCGCAACTCGCACGCCTGTGGGAGAGCCAGGGGAGCCTCCGCGCGCGAGCTGGACGTCGGGACGAGGCGTGCACGTGCTGGGAGCGCGGCGCTGCCCACTGGGAGACAGAGCGGGAGTGGGATCATGCGATCGCCGCCTACCGTGAGGGAGCGGCGCTCGCGTCCTCAACTTCTTACGAGGCCCTGGCGCGCATCCACACTGCGCGACAGAGCTGGGACGCGGCCGCCGAGGCGCTGGAATGGCTGTGCGCGAACGCGCGGCCGCATTTGCGAGGGGCGCGCGCCCTGGAGCTGTCCGACGTCTGCGTGAAGATCGGGAACCGGGCACGCAGCCGGTCGTGTCTCGAGGATGCGATCCGTGTCGCACCGGAGACGGACCGAGCCCAGGAGGTTCGGGCACGTCTCATCGCTCTCTGTCGCGAAGACGCGGTCTACAAGCGGCTCGTAGAGCTCCTCGCATTCGAGGCCGATGCGACTCCGGCCTCCGAGTCGGCGCGGCAGATCGAGTACTTGCGCGAGGCGGCAGAGCTGTCCCAATCGAAGCTCGGAGATGCCGCCGGCGCTGCGAGCCTCCTGGAAAAAGCCGTCTCGCGGTCCCCGGGCGATGGCGCGATTCGGCTTGCTCTGGTGGACGTCCTCGAGGTCCTCGAGCGGTGGGAAGACGTGGCGTCGGTCCTTGAGGGGACCCTTGAGCGTACTGTGGACGAACGATCGCGCGACCGAGCGCTCATCCACCGGCGCCTCGCCCGCGCCCTCGTGCGCTGCGACCGGTTTGCCGAGGCGCTCGAACATCTTCGGGCTGCCGACGAAGTGTGCCCCGGACTTCCGTCCGTCCTCTTTGACCTGGGACGGGTTGCCCTGGAGCTCGGCGATCTCGACCTGTCAGAAGCGACGTATCGTTCCCTGCTCCTCGTCGTGCCGGAGGCGGGTGTCGAGCATCCGCCGCGTGCGGAGGTCTTCCTCGACCTCGCTGAGATCTTCAGGCGGCGCGGGGAGGACGGACGCGCCGCCGATCTGGTCGATTCAGCATTCGAGGAGGCCTACCGGACGACGGAAGAATTCAGGTCGTTCGAAGCGTCGCTGCTGTCGCGCCGTCGATTTGATCTGCTCGCACGGGCGAAGGAGAGTCGCGTGTTGCAGGCGCCGACGCTCGTCGTGCGAGCCGCGGCGCTCGAGCAATGGGTTGCGGTGTGGAGCGAGCATCTGGGGCGATCGGCGGATTTGAGAGAGAGGATCGCGCGCGCCACCGAGCGCATCACTCGGGACTTCTACGAGGAGGTTGTGACGGACCCACTGGCGTGGGGGGCGCTCGTCGGCGTTCAGGGGGCGCTCGGAGACGAGGAGGCTCGCCTCCGGACGATGCGCAAGCGAATCGACGTCCTCTGCGATGCGGCCGCGCGACCGGAAGGCAAGGGCAACGCGCGCGCGTGGCTGCACCAGGCCGGTGTGCTTTGCTCGGAGCTCGGGGCTCTGGACCGGGCGGCGGTCATCTATGAGCGCCTCGTCGATGACGATCGCGCCGATCTCGAAGCTTGGCGCGGCCTCGAAGGCCTCGCGAGCGATTCGATCTCGCGGGCCCGGGTGCGCGACCGACTGCAATCCTCGATTCGTGACATGAGCGCCGGCCCGGTCCGCACGCAGCTGCGCTTGCTTCTGGCGAACATCCTTCTAGCTGACGCCGAACTTGCCCCATCGGCGGCGGGTCTTCTTGCCGAGGCTGCCCGGGAAGATCCGTTGGACGGCGAGGCGAGTCACCGCCTTTGGGATGTGCTCGAGCGCGCGGGCCGCACAGAGGACCTGATCGCGGCGTTGGAATCGAGACTAGGGAGCCTGAGGCCGCACTCGGACGCCTACGCGCTCGTCGAGACGATGTGGCGCCTCGGACGTACGCTCGAACTGGCTGGTCGATCGGAGGCTTCTAGCACCGCGTACGACGCCATCTTGGAGATCGACGGTCCGATCCCTCTCGAGAGGGCCATCGTCCTCGCGCTCACCGACTTGGATGATTCCGCTCGTGCGGGCGAAGGGGCGCGGCGCGACGCGCTCGTCACATTCCTTGGACGCGCTGTAGGGCGAGTGCAGCCTCCTGCTGCCGATGCGATCGCTCTTCGGTTGACCGAGGGCCTCCTTCGCGCGAGCCGGCCCGATGACGCTCGAAAGCAGCTCGAGTCCTTGCTCGCCCGCAACCCCCACAATGGGGATGCGCTTCGTGTGTTTTCGGACATGATGGCCGAGCGGGGTGACTGGGCGTCGGCGACAGAGATGCGTCGGCGTCTCCTGGTCGACGTCCTCGATCGCGGAGGATCCAAGGGCGAGCTGGTTCAGGTAGCGCTATCGACGGCAGAAGCCGCGGGCAAGTGCGATCGACTCGACCACGTGAGCAAAGCCGTGGCGGATGCGCTCGACGTTCTCGCGAAGCGTCCGCTCTTCGTCCCGGAGCTGGTCTCTTTGTGTCGGGCCATCGGCGCGTGGTCGCGGCTCGCCGACGTGTTGGAAGCCGAGGCGTTGCGCCGCGAAGATCCGGCCGACAAAGTCCAATTCTTGCTGCAAGCCGCCACTACACTGCTGGAACACGGCGAAGATCCGTCGAACGCGCTGCGGGTCGTCCACCTTGCGCGCTCACTGCAGCCGGAATCCATGGACGGCGCCGTCCTGTTCGCGAGGGCTAACGTGGCCCTCGGGCGGATCGACGACGCGATTGCGGCTCTGCGCGGAGCCGTTCTGCGGGCTCGCGGTCATCGAGGCGCGATCGCAGCCCTCCACCTGGAGATTGCGAAGGCCTACCTCGCCGTGGACGACCTTCTGGAAGCGTCGGAGTCGCTCAAGGAAGCATTCGCAGCCGACTGGCGCACGGGGGATACTGCCTTGCTCCTGGGCCTCTTGTCGGTCGACATCGGCGACGACAAGACCGCGGAGCGGGCGCTCACGGCCGTGACGACCTTGCCGGTGCGCGAGGGGAATCCAGTTGACGTGTCCAGCAAGGCGACCGGGTTCTATCTGCTCGCGTCCATGGCCCACACGAAGGGCGATTTGGTCAAGGCGAAGCTCCTTGCGGCCAAAGCCGTCGACATGAGCGACCACCCGGACGCGCGAGGGTTGCTGAGGAGGCTCGCGCAGGAAAAGGCTTCCAGCGCTACCGGGTGACGGATGGCCTGCGCGCGCCTGGCTTCTCAGCGGGCGCAACGAAATCCTACGAATTTGCTCCGAAGCGACGGCTCCCGCCCGCCGCGGAAAGCCGTGTGCATTCGCGTCGCTAGGTCGAATCCCCACCCGCCGCCGCGAACGACGCGCGTGCCCGCGTCCAGAGGGCTTGACGTCCACTCCCAGACGTTGCCAGCCATGTCTTCGAGCCCCTGCTCGGTCGCTCCGTGCGGAAACGACCCCACGGGAGCGGTGGTCGGCCAGCCGTCGTCCATGGGGTACGTCGGACTCCACTCCTCCCCGAGATTGTCTTTGGCCCATCGGACGCATTCCGGTCCACACGCATTGACGCGATCGGCCGACGGCGCGGCGTCGCCCCACGGGTACGGCCGGGCGGCATCCGCGCTGCGAGCAGCCCACTCCCATTCTTCCTCGCTGGGCAAGCGTTTGCCGGCCCAGGAGCAGTACGTGGTCGCCTGGTTCCAGTCGACGCAGTTGACCGGATGGAGCGCTGCCCCGGGCCGCTTCCAGTTGCACGCCCTATAGTACTTGCTCGGGTCTTCCGTCTTGTGCGGGCTCGGTTCCGAGCACGCACTGGCTGCGACGCACGTCCCGTACGCGGCCCCCGTGACCTCTGTCGTGTCGATGCAGAACGGCTGAATCGACACGATGTCTTTTCGCTCGCCCATGACGTACGTCCCGCGAGGCATGAGCGCCATGCCGGGAGGGCACTGATTTGGCGCGCTCCTTGCGGACACGCCGGGCTTTGGGACCGCGACGGGAGCGGCGGAAGACGCTGGGGTTGGCGCCTTCGGTGGCCCACCGAATTGCCCGCTCGCGATGCGAACGGCCGCCCAAGTTCCCGCGCCTCCGATCGCGAGTGCGCCAAGTCCGACGGTGACGGGAATCCATCGGCGGTCTCTTCTCTGGGGTTTCGGTCGCTTCTCGCTCGGTTGCGCGATCGCCGCCGCTCGCAAGCTTCGCGACCGAACTGCCTCGCTCGTCCGTTGCGATGTCGCCGGCCCTGTCGAGCCCGACTCGGCGCCTGCCAGTGAAGGCTGAGACGGCGAGGCCGGCGGTCGAGGCGAGTCAGCCACGGGTCCGAGCTGAGCGATGCTGGGCACCGCAGGCGAGAGCACGGCCCGCAGACGCTCGAGCGCGATGTCAGCGTTGGCAAAGCGCGCCGCCCGCGACCGGGTCACACAGTGCTGAAACCATTCGTCGAAACCGGCAGATAGAGGAGCTGCCCCCCCGAGGTCCGCAGCGCGAACCGACGCCCGCGGCAGATCTTCGAAGAGGATCTCGCGCATTAGCTGCGGAAGAGTCACATCCTCCGAGTTCGCCGACACCCAGTAGTACGCGCCCGTCAAGAGCCTGAACGCGATGAGACCGAGCGCCCACACGTCCGTTTCCGGCGAGACCTCGCTGCCGTCGGTCTGCTCGGGGGCCATCCACTTGGGCGACCCGACAGCAGCCGTCCGTCGCGTCTTGGCTTCGGCGAGTAGCTTGGCTAGGCCGAAATCGAGGACTTTGACCGTATACGTCTCGCCGACGCGCCTCGTTTTCGCCAAGAAGATATTCTCGGGCTTCAAATCCCGGTGAACGATTCCGACTCGATGCGCCGCTCCGACCGCGTGGCATATCTTCTCGAATATGGACAGCACCTCGTCCGCGCCGAGGTGCTTGCGCTCCCTGAGCTCGGTGGCTAGGTCGTGGCCCTCTAGCAGCTCCATCGCGAGCCACGGGACGCCGCTTTCGGGTTCGATGCCAGCGGCTACGACCTCGACGACATGATCGCTGTCGATGCGAGCGCCGATGCGCGCCTCCTGTTCAAACCGTTTGCGTAGGCCCGCGTCGCCGACGACCTCGGGCAGCATCACCTTGAGCGCCCGCGGTCTATCGGTGCTGATCTGTTTTACTTGGTAGACCGCACCCATCCCACCACGGCTCACATCCCGGACCACCACGAAGTCGTCGGCGAACGTGTCGCCCGGACGCAAGCTGAACGGATCGGTCACGTGAGGAGTCCTTCGCACCGCGAGATACCACCCTTCAGTCGCCGCCGTCCGAATCTGCTTGGAGCCGTGCGGTCCAAGGGCCTTCCGCCATGGCTTCCGCATCGTCCGCGGTCTTCCGGCCTCCGGCCCATTCGTTGGCGGTCCACCCGGCCGCGGTCGGTCCAGCGGGCGCCGAGGCTCAGGGGCATGGGAGCAGATCGCACAGGTGGCGAGCGCATCATGGAGCAAACATAGGCTACCGCGCGCTTCGCCCGTACCGAGTATCGGACGGGTCTGGAGGCCAGCCCGAAGCGCCCAAAGGCGACGTCTCGGGGCCCGGTGGCGGTAGCGCAGGGTGTCCGCCGAGAAGGCCTTCTAATCACCCGCACGGGGGCCGGTCGCGCCGCCTAGACCATCTCATTCGAATCGAGCGCAGAGAGAAACGCTCCGAGTGCTGACTCGAGATGCGCCTGCCCTTCGGGCGTTAGGCCCTCAGCGAACGAATCGATATCGGCGGGGCGGATGCCAAGCAGCCACCCGCGAGGACGGCAACCAAAGCACTCCGCAGCCAGATGAAGGACCGCGGACGGCGAAAGCGCATGCGATGAGTACGACGTGTCGGGAGACGCGTCCACGCGCCGTAAGTAATATGGCCTATCTACTCCCACGTCGGCAGCCGCGTCGACGAAGACGACCACATCGTGGCGTGCGGCGAGTTCCGCGTGTTCGACGGACAGCTGGTAATCCGCTTCGACGGTGAGATCCATGCGGCCGAGGATCTCCAGGCGGTCCGCCAAAGCAGGGCCTAGGCCGTCATCCCGGCGTCCGGGGTTCCCAAAGCCTATCACCAAGACCCGCGGCATCCGCGCCTCGACTCTCAAGCCACGAAGCGACTCGCGGAAGAAATCATGAGACCTTCGTGGTCGTAGAGCTCGACGACAAGCGGCATCCGCCCCACGGCGTGAGTCGCGCACGAAAGACAAGGGTCGTAGGCACGAATGGCGACCTCGATGTGGTTGAGCAGCCCCTCGCCGATCTCGGTCTTGCCGGTGAAGTAATCCTTGGCGACTTTGGTGACCGCGCGGTTCATCGGCTCGTTGTTGTTCGTCGTGGAGACGATGAGATTACACATGGTAATCTCATCATTCTTATTGACGCGGTAGTGATGAAATAGGGTTCCCCGCGGAGCCTCGATGACGCCGACGGCTTCTTCGCGCCGCGGTCCACGAGCGAGCAGGTCGTCTCCTTGAAGGTCCGGATCTTCGAGCAGGTCCCGTATCACCTCGATCGCGTGGAGCAGCTCGATCATGCGTGCCCAGTGGTAGCACATGGTCACGTTGTTCGGACGTCCGTGGGTCAGACTGAGGTACTCCTTTCTCGCTTGCTCCGCCTCCGGGCTCGGGATGAATGAACAGCAGTTGATGCGGGCCAGAGGCCCCACTCGATACCAACCTTTTTCGGGCCCCAGGAGCTTTAGGAACGGGAATTTCATGTATGACCAGGAGCGCACCTCCTCGACGACGACCTCGAGGTAGCGCTGATAGTCGACGTCGTTCACGATCCGATCGCCGTCCTTGTTTATGGCCCGCAGAACGCCATGATACAAGTCGAGCCCACCGTCCTCCTGACGCACGAGCGACAGGTGGTTGGAATCGAAAGAGCCAAAAGGCAACAGCTCGACGAGGTGGCTCATCGTGAAATCGCGTGCGATCTGCACGGCACTCCGACTCCACACGAGCATCTGGTCTACGTCTTTTCGAAGCGTGTCGCGTTCGCCGATCGACAGATTCTTATTGACGCCTCCCGGGATGGCCCCGGTTCCGTGGATCTTCTTGCCCGCCGTGGCTTTGATCACCTCCTGACCGAACTTGCGCATCATGACGCCTTGCACGGCCATTTGAGGGTACTTCGCCGCCACCTCGATCACGTTGCGCTGCGCGGCCGGGGCGCCGAAGGCGCTCGTCGCAGTTCCGTCCGTGCCGAAGAGAAAATCTGGGCTCGACAAATGGAAGAAATGAAGCGCGTGGCTCTGAAACATCTGGCCATAGTGCATCAGTCTCCGGATCTTCTCCGCCGTGGGGGTGAGCTGTTCCCCTCCCACGATTCGGTCCATCGCTTTGGCCGCGGCCAGATGGTGACTGACCGGGCAAATCCCGCAGAGGCGCTGGACGATGACCGGGACCTCCCAGTAGGGCCTGCCGAGGATGAACCGTTCGAAGCCGCGGAACTCCACGATGTGCAGACGGGTCTCTCGGACCTCGCCCTGCTCATCCATGTGGATCGTGACCTTGCCATGACCCTCGACCCGAGTGAGCGGCGAGATCGTGTAGGAGCGTATCTTGCTGGGGGACGTCGGTACGGCCGCCATCGTGGAGTCAGTCATATTTCAGCCGATCGTAGGCAAGAGGTGCGGGCCTCCCTGTCAGGAGCGCGATCAAGGCGTCCCAGATGGCATCGGCGGGAGGCGGGCAACCCGGAATGAAGGTGTCGATCTTGACGACCTCACCGCACGAATAAACGCGATTCAGCAGCAGGGGCAGTTCGGGATCAGAGGGTAGGATCCCACCCGGGTTCCACACCCCGGGGGACTTGAGATAGGCGTGCTCGAGAGCCTCTGCGACCGGTAGGTTGTTGCGCATCGCGGGCACACCCCCACCGATCGCGCACTCGCCCAGGGCGATCAGCACGTCGCAGTGCTTGCGGAAATCTTCGAGAACGTGGACGTTCTCCTCGTTGCAGCAGCCGCCCTCGATGATGCCGACGGCGCACCTTCCGGTGAACTCCTTGGCGTCGTGGATGGGGCTCCGATCGAACTCGACCCGGTCCGCCAAGTCGAGAATGCGGTCGTCGATGTCGAGGAGGGACATATGGCAGCCGAAGCAACCGCATAGGCTCGTAGTGGCCACCCGAGGTTTGGATGCAGTCTTCATGTTATGGTTTCGTCTCCTCCGGGCAATCGCTTCCAATTGGCTTTCGATCGAACATGCGCTGACCTATCGGAACGACGTATCCCACCCGCTTCTTCATCAACGCTCCGCCCGGGCACGAGGCGGTCACCTGATCCGTGACATCCAGGCTCGTGGCCGCGAGGGCCTCGCCGTTCACCTGGAGGCGCTTTCTGTGGCCCCGCTGAACGAACTGGAACACGTTCTTACGGTCGAGGTCCTGGGAGGCGCGCACGCAGCGCCCGCAGAGGATGCAGCGATTGTGGTCCAGATATACGTCGGGGTGTGAGAGATCGATCGACCGGTCAGGATTCAGATAGGGAAACTGGGGCGCTGTAATGCCAAATCGATACGCGAGCGCTTGAATCTCGCATAGGCCGCTCTTCTCGCAGTACATGCAATAGTGATTGCCTTCGACGAAGAGCATGTCGAGGATCGCGATGCGGAACTCACGCAGCTCGGCGGTTTCGTTCTCGACGATCATTCCATCGGAGATGGTCTGGACGCAGGCGGCTTGGATCCGACCATTGACGCGGACGGAACAGACGCGGCAGCTGCCGTGTGGAATGAGGTTCTTGTAGGCGCAAAGATGGGGAATGTAGATGCCCGCGGCGTCTGCTGCCTTGAGGATCGTTTGACCGGACTGACCAGTCACGTTCACTCCGTCGATCGTGAACTTCACTTGGGTCATCGGATGGTTCTCCCAGTTCAGACGTATCGCGACATTCGGCCGACGCGGAGCTCGGAATCCACGACGCTCTTGGATAGATCGAACGTCGACAGAAGCCCTGTTGTTCTCTCGCCCACAAGGTCGGAGTAGAGCGCGCGGAAGTTCTGGAGCGCTCCCAGCACCGGGTTGGGGGCGGCCTGTCCTAGTCCGCATCGGCTCGTCTGAATGATGACGTTGGATAGTCGTTGCATGTAGGCGAGATCCGCCGGCTCCCCCGCGCCGGATACGACCTTGTGGACGACTTGCTTGAGCAGCACGAGGCCGACGCGGCACGGTGTGCAATGCCCACAGCTTTCCTCGATGAAGAAATCAAGGTAGTGTTCTGCGATCTCCAGCTTGTTGCGGGCGCGGTTGAAGATGAGGATCGCGCCGCCGGTAGCCAGGTCGTCGTAGCAAATCTGTCCGCCAAAGCGCTCCGGACCGATCATCTGTCGGCAGGGGCCTCCAATGAGCATGGCTCCCGGATTGTCAGCCTCCGCCATCTCCAGAAGTTCGCGGGCGGTAATCCCAAACGGAACCTCGTAGACACCCGGCTTGCGGCAGTCACCGCAGATGGAGAGTAGCTTCGTCCCGGTGGTGCGCTCCGATCCCATGGCCGAAAACCATGGGGCACCTTTTTCCATGATCCTGGCTGCGGCGCTGAACGTCTCGACGTTGTTGACGATCGTCGGACACCCTTTGTAGCCGTGTTGCGCGGGAAACGGGGGGCGGTTTTTGGGGTCTCCGCGAAGCCCCTCGCAAGAACTGATGAGCGCAGTTTCTTCGCCGCACACGTACGCTCCAGCCCCCAACTGGATGCGGATGTCGAAGTCGAACCCGTTCGTTCCCAGGATCGCTCGGCCGAGCAGTCCGCGCTGTCGGCGGTCTTCCAGAACACTCTCGAGGAAGGGACGAAGATACGCGTATTCCCCGCGCAAGTAGAGGATTCCGGTATCGCTCCCGAGGGCGTATCCCGCGATGGTCATCCCTTCGAAGACTTGACCTGGGCACTCGGTCAACAGCACGCGGTCCTTGAACGTGCCGGGCTCGCCTTCGTCCGCATTGCACAGCACGTAGCGTTGATCCCCGGGCGCGTTCCGTGCGTACTCCCATTTTTGACCTGTAGCGAATCCGGCTCCGCCTCGGCCACGCAACCGGGACGCCCGAATCTCCGCTATGACGGATTCTGCTGGCAAGTGCAAGGTTTTCGCCAGCCCACCGCCGGCTGTGAACTCATCGAAGTGAACGGGGCCGCGGCGCCGGATATTGTTGCGCACCATCGAGCGCACCAGCGGATTCGCGTTGTTGCCATCCCCGACCATCGTGACGAGCTGCGCTGGATCCAGGTGCCGCCGTAGTTCGCGCACGCAGTGGCGAGCACGCTCGGGCGTGAGATTGGGGACGACCACGTCATTGATGAGGGCTGCAGGCGCCTGGTCGCTCATGCCGATGCATGGGGTGGGCGTGAGCGTGATGGCGCCGTCGGCCGTCGTGTCGCCCATCGTGACGCCGAGCTCTTTGGCCATCGCGTCGGCTACCGCTTCGTACCCCTTCATCCAGTCGACAATATCGTTGCAGAGTCTGATGATGACTTTGCCGCGCGGCTTGACCGAGAGGAATGCGTAGAAAGTTACGACGCTCTCGACCTCCACCCGGTGGGAGTTCACCTCACGCGCGATGACCTCCATGGCATCCGTCGACACACACCCGAGCTTTTGTTGGACGGCGATGACGATGTCCATCATCCGGGTTCGATCGGATCCGTACCTTCGGCAGACATCCTCGACGACATTGACCAGGGCCTGTTTCATTGGGCGAATACTCGGTTGTCCAAAGGCGTTGGGCAGCTGAAAAATGGCGACGATCCCAGGATTGGGCAAGCACGGATCGTACCATCCGGGAGGACACCCCCTCTCTCGTCAGCTGTTATACTGGGCACTCACACTCGGCTCTTCTTGCAAATACGACGAGCTCATTCCCCTGGCCCACCGATAGGTAGGCTCGCCCATTTTCTCGCGTCATCTCGTCTGCGCCGTATGGTGCGTTTTTCGGGCCGGCAACAGGCATGCCACAAAGTCGGCGCGCCGATTGAGGGAGGGTCGTGCGTCGCGTCCTGGTATCCTCCCGGTCCATGGGCGGTCTCATTCAGTTCGTTCAGAATTACCAGGACCTGTCGACCGACAAGGGCTTTCAATTCAAGTTTCACTGTGACCATTGCCAGAATGGGTTCATGACCCGGTTTCAGACGTCCGCATTCGGTATGGCCGAGTCGGCCTTGCAGGTTGCGGGCAACCTGTTCGGCGGCGTGTTCCGATCCGCGAGCTCGTCGGCCTACGAGGTCCAGCGCGCCATCGGCGGCCGAGCCCACGACGCCGCTCTGGAAGAAGCCGTGCGCGAAGCCAAGGGGCACTTTCAGCAGTGCTCCAAGTGCGGCCAATGGGTCTGCCCCGAAGTGTGCTGGAACGCTCAGGCCGGCCTCTGCACGCGATGCGCGCCGAACTTCGAGGTTTCGATCGCTGCAGAGCATGCGCAGGCCAAAGTCTTGGCCGCGCGCCAGCAACTTCAGGACAAGGCGCATCACGCGGACTACGTCAGCGCCGTCGACCTGGGGGCCAAGGCCGTCGTAGCCTCCCCGCCTCGGCCGGCCGATGAGGCCTACCGGTGCGCCATGTGTGGCGTGGCGCTGGCGGAAGGGGTTCGCTTCTGTTCTCAGTGTGGCACGCCGCGCGCTGAAACGGGGTGCCCTGGGTGTGGCGCGGCTCTAGGGGCTCACGCGAAGTTCTGCGGTCAATGCGGCGCTAGGGTCCCATGAATCCCGCGTGCTGCGAAATCCCGGACCGCTCGGGGCCACTCACGAAATGGGCTTTACGAATTTCAACACGAATCGGTCGCTCGTTCCACGCCGCTCCCCAGCCTGACGCGGGGACGCGTTCCAGTCGCGCGGGTCCTCCGGGTTACGAAGAAACGTCGCCTCGCCCGCGAATTTGAAGCCCGCTCGCTCGATCTCGCCCCGAACCACGCTCTCTTCGATGCGGTGCAGCGACTGCACTTCGGACAGCCCCGTTCCGGGCCGTCCGCTATGATCGACGATGGCAAGGACTCCACCGGGCTTGAGCGCCTGGTAGATCGCGCGGTTCATCTTGTCGCGGTCCGTCTTCTGCCAGACCGTGTCGTGATAGAAGAGAAGTAGAAACACGGCGTCCAGGTGGTTGGCCTCCGGGGGCAGCGGGTCGTCGAATTCACGGTCCACGCGGACAACATTGGCCATCACCGGTTTGGTGAGACGGGCGCTCCATGGCTTGTCCGCATAGTGCTCGAGGACAAGCTTGCTATTCTGTCCGTAGACGATCCCCGACGGGCCGACGACCCGCGCCAGCAGTTCGCTCGTATAGCCGACCCCTGCGCCGAGCTCGGCCACCCTCATCCCCGGCGCGATGCCGAAAAACGCCATGATCTCAGCCGGATGCCGGCCGCTATCGAGCTTCCGGTCGTCATCCGAGCGGTCCGGCGCGTCGACCGCCGCACGGATGGCCGGTGGGATGGTGGCCGACGCAGCCACCGCGGCCGGCATCGAAACGGAACCGGACAAGGCAGGCGAACTCGGTTGCGGATTGCAGCCAAGACTCACACCCATCGCCGCGAGTCCGAAAATGAGCCATTTCACGTCGCGTTCATAGGGGAGTCTCATGACCGCGGCAACCGCGGCAGTCGGCGTTCGTGAGTCGCTCGCACCGGATGATTCTTCGATGCCGAGGTGTGCGGTGCACCTCGGGCTCAGCGTCCTCGAAACTTGTGCACGTCAAGGTCGAACCGACGGATCCAGCGATGGACTTGGGGTCTCGACTTGCCGAGCGCCTTTGCGGCCTTGCTGACGTTGCCGTTGTGCGCGTCGAGCGCCGCCACCACAGAGCGCCGGAGCGCCTTCCCGGGATCGGGGTTTCGGGCCGACGACGATGGCTCGCCATCGCGCGATGGCCCCAGCGCTTCACTCAGGTGTTTCCACGTGAGCATGCCACCCTGGCGGAGCACATATGCGAGCGACAGCGCGCGGAAAAGCTCGCGGGCGTTGAACGGCCATACGTGATGGACGAGCCCGATACCGGCTTCGCGTTCAAACGACAAGTCTCCCGCGCGGCTTCCGGCGATGTCTGTCAGCGCAGAGGCGGCTATGATCCCGATGTCCTGGCGGCGTTCGCGCAGGGGCGGCAGTCGCACGGACAAACCTGCGAGGCGAGCGAAAAGATCGCTTCGGAACTGTCCGGCTTCGACGAGCTTGCGGAGTGATTTGTTCGTCGCAGCGATGACCCTGAGGTCCAGTTTCGTGGGTCGAGTCGCCCCGACCGGAACCACTTCGTGCTCTTGCAGCGCGCGTAGCAGCTTCGCCTGCGCTTCGAGCGGCAGCTCCCCGATTTCGTCCAAGAACAGCGTGCCGCCGGAGGCCGTGCGCAGCAGGCCCGGCTCCGCACTCACGGCACCCGTGAATGCCCCTTTGACGTGTCCGAACAGTTGGGATTCAACGAGAGCCTCTGGCAGGGCCGCGCAGTTGACGGGGACATACCCGCCTGCCCTGCCCGAGAGGGCATGGATTGCGCGCGCCAGCACCTCCTTGCCCGTTCCGGTCTCGCCCGACAGAATCATCGGGACGCCGGACTGGGCGACCAGGGATACACGGTTCATCGTATCGGCGAGCGCCGGCAGAAGCGTCATCAAGCCTTTGGGACGGGAAGGTCCGCAGGATGCATCCACGTCGAGATGGACCTGCTGCGGAGTGTTCACGTACCCCGCCTGAAAAATGGTGCGTCCGAGCTCGAATGTGTCCGCGTCGGTGAGCGTGGCGGACGCGACGATCGCGCCGTTGACCGTGGAGCCATTGCGCGACCGCGCATCTTCGAGGACGAACCCGTCCCCGGATCGCTTCAGCACCGCGTGGCGCGCTGACATGAAAGGATCGGGCACCTCTACCACGAGCCGCCGCACACCATCCCGCGTCTCGCGCGAGGCGCATCGGGAGGGACCCCGTCCGAGCACCACTTCGTCGATCCCGGCCAGAGCGTAGCTGGCGCCCCCAGCGAGCGGGCGCGAGCACTCGAGAACGAGAAAAAGGTGCGCCTCGGGCGCGCTTCCGAGTGGAAATACAGGCCCTTTCGCGCCGTCATCCTGTGTGGCATAAAGTTGCGTAGAGTCGTCCCTCTGCACGGCAGAGACGCAGTGTGCCGTGGTCGACCGGGAAGCGCCAGTCTCGATTTTCGAGCGGTCCAAGGCTCCGCAGCTGCCCGAGCCACACAGCGGCGCGCCGGACATTCCGCAGCACACCGGCGATAGGGCCCGTAGACTCGGAGCCGAACGCTCGAGCAAGGGGATCCGGTGTGCGGCGCCGTCTCCGGGGCGCCTTGACCGTCGGGACGGGTGCGGGGTGTGCGGGTGGCGCGCATGCCTCAGTCGCCGGGCGGACAACACGCCGCACCTGGTCGCGCTCACTGGGGCGGAGTGCCCTGGTCGGTGCATCCCGCTGACCGGCGCGAGTCGCATGGCGTGCCTCTTAGTCGAGATTGGATCTGTCAGTGTGCGGCCACGATATCAGGTGCAGACGCAAACGCTCGAACGCACTGGCGCGTGAATTGCTCTGACCGGTGCGGAGCACTTCTCTCACTCTTGCATTGCGGCGAACATTTTCGGAAAAGCAGGCAAACCATGAAAACTGTCATTCGGTGTGCGATGAGCCAACCATGGATCGAAGTCTGCGAAGTCGCGAAATTCGCTCGATCGACGCCCGCGGCGGTCGGTATGCCTGGGGCGGTGGCGTTTGCCATGTTGATGTCCGGGTGCGTGATGACCACGGTCGAGCCAGGCCACCGGGGGCTCTATTTCGAGCCCGGCGGACGGGGTCTGCTGCGTGAAGTCCTTCCGCCAGACAAGTACAAGCTCGGATGGTGTTTCATTGCTTGCACGTCGAATCGAATCGACGATTTCGACGTCACGTATTCGACGCGCACCGAGCGAATTCGAACGAAGAGCACCGAGGGCTTGGACCTCGATCTCACCCTGAGCGTCATCTATCGACCTGTCGTCTCGGAGCTCTACGAGCTCGACACCGAGATCGGCACGAACTACTACGAAGAAGTCATCGGTCCTGAATTTCGAAGCGCAGCTCGAGGCGTGTTTGCGCACCACTCGTACATGGAGCTCCAGAAGAAGAACGAATCGATCGAAGACGAGGTCGAGAACGAAGTGCGCCGCCGAACGAGGGGCAAGCACGTTGAGATATCGAGCGTGACCCTGGAGGCCGTGACGTACGCTCCCGAGATCGCCGAAAAAATCCGCGAGCGAATCGCGGGCGAGCAGGAGGCTGCCCGTCAGCAAGCCGCGATTGCGTGGGAGGGAGAGCGGCAGCGGCTTCAGCTACAGAAGGAAGCGGAGACGGCGCGCTTCAAGGCCGAAGAGCAGCTCGCCGCCCTGGAAACGCAAAAGAAGGTCACGCAGGCGGAATCGGAAATGGCCAGCATTCGCGCCGAGGCCGACGCGAAGAAGAAAATCTTGCTGGCCAAGGCCGATGCCGAGGCGGCCGTGCTCGCTGCCAGAGCGCGTGCGGAAGAGAAGCGCGCGGAGACTGCCGGGATCACTCCCATGGAGGTCATGATCCACGCGTACGACGCGCTCGGGCAGATGGGGGGCTCGGGCACCACCGTGCTCCTCGGAGATTGGTCCCACGTGCCGAATTTCCTCTTCCCCCACGTGGGGGCATTTCAAAGCGCCTTCAATCCGTACGCCACCCCGGCTCTGACCTTGCCGAGCCTCGGGAGTACGACAGCTCCGTCGGGACACTGACGCGCTGGGTGTCCATGTCCTCTCAGGGGACGAAGTAAAATGGGTTTGGCAGCTTGAACGTATGCGCGGCAAAGCCCCCGGACAGATCGCTCGCCTGATCCCCGATGTTCACGAGGATCGTATGGCCCGCCTCCGTGATGCGCTTGCGGGCCGCTGACTTATAGATCGAAGCGTCTACGGTTCTCTCCCCTTCGTCCCGCATGACGACGCGCGCCCACCCGGCGTACCCGCTGGCCACGAGGTTCTTCTCCGTGGCCTCCCGCTGCGTGTCGGGGCGCCCCGTGATAAAGAAGATCGTCCACCCCAGCGAGCGAGTGAGACGATAGACGTCGAGGGTTGCCTGCACAGGCGGAGCGCAGGCGCGCTCGACCAAAGCGTTCCAATGGCTCTGATCGTAGTAGCTGAACCGATCGCCCGCGGCCGCGCGTGCTTCCGGTCGCAGGAGTCGGGGCCAGTCGTTGGCGAGCGACGTCTCGTCGATATCGAAGACGATGGCAGGAGATGGGCAGTTCGCTGGGGCGTCTTTCACGCATCGAAGGGCGAGTTCGCCGACGGACCGGATGTCCTGCTCGTACTCGCCGTCATCGTGGTAGCCACGGAGCAGGCGGATCAGATGGATGTGCTGCGTGTCGACGCGGACGGTGTTCGGCCCGAACAGAGGCATGAACGCTTTCCTAGCGTACGAGCGCGAACGCGACGAGACAAGGTAAAACGCCCCTCTTTCGGGCCGGGGATACGTGCGAGCCAAGACCGGTGGTATGTCATCGCTACAAAGACGCAGGGATCGCCTAGCCCGGTGGCGATGCGGCCCGCGCCGAGATTCCCGGAGTTGCCTTCTTGGTCCAGGAGACGAGCTTGAATAGGAGACCGACCCCCATCCTCCAGACGGCGCTAGGGCGACGGCTGATCGCGATCGCGGCGATTGGCGTGGTCACGTCGGTCGTCCTCGGAGTCCTTCTCATCGACGCGCGCGTTCGGCTGCGCACTGTCCAAGTCGACGTCGCGCACAACCTCGCTCGATTGGCCATCGAGACCTCTCGTGACGACACGTTAGAGAGGGAAACGGTGGCGTTTGCATTGCGCGCCGGGGTGCAGTCGCCCGATGCGTTGGGCGACCCTGCGCTCGTCGGAGCCGGACTGGCCGCCGTGGGGGCGGCCCCGCTCGTTGGAAGGCTCCACGGCCACACGGGAGCCGTCTCGACGGCTGCATTTTCAATGGACGGGTCGCTCGTAGTCACAGCGTCCGATGACGAAACCGCGCGCCTGTGGAATGCCGCGAGCGGTCGGCTCGTGGCGACGCTCCAAGGGCATATTGGTCCGGTGGGGACGGCGGCGTTCTCGGCGGATGGAACGCGTGTCGTCACCGCATCGACGGACCGGACAGCACGGATTTGGGACGTCAAGAGCGGTCAGCTCGTGTCCACGCTGCAGGGTCACTCCGACATCGTCAAGAGCGCGGCGTTCTCCCCAGACGGGATGCGCGTCGTCACGGCATCCTCGGACCGCACCGCTCGGGTGTGGGACGTGACGAACGGTCAACCCGTGATGACGCTCAAGGGTCACAACGATTGGGTGACGTCTGCCACGTATTCACCGGACGGGACACGCCTGGTCACAGTGACCAACGACAAGACCTCGCGCCTATGGGACGCCAAGCAAGGCCGGCTCCTGGCGACCTACGAGGTCCATTCCGGCGGCGTGCCCATCACCGCGGTTTCGCCGGACGCTGCGCGAGTCCTCGCCGGGTCGGACGACGGCGCGGTGCAAGTCCTGGACACCGAGAGTGGCCGCGTGGTGGCGACGATCGAAGACTACAGCCGCGTCTTCGGCGCCGTGGTCGCCGCGGCCTTTTCGAGGGATTCCGCGCGCGTGCTCCTGGTCTCCAACAGCGGCACGGCCAGCGTGTGGGACGCCCAGACCGGTCGGCTCTTGACCAAGCTTGAGAGCCGTTCTAGCGGGGTGAACGCTGCATCGTTCTCGCCCGATGGGGAACGCATCGCCATCGCGGCGGGCGACGGGACGGCGAGGGTCTGGCAGGCGAAGAGTGGCGATCTTGTCGCTACGCTGCGGGGACATACCGCTGCCGTGCGGGCTATCGCGTTTTCCCCAGACGGCAGGCGTGTGGTCACCGCATCCGGCGACAGCACGGTTCGCGTGTGGGACGCCCAGAGCAGCCTTCTGCCCACGACGCTCGAGGGCCATACGTCAGCCTTGACCAGCGCCGCCTTCTCCGACGACGGCCAGCGAATCGTCACCGCGTCCGCAGATGGGACTGCGCGCGTTTGGGACGCCAAGACCAGCCGGTGCGTGGCGACGCTCCAGGGCCACACCGGTTCCGTTTCCTCGGCCTCGTTTTCCAAGGATGGGGCACGTGTGGTCACTGGGTCCAGCGACAACACTGCGCGGATTTGGGATGCCAAGAGCGGCCAATCGTTGATGACGCTCCAGGGGCACACCCGCCCAGTGTCGTCCGCCACGTTTTCCCCGGATGGCACGCGCGTGGTGACGTCGTCAGACGATGCCACCGCGAGAGTATGGGACGCTAAGAGTGGTCAATCGTTGTTGACACTCCAGGGGCACACCGGTCCGCTTCGGGCCGCCGCATTCTCCGAAGACGGGACGCGCATCGTCACCGCGTCCAACGATGCCACGGCGCGCGTGTGGGACGCCAAGAGCGGGCAACTCGTCGCAACGCTGAAGGGGCATGTGTATTGGGTCCTTCGCGCGGTATTTTCCAAAGATGGCTCGCGCGTCGTGACGGCGTCCGGGGACACCACAGCGCGCGTGTGGAACGCGACCAGCGGGCAGCTCGTGGCCACCCTGGAAGGCCACACTGGAGCGGTCCGTACCGCGGAGTTCTCGAAGGATGGGACACGCGTTCTCACGGCGTCGGACGACAAGACAGCGCGTGTGTGGGACGCCTCGAGTGGTCGCCTGGTGTCGAAGCTTCAGGGCCACGCTGGCGCGGTCCTTTCGGCTGCATTCTCCGAGGATGGCTCGCATATCGTGACCGCATCGCGCGACCGCACGGCGCGTTTGTGGGATGCCAAGAGCGGCCAGAGCTTGGCCACGCTCGCCGGGCACTCCGACGACGTCCGACTCGCCGCGTTCTCCCCGGCCGCATCCTCGAAAGATGCCGCGCGCATCGTCTCGGCATCCGAAGACGGAACCGCCCGCCTCTGGCCTGTCGATTACGAGAGTTGCCGCCCGGTGGTGTGCTCCGTGATCTGGAACAACATCCGCGCCATGGGTTCCGAATACCAAGACCTGAACGACATCTGCGCCGGTATCGCCGCGCACTGAACGCGTGCGTGCGAGGTCGTTGAACGTTCGGCGAAGACCGAGGCGTTTGCTCCGGGAGAGATCGCATCTGCAAGATAGGAGATCGCAGTCGCCCGGTTGAGGACGCGGACAGCAGTCGGGCCAGCCATTGGGCCCGCCGTTCGCCGTGACATCGCCCTCGCGGACGCTGCTATTAGAACCGCCCGGTGAGAAGCACGCGATCGGGTCCGATGCCCACTCGAACGTCGGAGCGGCCGCTCGGCCAGAGGAAGTAAAGCGCAGCCCCCGCGGCAAGCACTCCCCCGCCAACCACGAAGAAAATCGTCGATAAGTCGCCCTTGTTTGCCGCATCCTGCTCGCCACTGGCGCCTTGTGCATTGCAGGTGTTGGGCGGAACGCTGCCGCCGATATTGGCCCCACAGTTCTTCTCGTAGTCGTTGTGCGCACTCAGCGCCAGAGCACCGAAGACGGCGCCCGTCGCCAGAGCTGCCAGGCCCACGCCGCCGATGATGAGCCCCGTCGTTTGCATGGACGAGCCGCGCGCCGAGCCGCTCTCTGCGGTCGATGAGGCAGTGGTGGCAGCGGCTTCTGCGGCTGCTGGGGGGGCCGTGAGCGCGGGCTGCTTGGAAGGGGCGCCAATGACGACTTCTTCCCGGCGGCCTTGTTCCCCCTGCCGGAGCACGAATCGCTTGACGAGCGTTTGCCCGGCGAACTCGAACCGAAACTCGTGTTCTCCTGGGTCGAGTTGGATCGCACTGCCGCCCAGCCCATCCGCGTAGACTGTTCCGTCGACCGTCAACTTCGCGCTTGTGACGTCGCGCCCGCTGCCGTCTTTCGTGGCAAGAACGATGCTCGGTATGGCTCGATTCATGTCGACGAGTCGCTGCTGGCAGGACACGCGAACGGCGTCGGGGCAGAGTGCGGCTGCGCACTTCGAGAGCGACGCGCGCGCATCCATGAACTTTCCCGCCTTTCGCAGCACCAGCGCCTTCTCGCTCGCGCCAATGCAGGCATCCATATCCTGGGCGACTACGATGGTCGTCGCGCCTAGTACCGCGGCGACCGCGAGGCAGAACGAAGCCAGTCTGTGCCGTATCATCGCGTCATCCTCTCGGCGAAGGTCACTTGCACACCTTCGTGAAATGGGGCTCTCCCTCGGTATCGTAGTTCGTGACCACAGTGCAATTCGGAGGGGACGCGCGCGGCTCTGCCGCGGGCCTTTCAGACGCGGACGGCGATGACGCCTGCGCTGCGGAAGCGGCGGGCCTCGGGCGCGAGCGGGCAGGTGCTGTCGTCGGCGGATTCTCAGGCGCTCTCGCGGGCGCCGGGACTGGGTTTGCGCGGGGCGCGGAGCTCACTGTTTCCGCGGGGAGCGCAGGAGCGAGCGTGACGTCGGGAGGTCCGACGGAGGGCGCGCTCGACGCCACGAGAGGCGGCACGGACACGAGGGCTGCTCGATCTTCTGTAGAAGCCGGAGGCTTCGAGAGCCAGCTGCGCAGGACTAGACCGCCGCCTGCAACAATGAGCACAGTGACGGCAACCGAACCGATGACGAGCGCCTGCCTTTGGCCGCTGCCCGCCAGGGCCGACTTGTCGAATGACGGGCGTTCGTGCGCCACCGGTTGCGCCGTCGTGGCTCCGGCGAGCGACGCGGCCACGAGACCGGCGCTCCTCGCGGCCGGAGCGGGCGTGGGAACGGCCGCTGCACGACTCGCGCTTCTTGATGTCGGAAGGGGCGTCGGAACCAGCCTTCCTAGGGAAGCTTGCATGGCAAGGCTGCCCCCGAAGAAGACAGACAGCGGCGTCCTCGAGATGGCCTCTCCGAAGGTCGCAGCGTACGCCTCGGCCAAGGCGTCGCGCATCGCCTCCGCGCTGGGCCAGCGCGCCGACTTCTCGAAAGCGAGCGCGCGGTCCACGACCGCCATCAGCGGTGGCGCGATGTCCGGCACGACGGTGGCGATCGACCGCGCCGGCGCGGTGGCCGTTGTCACGAGCAGCTGCGCCGCTGTTTCCCCTTCATGCACGAATTGACCGCTCATGAGCGTGAACAGAGTGGCACCCGCAGCCCAGATGTCGGTCTGCCCGTCGATCGCGCTGGACTTTGCGAGGGCCTGCTCGGGCGGCATGAAGGCCGGCGTTCCCAAAACCATCCCAGTCCCCGTCGAATCGACGCTGCCGGCCATGGCATCGCGCGCCCGCGCAATGCCGAAGTCGAGCACCTTGACCGTACCGTTGCGCGTGAGAAAGAGGTTGGCCGGCTTGATGTCGCGATGCACGATTCCGTTGGCGTGCGCCGCCGCCAGAACGTCGAGGAGCTGGTAGCCGATGGCGGCGATCGCGTTCACGGGCAGGCGGTACCCGCCGCGCTCCCAGAGCGTCTCCACCGGCGCCCCGTCGAGGAGTTCCATGACGAGAAAAGCGGCTCCATCTTCGGTCATGTCGTCGTCGACCACCAGGACGGCCCCCGGATGTTTGACCGAGTTGGCCGCGTAGCCCTCGCGCAGGAACCGCGTTCGCAGGTTCTCCAGAATGCTCAGCTCAGGACGGAGCATCTTGAGTGCGAACTCGGCCTGGTTGCGATGCGTGACCTTGTAGACGATCGCCATTCCGCCGACGCCGATCACGCGATCGACGTGATACTTGCCTCGCAGGACCGTGCCGACGCGCCGCTCCGCAGCGGCATCCACTTCGACTCCGGACGCAGACATCGCAGTAATGCCCACTCTACCCGATATGGATGGGTAGGGCCATGGGAAGCTCTCTCGAGCGGTCCATGGTCCCCGCGCGCCTTGCCATTACTTCGCAAGTGCCATCACCGATGTAGTGGTCGCCCAATAGACGCCCGTTGCGTCGACGGCCACACCGCCCTCGCCGTTCGGAATGGCTTGACCTGAGGCGAGCGTTACTATCGTTGTAGTCCCCGTCGCGACTTTGAGCACCTTTCCGAGCGTGGCGTCCACCCAGTAGACACCGGTCGCATCGGCTGCGACCGACACCGCATTGCCCGTCGACGACAGCGGCGTGGCGATACCGCCCGCGAGGGGGACCTGCTCGACCCGGCCAGAGTTACTGACTACGGACGTCACGACGTACGCGTTCGTCGCGTTGACCGCTAGAGTTCTGCCGAGATTCACCGGGCTCAGGTTCGTCGCGATATGCGTCACACTCCCGGCTGCGGCCCCGTGGACGGGCAGCGGCGCTCTCGAGATCCATCCCGTCCCCGGACCGTTGGCCAGGTCGGTCCAATAAAGAGACGAGGAGTCGACCGCGATCGCGATCGGCTCCTGCCCGGCATAGACGGGAGAGCTTACGTTCGAATATGTGCCGTCAGGCCCGACGTCCAGAACCCCGGCCGCATTCGTGTTGGCCAAGTACATTTCATCGTTCAACTCCGTTACATCCGAGACGCCTGGCGTGGGGAATGCAATCGGCTGTTCGATGTTGAAAGCGCCAATTGGACCGAACAGAAGGATCTGCGAGCCGGCACCGTCATTCCAGTAGACATATGCGCTGGCGCCGCTATCGAAGAGGACGAAGCCAGGTGTCCCGACCCCCACGGTCGGCAGCTCATATCCTGGCGCGGAGCCATCCTCGTTTATCGCAGTCACCGCAGGCGGCGAAGCCTCGTTGATCCAAAAGATAGTGCCGGAATTGACCAACATCCAACCAGGAGAGGTTTGACCCGTGGCGAGCGCCACGGGCGCGCAGAGGCCGCTGTTGCACGCCGAACCGGGGAACACGCACCTGTGGCCGCAACTGCCGCAGTTGTTCGCGTCATTGTCAAAGTTGACGCAGGCCCCGGCTGCGCTGCAGTAGTTCGGCGTTCCGGAGTTGCAAACGATGGTGCAGGACGAGCCGATGCAGCTGGCGTTGCCGGTCGCGCCGTTGGTCGGACCGGGACATGCAGCGGCACACGACGTTCCGCAGCTGTTGGCCACCGACGGGGCGGAGCACTGTCCGCTGCACGAGATATCGGGCGCATCGCACACGCACGTCCCGCTCCCGCCGCACTGCGCGGGCGACGTGCATGAACTGCATGGGTTCCCACCCGTCCCGCAGCTCGTACTGCGCTGACTCGCGTAGGGCTCGCACGTGGTGGCGCTGCTACAGCAGCCCGCACAGCCGCTCGCCGTACTGCACGAACACTCGCCGCCCGAGCACTCCGTCCCGGATACACAAGAAACGCCGCAGGCGCCGCAGTCGCTGTTGTTGGTCTCGAGGTTCACGCAGGCCGTCGGGTCCGTCGTGGGGCACGCGGTGTAGCCGGACGTGGTGCACGCGATCTTGCACGAGCCGCCGACGCAGCTCGCGGTGGCGCCCGAGATGGCCGTAGTGCAGCTGTGGCCGCAGGTCCCGCAGTTGTTGGTGTCGGTCTGAAGGTTTACGCACGATGTGGGGCTAGTGGACGGGCACTGCGTGTCACCGGCCGCGCTGCACGAGACCTGGCAGGTCCCTGCGATGCAGCTCACCGTCGCACCTGCCACACTGGTAGTGCAAGCGTGGCCGCACGCTCCGCAATTCGCGCTATCGGTCTGCGTGCTCGTGCATATGTTGGATGCGGAGCAATAACTCTCGCCCGTCTGGCACCCGCAGACCCCCGATTGGCAGCTTTCTGGTGTCGTGCACTTCGTGCCGCAGGAGCCGCAATTATTGTTGTCGGTCTGCGGATTGACGCAGGCAGATCCGCACAGACTCAGCGCGGGCGTGCTGGGAGGGCACGCGCAAGCGCCATTCTGGCACGTGGCGACGGCAGGACATGCGTTGCCACAGCGGCCCTGACCGCAGTTGGAGTTGTCCGTCAGGGGATTGATGCACACGCCGGAGCAGAGAGCCTGCCCGGTAGGACAACCGCACGTCCCCAAACCGCACGTTTCGGTCGCGAGGCAGGCGTTTGCGCAGTTGCCGCAGTGGTTCGGGTCATCGGACAGGGTGCTGCACGTGCCGCTGCAGTTCGATTGCCCCGCCGGGCATCCGCTGACGCAAGAAGCGGGTCCGGCATCGGACTGCCCGCACACGGGCGTCGTCCCGCCACATGTGACGCCGCAGCCGCCGCAATTGGAGCCGGATGCCAGACTCGTTGCGCAGCCCGTGCCGGTGCCGGCGCAATCACCGAAGCCGGACGCGCACTGATAGGAACAGACGCCGCCCGCGCACGAGAGACCGGTGGATGCAACGTGCGGGAGCGCAGCACAGCTCTTGCCGCATCCACCGCAGTTGGAGACGTCAGTGCCCAGTGCGACGCACGTGCCCCCGCAAAGGGTCGTGCCGTTGGGACAAGCACACACGCCGCCGTCACAACCGGCCCCGCCGGTGCAGGCCGCACACGAGGAGCCGCAGGAGTTCGGGTCCGTCTCCGCGTTCACACACGTACTTCCGCAGAGGGTTTGCCCGGCCGGACATGTGCAGACCCCCGATTGGCAGGTCTCGCCTCCGCTGCAGGCGCGTCCGCAACTGCCGCAATTGGCCACGTCCGATTGGAGGTTCGTGCAAGCGTTGCCGCACGAGTCGGGCGTGGCCGCGTTCGGGCACTCGCAGCCGCCGTCGGCGCAGATTTGTGCGGCCGGACACACGTTGCCGCACGCGCCGCAATTGCTATTGTTGCTCGACAGATCAAAGCAAGATGCGCCGCAGTGACTCTGGCTGGCAGCGCAGCCGCTGGCGCAGGCGGGCGTCCCGCTTTCCGCCACGGCACAGACGGGTGTAGACCCCGTGCACGTGACGCCGCAAGCCCCGCAGTTCGGGCTCGAAGTCAATGCGGCGCATCCCACGCCGGCATCGTTGCAGTCGCCGTAGCCGGGGGCGCACGCGTACGAGCAGCGCTGGCCAACGCACGAAATCCCGGCGTCCAACACGTACGGCAACTGCGTGCAGTCGTTGCCGCAGGCGCCGCAGCTGTGGACGCTAGTCAAGTCGCAGCCGCCCTCGGTCGCGTCCGCCGAACCGGTGTCGGGCGCACTGGCCTCGGCGTCGGTGGCGCTGGCCTCGGCGTCATCGGTCGGTGAGGTCACGTCTGCGTCGGCGGTGATGCGGGCGTCCTTCGCGCCAGCATCCATCGACGCCGCTTCGCTCGCGCTCGCGTCGATGACCGTGCCGCCCCCTTCCGCGGCAGTGCCGTCATTCGTCGCATCGAGTCCCACCCCTGCCGATCCATCCGTCACGCTGGGAGTCTCATTGCCGAGAATCGCGTTGCACCCGCCGGCGAAAACCGCGAAGACGGCTGCGGCACCCCATAATCTCCAAGACATGACCACACTCCACTGCCCAATTCGATGGCAAGCTACGACCCAGACGGCGGCGTACGTTACCCTGGCAGCGACACCGTCGTCGCTAAAATGAGGTAGCCTGTCTTGACCGAGCGGTCCACCAGCAGAGTCTCCGTGCGCCCCGGAGTATCGAGGCAGCGGCGTTGATCGATGCTGCCGAGCGCATGCAAACTGGGCACTGGCGAAGGAGGAGTCCGCCGACGGGGCTCACACCCGGTGACGGGTCCTAACCCGAAACGTACGGCTGCTATAAACTCGCCCTATGAGCCCCTCACCACTGCTGATCGTCGTCACGGGGGACCCCCTTGTGAAGACGAGAGAGCGCGTCGGAACTTTCGCGGATATGGTGCGCCTGGGACTGGCCGACACATGGGTTGGTGGCTACGTAGAATTGGATGCGCGGGAGGAGCGCACCGAATGGCCGCCCGACGAAGACTTTTCGGGCGTGATCGTCACCGGTTCGGCATCGAGCGTGACCGAACGCGCGCCTTGGATGTTACGCTTGGAGCGGTACCTGGCGCGCGCCGTGAAGGGCGGGCAGGCGGTCCTCGGCATCTGTTTTGGTCACCAGGTGCTCGGGCAAGCGCTCGGCGGCTTGGTCCAGAAAAACCCTCGAGGACGCGAAATGGGCACGGTCAAGCTCACGATCCTGCGTGACGATTTGCTCTTGGATCGCAGCATCGAGCCCTCCCTCGTCCACGCGACACACGTGGACTCGATCGCGGTGCTGCCACCGGGCGCCGAAGTGCTGGCGAGGACCGAGGTTGAACCTCATGCCGCGGTACGTTTCGGCGAGCACGCGTGGGGTTTGCAATTCCATCCCGAATTCGACGTGCAGGTCATGACTGACTACGTCGAGGCTCGCGCCGAACGGTTGGCTGAGGAAGGGAAGAATCCCGCAGCGGTGCTCGCCGATATCAGGGCGGCGCATGTCGGCAACGTGGCCTTAAGGCGTTTCGTCGAACACGGAGTTTTTGCTCGCTCCCCCGAGACCTTCGAGGGGCAGGATGCAAGTCATTGAAACAACGTGCTGCTTGCGTCCCCAGCGGGATGTGAAGGCGAACTGGATAAGGGGCGGCGAGCATCGTCGGCCCTCGCTCGTCATGAGCGCGCGCGGTGTTTATCCGATGGCCAAGCTCCGCATTTCCAATGCGGCGGGAAGTCCGCGCCGCACTGATACTTGGCGAAGGGGGACACGGCCACTCGTGCGCGGCTTACGGCCGAGTGCTCGACCGGTGCGTGACAGCCTGACCCCTTGCGCCACCGCTTGACCCGCGAGGAAGATAACGGTTTCCTACCCGCCAGAACAGGGTTTCACGACCCAAAGACCGGTCAATGCATGGAGTGCCGTCCGGGCTTCAGGCCTACGGCTGACGGAAAGTGCGAACCCTGAGCGGCCCGCCCTGGCATCGTTGTCGCTGAGACACTCGTGTTCTCCGTGGAGAGCGGCACGCCTCGATGCATGCGATGATGGACCGAGGGCGAGCGACGACCGCACTGACCCCCGTCATGACCCCGTCACGCTCATACACGACCCCGTCAAGCTCATACACGACCCCGTCACGCTCATACACGACCCCGTCAAGCTCGTACGCGACCCCGTGAAGCTCAGACGCGACCCCGTGAAGCTCAGACGCGACCCCGTCAAGCTCGGACGCGACCCCGTCAAGCTCGGACGCGACCCCGTCAAGCTGAGACGCGACCCCGTCAGGCTGGTACGCGACCCCGTCAGGTTCGTACGCGACGCCGTCAAGCTCAGACGCGACCCCGTCAAGCTCGTACGCGACCCCGTCACGCTCCGTCGTGACTCCGTCGCCTTCAGTCACGAGCGACTCGATGGAAGCGGTGCGCCGCTCAAGGCTGAGAGGGGTCCCCAAAATTGTTGGAGGCTGACCGCGCCGGACGTCCCTTCGTGGACGTGGATGTATTTGTAGTGCCTGGAGCAAGAGCGCTCCCGCAATCTGGGCGAAGTCACGAGCCTCTGTCAGACGTGGTCCCTTTCGGGGGACGCCTGCTCGCCCGTCAGAGCTCCGCCGCAGCACGTCGAGTTTGTCGTAGCCGTTACAGCCTCGTGCCACTGATTCAAACAACGCTCGGAAAGGACGTCGCTCCGTAGACCGGGAATGCCCCGTTGTCTGTTGAACTTTGGGTAGCGGCGGCGGCGTGAACAGGTTCCTACGCGACCTTCGTGCCGACGGCCACCGGCGCGGTGGTGGGCCGCAAACAGCGAGGAGGGAGGGCAGTGCCGCCCGTCCTACACTTGTAGCGATGGCGAACGCCGACCTGATTGTGCTGGCTCCCGACCGGCCCGACGTTACCCTTGTTGCCGAGGTCAAGATGCGGGTCGCGGACCTGCCCGCGACCGAGCGGCAGCTCAAGGCGTATATGCTCGACCGTCGCTGCCCTACCGCCGTCCTCGTCACGCCACAGAGGACTAGGATTTATCGAGACACGTACTTCCGCATTCCGTAGTCGTTGGTCGCCAGCTCTTGCGACACGCCGTTAACTCTCTTCAATGTCCAAGCCGAAAAAGAGTCGTAGCCAGGACTCCACGTCGTCCAGCTCCACGGCGCGACCGGATGCGACGAGAAAGGACGTGATATTGGCGCTAAATCCAACCCCGGCGAAGACCACAATGCCCGGAATCGGCCACGCTCCGATATCTTGAATGATGGCAGGGATCTTTTCCTCCGCGCTGCCTTTCGTCCCCTGGTACTTGCACTCCACTCCCAGCCGCCGTCGACTCTCACGATGGGTGAGAACCCCGTCGATGAAGCACTCGGCGCCCCAGATCCTGCGACCACACTTACACTGCTCGCGCGCAATAAGGCCCAACGATTGGCCCAGCTTGGCAATCTCTTTGCAGAGAGCGTCTCCACTCGACACCGCGGTCGCTCGTCCCGGCATCGCTACGTGATCACCAGCTCGATGATGGCTCCTCGAGCGGACGCCTTGCTGTTGACCATTCTGGTTGCCAATACCTCTTCCACGTCGAAGTCCTCCGCGTAGAGATCGCGAACGAAGGGCGTCGAGGAATTCGAGAGCAACACGCGTACTCCCCGCTTCTTGAGTCTCCTCGCCAAATCGCGAAGGCGGATCTGATCTTCCAGTCCGAACCCTTGCGAGGTGTACGACGTGAATGACGACGTGATCGATAGCGGCACATATGGCGGATCGAAATACGCGAAGTCGCCGCGCGTGGCGTCCGCCACCGCGACCTCGAAGTCACTCACGAGAAGTCGTTCAACGCCCGCAAGGGCAGCCGAGCAGGCGCGCAGCGTCGGCTCGTCGCAGATCGTCGGGTTGGCGTAACGTCCGAACGGAACGTTAAACCCGTTGCCCCGATTGACGCGATAGAGGCCATTGTAGCCCGTTTTGTTCAAGTAGATGAACCATGCGGCAACCTCGGCGTCCGAAGCAGAATCGATATCCCTTTGACGAAGGTCGTAATAAAACTTCGAATCGTGCGGATAGTCGCGCAGTAGACCTATCACCTCGTCGACATGGTCCCGTACGCCGCGATACGTGCGGATCAGTCGAGTATTCACGTCCGCGAGGACCGCCTGTCCGGGGCGCTGCGAGAAGAATAGCGCTCCCCCACCGACAAACGGCTCGAAGTACGTGCCGTAGGATTCCGGGACACGCTCGATGAGCGCGGGCAAGAGCTGCCTCTTACCCCCCGCCCATTTGATGAACGGGCGGGCACCCTCCTCCGAAGCGGGCACGAAAGCGCGATCGATACGACGAACGGCAGGGCCACGGGGGCTTCGCATGCTGCGCTTGCACGACATTACCTGAACGCACGGCAGGCGACTATCCATCGCGACCGATTCCCGCGCGACCCCATCCGAAATCGCACTTCCGAAGCGGCTGCGGCGTCGAGCGGGGCTCAACTAGGACCCTCTCGGCGAACTGTCCCGACGATTCGAACCCGCCCCTGTATCACACGAAACACATGTACGTTCAGCCACTTAGCGGAGAGGGCGGGAGTCGAAAACGGACGGGGTACCGTAATCGGCACGGAAATACCGTAATCGACCGGAATGAACGCGTCGATTGCGACCTAAACGTGCAGATTGCGACGCCACTTGGCCCAAACGTCGGGGGCGCTCCGGGGACTGTCGAGGAGGCGCTGCGGATGGTGGTGCTGGCGGTCGGGGCGGGGGAGTATGAGCTGGCGGGGAGGTGCTCGAAGTCCTCTGCCGAAGGCGCGCCGTGGCGAATGGCGGGAAGGTTCAACCGACGTGCCCCGGCGGCTACCCAGCCCACACGGCGTCGACGCTGTAGGCGAATAGCTCCCCACCACGCGCTGACGAGCCTGGCGAGAATCGGTCGCGCTGGCGCGACGCGGGCGACGGCGGAAGCATTGACAAGATGGACGCCTGCGCGAATCCAACGGCGAGGCTTCCGGCTGACGATGGCGTCGTGCAGCCGCGCGCGACCCTTCCCTCCCGCTCTCCCTTTGAGTAGGGAGCACCCATGCGTACGAAGCCCTCCGGCGCGCTGACGATGCGCGATCGAATGAGTCACCTGTCGTTCGAAGCGGCCTGCAAACTGCTCGGACCGCGCGGCAAGCGCTTGCTCCTCGAGGGCGGCGCGCTCGAGATGGAGACGCCAGAGGAGGACCTCCGCGTCGACGACCGCGAGGCCGTCGTCGTCTGGGACAAGAGCGATCCCGCCCGGCGCGCGACGGCGCGTCTCGTGCTCGACCCGCTCTCGGATTCGTGCCTGCGAGCCACGTGCACGGCCTGCGACGGCGCGTGCCCGCACATCGGGGGCCTTCTCGCGCAGATCCTCGAAAACAAGAGCGGTCTCGGGCTTGCCGAGCCGCCGCCCGCGACGCTGCTCGTCACAACGAACGACGACGCGGCGATCGTCGAGGCCGCGCTCGCCGAGCGCCGCGAGCGCGCGGATGCCGAACGGATGAAGATCCGCTCGCAGGACGGGACCCACCCGTGGACCGACTACGCCGTGATGAACCTCTCGAGCGGTAAGACGTATCGCGTCGCTCTGCGGGGCGAACAGCGAGGGGTCTCGTACTGCACGTGCCCCGATTTCAAGACGAACACGCTCGGAACCTGCAAGCACGTCATGAAGGTGCTGGCTTGGGCGAAAAAGAGGTTTCCGAAGACCGTGCTGCGAAAGCCCTATCGACGCCACCGCGTCACGGTCCACCTGCGGTACGACGGCGAGCCGTCGCTCGCAGTGGCGCTGCCGACGAAGCTCGACCCCGAGGTCCAAACTGTCGTCGCGCCGCTCCTCGACGCGGCGATCACCCCGCGCGCGTTGCTCGAGCCGCTGCGGAGACTGGAGGCATTGGGCCAGCCGTTCCTCGTCACCCCCGACGCTGACGAATTCATTCGGCGCGCGCTCGAGCGCGAGCGGCTTGCGGCCGTCGCCGCAGAGATCCGCAAAGCACCCGACAAGCATCCGCTCCGACAGGAACTCCTCGCGACCCCACTACTGCCCTACCAGCTCGACGGCGTCGCGTTCGCGCTCGGCGCCGGGCGCGCGATCCTCGCGGACGACATGGGGCTTGGCAAGACGATCCAGGCGGTTGGCGTCGCGGAGATCCTCGCGCGCGAAGCGAATATCGCCAAGGTACTTGTGGTCTGCCCGGCGTCGCTCAAGTCGCAGTGGCGAAGCGAGATCCGGCGCTTCTCGCGGCGAAGCGTGGCGCTCGTGCTTGGCTCTGCGAAGGACCGGGCTAGGGCCTACGCTGGGGATGCGTTCTTCACGGTCTGCAACTACGAGCAGGTGCTAAGAGACATCCTCCACATCGAGCGCGCACGGTGGGATCTGGTCATCCTCGACGAGGGGCAGCGCATCAAGAACTGGGAAGCGAAGACGAGTCGCGTCGTCAAGGGGCTCGCCTCGCGATTCGCGCTCGTTCTTGCCGGCACCCCGCTCGAGAACCGGCTCGACGACCTGCATTCCGTCGTCGAGTTCGTCGACCAGCACGCCCTGGGGCCGCAGTTTCGCTTCTTCCATCGCCACCGCAAACTCGACGAGGACGGCAAGCTGGTCGGCTACAAGCACCTGGACGATTTGCGCGAGCGCCTCAAGCCGATCTTGCTCCGACGAACGCGTGAGTCGGTGCGCCTCGATCTGCCGCCGCGCACGACCGAGATCGTCCGCATCTCCCCGACTTCGCAGCAGAAGGATTTGCATGACGCGCACATGAAGGTCGTCGCACAGATCGTCCGCAAGCCGTTTCTCACGGAGATGGATCTTCTGCGGTTGCGGATGGCGCTACTCATGTGCCGCATGGCCGCAAACGGCACGTTCCTGGTCGATAAGATCGCGCCGGGGTGGTCCACGAAACTCGAACGCCTCGACGAGCTCTTCGAGGGGATCGCGTGCGAGCCCGATCGGAAGGTCGTCCTCTTCTCCGAATGGACCACCATGCTCGATCGAATTGAGCCGCTCCTCGACAAGCGCCAGCTTGGTTTCGTACGCTTGGACGGGAGCGTGCCACAAAAGCGACGCGCTGAGATTGTGGCGCGCTTTCAGACGGATCCGAAGACACGCATCTTTCTCTCGACGAACGCCGGCAGTACGGGTCTGAACCTTCAGGCCGCCAACACGATCATCAACGTGGATCTGCCCTGGAACCCAGCGGTGCTCGAGCAGCGGATCGCGCGGGCACACCGCATGGGTCAGTCGCGCAACGTGAGCGTGTTTCTGCTCGTCACGGAGCGCACACTGGAAGAGAACCTCCTTACCACACTCTCCGCGAAGCGCGATCTCGCGCTTGCCGCGCTCGACGTCGAGTCAAAGGTGGCAGAGGTCGATGTGCGCACGGGCGCAGCGGATCTGAAACGGCGGCTGGAGATCCTGCTCGGTGCCAAGCCGGAAGCGCCCGAAGACCGCGTCGCGCGGGCGCGGACCGAAAGTGCGCAGAACGCACCGATCACCGAGGCGGGCCGAACCCTCGTGCGAGCTGCGGTGTCGTTCCTGGCAGAGCTCGGGCAAGCGACGCCCGAGCGGGGCGGCGATCTGGGCGCGCTCTTCGACGCGAAGATTCACGCGGGCGAGGATGGCCGTGCGAGGCTGTCGCTCGCTCTGCCCTCGGAGGACCAGTTCGAGGCGCTCGCCGAGGGGTTCGTCGGATTGCTTGCCGGGCTCGCGGTTCGTCGCTCGTCGGCTCCGACGGAGGTCGGGACCGCCGCTGCGACGACGAAGTGAGGCGCGGACTGAGCCTGGCTCCCATCGTCCTTCTAGACTGTCGCATCCGATGGCTCAATCGACCTGGCGTGATCGCATCGTGTCGGATCCCATGACTTGCCACGGCTGTGCCCGAATCCGTGGTACGCGGTTCCAGCGTCGGACACGCAAATCGGGCGCGATCGACCAAAGAGCGGGCGTGACACCGCACAGATTCGGCGCGCCGTGGCTGCCGGACCGTCGAAGAACACCGGGCCAATGGGATCGCAGGGCTAGGCAGAGGCTTCCGCTACGTGCCGCCTAACGCCCTTCGTAGCGCGTTCGTCCGAAACTCAGGTCTTCGAGCGGATACTGTCCCTCAATCCGAACGCCAATCAGGGCGTCAGGTTCTGCTGGGATGACGTGAGGCAGGGACGAGCCTGGGAGACGTGCCAGGAGGCAGAACGCGTCCAGCTCCCGGGGACGCTTCACTGACCGCGAGGACTCCAGCGTGCACGCGAATCGAATGGGTCGCCTTGAGGAACGCGAACGGCGAGCCGGAACCCGCTGGGATCAAGACAATCCACTCGATGCAAGTCATTGAAATGACATGCTATTGCGTCCCCAGCGGGATTTGAAAACGGACGGGGTACCGTGATCGGCAGGGAAAGTACCGTAATCGACCGGAATGAACGCGTCGATTGCGACCTAAACGTGCAGATTGCGACACGACTTGGCCCAAACGTTGGGGGCGCTCCGGGGACTGTCGAGGAGGCGCTGCGGTTGGCGGTCGTGCTGGCGGTTGGGGAGGGGGAGTATGAGCGGGCGGGGGAGGTGCTTCTGCTGCTTCGACGGGAGCGGAAGGCAGCTACGGTTGCACGGCTCGATGTGATTCGATCGCGATAGGCCTAGCGCCAATCCCAGACCGGCCTCCTCGAACTTCCGCGCTTCCGGGCGCCCGTCGAAGCTGTCACCGCTCTTTCAATTCAACCAGTTGGTAATGACAGAGGACGGGCACACGCCTCGTGTCGACGTGGTATGCCAAAGGGGCGTCTCGCCATCGAGATCGACGGGCACGCGCTTCACTCGCGGCGTCACACGTTCTTTCAAGATCGTGTGCGCGACTACCGACTACTCGCGAGCGGATGGCGAGGCGAGGAGGGCGAACCGTGGCGCGGGGCTCGTAGGCCTGGCATCCGAGCGAGCCAAGAGGGGGCGGTCATGAGGCGCCGTTGCCCCCTGTCAGGTGACAGGGCATACTGTTACGCATGGTCGCGCGTCCCAGTTCGCCCCCCGAGTTCAGCCCCGTGCTGGACGACATCGACGGCGCGCGCGCGGCCCTCGCCGAATACGAAAGCGGCGAGGCGCTCAGCCCTGCCGATAGCGATGCCTTTATGCGGTGGCTTGAGACCGGTGACGAGCGCGTGCTTGACGGCGCGAAGGACCCACGCGTGCGCGAGTGGGCCGACCGATGGCCCGACTTGTCCGTCTGACGCCGCGCTACATCGAACGTCTTGCCGCCTGCCGAGTGATTCCCGGCTCGTCCCTCGCGCGGGAAGCGGGCGCGACTTTGCGTGCCTTGGCGGAAGCGCCGGAACTTCCAACCGCGCTGGACGTCATCGCGTCGATACCTCCGATTGCGAGCGCGTACGTGCGGCGCGTCGGCAATCGAAACCTGTGGCTGTGGTACAGCGCCACGGAATCCGAGCTCGTAATGCTCCGTGTGACGACGGCGCCCCCGGTGCCGATGGCATAGGGGCTACTAGAGCACCGCCCGGCGATGGCGTTAGGCTCGGGACCATGGCGAAGGCGCTCAAGGCCACGAGGAAGAAGCGCGGAGCCCCATTCGGATCGCATGCGGAGCTTGACCGGCCATCGCATTGGAGCTTGGCGCCGACGACGAAGAGTCCGATGAGATGGACCGTGCGCTTGCACGTCCCGATCAACAGGCCGCGCTCGCGCTCCTTGTCGAATTACAGGGGGAGCTCAAACGGCCGAGTCTGCGCGCGCTCCTTCGACGTGCCGTGAATCTGCTCAGGAGATCCAAGGAGACAACGGAAGCGGTCGGGTTTCTGCGCGATGCAGTGGGCGATATCTTGCGAGTTTGCGTGCTCCGTTCCGACGCAGGACGACAGCCTCGTTGATCCACGACTACTTGAATGCACTGGGGCGGTACGGTTGCCGACCTCCTGCCCGGTCCAGTTCCTTGGTACAATGCAATCATAACCTGCAACGGTGACCAGTTCGCGCCGATAGCAGCAGGCGTGCGAACACCTGCTCCAAAACCGGCGACGGATTCCGGGTGCGCGCAACGCTGCGGAACCTACCTCGTCAACGTCACGACCCGTGACGATGCCCACAGCCGCATCGCGGAATCCCTGATCGTCATTCCGGAGCAGCCCACTTCTATAGTTCCTCCCTGCACCGGGACGATCGAATACTCAGCCGACAACTGCGACATGACAATTCAACAGCGGTGCCCAATAAAGGAGGGGTCCGGTGCGGGAGGTTATTCAACAGAGGTGGATAGGCGACGATGGTCGCTGGATGGCTCGACCAGCAGCGGGATAACTTATCTTGTGATCTACAACGCCGCCGGTGACCGAGTCTCGGGTGGCACGTACGACGAGAAGTGGACCCGCCAGTGAACGGGCAGAGCACGTCCGGGGGACGGGGCCACCATCGCAAACGGCTGAAGGCCGAAACGCCGGCCCTTGCGGCTGGCGTCGCATCGTGATGCGCTGCCTGATGAGGGCCGACACTTCACCCGTTGACGAACCCGTCCGGTGTGGATAATATTACTCAATCGATGGTCGTCTACCTGACACCCGAGGCGCAGCGCGAGTCCGATGATCTGCCGTTCACGATGCAAGCCCGGTTGGACGACATCATCGCGCGACTCGAGCGATGGCCGAGCGTGTCAGGGTACAAGGCTCTCACCGGGGGATGGCGCGGGCACTATCGCATCCGCATGGGCGATTGGCGCGTCATCTTCCAAGTCGTTGCGCCCGCCGTGATTGTCGTGCGAATCGCTCACCGGTCGAAAGTCTACGAATAAAGGAGCAAGCCATGAGAACTCAGAAAGCCAAGGCGACGCCCGCGATGGTCGGCACGCTCACGATCGGAGGGATTGAATACGTCGTCGTCCCGCGGGCCGATTACTTGAAGCACACAGGCACGTTGCCGCGGGGCAGTGTCGAGGCGCACACGCACATTCGCGCGTCGATTGCTGACGGCTTGCGTGCGGCTCGCGAGCACGCGGGACTGACTCAGGGGCAGCTCGCGGAGAAGCTCGGGAAGAGTCAGACGATGGTGAGTCTGTCCGAGGCAGGGCGCGAACGAATCGGCGAAAAGTACGTGGCTGCGGTACTCAAGGCGTGCGGGCTTTCGAAGGACTGGAAGCCATCCAAGAACAAGGGGCGAAAATGAAGCGAGGACGACCGCCGACCGGGTGCCCGACGTGGGATCCCGACACGAAGCAGTGGATCGCGCGCGTCACCCTGCCCACGGGCCAGCGGCGCCCGGTTCCCATGCCTGGGATTCCGGAGCACGAAAAAGCGCGCGCGGAGGCCATTGCGAAGGCGCTGGCGAACAGGGTGCGTGATGGGGGTTCGTCCCTGAAGAGTCCCTCGAAACCGTCAACGACTGGTTCGAGACGTGGGTGGCATCGCGCCAAGCAAAGGGGCTCACGACCGCGCACGACGACCGCGCCCGCTACCGCAAGTGGGTCTCTCCGATCCTTGGCGTCAAGCCGGTCACTCGGTTCGTACAGCGTGACATCGAGGAGGTCGTGCAGCATCTCGACCGAGAGGTTCTCGCCGGTTCCCTGAGCTGGAAGACTGCCGTCAACGTCTGGGGCGTCGTGACGAAGATGTGCGCGGACATGACCCGGTCGAAGGTGCTCTCCATCCGGGTTCGCGAGGACAACCCGGCCCGCGACGTGCAGGGACCCGACCGAGGCGTGGAGCGGTCGGGCCCGTACCTCTACCCGAGCGAGTTCGAAGCCATGATGCGGTGCGACCGGGTGCCGGTGCGCTGGCGACGCATCTTCATGCTCGCCGTCTACACGTACACGAGGGGAGGGGAGCTCGAAGCGCTCGAGTGGAACTCCGTGGACTTCGAACACGGCTACATCTTAATCCACCAGAGCGCCGACGCCGACACGGGCGAGCTCAAGTCGACGAAGACCAAGGACGTGCGCAAGGTCCCGATCGAAAAGGAACTCCTACCGCTCTTGAGGAAGATGCACGGCGAGGCGGGAGGCGAGGGGCGCGTGGTCGTCATGCCGCCCCGCGAAGAATGGGCGGACCGCCTGCGGAAGTACCTCGAATGGTCTGGGGTCAAGCGCGCGGACCTCTTCGCCGACGACGACACGCGGCGCCCCATTTCGTTTCACGACCTACGGCACACGGGGATCACCTGGCGCGCCATTCGGGGCGATGACCTGCTCAAGATCCAGCGTGCGGCCGGTCACGACGACTCGAAGACCACACAGCGCTACATCAACGAGGCGGAGACCTTCGAAGGTCAGAGCTTCGGAGAACCATTCCCCACCGTTCCGCTGTCACTGCTTTCGATTTTTGGATCGAATTCTGGCTTTGTGGCTGTGGGAAACTCACGAACCCAGGGATTTTCTCGTGCAAACGAGCGTCCCCAGCGGGATTTGAACCCGCGTTAGCGACGTGAAAAGCCGCGGTCCTGGGCCTCTAGACGATGGGGACGGAACGGGACGAGGCCCGCGCTTCTAGCTGGGTACCCACCGCTTGTCCAGCGGACGACGGGGCGTCGCTCAGGCGGCGACTAGCTTGTTCACTCGCGCCGCGAGGCGCGACACGTGTCTTGACGCTGTCTTCTTCGAGATGACCCGCTTGCTGGCCGCCTTGGCGAGCGCAACGACCGCGCGCGCAAGAGCTTCCTTGGCAGCAGCGGGATTGTTGGCCGTCAGGGCCGCGTGGACCGTCTTCACTTGCGTATGAACCGTGCTCTTGACAGCGCGGTTTCGCAGTGTGTGCTTGAGTCGCTGGCGGTTTCGCTTCTGTGCGGACGGGTGGTTTGCCAAGGCTCCCTCGAATCGGAGGGCGCATGGTAGAGATCTCGACTCTCTTGTCAAGCTCGGGCTTGCCGCGGCCCTGTGGACGACGGAATCGTGAGGCGAAAAGCAGCGCCACCTAGGTCGCTCGACCCGACAGAGACATCCCCGCCGTGTGCCTTTGCGATCCCGCGCGCGATGGCAAGACCGAGGCCGGCGCCGCCGGCGGCCCGACCCTTAGAACCCTGCCGGTAACGGTCGAAAATTGTGGTGCGCTCCCCTGCCGGGATTCCCGGGCCAGTGTCCGCGATCTCGAATATCAACTGGCCTGGGAGCTCGGTCAGTCCTGGTGGCTCGTGCCAGACTCGAAGGCGTACGCAGCCGCCCTTCGGCGTAAATTTCAGAGCATTGGCGACGATGTTGTCGAGCGCCTGGCGCAGCTTCGGACTGTCTGCTCGCACTCGATCGTCGGCGGGGCGCTCGACCCGCAAATCCACTTGCCGGCGGGCAGCGACCGGCGTGAACATTCGAAGCGTCGGCTCAATGATGTCCGACAAGCTGCCCAGGCGCGGCTCTACCGTGAATATCCCGGCTTCCAGTCTCGTCGCCACCAGCATTCCGTCGATGAGCCGCGTCATCTCCGACACCATTCCGCGGATCTGTTCGATGACCGCACTCCGGGTCTCGGGTGTCATGTCCTCGGATTCGAGCACTTCGGCAATGAGGGCGAGAGAAGACAGCGGGTGGCGCAAGTCGTGGACGAGCATCGCAATGTGGTCGCGACGTTGGGTATCTAGGAGGCGCTCGAGGCGAAACTTCACGAGTGCCGCTCGGACGCGGGCTACGAGCTCCCGCGCGTCGATCGGCTTGGTCAAATACGCGTCGGCTCCTTCCCTCAGCCCCGCCTCAATCGCATCAGGCTCGCGCCGCGCCGCCGTGATCATCATCACGGCAGGGCCGCCGTGACTGCGCGCTCTCAGCCGGCGGAGCACTTCGACGCCATCCAGCCCCGGCATCGACACGTCGAGGAGCACGACCTCCGGCTCGGACTGCTCGACTTGCTGGAGCGCGTCGAGCCCATTGGATGCCGTACGAACGCGATGGCCGTCTTCCGTGAGCAAGGCTTCGTACAGGGCGAGCGCGTCGGGGAAGTCGTCCACCACGAGCACGTCGCCGCCGGCGTCACGAACGCAATGGGTACGGTCTGTCTTTATCACGCAGAATCTCCGGCCTTCACGAGCCCTGAGAGCGAAGGGGAGCGCGGAAGCACGAGCGTGAAGGTCGAGCCCTTGCTTTCGACCGACCGGACCTCGATCTCGCCGCCTAGGGCTCGCGCCAAGCGACGCGACAGCGCTAAACCGATGCCGGTTCCTTCGTATCGGCGCCCATCCCCGACGTCAATCTGATGAAACTCCTGAAAGAGCTCTTCGATGGCGCGCGGCGAAATCCCGATGCCCGTGTCCCGAACAGCCAGCCGGATGTGCGATGCGTCTGCGTTCACGGAAAGGACGACCTCGCCCACGTCGGTGAACTTGATCGCGTTCGACAGCAGGTTGAGAAGGATCTGCCGGACCCGCTGCGGGTCGGTCGTCGTCTCGAGGGCGGGACCTTCGACGTCCGCCGTTAGGCGAACGTCCTTGCCGAACCGCAGACTGTCGACCTCTGCGAGACAGGAGCGGGCGAGGGCCGTCAAGTTGACGGTCGAGAGTCTCACTTCAATGCGGCCAGAATCAGCCTTCGCGAGGTCGAGGACGTCGTTGATGAGTCCGAGCAGGTGCTCGCCGTTGCGCTTGATGCGTTCCAACGACTCCCTGGCGCGCGTCGAGAGCTGCTCGCGCGGCGAAGTCATCAGCAGGTCCGCGAAGCCGAGTATCGCCGACAGCGGAGTGCGTAGTTCATGGCTCATCGACGCGAGGAATTCCGTCTTGACTTTGTTGGCGTGGGTGAGTCGCTGGCCCTGCTCGGCCAGGGCGACGCTCTTCTCGCGAAGACGGTCGTGCGTCCACGCATTGTGCAGGGCCACGGCGAGCTGCCGAGCGGCGTCGCGTACGATCTCCAGAGCGCTCTCCGAAGGATCGTTGATGCCCGCCAGCACGATCGCCCCTGCCCCCTCGCTGCCGATGGCAATCGGATACCCGAGAACCCAATGAAGTGGCGCACGACCGATTCCGAGGTCGAGAGCGGGCAGAGGCTCGGCGAGGGCGGGCGAGCGCAAGATGATCGGCTCTCGAACGCTCATGACGTGTGTGGGCAGGCCCGCGGTGTCAAAGTAGGTGTGTGCCAGCGCGCGCCCGTCGGACGCCATGGCGCGCAGGGGGCGGAGCGTGTCAGAGTTGTCGAGCAGGTAGATGACGCCGACCTGCGAATCCGAAAACCGCATGATCGTGCGAAGGCCCCCCGTAGCCAGGGTCGTGACATCGAGCGCTGTTAGCTCGCTGACGAACTCCGCGTAGGCGCGGGCTCGCTCATCGCGTCGTTCCAAGTCCTCGTTGGCTCGCATCAGGTCGGAGACTGCGCGCTCGCGCTCGGCCAGAGTTGCGCGTAGCCGGGCATCCTTGTCGAGGAGCGTTGCATTCATGTTCCGGAGGCTTCGGGCGACGGCGCCTAACTCGTCGCGGCGCTCCGGCATCACCGGAAGCGGTTGCAGTCGGCCCGTCGCACTCAACGCCTCCTCGAGCCGAGCTGTCGTGCCGGCGATGTCGCGTGCAATCCACACCCCGCTGACCAGCGCGATGATGATGGCGACGAGCAAGGCGGTTCGTGTAGCGCGTTGCGAGTCGCCCGCCGCGTCGAACGCGATCTGTTCGCGCGCGTCTGCCTCGTCGAGCGCGTGCTGGCGCAACCCGTTGAGAATGCTGCGCATTTCATCGGTGAAAAGCTTCCCTTCGTCAGCGCTTTGCGGAGCGACGACATCCCGACTGTGGGCACGGATCTGCGGTTCGCTCACGTCCTTGATCCACTGGCGTACGAGCCGTCCAAATGCGGCAACGCGCTCGTCCTCCATCCCATTTTCAGCAACGGCCTGGGCGTCAGCGAGGACGCCCTCAAGCTCGGTGCGCGCTTGCTCGTAGGGCGCCAGAAAGCGCTCGTCGCTCGTGAGGAGATACCCTCGCTTTCCCGTCTCGAGATCGACCATGAGGCGAAGCAGCTGCTCGGCATCGTCGGCGAGCTTGAGGTCGTGCTGGACGAGTCTCTCGAACTGCTTCTCGAGCTGCTCGTGCGCGGCGTTGGCGCGCGCGAGGCCGACGCCGAGAACGGCCACGACCAGCAGAGAGCTCAGAAGGATTCGCCAGAAGAGAGCGCTCTTGAGGATCCGCATCGAGACGCCCCTCCTGGGACGCACGATTGTGCCACGGTGCCGCCGTGCCACCAACCCCTAGGCGCCGCCCTTGTCTGCAAATTCCGGGTGAGCGATGGCCGGCGACGGCCTTGAGACTACGGGGCAGTCGATCCACTCCGTGGGCAAGCCCATGGGGTCTTCCGGCGCCGTGCCGCTTGGCTACGGAGCCCGGTTGACGCTATCCGTCACTCTCGCCATGGATGCGGGCGCGCACTGGGAACAGAGGAGGCGATGAGTCCCACCGCGGTGCTCATGGCGCTCATCGCGAGCTGCGCGATGTTCACCTGGTCGATCAGCCGGCGAGCCGAGCTCCTGAAGATAGGACGCCCGTCCGGAAATCTTCTCGCCCACCTGCGGGTCCGGTTCGTAGGGACACTGCGCTTTGCATTCGGGCAGGAGAAGATGGACTCCTACTGGCCTGCCGGAATCGCCCACCGCCTTGTGTTCGGAGGGTTTGTCGTCCTGCTTCTTCGAACCCTCGAGCTATGGGGGCGAGGGTTCTACGCGCCGTTTTGGCTTTTGGGAATTGGCCCGACGAATGGGCTCGGCCAGACGTACGCGTTCCTCAAAGACGTGACCGTGGTGCTCGTAATCGCTGGCGCGAGCTGGTTCGTCTATTCGCGAGCCGTGCTTAAGCCGGCGCGTCTCACTCAGTCGGCCGAGGGTCTTCTGATTCTCGCCATGATTCTTGCGATCATGGTGGCCGACCTCGTCTACGACGGGTCGGCGCTCGCACTCTCCTCCCTCAGGCAAGGCCTCTGCGCTGGCGAGCACCCTGTCGCGAGCGCCGGACGGTGCGCCCGCATCGCGATCGTCGTCGCTCCGTTCGCAGCTCACCCGTGGGAGAGAACGTGGACGCCCTGGCCCAGTCCGGCCGGTTCGCTGCTGGCGGGGGTCTTCGCGACCGTGCCGGACCGCGCACTCGTGGTGGTTGCGCACGCAGGCTATTGGACCTATGTCGCGCTCGTTTCCATTTTTCTGAATCTGCTTCCGTACTCCAAGCACTTTCACATCATCACGGCGATTCCGAACATCTTCCTCCGGAACCTCAAGCCAGCCGGACGGCTGGAGGCCATGGCGTCCGATTCCGAGGGCCTCATCGAGAAAATCGGACAAGCGGGCGACTCTGTCGATCCTCTCATCCATCCGATCGGCGTGGCACGCATCGAGCACTTTACGTGGAAATCGCTGCTCGATCTGTACACGTGTACCGAGTGCGGGCGCTGCGCGGACCATTGTCCAGCCCATCGGACGGGCAAAGTTTTGAACCCTCAGGAGCTCACGCTCGCGCTCCGCGATCACTTGTGCGAGAGGGAGGAGGAATTCGTGGGGAGATCCAGCCTCGAGACGACGAGCTTCGACAGAGCGCCGAACGGAGCCGCGGGAAACGCCACCGAAGCGCAGGTTCGAGACCTCGTTCCCGGTGTCATCCAACCCGATGTCCTCTGGGCGTGCACGACATGCCGGGCTTGTGAAGTCGAGTGCCCGGTCCTCATCTCCTACGTGGACAAGATCGTCGACATGCGTAGAAACCTTGTAACGATCCGTGGAGAGTTTCCCCACACGCTGGCGCGGTCCTTCGAAGGGATGGAGTCCGACGGCAACCCGTGGAACGCGGCGCGGATGGACCGCGCCGCGTGGGCCGAGGGGCTGGGGGTGCCGACGATGCGCGACCACCCGACTGCGCCCGTTCTATTCTGGGTTGGCTGCGCACCGAGTTACGACCCCCGAGCCCGCGAGATCGCTCGAGCGACGGCGAGACTGATGAGAAAAGCGGGAGTCGATTTCTCGATTCTGGGCGAAGAAGAAAACTGTACCGGGGACGCGGCCCGTCGCGCGGGCAACGAGGTTCTGTTCATGAAGCTCGCCGAATCGAACGTGGCCACGATCGGTCGATTCAGGGGCGGCGGGGGCATCCGAACCATTGTGACGGCCTGCCCTCACTGCTTCAACACGCTCCGCAACGAGTACCCGGAACGCGGGCTCGACGCCGAGGTCGTCCATCACACGGACTTCCTTCTGGGGCTGGTCATGGCCGGCAAGCTCGTCCCGAAGAGGCGAATCGACGCGAGGATCGCGTATCACGACTCGTGCTACCTCGGGAGATACAATGGGATATACGATTCGCCCAGGGAGCTCCTGCGGCAGATCGGCGGTGTCGAGCTTGTCGAACCCGAGTACTGGACGAGAGAGAGAGGTCTGTGCTGTGGCGCCGGCGGTGCACAAGCGTGGATGGACGAACAGAACTCCGACCGTGTGAGCGATCGGCGAACTCTGCAACTCATCGATGCTGTGGGACGACCCACCGCCGGGGCGGACCTTCGAGAGCGGGCGATCGCCAGTGCGTGCCCGTTCTGCATCACCAAGCTCTCCGTTGGACTCAAGTCTCTTGGAGTGGAAGATTCCGTTCAGCAGTTCGATGTCGCGGAATTGCTCGATCGCGCGTGCGAGGACGAGCGCCGTGTGAGCGAGCAAGATTCAAACGGCAGCGATTGACTCGCGCCGGTGCCACCGGCGGTCGCTTGCGCTATGCTTGAGCCCCGATGAGCGAATGTTCCATCTGCGGCCGGGCATTTGAGCCTCGCGCAGAAGGTGGCGCGTTTCCGTTCTGTTCGGCGCGGTGCAAGAGGATCGATCTCGGCAAATGGTTGTCCGCGGACTATCGCGTGCCCGTCCCGGTCGACGAGGACGACGCGGATCACGCCGCAAGCGAGATAGATGGTCTCACCGAGACAGGGGACAAATCATGAGAGCATGGTCGGGATTCTTTGTGGCGATGGCCGTCGTGGCGCTTTCGGATACTCCACTCTATGCCCAAGGGATTGAACCGGCGCCGCCCGTCAGTCTGCCCCCCGCTGCGTATCCGGCCGCCCCAGGACCGCAGCCCGTCCCCGGGTATCCGACCGCGCCTCCAGGCGGGGAGCCAGCCCCTGGGCTTCCTGCCACGTCGCCGCCCCCCGTGTACAACCCGGAACAGGCTCAGGCCGCCCGGGAAGAGCAAGAGGACAGTGGCCTAGGTCTCGAGTGGGTCTGGTTGAACGCTGAGGTCGGGGGCAGCTACGTGAATCTGCAGTCGCTCAACACGAGCAGTCTCGCGTTGCAGAAGACCGAGAGCGGGGGGCCCGTGTGGGGCGTGGCAGCCGGTGCGCGGCTGCTCTTTTTCACTTTCGGCGTACACTTGCGCGACGCGGTCCTCTCCTCGATGGGAAGCCTCTGGCAAGTCGATGGCGAGGTGGCCTTTCACACGCGGTTTGGGCGGTTCGACCCGTATTTCGGCATCCGAGGAGGCTATAACTTCCTGGGTTCCTTGAGTGCCGATGCGGTCCAGGGAATCAACGGGAGCGCTCCCCCGGGCGTTTCCGTTCATGGATTCAACGTCGGACCGATGTTTGGAGTGGACTACTATTTCACGAAGCTCGTCTCGCTCGGAATCGACGTCGATGCCGAAGTGCTGTTCATCCAGAGGCCGGTGGCGCAGGTGACGCTTCCACCCGGACTTACGCTCGCGGAAGTCCAGCAAAACGACCCGCAACTTTATCAACTCTATCAACTCTATCAGCAGTCGGGCTCCAGCGTAGGACTCTCCGCGACTCTCGCCCCTCATTTGGGCATTCACTTTTAGCGTGCTCGCCGTCCTAGAGTCGTTTCTTCCCGCGTGTCTGTCGGGGGGACTCTTCGGTCTCCTCGCGTGGCGCGCAGACGCAGGCCGCCGCGCCTCGCAAGCGATGGTCGCCACGTTCCTCCTGGGCTTGGTTGCCGGTGCAATCGTTCACGTGGCGATCGGGCGGGCCGGCGCGGTCACCGGCCTCTCGGTTCGCGTTACTGAGGTGGGGGAGACCGGTGCGCTCGTGTTTCTCTTTCTCGTGGCGGAGCCACTTGCCGAGGTCGCCAAAGTCGTCGCCGTGTGGCCAGCGCTCCTCAGCCGGCGACTCCTGTGCGCGAGCGATGGCATTTTGATGGCGGCGTCCTCGTCTCTGGGGTTTGCGGCCGCGGAGATGTCCTGGGGGCAGCAAGAGCGTTCCGGCGCCGCCTGGCTCTTGCGCGCCATATTGGCCCTCCCCGGTCACGTCTTTTTCGCGTGCGCATGGGGAGCGGCTCTTGGCGATGCCCGTGCGGCTCGGCGATCGGCGCCGATCTTTCCACTAACGTTCGTCGGCGTGATCGTCGCACACGGCCTCTACGAACATCTCGTCTATGCTCGTGGCCCTGGATCTCTTCTAGCCCTGCTGCCTCTTCTCGCCGCCATGGTCCCGCCCAGCCTCTGGATGGCTCGCCTGCTGGGAAAAGACCGCGCGGCGTCTCGTAGCGTTCGTTCCGGACTCGCGTCGCGCTGGGCGCGCCTTTCCGAAGCATTCCCTCCCGCCAACCTCGCCACGGTGCGGCAGGCTCTGGCTCAGAATAGTGGGCCTCTCAATGTGTGGTGGGTGCTGTTCGGAACGCTCGTCGTTTTGGGGGGGATGTTCGTCGGGGTGGGTGCGGGCGTGCTCGCGGCCCGCTGGCTAAGCCTCGATCTTGCGGCGGTCGATGATCGCAGCGTCCTTTCGGCGACGCCCTTGCTGCTCCTTGCCCTGGGCTTGTTCGTGTCGCTCCCGATGAGCGGCTGGCTCGTGGCTCGCGCGCGAGGGAGGCGCTCGCTTCTGGAGCCGGCGCTCTCGGTGTCGCTCGCACTCGGGATCACGGTGGTCGGCTTGGGTCTGGTGGCGCCCGTCGCCATGGTGTTTGCCTTGGCCCTGTCCCCGTTGGCGTGGGTTGCCTCGTGTGCCGGTGCGTGGTTTGGGCGAACGGCCTGAGGCGCTACTTCGAGCGGACGGTCTTGGCGACGCAAGGGCCCCAGGATCCTGCGTCGCAGCTCCGCTGCCCAGGCTCGCAGCTCGTGTAGTCGCCGACGGTAATCGGTGGCCCCTTGCAGACCGCGACAGCACCTTCGCTCGAACACGGACAGCCCTCAGCGGGGGACGGGCACGTCGCGGATCCGTTGTCGGAGATGGCATACGGATCCGGGCTGACCACGGCGTCGCTTCCTGGCTTCTCGGGTCCCGAGCTTGCACAGGCTGCCAGCATCGTCAGGAAAAAACCGACGCGAAGTCCGCGGGACGGGCCACGACTCATGCCGCACACGAGAGCCTCCGCTTCACGCGGCCAGTTGCGACGCGAGGCGCAGCAACTCCGTCGACATTCTCGCGACATCCTCGGCCGACTGCTTCGTCTTGGCCGCTCCTCGGGTCGTCTCCTGCGCACCTTCGGCAACCCCCGAAATATTCTGCGCAATCTCAGTAGCTCCCTTGGCCGCATCGGCCACGTTACGACTCATCTCGTTGGTCGTGGCCGTCTGCTCCTCGACCGCGCTCGCGATCGTGTGCTGAATTTCGCTGATCTGGTGAATAATGACTCTAATTTCGTCAATGGCGCTTACGGCACCGCGGGTGGCGTTCTGAATCGCTTCGATCTTTTGACTGATGTCCTCGGTCGCCTTGGCCGTCTCCTTCGCAAGCTCCTTGACCTCGTTCGCCACGACGGCAAATCCCTTGCCAGCTTCACCGGCCCGTGCGGCCTCGATGGTAGCGTTCAAGGCCAGGAGGTTCGTCTGCTGTGCGATCGACGTAATCACCTTGATGACCTTGCCAATTTCGGCGCTGCTCTCGCCCAGCTTGCCGACCGTCAAATTCGTAGTTTCAGCAGACTTGACGGCCTGGGAGGCAACGCGGGCAGCCTCGCTGGCGCTCTTGGCGATCTCGCGGATGCTCGCCGTCATCTCCTCGGTTCCAGCCGCCACGGTCTGAACGTTCCGGCTGACTTCTTCAGATGCGACCGCGACCACGTTGGCTTGCATGGACGTCTCGTCAGCTGTCGCCCCCATTGCGGACGATACCTGCGTGAGCAGAGAGCCGGACTCTCGCAGCGCCTCGGCGTTCTTCGCGATCTCTGTCTGCAGAATCGTGGCAGCCTGTTGCGCCTCCGTCTCCAAAGAGATGTCCGTCATATAATTGACGACTTTGAATGGCTTTCCATTCAGGTCGAGAATGGGATTGTACGAAGCGCGAATCCAGATCGCACGGCCCCCTTTCGCGACGCGCTTGAACTCGCCCGCGTGAGGCTCTCCTCGGCGCAGTTTCGGCCAGAGCTCCTGGTACCCCGCGCTGAGTTTCAAGTGTTCGTCCACAAATAGGCTCTGATGTCGACCGACGACTTCGTCCCGAACATAGCCAAATATCTTCAAGAACAGGTCGTTCACGGCGAGGATGATTCCATCCATCGAGAATTCGACAACGGCTTGCGTGCGGCTGATGGCCGCTATCCGCCCCTCGTAGTCCATCGTGCGTTGCTTCTGCTCTGTGATGTCCGACGAATAAGCGATGATCTTGACTGGTGTTCCGTCCGGACCGGCAACGGAATGGTAGGAAGTCTTCACCCAGACTTCCTTCCCGTGCTTCCCGACGCGCTTCTGCTCCTTCTCTGCTGCGCCCACGCGAGAGCACAGCTGCGCCCAGTTCTGTGTGTACGCTGGGCTCTGGCGCGTCTCCTCGTCAACGAACATGCTCCGATCTCGGCCGATGACCTCCTCGCGTGTGTAGTTGTAGATGTTGAGAAAAAGGTCGTTGACCGAGCGAATTGTTCCTTCGAGATCGTACTCGACGACACCGAAAGTGCGATGGACAATTGCCGCCAAACCAGCGTTCTCCGCCGCCTCGCGTTGGGCCTCTTGACTCAGGACCAGCGCCTTGCCTCGCTTCGCGCCAGCGCTCAGCGTTCTCCCGAGTCGCCTGAGAACGGATTGCCGTTCCGTAAGGCGCGGGTCGTCGCGCACGAGAAATTCGACGACGGCGATCACCCCGTCTGACGAAACGACGGGCAGTGCGCATGCCGAACGAATTCCAGCTTCGGCAGCCAAGACAGCTCGAGGACACTCAGGGCGCTCGCCGTAGTTCGGGTCCACGACGAGGTCCCGCTCCTTCCACGCGCGGCCGACGAGGTCTTCGCCCAGACGGAATTCGGCCGTCTGCCCCTGGCGTCGAAGGTCGTCGCCAGCGTATCCGACATCTGCAACGAATCGAAGCGCCGCACCAGTGTCGCTCGGTGCCCAGTGTGTCGCGAGAGCCCATCCGAATGAGGTGACAATGGCGTCCATTACCTTGTGGACGCACTCCGCGAATGTGGGTTGTGTGGCACAGCCTTCGAGCGCTCGAATGAGCGCGAGGTTCTCCGCGTTGACCTCACACCCTCCTTTGGCAGCGCGCGCGTTGTCGCCGGGTGGGCGGATGGAACCGTTGGCGGCTTCAGTGGTCATCACGAGCTCCCTGTCCTAGTAGGTGTCGCCAGTCGTGCGCAGAATGCGGTCGGCGTCGTCCATCGCGCCGGACCCAGTAGCACCGGTCATGAGGCATAGGGAACGATGCGAAATAGCGTGAGTTTTCCAGCCGGGTACCCTCGCACCGCCACCTCGAGATCGACTCGGAGGACCGGTTTCGCCATCAGCGATTGCAATGTAGATGGAATGGGCTGCGGCCCGACGACGTAGTCCTTGAGGCGAACGTGACCGTGTCCAGAGAGAGTGTTGAATAGGTTCGCGGCCACGTTGGCCACCTCACGGGAATTTTCAATCATCGCTGGCGTGAGAGTATTGCCTTTTATGGATTCGTGGACGGGCCCGATCGGCATCATGGCGAGGGCAGCGCCCGTGCTGGCCGCGCACGCGACGTCCATGGCGCCGATCCACGTGAGCTTGTTCGCATCGTCCACGTAGGTGCCGAAAATCCTCAATGCCGTCGCGGGAACCGCTGCGGACAGGACTTTTGTCGTCGTGGGGACACCTAGCAAGTCGGACATCATCTTTGCGATGGCGTCAGGCGTGGGTGCTTTGCGCACTGTATCGATGGTCACAGCAGTCTCCAATCATAAAATGCCGCGCAGTGCGTCGGCCAGACTCTCGGGCGAAAACGGCTTCGCAAGAAGGAACCTGGCGCCCGCCTCGGTGGCTCGGAGGCGCATGTCCGGGGTTCCTTCGGAGGTGACGAACCCGAAGGTGACCTTGTTCCCCTCCTTGCGAAGCGCCGTGAGGAGATCGATTCCTGACATCTCAGGCATGTTCCAGTCCGACAAGACGAGCTGGTAGGTCTTGCCATGGATCATCGTCAAGGCATCTTTCCCCGTAGACGCCTCTTCCACGTCGTGCCCATCGAAGCCGGCCTGACGGAGAGTCCGCCGGACGATGAGGCGCATAGCTTTGCTGTCATCCACAATGAGAATATTCATGACCTATTCTCCGAAGAGCATTCCCTCGCCCGTCCGTGAGGGACTGTCTCGACGACGCGGACTCCGACGGGCTCGCCGGCGCATTCGAACCACGCTTCGTGAACGGCCACGGCGTTGGCGATGTCTGTCTTCGAAGAGTGCTCCACCACGGGCAATGAGAGCCACGACGGGCCCGGCAACAAACCCTTGAGATTGCCGCCGACGATATTGACCATCTCGCCTACAAGATCGCGGACCTCCTCGGCAGAGGGTGCGTCGCTCTGATAGAGCAGTCGGGCTGCATGGCGTGCCACCGTGGGAGTCCATCGAATGAGGACCGTACCGTCCCACGCGCCGTGGATGCTCACTTGGCCCACAATGTGGTCCTCACGGACTGCCGTCACCGGCGCGACGGAGGATTCTAGAGGAATACCGAGCATGGCCTGCCAAGCGGTCTGGGTGATTTCGCGCAGGATGTCTTCGTTGATCGACATGTCTCCTCGTGCAATCCGTGCGTCGTCGTTGGCCATTGAGTCCAAGTGCAGTCTCATCAGATCAACGACTGCTTCGGCCGATTTGTTGAGGGGTGAGCCGCGCGTCGGCGTTCTTGAGCCGATAGGCGACCGCATTTCCAAACGAGGCCCGATCGAAGTGGTCATCAATATTGAGGGTCGTTTCGGCTCCCCCGAGAAACATGACGCCATCGGGCGCGAGAACACGCCGGACTCGAGCAAGGATCCGCCGCTTTGTGTCGACGTCGAAGTAGATGAGAACATTGCGCAACATGAGGACGTCCACCATCGGCATAGTCGGCCACGCGTCGAGAAGATTGAGCTGTCTGGCGTCGATGAGTGCTCGCAATTCCGGGCGGATCCGCCACTCCGTGCCTTCGCGCTCGAAGTACTTCACCAAGCATGAAACCGGTAGGCCGCGGTTGACCTCGATCTGCCGGTACCGACCCTGCGCAGTGCGCTCGACTGCGGCGCCCGAAAGGTCGGTGGCCATAATTTGTATGTTCCAAGACTTGAGGTCGGGAAACGCGTCGCGCAGAAGCATGGCGATGCTGTAGGCCTCCTGACCGGTCGAGCATGCTGCAGACCACACGAAAATGGAGCGAGACTCTGCCCGCGCGCGCACGAGCTGGGGCATGACGTGGAGTCGCAGGGCGTCGAATGGGTGCTGATCTCGAAAGAAGCTCGTCTCGTTGGTCGTGAGAGCTTCCACGACCTTTGCGCGCAGTGCGACGCCCCCCGGTTCTCGCATGTGCTCGACCATCGCCTGGATGGAGTCATATCCCTCCGCGCGCGCCAGTGGCGCCAAGCGCAGCTCGACGAGGTAATCCTTGCCGTTGTCTAGAACAATGGCCGCCGTGCGATAGACGACATCGCATATGTAGGATAGATCGGCGGTAGCGATCATGTGGGCGGCCATGGCACGTTGGGCGCGGACGCGTCTGGCGTCCGGTGGCGAAGGACCCTCCGATCGATCTCGAACGCAATTTGGCCTACAGGAAGTACCGCGTCAGCCAGGCCTGCGCGCACCACGAATCCTGGCATCCCCCACACGACCGATGAAGCCTCGTCCTGGGCGAGAATCTGCCCGCCCGCGCTGTGTACTACCTCACAGCCTCGTAGACCGTCTTGACCCATTCCCGTGAGGATGACGGTGAGTATGCCGGCTCCGTACACCTCGACGGCCGACCGCAGCATGGGGTCCACAGAGGGTCGTACGGAGTTCTCCGGGAGGCCGTGACCGAGCGAGACGACCACGCGCACTCCGTCTCGGCGCAGGAGCATATGAAAATCTCCGGGTGCGATGAGCGCTAGCCCTGGAGTTAGAACGTCTCCGTCGATCGCTTCGCGGACTTCGCACGCCGAGGATGCGTTGAGGCGATCGGCCAACATCCGAGTGAACATAGGCGGCATGTGCTGTGAAACGACGAGGGGGACTCCGAGTTTGGGCAGATCCCGAAAGACATCGGCGAGTGCATTCGGTCCTCCCGTCGAGGCTCCGATGGCCACAATATCGATGCAGTGATGGTTGCGAGGAAACCCGGAAATTCGCGGGCGCGCGTTTACCACTGGATCAGCCGCTCGCTGCGCCGATGCCGACGGGCGAGACTGAACCGGATCCGCGGCCTTGAGTTGCGGCGTTGAGACTGGCGCTCGTCGCTTCGGGGCAGCCGCGAGGGCCATCAGCTTGGGAAGAAGAGATTCGCGAACTGCTCGGACGGCCTCGGTGGCACTGTATGTGTTGGTCGGCTTGGTGTCGTAGTCTGCGGCGCCAGCTGCGAGGGCCTTGAGCGTCACCTCGGCTGCGCTTTCTGTGAGGCTGCTGAATACAATAACGCGCAGCGCCGGGTGCGTCTCTCTCAGTCGCTTGAGGACGTCCAATCCGTCCATCTCGGGCATTTCGATGTCGAGCGTCACGACGTCAGGGCGAACCTGATCGATCTTCTGGAGTGCGATGCGCCCGTTGGCAGCCGTACCGACGACCTCGATGCTGTCACACGAGACCGCCTCCGATATGATGCGCCGCATGACGACCGAGTCGTCGACGACCAGAACGCGCGTCTTCTGCACGTCACCCTCCGCCGAGGCCCAGTAAGGCCAGCTTCTCCTTGAGAATATCTGCCGTGAACGGCTTCATTACGTACTCGTTCGCGCCAGCCTGAAGGGCGGCCTGAACTCGCTCGAGCTCTGTCTCGCTCGTCACCATGACGAGGCGCATGTCGTCTCGCGTCGGATCCCGACGGATCGCGGACACGAGCTCGAGCCCATCCATCTCGGGCATGTTCCAGTCGATGAAAGCCACCGCGACGTTACTGGCAGTCTCCAGCCGAGCGAGGGCTTCCTTCCCGTGAGCGGCTTCGACTACCTCGTAGCCAATTCCGGTCAACAGTTTGCGGATGATCATTCGGGTCGCTCGTGAATCATCCACGACGAGTGCAATCACGATCCGACTCCTCGCGAGGGCTCCAGCAGGCGATCGGCATCCAGTTGCAGGAGGAGTTTCTTGTCGAGCTTATAGACCCCGCGGAGCAGTTCGCGGGAGGACACCTGGACGGTCGCCGGGGCCGGTTCGAACGTCGCGTCGCTGACCTCGACGACATCTCCGATTTCGTCGACAAGAAGGCTTATTCCCCCGTCGTCGCTCCGAACGACGACGTTCATGGGGAGGTTGTTCTCCTGGCGCGGCGACAGCCCCAGACGGGTGCGCATCTCGATGGCGGTGACGATTTGCCCTCGGAGATTGATGAGCCCGCGCACGTGCGGAGGAGCCAGCGGTACACGAGTCATCTCCTGATACCGGATTACCTCTTGGACTCGAGTGACTTCGATTCCCCAGTAGAGACCGTCCAAGTAGAACGTACATAGTTGGCGCGGAAGATTCATGTGGAACGTCCTTTAGGCCGCCGTGTCTTGGGGGAGCCACTGCGGATCAAATCGTCGAATGACCGCGTGAACGTCGAGCATGTCAGTTACCTTGCCCTGGATGACCGCGGCGCCCAAAATACCTTCTCTGGATCCGGCTGCCTTGACGGATACGTCGTCCTCCACGATGTCGAGAATGCGGTCGACGACGAGGCCAATGCTTCGACCGCGCTCAGAGTACACCACCACCTGAAGAGGGGCGCTCGCGTCCGGGACCGTGTCGTCGTCGCATAACATCTCACGAAGCACGACCAGCGGCAGGATCTCTCCACGGTACTGCACGACATCGCGTTTGCCCGCACGTTCGAGCATCGCACGCGGAAACTCCTCCAGTCGTGCCACTTTGGACAGTGGGAGAGCCACGCGTCCGCCCTCGCTCACCTGAAACAGGAGCAAGGCCTCACGTCCGGCGTTTCGGACGTCGTCTTGAGTGAGCGTTTCTCGCAGTGTGCGTTCCCGAGTCTCCGAGATGACTCCGGATCGCTGCGCGACTCCGAGGACGTCAAGAATGAGCGCGACTCTACCGTCGCCCATGATGGTCGCTCCGGCGAACGCAGATATCGCTTTGAGCTCTTTCCCCAGGGGCTTGACGACGATTTCCTCGGTGTCATTGACTCCGTCGACTACCAAGCCAAACTGACGGTCATCGGCCTGCAGGACGATAATATTGACGATATCCGAGGCTCCGTGGTCGCTCGCGTATCCCAGAACTTGATTCAGATACACGAGCGGCAGTAAGTTCCCGCGCAGGCGATAGACGGGTGCGCCCTGGATGCTTTCGACTCCTGCGCGCGCGTGATCCCCTTCCAGACGAACGAGCTCCAGCAGGTTGACCTGCGGGATGGCGTATCGCTCGCCTCCCGTCGTGACGATGAGAGCCGGAATGATGGCCAGGGTGAGAGGGATCTTGATCTTGATGGACGTACCGTGGCCAGGCTTCGTGCTGACGTCCACTGTTCCGCCGATGCGCTCGATGTTGGTCTTGACGACATCCATTCCGACACCGCGCCCGGAGACGTTCGACACCTTTTCTGCCGTGGAGAAGCCTGGCAAGAAAATGATGTTGAGAGCCTCCCTCTCACTCATTCTGGCTGCGCGGTCACTGGATATCATCCCACGCTTCACTGCGCGCGCGAGGATCTGTTTGCGGTCGATGCCCTGCCCATCATCCGACAGCTCAATGTTCACTTTCCCGCCTTCGTGGAAGGCTCTCATGATGATAGTGCCGCCTTCAGGCTTTCCGTGGGCCACACGATCGCTCGGGCGTTCGATACCATGATCGACGGAATTTCTTACCAAGTGAGTGAGTGGGTCCTTGATAGCGTCGATAATCGTCCGATCGAGTTCGGTGCCGGCTCCCTCCATCTGCAGAGAGACCTTCTTGTTGCACGCGACTGCCAGATCGCGAACGAGCCTCGGAAACTTGTTCCAGACGTTCCCTATCGGCTGCATGCGCGTCTTCATGACGCCTTCTTGGAGCTCGGTCGTGATGAGATCCAGGCGCTGTGACGTTCCCAATACCGCCGGATCTTTGCTTGCGGCGGAGAACTGAAGAACCTGATTGCGGGCGAGAACGAGCTCTCCCACCAAGTTCATCAGACGATCGAGCAAGCCTACATCCACGCGGATGGACGATTCAGCGACGGAGCTGCCGGCAGGTGGGTCGTGCTGCTGCCGAGTGCTTTGCGCAGGGATCTGGGGAGCGATCAGGGGCTCAACGAAGAGGTGGGAAGGGGGGTCGGACACGGCGGCTGGGATGGACAGGCTCGGCGCTGCACCGGGAGGGGCAGCCGAGGCGAAACCGGGGACTTCGCCGGGCGCTGCTTGGGTGGATGATGGTTGCGGGCCGGAGCCCGTGGCCGCTCCAGCGGGCGCGGATCTGGGTCCAGGATTTGGGGGGCCAACAGGCAATGCGGTCGGTGCAGCGGCGGATCCGGTGGCCGCGTCCGGCTTGGACGTCGGCCGCTTTTGAAGGCGCGAGAGCTGCGCGACGACGTCGTCGATCTCCTCGGCGCCCTCTCCGCCCGTTGCCTCGACATTGGCCAAGATGCGGCGGACGACGTCCACCATCGCGAGCAGCGCCGAGGTGATCTCTGGTGTAAGTGAGAGTGTGCCATCGCGCAGGAGCGTCAGCAGGCTTTCACCCGCGTGTGTGAGGGTCTGCAGACGCGGAAGTCCCAAGAATCCGCTCGTGCCCTTGATCGTGTGGATGGTGCGAAATATCGCTGCGATTCGGTCGCGGGCTCCTGGATCCGCCTCGAGCGCAACGAAGTCGCGGTCCAATTGGTCAAGGTTTTCGTGACTTTCGACCAAGAACTCTTTGACTACTTCGTCGTCTATGGACATGGGACCTACCCGCCGGGGTTCTCAATCGGGTGCCGGAGCCGGTTTCCCTTATGGAACGGCTCTCTCCGGACGCCGGTGAAGGCGCCACGCTCATTTCCCCGCCGGAGAGCGCCTCGGATGCGCCGACACTGTGGACCGCGGGCTCCGCGTGACGAGTCGTCCGTCAGACCCTGCGCACGTTATGGGGAGCGATCAGTGGCGAGCCGTCGGTTCCGACGGTCCCGGTTCGGGCAGATCGAAAGAAAATGAACGATGCGAGTCCGCGCCGGACGCGAGATCCACTCCAAATCCGACGGACCGATTGCCCAGACGTGCTCCAAATGTGACTTGGACGGGAGGTTCGGAACCGTGGAGGTCGACAAGGGCGATATCGACGACGTAACGACCTCTCGGCGGTGTTGAGCCGTCGAAGTAGATATTCTCGACGTTCTGCCCATTGCAGGCGTCCTCTCCAGGGCACTCGCGGTCGAGATGAAAGCCGGACGTGCTGGCCCCGCCGTTGGGGTCAGGCACCCGCTGCCCATCAGGCGGAACTGCGACCGACAGGTCCACGTTCGCAGCCGTTGAGCCCCAAGCCACGGTGAACTGAAGCAAACCGGTGTGGACTCCGCATCCCTCGTCTATGACGCCGTTGCAATTGTCGTCCACCGCATTGAAACATATCTCTGCCTGCGTCGGCGTGCACGCCACCACGGGGCGCGCGTCTGAAGGTACCGAAACGGCAGACGGTACGAACTCGGATGGTCCAATAATGACCGCGGGGCGCGCACATTCCGATACGAGCACGCAGAACGCGCAGAGGGCCAGCCCTCTCACCGCTGCGGTGCCGATGCGCCGCCGCGTTCCTGAGCCTTCGGAGACTCTGGGACACTTTCGCTACTGGCCTTTGGATTCATGACCTCGAAAAACGCTTTGCGCGCCATCTCGCCCACGGGCCCTGACTCGTTGCGCAGGGCCATCAATACGCCCTTCTCCTTGATGAACTTCAAGATTCGAATCGCTTCCGCGCGCTTCGCTTCGTTCGTGCCGAGAGCGTCCTGTAAGAGCCGGACGCGCAGCTGGACCCTCGTCATCGAGTGAGGGCCGTTGTCCATCTCTATGGACTCAACCAAGTTGCGCCCCAAGATGGCGCGGGGCCAGTCCTGCCCGGGCTGATCCCGCACCTTCACGTGTGCGATGGCTTCGGCGTTGGCCACCCATCGGGCGATATCGCCGTTTTCGAGGTTCTTCTTACTCCAATAGCCGAAGGTCTTGTTATAGACATCCTTCAGCTCCTCGATGGCCTCCGCAGGAATGTTCGGGTCATTGTATGTGGCGATGGCGCGAGCTGCTGCATCCGCATCCGATCCGAGGACAAGCGCCAGCGCTGCGTCCGACTTCAGACTGATGTCGGACAGTTTGGCGAAGATTGCGGGAACCATCGCCGGAGTCATCCCTCCCATTCCGATCGCCCGCGCCGCCTGGTGGCGCTCCTCGATATCCGTGACCGAAGGCGAAAGCAAGTCGATCAGCCCCGCGGTGGCTTCCGGCACGGGGCGGTGAATCAGCGTCTCGAGGTAGCACTGGCGCATGAAGCTCGACTTCGGGTCCGTCTTCGAGTTGTCTCGGACCTTCTTGACAACCTCCTTCATCTGCTCATCGGTCGCAGTCCAGGACAAGGCGAAGCACGCCTCCGTCCGCGCTCGGTCGTGTTCCATGGGATCCTCGGCGAACTTGACGAGATCCGCATAGGCTCTCGAGTCTCCCCACTCCGAAAACCCGTCGGCGCTCCCCACGCCCAGTGCGCTGAGGGTCATGCCGAGTATGGTCAGTCCGCCTTGCATCAGGGAATCCCATGACACGTCGAGCTTCTTATTTCGCCGATGGAGTTGCTTCTCGAGGATGTTCCAGCCGCGGGGGTCCTTTGACCAGCCCAGGTATCGCAAGGCACTCTGCGCGGTCGCCCACGCCTCCGGGAACGGGGGCTGTGCGCCTTCATTCGGCAGCTTCTCCTTGGGATCCGCCCAAGCCTCCAGCAGTGGAAGGACTTTGGTCGAGCCGATGGCCGCCAAGAAGCGCATTCCGTTCGCATGAGGCTGGGGTTTGTTCGCAGGGTCAACCCAGTAGAGAACGCCGTCTTCCGCACTCCGTGCGATGAGGTCCCTCTGGTCAGGATGGACGATGGCTAAGTCGGCGAGCATCCGGGCGGCGAACACCCGTTCGTTGTCGTCGCGTCGGAGCTCCGGCCAGTCGACTTCGTTGTAGAGCTTTAGTGGGTCCTGCTTCATACGCCAACCGAGCACCTCTGCAGCACGCACGTCGCCTATCTCCGCGAGGCGCATGGCAGCTTCGAACTTCCAGTGCGGCTTCGGATTGGTCCGTATGTATCCGACCAAGGCGTCCCCACCACGCGGGTCCTCGAGGTCGCGCAGCATGTCGAATATTTGTTTCGTCTGGAATTTCTCGGTGTCCGCCTTGTCGTGATTGACTGTACGGAGGGCTAGGACCAATCCGTTCGCTCCGATCCCATCGCGCAGGGCCTGCAAAAACTTCTCACGGGACGCCTTGTCCGCGACGCTCAGCGCCTGTACGAGCGGTTGGGTCGCGCGCTCATTTCCGATCTTCCCGAGGCCTACGGCAGCCTCGCGAGCCACCTCGACCACCTTGTCTTGCACCAGGCGAATGAGCGTGTCCGTGTACTTCGGGTCCGCGTTGCGAGACAATGTCGTAGCTACGAGCTGACGGACGCTCTCACTCGGGTCATTGGCGAGGGATGCGATCCGGTCGATCGACACAAGACCTGCCAGCATTTCCGCATCGAACGCGGGGTAGCGGTCCAGTCGCTCCACGGTCGCGAGGTGCCCGAGGCGATACACCGCCATCACGCCATCGAATGCGCTCGACTCTCTGAGTACGACGAGACACCAGGCGACCTGCGGTTTATCCGAATCGTCCGCCTCCGCGAAGGCCTTCAGGAGCGCCGGCTTGGCGGTGTCTGCGTCCGGGCTGCCGAAGTCGGCTAAGGCCGTAGCGGCCGTTCCGCGTACGGCGTGTTCGACCGCCGCGAGCCCTGCGATCATGGCGGGAATACTCGCCTTGTCCTTCGCCCACGCGAGATGCGAAAAGGCCTCTTGCCGCAGAAGCGGCTCGTTCTCGGCGGCAGCCCATTTGCGCCAGCGCGGGACCTGTTCCGCCTGAGGAAGAAGCTGGATGGCCTGAATCTCCTTGTTCACCTCCTCCTTGGTCAGCGTCTGAGCTGCTTGATGCCCGCTCAGGATGGCGAAGAGGATTGCGCCGCCTACGAGCAGAATGCCGACAACGATGGCGATAGGTTTGAAGGCCCCGCGCTTGAAGTTGCCGTCCTCAGAGGGGAGTCCAGGGGTATTCATGGTCAGTTCGCGTCGGACGATACTGCATTGGGGCGCAAGGGAGGCGGCAAAAAGAAACCGAACAGAAGCCGGCGTCGTTGCGGTGTTGATCCAGGCGATTCCCGCGCACGCGTGCCGGGGCTGTTGTAGGATTGCAGGGTGAACGGTCGTTGGGGCAGGGCCCGACGATTCGATTTCGAGCGAGACGCAAACCGTGCCCGTAGATGCGACATTGCTCGTGGTGGCCGGGATCCTCGTGGAGGACGGCCGCGTTCTCCTGTCCGAGCGCAAGCCGGGAGGGCATCTCGCAGGTCTGTGGGAGTTTCCCGGTGGCAAAGTGGGCGCGTGCGAGGACCCTCGTGAAGCACTCCGAAGGGAGCTCGCCGAGGAACTCGGTCTCGACGTCGTGGTGGGTGACGTCGTTGAAGTGTCCTTTCACCGGTACGACGATGTAGCTCGACCTATCCTGCTGCTGTTTTTCGAAGCCGCACGGCGTCCCGGATCACCCGGGCCTCGCGCGATCGACGTCGCGGCGTTTGAGTGGGCAGGTCCAGATGCCCTGGAGGATCGGCGTTTTCCTGCGGCCGACGTCGACGTCTTGGCGAAAGTTCGTGCGCGCCTACGCGCGGGCGTCGTTGCAAGCCGGGGTTAGCCTATCATGCGGAGCCCATGAGTTACGCTCTCGGCAAGGAACAGGTTGCGATAGGAAGCGCTCCGGATAGCGACGTCGTGCTCGTCGGTGCGGGGGTGGCGCCCCGCCACGCACGGATTGTCCGCCAAGGTGGCCAATTGGCCTTCGTCGACTTGGGAACAGGCGTGAGCGCGGTCAACGGCGTGCCGCTGGCCGCCAACCGGCCCGTACCGTTCGACTTCCGAACGCAATTCAGCGTGGGGGGAGTCTCTGTACCTCTTGCTCACCCGGCGATCGTCGCGATGCTGGCCTCGCACGGACAGGTGCGCCCGCCGCCGGGACAAGTCATTGTCGGTCGCGATGCGGCCCGAGCGTCGCTGGTGCTGGCGCACGTGGCCGTGAGCGGGCATCACGCGACCGTCCGCGTCGATCAGCGACTCGTGGTGGACCACGGCTCGACGAGCGGCACGTGGATCGCTGGAAAAAGGCTCGTGGCGAACGAGGCGAGACCGTTCGACCCGAACGGCGTGATCGCGTTCGGGCCCGTGCCGGTCCCTGTCAGTCTGCTCGTGGAAGTTGGTCGAGACGGTGCCAGGTCGAGCGCTGCGGCGGAGCCGGCGCCGGCGCAGGGGCCGACGATTGGCCAGCCCGCAATCGTCGGCGACGTGCCTATCCAACCGGCGTCTGCGGTGGAGGTCGCGAGCCCTCGCAAACATCGAACCGTCATCGGAGAGCTCCAACTAGACGCTCTGCAAACGAACGCAATTTCCGTGGGGAGGACGCCGGAGAACCGAATCGTCGTCAACCATCCGCAAGTGAGCGCACGGCACGCTCAAATCATTAAGGTTGGGGATCAGCTTTTTCTCGAGGATCGTGGCAGTGCCAATGGGACCTACGTGCGCGGGCAGCGCCTGGTCCCAAGTCAACGCGTGACCATCGCGAATGGCGAGAAGGTCTTTCTCGGACCGATGCCGCTCGTCATTCACATCGCGGACCGCCAGGTCAATGTCGTAGTCGAGGATCAGTCGGATTGGGCTGGAAAGCCCACGTACGAAATCGAAGCATGGGACCTGTCCCTGGAGGTCCCTGACCGCGACGATCGGTCGCGCGCGAAGGTGTTGCTCGATCACGTCTCCTTCAAGGCCCTGCCCGGGGACATGATTGCGCTGATGGGGCCGTCAGGCGCTGGAAAGACGACGCTTCTGCTTGCGCTCAACGGGTACTTGCCTCCGTCCGGCGGCCAGGTCCGCATCAACGGGCAAGACCTGTACACGATCTACGATGCGCTGCGCGGCAGCATAGGATACGTCCCGCAGGATGACATCGTTCATCCCGAGCTCACGGTATTCGAAGCCGTCAAGTACTCGGCCCGGTTCCGGCTGCCCCCCGATTTCAGCGACGAAGAGATCGACCGTCGTGTCGAGGAGACGCTTCGTGACTTAGGTCTCGAAGGCGTTCGCAACCTTCAGATCGGCAGGCCGGAGAAGAAGGTCCTATCGGGCGGCCAGCGCAAGCGAGTGAACATCGCGCTCGAACTCGTCACGGACCCCGTGATTCTGTTCTTGGACGAACCGACATCCGGCTTGGCTGCCGACGATACCACGGCGCTCATCAGTCTACTCGCTGGGCTGACGAAGAAGACGGGCAAGACGATCGTCATGACGATCCATCAGCCGGCGAAGGACGAGTTCGAGAAGTTTAACTTGTGTTTCATCATGGGCTATGGGGGAATCCCCACCTATTTCGGTCCCACTGGGGATCCCGCGTATTCTTTCTTTGGCTCGATTCTGGAGAGAACTCCCGGGGGTCGGTCCCATCGTTCGATCGACAATCCGCGGGACATGTTCGACATGCTGAACGTTCGCGAGCGTTTGACACTCGAGGACCTTCAAGCCCGGTCGCCGGGCGTCGCGCGTGCGACGGCCCGGGTGGAAGCCGCAAAGGGCTGGCGCAATGAGTACTTCCAGAACGACAATCCCGTGTTCCAGCGCATGTTTTCGGGGCAGCGAGCCATCGGGACGGCGACGGCTGCGCGAGGGGTGCCGCACCGAGCCGGGGTAGCCGCAGTCCGCCAGCTCGGTCTACTCGTGTCCCGGTATTGGCGGGTTCGAGTGCGTGACCGCACGGGCGCGGCGATTCTTTTCCTTCAAGCCCCGCTGATTGGCCTCCTTCTATGGTTTGTGTTCGGAGGGCAGAAACAGGCCTTTCCCTACTGGTGTCTCGGAGCGCTCCAGGAGCTTTCGACAAAGAACGGAATGAGCGCTTCCTCATCGACGTCGCTGCTCTCGGCGATGCGAGTGACGAATGACAACACGGTTGCAATTTTCTTCGTAGTTGTCGCGTGTATCTGGTTCGGGACCAGCAATGCCGCTCGGGAGATAGTATGCGAACGTTCGATATACCTCCGCGAGCGCATGGTGAATCTTCGGCTCTTTAACTATGTGCTGTCCAAATTCATATTGCTTGGGTTCTTCTGTATTGTTCAGTGTGCCCTCTTACTGGGGATTGTGTTCGTCGCCCTCGGGTTCAACGGTGGTTGGCAGGCGTTCCTGATCGAACTCGCAACACTTGTTGCGCTCGGAATGAGCGCTACCGCGCTTGGTTTATGGGTATCCGCGCAGGTCGGATCGGCGGAGGCTGCAATGGCGCTCACGCCCATAGCGCTCATTCCCCAGGTAGTCCTAGGGGGCGTCATGGTTCCCATGACGACGAACGCGTGGCTCAAGCCCATCATGTACGTTATTCCGTCGCGGTGGGGCTTCGAAGGGGCCATTGCTGTCGAGCGGCTCGCCGTTCGTATGTCGCCAGCTTGGAATATCGATCTGCAGAACCCGCACCTCACGAGCGTGCCGGACTTCGTGCAGGACGGGCACTTTCAGTGCGCGATCGCCCAGGTTGCTAGTGAGACCTTGAACGGCGCGTGGGGCTTTACGGAGTGGGGCTCGGTATGGTTGCCGTCCGCGGTCCTTTGGGCGATGACCTTGGCCTTGCTCATTGGACTGACTATTTCGCTCAGGCGACGTGACCCGGTGTGATGCATTGCTAGCGAGCTGCGCTCGGGGTGCCCCGCAACGCCGACGTTACTTCACGTGAAGCGCTCAGCCCCACCGCAGGCGAGAGTTTGCGGCCGAAGCGCCTCTGTGCATCGCTTATCAGATGCCCTTGCGCTTCAGCATTTCCACCAGGGTCGTTCGATTTAAGCCGAGAAGCTGCGCCGCACGGTTCTTGTTGCGTCCGGTCCGCTCGAGGGCCTGCACGATGAGCTGGTTTTCGTACTGCTCGACCGCCGCGCGCAGGTCGATCCCTCGTTCGGGCAATGCCTGTTGCGCCTCCGATGGCTTCGGGGCGGGGGACGGCTGGCGCATGCGCTCGGGCAGGTCTGCAACCGTCACCAGAGGACCGACGGTGAGGAGAACCGCTCGCTCGACCGTATTCTCGAGGGATCTCACGTTTCCGGGCCATGCATATCCGCGCAGCGTCTCGAACGCCTCCGGAGTGAAGCCTACGACGTCGCGGCGTCCCGCGCGCACGACGCACGCGTGGAGGAAATGCATGGCGAGCAGGTCGATGTCCTCGGAGCGCTCCCGCAGAGCAGGAAGCTCGAGGTGAATGACGTTGAGTCGATAGAAAAGATCTTCCCGAAATCGATGGGCTGCGACGTCGGCTTCGAGGTCGCGGTTCGTCGCGGCGACGATTCGAATATCGCTCTTGGTGATCCGCGACTCTCCTACCATCGAGTACTCGCGCTGCTGAAGGAGGCGGAGCAGCTTGACCTGGACGAGCATTGGCAATTCGCCGATCTCGTCGAGGAAGAGTGTGCCGCCCTCGGCAGCCGCGACGTGGCCTTGACGAGTGGTGTGTGCGCCCGTGAACGCTCCGCGCACATGCCCGAACAGCTCGCTCTCGATGAGATTTTCGGGAATAGCCCCGCAATTCACGGTGACCAGGGGCTTTCCAGCTCGAGGGCTGGCATCGTGTAAGGCGGCAACCACGAGTTCTTTGCCTGTGCCACTCTCGCCCGTAATCAGTACTGTGCATGTCGACGAAGCCACCCGCTGGATCGTGTCGAGAACGCGCCGCATGGCCGGATGCCGTCCAACGATTTTGCCACGGCTCGTGGGGCGCAGGGTTGGGCGAAATACGTGGACCTCGGGCATGACGTCCGGTGACAACAGTGGAGCAGGCAATCCCATGTCGACTCCTTGCGCTTCTGGCGCAGGTCTGGACGAACGCAACGGCCGTACCGACGCGCAGTTCTCGACACTTACGAGCGGGACGACCCCCGAAGGGGGTATCGACGGACCCAGGACCTCGCGAATGATCCTCGGAAAGCCAAATGAGTCACTCATGACCCGGCAGTCAACCTTGACTCGGTGGACGTGGAAGGGGAACGCCGCAAGATGTCGCGCAGTCGCGTCATCCGGTGTGGAGCCAAGAATGGTCTGTCGCTCAGCGTGTGTGCGCGCCGCGCGAAGAGTCGGGCGTCGTTCGCCATCCCCATCGACTGGGTTGCAAAGGCGGCCAACGCCCACGCGTCAGGTGATACGTCGTCGAGAAGCCCGTCCATGGATTGGAGAGCACCCACGGGATCGCCGAGCTCGATACGCGCTTCAGCTCGTCCAAGGAGCGCCTCGAGCTCGTCGGGGCGACTGCACAGCGCGGCGTCGAACGCCTGCAGCGCCTTGGCAGGCCGCCCGAGTAAAAGCTCGACGGCCCCCAGGCGAGTGAATCCCGTCCATGACGCGGCCCCTTCCACGAACGACTGCGAAAACGTCGTCTTTCCAAATCGAAGGCACGCCCGATATCCGTCCCGTGCCGAACGAAGGAGGCGGACCATCGCTCGCCGGTCGCTCGTTCGCTGGGCTTCGGCCTCGAAGGCCTTCGCCTCCAGGTAGGTGAGATCCGGATTGTCGGGCTCGAAGCGTCGGGCAGATCGTATTGTGTCGCGCGCTTCTGCGAAGCGACCCGCGAGGATGGCCAAGTATGCTCTCGCCGTCGCCAAGCGATGAATAGGAATGGCGCCGCCGTGCGAGCAGGGGGGGATGTGAGTCCACCCGCTGTTCACGGCGCCTTGGGCGTCCTCGTTGGCGCCCATTCGGAGGAGCTCGTGCGCGAGGTATCCCCACGCCGCGACGTCGCTGGGGCGCCGTGCCAGCTCGGCGCGAAGTAACTTCAGGTTTCGCTCCCGCTTTCGCTTGCGAACAATCACCTGTTGCACCGATCCGAAGTGAACGATATCGACGTCCACACTCTGCAGCGTCCGACCCCCGCGCAACACCCACGGCATCAGGTCCTCGTGGATCGCACCGAC
>JBEKXD010000012.1:0-83347 GCA_049512415.1 Polyangiaceae bacterium
GCGCAGCAAACCCGTGACCCGAAGAGCCGGATGCGGTAGTTCCGCACGTCCGGATCCGTGGGAGCCCCGGGGGGCAACCCCCGGGGCGACCCGAGCGATCCCGGCGTCGAGCGTCCTCGCCTTCAGGAAGTAGGCTCCGGGCGACTCGCCGCCGGCCTCGTTTGGTTTCGGCCGAAATACGCCGGCCTTCCCACCAGGGCGACTCTCGCTCGGGCAGATCGAAGACGGGGAACGGACTCGCGCACGCGTTCGCGGAGGACCGATTCCGGGAGCTGTCCGCCGGAGAGGAGCGGGTTTGCTGGTTTGCGCGGGGACTCGGCGCCGCGGCGACACTCGGCTCGGCAACCGCAATCGTCTACGACGAGCGCCTAGTCGGTTAGTCCGAATCCGAACTTGTAGAGCGGGTCGTATGGCGTCTGGAGCGACGACAGGGGCAACTGGGTTGAGTCCATCGGCCATGACTTCGAGAGCGTCGCGGAAAACTTTGCATCCCCGTAGAGCAGGTCCGCTACGCCCTCGCCCTCGGAGCCCGGCAGCCATCCCGCGACGACCGCGTCGAAACTCGGGAGGTACGATTGGATGCGCACCGGTCGACCTGTCACGAGCAGGAGAACGAGCGGTAGCTTCGTCGCCTCCATGTTGCTCAAGACCGTGGCTGCGAGGCCGTCGTAGATGACATGTCCCGAGGGGTTCTGCCCCGTTCCCGTATTGGAGAAATTCGGATCGCTGGTATCCCCGTCGTATTCCGCGTAAGGGTTCTCGTAGAGAACGACGAGTCCCACGGTGGCGGTCGACGGAACGCCGCTGCCGTCGTACGAGTAGGTGACGTTGCCCGACTCGGTGGCGGCGTTCTGCAATGCGGTGACGATGCTCGTCCCTCCGATATCGCCGCTCGCTCCCAGGGGTCCAGTCGATTGGTTGGTCACCCCGTTCCAGCCGAGCGTCCAGCCTCCCGATTGCACACCGACATCGTTGGCGCCCGCGCCCGCCACGTGAATGTGCGCCGACTTCGATAGAGGCAATCGCGCGTTGTTGTTCTCTAGCAGCACCATCGACTCCTGGACGGCCTTGCGGGCGAGTTGCCGGTGGGCAGCGCTCCCGACGGTCGACAGCGCGGATGCGCCCGGCGATGAGGCCTTGAACAGGCCAGCGATGACTTTGGCACGCAGGATGCGTGTCACCGCGTCGTCGATGCGCGATTGCGCAATGGTCCCCGCCGTGACCGCCGCTTCGACGTCGCTGATGAACGCGGCGTGACCGGTGGACATCATGATCATGTCCAGGCCCGCGTTGATCCCTGTCACAGCCTCAGAAGAGGGCGTTCCGCCCAGCTCGGCGAGGGCATCGTAGTCCGACAGAAGGAACCCCTTGTAGCCGAGCTCCGTCTTTAGGACATCGGTCAGCCACTGCGAACTCGCCGACATCTTCGTGCCTTGCCAGGAGCTATAGCTCACCATGATCGCCATGGCGCCCGCGTTGATGGCCGCCTGGAAGGGGGGTAGGTGAACGGAACGCATGAGCGCCTCGGAGACTTCGACGTCCCCTTGGTCGATCCCGCCATCGACGCCGCTGCCCCACGTCGTCCCGCCTGCACCAAGGAAGTGTTTCGGACAGGCCATGACCGAGCCGGGGGCGCCGAGGTACGGGGACTGGTAGCCCTGAACGGCCGCAGTCACCATTTCGGAAACGAGGGTGGGATCCTCGCCGAAGCTCTCGTAGGTGCGCCCCCAGCGTTCGTCCTGGCCGACGTCCGAATCGGGGCTGAAGCTCATCGAGATGCCCATCGCGGTGAGCTCGGACGCGGTCGCTTGTTCGATCTGAGTGACCAAACTCGTGTCGCCCGTGCTTCCGAGAGCTATCCCATGGGGGAACACCGTCGCCCCTTTGACCTTGGCAACTCCGTGCACGGCGTCAATGCCGAAGATGACGGGGATCTTCAATCGGGTAGCCGAGGCCTGACTCTGGATCTGCGCCGAGAGAGTCTGCCAGTCCTGAGGCTCGTTCTGACCCGGCGCTGCTCCCGCCGACTCCAAGACGCCTCCGAGGAAGTACGTCGCGAGATCGCCAATCTGGAATGGCTGCGAAGGCAGGCCCCCTCCGTAGTCGATCATCACCATTTGACCGACCTTCTCGTCCTGCGTCATCTGAGCAAGAAGGGCGGTGACTTGAGCTTCGACTTCCGGCGTATCCTGGCTGGAGTTTGCGTCGGCCCCCGCGTCGGTCGTCGAGCCGCCTGAATCCGGGGTCGGATTGCCCGCGTCCGTCGCGGCAGTGTCCCCCGAGTCTCCGGCCGCGCTCCCCCCTGAATCCACCGGCCCACTTTCCGCCTCGCTGGCAGCGCCTGGGCCGTCGAGGGGCGGTGCTGCGTGGTCTGTCGGCTCGGCGTCGCTGCCGTCGGATTGCGACGCTGGACCGTCGGCGCGGGGGTTGCCGACTGCGCCGTCGTCCGGCGAGGTATCGTCCGTCTGCACGGACTCATCGACCGTGGTCGTGGTGGAGCATCCCGCGGCCGTGAGGAGCACGAAGCCGCCGATCGAAGACGCCAAATAGATGCGGGAGATGGAGTGCACGGTCCTCTTGTCGCCGTAAGGGGGTTGAAAGGCTCATCTTCCAGACCACCCTACGACCTTTGCACGTACACCAACGCCCGTCTCGAAAGAAGTTCGACGCGAGCTTGACCGGGTTGGTTCTTGCGCCCGGGCTCCGCGTTCGGTGCTCGCAGACCGAGTGCGAGCAATGATGTACGGTGAAACCGGATGTCGGTACGCCTTCGGCTCGCGGGGATCCTCTGCGTAGGTTTCGGGATTGCCGGCTGCGCTCCTCGGTCGGCGAAGGCCCCTGCCACAGCGGAGGGTTCGCACGCAGCCTTACCGCCGTCCGCGAATCTTCCAGCCGAAGAGCCGTTCGCCGGCCAAACAGGCTACGCGACATGGTATGGGCCCGGATTCGCGGGCCGCAGGATGGCCAATGGACAGCGCTTCGATCCGCGCGCCATGACGGCGGCCCACCGGACGCTCCCCCTGGGAACCTGGGTCGACGTCACGCGACGGGATACGGGGCGGACGGTCCGTGTCCGCATCACCGATCGCGGGCCGTTCGGCGAGCCGACGCGAATTATCGATCTGTCGAAGCGTGCCGCCGAGCAGCTCGGCATGATCCGCAAGGGTGTCGCCCCCGTAGAGCTCCGTGTGGTCGCGGGCCCATAGCCGACGGCGCCCGAGCCCTCGGGTAGGCGGACGCGCGAACCGAATCTCTGGCCGACGGAGCGACTCGCAGCCGGTCGACGAGGCCGAGGACTCCTACTCCTCGCTGACGATGACAGGCAGGCGTCGGCGGTCGGCGGAATTCGGGCGCGGGGCACCCTCCAGGGCGCCGAGCAGCGAGTGCTTGTTCGCACGGACGACCGTCACGTCCACTAGGGTTCCCACGAGACCTGCTGCGCCCTTGTGCGATAGGTGCACGATCTCGTTGCGATCCGTGCGCCCCTGGACCCGATCGCTCGCCAGGCTTCCTTTCTCGGTCTTGCTCGGTCCCTCGATCAGAACACGCTGCCGAGATCCCACCAGGCGGCTCAAATGTGCCTGCGAAAGACCGTCCGACAGCTCGAAGAGGCGGTCCAGGCGGCGGCTCTTCTCGGACTCCGTGACGTCATCGCCCAAGCGCAGCGCCGGTGTGTGCGGTCGGGGCGAATACTTGAAGCCGAAAACGGAAGTAAAACCGACGTGTTTGACCAGCTCCAGCGTCTGCTGGAAGTCTTCCTCGGTCTCGCCAGGAAACCCGACGATGATGTCGGTCGAGAGCGTGAGATCGCTCCTGGCTCGCATCAAGCGCTCGGCGCGAGCGACGTATTCGGCTGGAGTGTACCGTCGACCCATTCGGCGCAGGACTCGATCGCTGCCCGACTGCACGGGGAGGTGAACGTGCCGTGCGAGCACATCCAACTCCGCGTGGGCGCGAGCCAGAGATGCGGTCGCGTGCCTCGGATGGGGACTCGCATAGCGCAGCCGAGCGAGCCCGGGGGCCTGCCGGCGTCTCGGGTCGTACGCGGCCACGCTCTCGGCCAGCAAGCGCAGCAAGTCGGGAAACTGGGTTTCGTCGCCCGCACCCTCGGGTGGATCGTTCGCGACCCGATCGCTCGGACCGGGCAGGGACGGGTCTCGGAAACTGTCCACCGTTTGGCCGAGCAGGACCACTTCGCGCGTGCCCCTGGCGACGAGGCATTGGACCTCGTCCACAATCTCGCGGGCCGAGCGGTACCGTTCGGGCCCGCGCGTATACGGCACGATGCAGAACGTGCAGCGTTCGTCGCAGCCCTTCATGGTCGTGACGAAGGCGATGGCCGGCGACGGTGCCGCGTCGGAACCGGCGGACTGGCTCGACGCCCACGTCAGAAACCGCGGCGCACCGACGTCGAACTCGGTTCGCGCCGCCGGTGGAGCCCCGGCGAGCTGTTCCACGAAAAGCGCCGGTAGCTCGGCCGCGTTGTCCGGCCCAATGACGAGGTTGACGTGCGGCATGTGTTGGAGCAGCGACGCCCCTTGCTGCTGCGCTACGCATCCCGCGACAGCAATGACCAATTCAGGTCGCGCTCGCTTCAGCGCAGCGAGCCTGCCAACTTCGCTGCGGAGCTTCTGCTCGGCCTTGTCGCGCACACTGCACGTGTTGAAAACGACCAGATCGGCCTCGTCGGCGCGCTGCGCGCGGGCGCCGCCCGCGGCGCGGAGTACTTCGATCATACGGTCTGAGTCGTGCACGTTCATCTGGCAGCCAAACGTGTGCACGTAATATCGGAAATGCACTTCGCTGATCGTATAGCGCGCCCCACATTTGGCGTCCCGCGTCGAGGACGCTTGGGCTGTGGGGGCTACTTGCTCCAGGGAGCCATCGTCGCTAGCGTTTGCGTGTTGGGCGTATGACGGCGCAACCCCGCTATGATTCGATCGTAGACCTGTTCGAACGCTCGGTGAAGGCGCACAGTTCGCGGGAACTGTTTCTTCAGAAGGAGGGCGGACGATGGGTCCCGACGACGTACGAGCAATTCGCCCGGTACGTTGGATCGGCGAGGGCGGGTCTGCTGGCTCTCGGCGTCCGTCGTGGCGATCGCATTGCCATGGTGGCCAAAAACAGCGTGAGCTGGGCGGTCTTGGCGCACGCCTGCTACGGCATCGGCGCAGCGCTCGTGCCCATGTACGAGGCCCAGGACCCGGCCGAATGGAGATTCATCGTTCGGGACTGCGGGGCGGCTGTGTTCGTCGTCGCCAATCGCGCCGTCTTGGAGCGAGCGCACCTCACGGCCGTCGAGGCTCCTTCGATACGTCATGTCGTCATTCTCGACGCTTCCGTCGAGGACTTCGATCCGTCCGTGACCCCCTATCGAGCGCTCATCGCCGGCGGGGGCGCCGTCCCCGCGGCGTCCGTGTCGCCGCGCGAGACGGCGACGATCCTCTATACGAGTGGAACGACTGGAACGCCGAAGGGCGTCATCTTGTCGCACGCGAACGTCGCATCCAACGTCGGCGCTCTGCACGCCGACTTGCGCGTGCTGGCGACCGACCGGACGCTGTCGTTTCTGCCGTGGGCCCACGCGCTGGGCCAGACGGGCGAGCTTCATGGAGTCTTCTCCTTCGGAGCGTGCATCGCGATCTGCGAAAGCGTGGAGAGGCTCCTCGGCAACCTCGTCGAGACGCGTCCTACGATTCTCGTCAGCGTTCCGCGCGTGTTCAACCGGCTGTACGCGAGGATCGAGCAGGGGCTGGGAGCCAGGCCCCCATGGGTCCGGGATTGGGTACGCCGCGCGATTCACTTGAAGACGGCGCATCGGCACGGTAGGCGTCTGCGCTGGGATGAGCGGGCACTCATCGGGATGGTCGACCGCGCGGTGTTCTCGAAGGTTCGGGCGACCCTCGGCGGGCGATTGCGGTGGGCGGTCGTCGGCGGCGCGGCGCTGTCGCCCGTCGTGGCTGAGTTCGTCGATGCTCTGGGCATTGACGTCTATGAGGGATACGGCTTGACGGAGACTAGCCCCGTCGTATCGGTGAATACGGAGTCGGCTCGGAGGCTGGGAAGCGTCGGGCGTCCGCTGCCGGGGGTGCGCGTCGAAGTGTGCTGCGAGGGGCTCGGAGCGTCCACGGAGGACGGCGAGCGTGCGCATCGAGACGGAGAGATCGTGGTGTACGGGCCCAACGTGATGCAAGGCTATTATGGGCGCCCGGAGGAGACGGCTGAGGCGTTTACCTCCGACGGAGGACTTCGAACTGGCGATCTCGGGTACGTGGACGAAGATGGCTTCGTCCACGTCACCGGTCGCATCAAGGAGCAATACAAGCTCGAGAACGGAAAATACGTAGTTCCGACACCGATTGAGGATCGATTGAGGCTAAGCCCGTTCGTGACGAATGTCATGGTGCACGGGGCCAATCGTCCCCACAATGTGGCTCTCGTCGTGGCCGACGTGAGCGCCGTGCGCGCGTGGGCGGCGGAGAGGCGTATGTCCGTGCCGTCGGATGGGGCGTCACTGCTGCGAGACGACCGGATTCGGGCCCTCTTCAAGAGGGAAATCGAAGCCCATCAGGTCGCTGTTCGCGCGTTCGAACGAGTGCGAGACTTCGCGCTGGTGGAGAGCGACTTCACGATCGAAAACGGAATGCTCACGCCCAGCCAGAAGCTCAAACGCCGAAAGGTGCTCGAGGTGTACGGAGACGTTCTCGACCGGATCTACGGCGCTCGATCGGGCGGAGTCGCGGGTTCGCTCCGTTCCACTTCACCGACATAAGAGTCGGCACCAATCGAGCATGTGGACACCGCGCTTTGGCGCGCGGAATTCGACGCATTGGCGACGGCCGAGCAGGTCGCCGCCCATCTCGATCGGCACCGGGCGCGAGAACGTCATCCGGACATGCGTGGCCAGCCAGTCGTGGAGCCCGGCCAGCGAGTAGGCTCCCTTCCACAGGCGAGGACACGCCCACAGCGCTCCGACCGCGTCGCGGTCCAGGACTCGCAGGTTGAAGAACCCTGGCATCCGCTCGGCGAACGGGAAGGCGCGGAATCGATATCCGTACTCTGGGCATGTTCCGACAGCCGCTGTTCCCGCCGGTCCATCGTAGAGGACCGCTCCCGGCCCGACCGAGCGCATGCGTCGCGGCTCGCCCCGCGAATCGATTGAAAAGACGGACTCGCCGAGGTTTTCGATGACCACGCGAGGATTGCCGTAGAGCGCAATCTTCGGCAGCGTTCGGAGCGCTGCGGCGGCCAGGTAGCCGTACACGCTCTTCGAGAGGCGTCGGCCCGGCCACGCGGTCGCGTCGAGCTGGGCTCCGTAGTCTTCGAGGATCATCGCATCCCAGCCCGCTCCCGCGAAATGCGTCAGTTTTCCTTCCACTTCGATGAGCCCGACGTGGCGAGTCGGCGGCTGTCGGCGGCTGTCGGCGAGCAGTTCCAGGCACTGGTGGAGCTTGGGGGCGCCTAGAGCGTGTGCCCAAGCATTGCCCGTGCCGAGAGGCAGGACTCCGACCGTCGGCAAGGCTTCCGGTTCGGGCTTCACTCGCCAGAGCGCGTTCAATAAAGCCATCACCGTGCCGTCCCCGCCGGCAGCCAGCATCGCGCGCGGCGATTCGATTGCGCGCAACCACGTGGCAATCTCCTCCGTCGATCGAGTCAGGCGGACCTTCGCACCCGGCAGCGCTCCTGCAATTTGTGCGGCGACACGGCGCCCACCGCGCTTGGCGTTCGCGTTGACGAGGATCGCGAGGCCTGCCCCCCGTCGGGAGACGCGGACAGGCACGGGCGCGGTAAGGGTACGAGACAGGTTCACGGAGCGCTCGTAGGGGTCCTAGGGCAGCGCGCACATGGGAGCCACGGGTCGCGAAGAGGCGCTCATACGTTAGCCGACAGTCGAGGCATTGTCGGGCATGACGCGACGTGCCTGGCTGCCTGGTGGCCCGAGCGCCGAAGTTCGTACGCACCAACCCTTGCTATCGGTAGAGGCCCTCCGTAGCATGCACCGCGCGTGTGGCGACGATTTACTCGTAGAATTCCGCCTGTTTTCGAGACCACATGCGCATCGTTGCCCGTTGTCTGGACCTCCAATTAGGTGATGGATGAGCGCCAAGATAATCAAGAGCGCACTCGGGCTTCTGCAGGACGACCCCGATCAAGAGCAAGTCTGGCGGGACCTCGTCGACGAAGTCAGAAAAGACCCGGAAATGACGCCGGCCGAGCTGTCCAACCTGCTGGATGCGGCTCGTCGAGCTCACCAAGACCGGCGCGAGCTCGATGCGGTCGTCCGGCTGCTCGAGATCGAGCTCGGCGTGGTGCGAGGAACGCCGCGCGAGCCCGACTTGCTGGTCGAGATGGCCCGTCTGTACGACGAGGAGCTGCTCGACGACGCGAAGGCTCGTGCCGCCTTCGAGCGCCTGGCTGAGCTGCGCCCTGAGGAATCGCGCGCGGCCGAGTCTCTCGAACGAAGCGAGGCCAAGAAAGCCCGCTGGCGTGATCTTTACGAGCGCTATGCCTTGGAGGCGCGAGGCGCAGGCGACGCCGTATTTCGCAGCTCGCTCCTGGTCAGTGCAGCGGAGGTCGCGTACCGATACGGGCGCGACGCGAGCGACGTCGAGCCCATAGCGCCCCTGTTGCGGGAGGCTCTTAGCGTCGACCCGAAGAACCGAAGGGCGGCGACGTTGCTCGAGCGCGTGCTGAGGGAGCAGGGTCAGTGGGAGGAGCTCGCACAAGTGCTTGAGCGGGCTGCTACCGAGACGATACAAAAGGACGAGCGTGTGGCCACGTGGGTTCGCCTGGCGCGCGTGCTCGCGAAGAAGGTCGGCTCGCGCGAGCGGGCAGCCGCCGCGTACGAGCGAGTGCTAGACATAGCCCCCGGTCACTCGGAGGCGGCCAGTTTCCTCGCCGAGTACTTCCATGCGAGCGGCATGTGGGACCATCTGGTCTCGCTGTACGAAGGGCAGCTCGCCGCCGGGGCGCTGAGAAGTCGCGAGGAAGAGTTTGGCGCGACGCTTCAGATTGCAATGGTTCATTGGCGCATGCGCGGTCAGCCCGACGCGGCCGAGCCGTGGTTCGAGAGGCTTCGGAGGATCGACCCCAGCCATCCGGGGATGTTGGGTTTCTACCGGGAATGGTGCGGGGCTCGCGGAGACCCCGCTCGTCTGGCGGCCATCCTCGCCGACGCACAGCGCGCGATGCCAGACGGGCCGGAGCGGGCGGCTCTCGTCGCGGAAATGGCGAAGCTCGCCGAGGGGGGGGAAAACGCTCAGCGCGCCATCGAGCAGTGGCGGGCGGTCCTGCGTCAGTCGCCGGGCAACCTGGAGGCGCGCGAAGCGCTGGCGCGTCTCTACCGGCAGACCTCCAGCTGGAACGCGCTGACCGACCAGTTGCGCCAGGATCTCGACCGGCTTCCGCAAGAAGCGGTGGCTGCTCGTCTTGCGGTCTTGCGTGACATGTCGGGGGTCTATCGGGAACAGCTCAAGAGCGACTCGGCGCTCGTCACCGTGCTGACGCAGATCGTGCAGCTCGCGCCGACCGACTTGAACAGCGTCCGCGAGCTTGTCCGAGTGTACGAGTCGCTCCAGCGCTGGCGCGACCTGCTGGCCATGCAGGCGCGGCAAGCCGAGCTGGAGCCGGACCCCGCCGTTCAGGTCGCGCTGTGGAGAGCTATCGCGCGGCGATGGCTGGATCAGTTCTCGAACGTGCAAAATGCGGTCGACGCCTACGAGAAGCTTCGTCGGGTCGACCCTAGCGACGCGGAAGCCGCCGGCAAGCTGAAGGAGCTTTACTCGAAAAGGCGGGCGTACCGGCCTCTCTACGATCTTCTCGAGGGTCAAGCCGACGCGCTGCCGCCGGGCGAGGAGCGCCGCGCGCTGTGGTTCGAGATGGCGAAATTGGCCGCCGAGAGACTTGACTCCGGAAGTCAGGCCATCGCGCTATACAAGCGAGTCCTCGAAGAGGACCCCGCGTCCGCAACGGCGCTCGACGCTCTTGAAAAACAGGCGGAGCGCGACAAGGACTTCGCCGCCGTCGCGGACGTGCTGCAACGGCGCGTCGACGTGGCGAGCGATGGACCGTCGAAGCTCGCGATTCTGCAAAAGCTAGGCAGCATCTACCTCGATCGCGTGCGCGATCCGGCACAGGCCGTGGCGACGTGGAAGCGAGTGCTCGCCATCCAGCCGGGTCATCCGAAAGCGCTGCGCGTCTTGCGCGATAGCCACCTCGCCGATGGCGACTACGACGGCCTTACAGAGCTCTACGCCCAGACGCAAGACTGGGAAGGTCTCGCGGAAGTCCTCTCTGCTGCGGCAGACAAAGCTACCGACGCGGCTCTCAAGGTCGAGCTCAGTCTGCGCTGCGCCGCGCTCTACGTGGATCGGCTCCATGCTGCCGAACGAGCCTTCCGAAGCTATGAGCGAGTGCTGTCGGTGAAGCCGGACGACGAGCGGGCGGCCGCCGCGCTGGTCCCGCTCTACGAGCGAGACGAGAAGTGGGGAAGGCTGCCTGCGCTCTACGAGATTCTGCTGGCACGCGCGACGGACGTCGATGCGCGGCTCGAGCTCTTGCGCAAGTTGGTCGACGTTCACGGGCGCAAACTGCAAGACAGGGCGGCTGCGTTCCTGTGCGCGCGCCAGGCCTACGATCTAGCGCCAGAGCGGGACGGGGCGCTGGCCGTGTTCGAGTCCGCGGCCGCCGAGGCCGGGCGTTGGGACGGATTTGTCGACGTCCTCAAGGCGCGACTGGCCTCCCTCGAGCCCACGGCCGAGCCAGTGCGATCCGGCAAGAAGAAGAAGCGACAACGGACGGCGCCTGGGTCCGGGGCGGTCCGCGACGAGGCGCGTGCGCTACGCGCCAAACTCGCTGAGGTGTACGTTCGCGACCTCGGGCGCGTCGACGACGCCATCGCCATCTACCGCTCGCTCGTCGAAGAGGATGACGGAGACGAGCAGACCGTCCTGACTCTCGATGGCATCTTGCGGGCCGGAGACCGCCGCGACGACCTCCGGTGGCTGTTCGACGTTCGCGTGGAGCGGGCGAATACGGCCTTCAAGCTCGATCTACTCGAAGAGTGGGCTGTTCTCGAGGAAGAGGCATTCGGCGAACCGGCGAAAGCCATCGAACTGCTTCGCCGGATTCTCGAGATTGTGCCGCAACACGGCATGGCCCTGCGGTCGCTCGCGAGACTCCTCAGGGCACAGGGCGACGCGCGCGGGGCCGCGGACGTGCTGGCCATCGATCGAGACCAAAGACAGGGACCCGAGCGAGCGACCCGCGAGATCGAGTTGGCGCGATTGCTGTGCGAGCCGCTGCACGATTACAGCGAGGCGCTGGCAGCGTGCGAGCGCGCCCTCGCGATCATCCCCAACGATGGGGCGGCCATCGAGGTCGTCGAGGGACTGCTCCCCGTGACCGAAACGCGGGCGCGGGCGGCGGCCTTGCTCGAGCGCATCTACGGGGAGCTTGGGGCCGCGGCGCGCCAATCCGAGGTTCTCGAGGTCCTGCTCGGAACGAGCTCCGAGCGCTCGGAGCGACTGGCCTTGTACTCTCGCCTGGCGGACGTTCGAGAACACGGGCTGTCCAATCCGGCAGGAGCGTTTGACGCGATCGCCCGCGCCGTGAGCGAGTTTCCGCAGGCGGTCGCCCTGTGGGATCGATTGGAGAGCCTATCGATCGCGACGGACCGACCGCAGGCGTTTGCCGACGCCCTTGTGGCTACGCTGTCTTCCGAAGAGAGTGCGTCCTTCACGGACGAAATGCAGGTGGATCTCGCCGAGCGCGCGGCCGGAGTCTTCGAGGAGCGGCTGGGCGACATCGGACGCGCGCGTCCCTATCTCGAGCGTGTCCTGTCGCTTCGTCCAGGCCACGAGCGGTCGTTCCAGAGATTGCGGCAGATTCTCACCACGCAGGAGAGCTGGGATGAACTCGGCTCTCTCTACGAGCGGGTGATCGGCGCGACCGCGGACGGTTCGCGTCGCGCGGAGCTGCTGGCGGAAATCGCCCTCGTCGCGGAGGAGATCACAGGCGAACGGGCGAAGGCCATTTCGTATTACGAAAGAATTCTCGATATCCAGCCGGATCACGAGGTTGCGACTCAGGCTCTCGACGGCCTCTACGCTGCCGAGGAGCAGTGGAACCGTCTCGCGGCGCTGCTCGAACGCCGCCTCGCGCGCGCTCCAGAGGCTTCTCGCGTCGATCTCGAACTGCGCCTCGGAACACTGCACTTCGACCGCCTCGCGGACGCCAGCACGGCACTCGACCACCTCGAATCCGTGCTGCGCGCTCGCCCGTCGACGCCCGAGGCCACGCGTCTGGTCGAGCGATTGCTCGGAGTTCCCGAAGTGCGATCGCGCGCAGCGACGGTGCTCGAGGCGGTGTACACGCACCAGGACGAGGTGGCCGATCTCGTGCGCGTTCTCGAGATCCGGCTCGAGTTTGCGCTCGACGGGGACGAGCGTCGCCTCCTGGTTCGCAGGATCGCGGTCCTTCGCGACGAGCGCCTTCGAGACGATCCCGGCGCGTTCGAAGCGTACGCGCGACTGCTCCCGCTCGATCCCGACGACGAACGGGCGCGGTCCTGCCTGCTCGACATAGCCCGTCGCATCGGCGGCTACCCGCGGGCCGTCGAGGTGCTCTCCGCGACGGCGGCCGAGGCGTTGGTTCCGTTCCCGCGCGCGGACATTCTCATGGACGTCGCCCGGCTCTACGAAACCCAACTCGGCGAGGTCGACAAGGCGGAAGCCGTGTATGGCCAGGTCCTGCGCTTGGCGCCCGAGGACGCGACCATCGCGCTCCCTGCGTGTCGGGCCCTCGAGCGTATTTACGCCGCGTCGGGCGACGACAGACGGCTCTGCGACGTCCTGCGGCAGGAAGTGCGCTTGGAGAGCAGCGCCGAGGCTAGGCGAGTGCTGCGCGGTCGCATTGGTGAGCTGTGCGAGGCAGTGCTCGGCGATGCCGAAGGCGCCATCGCCGCCTGGCGTGACTGTCTCGAGGACGACCCGGGCGATCGGCACGCCCTCGCGGCGCTGGACCGCCTCTACGAGCGCACGTCGAATTGGAGAGCTCTGGTCGAAGTGTTGCGGGCGACCGAGCGCCTCGCGGAGGACGCGAACGTCCGCCGCTCGGTCCTCGTTCGCATCGCTGCGATCCTGGCCGACAAGCTCGGCGACGTCGGCGAAGCGATCCTTTCTTATCGAACGGTGGTCGACGACTTCGGGATGGAAATCGGATCGCTCGCGTCGCTCGCCACCCTCTACGGTCAGGCGGGGCGGTGGCAAGATCTGGCCGACACGCTGGAGGCGGAGATCGATCTGGCCGCGAATTCTTCAGACAAGATCCAGCTCTTGGCACGGCTCGGAGAGGTCCGACAGACCAAGCTTGGCGAACAGAGTCGAGCCATCGAATCGTATCGCCAAGCGCTGATGCTCGACCCTTCGCACGAGAGTTGCCGCGCCGCCCTCGAGGTTCTGCTCGACGACGACACGGTGCGACGCGAGGCCGCGAGCATTCTGCGGCCGCTCTACGAGGCCGACGGGCTGCATCGAAAGCTTCTGAAGGTCCTCGACATAGAAACTTTGTACGCGGAGTCGACCGCCGACAAGCTCGCCACCATCGCGCAAGCGTCGCGGGTGGCGGAGCTATCCCTGGCGGACGCGGGACTCGCGTTCGCGTATGCGGCCAGCGGATTGCGTGAGTCGGTGGCGGAAGCCGACCTTCCTCAATGGGTGGAGCGGGCCGAGCGGCTCGCGTCCGAAATCGGCAAGTACGCCGATCTCGCCGATCTTCTTCGCTCTGTCGTGGGCGAGATCCTTGACGAGGAACTTCAGCTGGAGATCACGCTGCGGATTGCCGACATCGCGCGCTCTCAGCTCTCGGACTTGGCGCTGGCCAAGTCGTACTACGTCAAGGCTCTGGATATTCGCAGCGACGATCGCCGCGCGCTCGTGGCCCTCGAGTCTCTCTATCGGGAGACCGGAAGCAACGATGCTCTCCTCGAGATTCTCCAGCGGTGCACGGACGTGGCCGAAAGCGACGACGAGCGTCGGACGCTGCTGTTCAAACAAGCGCGCCTCTGCGACGAAAAGCTGTCCGACGTTCGAGGAGCCATCGGTGTTTACGAGAGGATTCTCGACCTGGGTCTCGACTCCGACGCGCTGACGGCCCTGGAGCGCCTCTACACGCAAGCGCAACGCTGGGACGATCTCATCGCGCTCTACGAGCGCCAACTCGGCAGCGAGGCGGCGCCAGCCGGCCGGAGCGCGGACATCCACTACGCCCTCGGGCGCGTCTACGAGACACGCGTGGGCGAGTTCATGCGTGCCTTCGACGAGTACAGGGCAGCCCTCGACGCCGAGCCGATGCACTCGGCCACCGTGAGCGCGCTCGAGAGTTTGATGGCGGGTCGAGACCACGCCGCCCTCGCCGCCGAGATGCTCGAGCCCGTGTACATGTCACGTCTCGATTGGCGCAGGGTGATGTCGACGCTCCAGGCCCGGCTCGACGCGAGTCAGGATCCCGAAGAACGCCGTTCTCTCCTGCAGCGCCTCGCGAAGATGCAGGAAGAGCAGGAGGAGGACTACGCGGCTGCGCTCGAGACCACTGCGAGGCTCCTCGCCGAGGACAGACTCGACGAAGGGACTTGGGCGGAGCTCGAGAGACTGGCGCGAGTGTCGAGCGGGGAAGCGCGACTGGCCCAAGTGTTTGCCGGAGCCCTCTCGGAGATTACGGCGGACGAGCCAGCCACGGCGCGCTTGTCGAAGCGCACGGGGGAGCTGTTCGAGGCGTTCGGCGACGTGGATCGTGCCCTGTCGTTCTATCGGAGGGCCTACGAGTTCAACCCGGAAGCGCACGACGGATCCTTCGAATCGATGGATCGACTGCTCCGCGCCCACGGGCGCGCGCGAGAACGGGCAGCACTGGTCCGAGAGTCTCTCGATTACCTGACGGATCCGGTGGGGCGACTCGCTGCGCTCCACACGATTGCGGCGATCGAGGAGAGCGATCTGCACGACTTGTCGGCTGCGATCGAGACGTATCGCGCCTGCGTCGAAACGGACGAAGGGGACCTGGTCGCGCTCGACGCGCTGTCGCGCCTCTACGGACAGACCGAACGCTGGCGTGAGCTGGCGGACCTGACGCGCCGCCGCGCAGAGGAGACAGCGCTTCCCGAAGACGAAGCGCGGTTCCGCATGGATCTCGCGCGGCTGCTTTGGCAGAAGCTGGACGATGTCCCATCGGCGCTCGACGAGCTGCAAGCCGTCGTGGACATGGTGCAAGGCGGGTCGGGCGGACCGGGCGCGGAAGCTGTGGAGGCTCTCGAGACTCTCCTTTCCACGCCCGATCACAAGGCACGCATCATCGACATTTTGAGGCCCGTCTACGAGCGGGCGGACGATTGGCGCAAGCTCATTTCGCTCAACGACGAACGGCTCGCTCTGGCCGTGGACGATGGAGAGCGCATCGAAACGCTTCGCGAGAGCGCCGCGCTCTGGCAGGAGCGGGGCCACGATCCCTCGCTGGCGTTCGATGCGGTTCGACGGGCTTGGGCGCTCGACCCCGAGGGAGGCGATCTGCGTGCGCAGATCGATCGCCTCGCGGAGGCTACCGGCCGCTGGGACGACCTCGCGGAAGCCTATGAGACAGCCATTGCGCGCACCGAAGGGTCGACCAAGCGCGAGCTTCTCGCAGCGCTGGCGGGCCTGCACGACAAGAAGCGCGACGACCCGCGGAGCGCGCTGCAGGCGTGGGGGCGGCTCTCCCTCATGGATGAAGGAGAGATCGGTCCGCTCGAGGCGATGGACTCGCTCGCGACGCTGCTCAGCGACTGGGCGACGCTCGTTCAGGTTCTGACGAAGAAGGCAGAGCTGCAGCTCGACAATGAAGCGCGGACGAGCACGTGGCGTCGGATCGGCGAAGCGCTACGCGACATGATCGAGGATGTACCGGCAGCGATCGACGCGTACGAGCGTGCTCTCGAGATCAGCCCGGATAGCGCCGTGACGGTGGACGACCTCATCACGCTCTACGAGGAAAAGAACGACTCCGCGCGGTTGGTGGATCTCTACCGGCGTCGCGTAGGGTTGTGCGTCTCCGGGGACGATGCGCTCAAGTTCGAGCTCTTGATGAACGCGGCAGGTCGATTCGAGAGGGACCTGTCGGATCGCCGCGAGGCCATCGAGTGTCTGAGAGAGGCGCTGTCGATCCGGCCTGGCGACGGCAATGTGCTCCGAAAGGTCGACGCGCTGTATACGCAGGAGCGGATGTGGCCTGAGCTTCTGGAGAACCTCAAACTCCAGATGGCCGCCGCGGGCGATGAGGTCGCGAGGCGAGCGTTGGCCAAACGCATCGCGGCGCTCTACGCCTCTGAGCTCAATGACCCGGTGGCGGCGCTCCACACCTATCGGGAGGTGCTCGACTCCGCGTACGACTCCGACGCAGTCGGAGCGCTTCTTGCGATCGGCGAGTCGCACGACGAGCTCCGCGCCGAGGCGGCGACCACGCTCGAGCCTGTGCTTCGCGCGGCAGGCCGCTACGCGGAGCTGGCGTCGGCACTCGAGCTGCGCCTGCGGGCTGAATCCGAGCCTTCCCAACGCTGCCGAACGCTTCGCTCGGTCGCAGAGGTTGCCGAAACGCTTCTCAACGACCTCGACGGCGCTCAGGACGCGCTAGTCCGAGCCCTCGTCGAGGATTCTCAGGATGCCGAGCTTCACGCCCAGGTGTGTCGGCTCGCGGAGAGAATCGGACCCTCCGGGTGGCGGAAGTACGCCGAGGCTCTGGACGAGCGCGCGCGCAGCACGTTCGACACGAGCGTGGCCGGGGACCTGTTCGTGCGACTCGGCAAGGTTTGCGAGCTCGAGCTGGGCGATCCCGAGCGGGCTGCGCGTGCGTACGTCGCGGCTGTCGACAACATGGGGGATGCGCCGGCGCTGCTGGAGGCGCTCGATCGGCTCTACACGCGCACGGGCGAGACGCGAAAACTGTCCGAGATCCTCGAGAGACGGATCGCGGTGGAAGAACCGGCGGGGGCGAAAGCGGACCTGCTCTATCGCCTCGGGGTTCTGCAGATGCGCGAATTCGGCGAGAAGGCCCTGGGACTCGCGACACTCCGGCAGGCGCTCGAACGGAGTCCGGACCATGCGCCGAGTCGGGTGGCGGTGGAGGCTCTGCTCGAGGACGACGATCTGTTCGAGGACGTGTTCGATGCGCTCGAACTCGTGTACGACACGCTTGGCAGCAATAGGGATCTTGCGTCTCTCTATCGTCGTCGCGTCGACCGGGCGCATTCCGCCGATGAGCGCACGCGGGCCGAACTGGACCTGGCTGGCGTGATCGAACAGCGGGTCGGAGACCCCGCGGGGGCGCAGCGCGTCCTCGCCACTGCGGTTGTCGAGGACCCTACGAGTGACGAGAGCCTCTCTGAGCTCGAGCGCCTCGCCGGCATCACCCAGGCATGGAAGGATGCGGCCGAAGCCCTCGCCAAAGCCCTGGAGGCCGATTCTGCACTCACCGGCGCGGCGCGTACCGAGCGCTGGACGAGACTTGCGAACTGGCGGCGAGACCACTTGGGGGATCCCATCGCCGCCGAGGAGGCGTACGTCCGGGCGCTCGCCATGGACCCGGAGAACCTGGAGGTACTCCGCTGTCTCGAAGCGGTCCGGCGCGCGCCTGGACGAGAGCGCGATCTGCTGGACGTTATCCGCGCACGCGCGCGCCTTGAGGTGGACTTCTCCACGCGCCGCGAGCTTCTGAGAGAGGGGGCTGGCTTGGCGCAGACGGCGCTGGGGGATCCATCCCTCGCGGAAACCGTCCTTCGCGAGCTCATCGCGCAAGACGAAGCCGACGACTGGGCGCTTGGCGAGCTCACGCGCCTTCGCCGCGCCGCGGGAGATGCGAAGGAAGTCGTGCGCCTCTTGCTGCGGCGGTCCGAACTGGCGGCGGACGGTGCGCAAGCGACGGCGTTGAAACACGAGGCAGCCCGCGTGATGTTGGGCGAGCTCCGGGACGTCGACGGCGCCACGGCGCTCTACCAGGAAATCCTGGACGCGGACCCCTACGACGCCGAAGCGGCGGCGGTGCTGCGCAAGCTCTACGACGAGGGGGCGCGTTTCAAGGACCTGGCGAAGCTCTTGGAGCTTCTCATCGACGTGGCGCCGACGCCGGAGGCGAGGGCGTCGCTTCGACTTGAGCTGGCCAGGCTGTATCACGATCGCATTCGCTCGCCCGAGGACGCGGTCGAAGTCTTGCGCGATATTCTGCAAGAGGAACCGACCCACCCCGCGGCGGTGGTCGAGCTGTCTCGACTTTACGAAGAAACGGGGCGCGATGGCGAGCTCGTGGATCTGCTGAAGGACCAGCTCGAGGAAGCGCGAGAGCGAGAGGATGTGGGCGTGGAGCTGGCGCTCCTCGTTCGGCTCGGCGAGCTCGAAGAATTGAGACTGGGAGATAGCGTCGCGGCGGCCAGGACGTACGAGCAAGTGCTCGAACGGGACCCGGGTCATCGCGGAGCCTTAGAGGCGGTGGCGCGGATGAGCGAGCGTCGCGAGGACTGGCGTCGAGCCGCCAACGCCCTCGCGGTCCTCGTGGATGGATCCACAGATGCCGCGGGGTCTGCATGGGCCCTTCGGCTCGCCGAGGCGCGTGACAAGTTCGGGGACACGGCCGGTGCCGAGGATGCCCTCCGGAGGGGGCTGGCCCTGGAGCCTTCGAATCCGACCATTCGCGCCAGGCTCCGGGTGCGTTGGGACAGGGCGGAACGCTGGTCGGATCTGGCGGATCTACTCGTCGGCGACGCCGAAGCCATCGCCGCGGCTCACGTCCATGAAGAGGGGCCATCGCCGCACGAAGCGACGACGCGTCCGGCGACTCCGCTCGGCAAGAGCTCACCCTCTGGCAAGAGCATGCCTCCCGGCAGCATGCCCCCGCCCCCGCCCGTATCCTGGCACGTTGCGGAACAGGTAAAGCTACTGCGCAATGCCGCCGAGATTCAGCTAGACAAGCGCCACAGCCCGGCGGACGCGATACCGATCTTCGAGCGGGCGTCTGCGCTCGTACCGGAAGACCGCACTCTCCTTCTGTCGCTGTGCGATGCCTACGCGGCGGCGGGTCGCGGGCAGGAGGCGGCGCACGTTCTGGAGAGAGTGATCGCGTCGTTCGGAAATCGGCGAACGAAGGAGCTCGCCGTCTACCATCATCGGTTGGCTCAGGCGAAGATTCAGCTGGGCGACAAGGAATCCGCCCTGGCGCAGCTCGATCTCGCGTTCAAGATCGACCCGAGCTCGATCGCGGTCCTTCGCGACCTCGGTCTGCTTGCGCTCGAGACGGGCGACTGGATTCGGGCTCAGAAGACCTTCCGAGCGCTGCTTCTCCAGCGCCTCGACGACAATGCCGGGATCTCCAAGGCGCAGGTTTTCTGTTACCTGGGCGAGGTGAGCGCCAAACAAGGGGACAAGCCCAAAGCCGTGCAGATGTTCGAGAGAGCCATCGAGAACGATCCGAAGCTCGATCGGGCGCGGGCCGCCCTGGCGGAGCTCAAGGGTTGAAGGGCGCCTTCTGGCACGCCTGCTTAGGCGTCCTCTTGGGGGGACTCGCCCGGCTGTGGCTGGCGACGCTTCGTCTCCGATTGCGAGTTCATCCGGCCTTGGCGGCGGCGGGCGACCGTCCCTGGGTTTTGGCTTTTTGGCATGGGGCTCAGTGGCCTCTTCTAGCGTGGAAGAGGAGGCGGCCGACCGTCGTTCTCGTCAGCCTTTCCAGAGATGGGGCCCTGCAGGCGCGCGCGCTGTCGATCCTGGGGCTCACAGTGGTTCGCGGATCGAGTTCGCGACGAGGGGCAGGGGGTCTGGCTGCGGTCGTGCGCGCGATGAGGCGCTCGGGTGCGGACGCTGCGTTCGCCGTGGATGGACCGCGCGGCCCGCGGGGTGTCGCCAAAGCTGGAGCGGTCGTGGCCGCGCAGCTGACCGGGGGCGTCATGGTGCCGATGGCGGCCGCGGTGCGTCGGGGCTTGGTTCTGACCAAGACGTGGGACGGCTTCGCCATCGCGTGGCCCTTCTCGGTCGTCGACGTGGCGCTCGGAGCGCCGCTCGACCCGAAGAGCCTCGCGGATCCGCGTAAGGCGCTCGAGACTTCGATCGCGTCGCTCACCCTGGACCTCGCAACATCATGACCGGGCGAGCAGTCTGGATCGACGGTACGAAGTACGCGCCGGAGAGCGCGCGCATCAGCGTATACGATCGGGGTCTGCTCTATGGCGACTCGGTATTCGAAGCCTTGCGTACGTACGGAGGCCAACCGTTCGCGCTGGGAGAACATTTGGCGCGCCTGAGGCATTCGGCCGAGAGAGTCTTCATCTCCACTCCCCTCGGAGACAGCGAATGGGCTTCCGAGGTCGACCGGGCCGTCGCCGAGACCGGGAACGAGGAATCGTATGTGCGCATCCTGCTGACGCGCGGAGTTGGCCCCTTATCCATCGACCCCGACTCCGCTATCCGTCCGACGCGCATCGTCTTTGTCGAGCCCCTGACAGTGCCGGCGCGCGAAGCGTATGTGAACGGGATCTCGGTCATCACCGCGACCGTGCGCAGGACCGTCGACGACACGGCAGCCGCGGGTGCGAAGGTCGCGAACTACCTGGAGAGCATTCTCGCGCTTCGGGAGGCGAAGGCCCGAGGAGCGGCGGAGGCCCTTGTCGTCGATTCCCGCGGATTCGTCGTCGAGGGGACCACGTCCAATGTCTTTGCGGTGCTGGGCGGGCGGCTGGTCACGCCGCCGGTGCAAGCTGGGATTCTCCCGGGCATCACGCGGGCGCACATTCTCCGCGCGGCAACGGCCCTGGGCTTGCCGGTCGTCGAGCGCACTCTTCTCAGGGACGAGCTCTTCGCCGCCGACGAGGTCTTCATTACGTCGAGCATCCGCGAGCTCTTCCCGGTCGTCCGAGTCGATGGGCGGTCGATCGCAGGGGGACTTCCCGGTCCGACCGGTCGTGCGCTTCACCGGCGCTTTCGGGAGTCGGTGGGACTAGGCAACCGACCGATGCCATTCGACACTCCCGACTCATCCCCGCCCTGACCTGGTGCGACGCGGTTCGGCTGAACCCGCGACCGTTCGTACCCTTGTCCGGAGAGGCCGCGAAGGTCGAGGACACGGCGGGCTACGCCGGGTCGTCGACAGCGACGGCGTCAATCTCGACCAGGGCGCCGCGGGGCAACGCGGAGACTTGAACGGTGGCGCGCGCTGGAAATGGGGCGACGAAGTACGACCCGTAGACGTCGTTGACCGCCGTGAAGTTAGCGAGGTCGGTCAGATAGATCGTCGTTCGGACGACATTCCGGAATCCGAGGCCAGCGGCCACGAGCACGGCGCCGAGGTTATCCATCACCTGGCGGGTCTGGACCGCGACATCGCCTGGGACGATCGCTAAGGTGACAGGATCGAGGGGGATTTGACCGCTGAGGAACACGATGTTCCCCGCGCGAATCGCTTGCGAGTAGGGACCGATGGCGCCCGGGGCCTGTGGCGATTGGATGGGGACCTTCATGGGGCCGCACTGTAGCTTGACCGTGTTATCGTGCCGCCGCGACGGTGGCTGATCCCATGGATCGTCGGCTGAGACGCACGGCTGGTCCGACGGCTTTGCCGAGTGGTCGACTAGCCGCGGCGGGTCTCCGAGCCCTAAGTAACTACTTGTCCATGGCGTCCGTTGAGCCTTCGTTATCGTGGTGGCGTGGTGCGATCGACCGACGACTCGCAAGCCCAGCGCGCTCGGGCGCTCCGGGTCGGCCCGAGCCGGCCCGTGCGCTCGCGAATCGCGCGCTCGCTCCGCTCGCTCGAGCCCTCGTCGCAGCAGGTGTCACGGCGAATGCGGTTACGGCGCTGGCTCTGCTTCTGAGTGGGGTCGCCGCTTTCCTGCTTGCGATGGGACGTTTCGATGTCGCCGCACCCCTCATCATCCTGGCGTCCGTCGGCGACGCGCTGGACGGCATCGTGGCTCGGACCTCGGGGTCCGCCTCGAGGGCGGGCGCCCTCTTCGATGCCGCGGCGGATCGTTATCAGGAGCTCGCCATTCTGAGCGGTCTTGCCGTTCATCTGCACGCCAGCGTGCCGGCACTGCTCCTCGTCTTAGCCGCCGTGCTCGCGTCGTTTATGGTGAGTTACGGAAGCGCCAAGGCCGAGGCCTTCGGGGTCCGCGTGCCCGATGGGTCCATGCGGCGCTTCGAGCGAGCCCTCTGTCTCTGTGGCGGCATTGCCCTCATGCCGGGCGCTGCCAGCCTCGTGCGCGCTGGTGTTCTGGGACCGTGGCTGATCGAGGCGCCCCTACTCGTCGCACTCTCGGTCGTGGCTGTCGTGGGCAACGCTTCCGCGGTCCGCCGCTTGCGCGCCATCGCCGCTTCGGTGTCCTCAATGCCGGCGGAGGCGTTCGCGCGCGAGTCGAGCCCATCGAAAGCGAAGGGATCGCTGTGAACCGACCCATCGCGCCCGCCGCGGGAACACTTGGGCTCCTCTTCCCCGGGATGGGAGCGGTGGCGACGACGACGATAGCCGGCGTGATGCTCGTGCGGCGCGGACGGGCTAAGCCCGTCGGTTCGATGACTCAGCTGGGCCGGATGGCGCCGGCCACGGGCGTCACCAGGGACGCCCCGCTGCTGCGCGATGTGGTTCCGCTCGCCTCGCTCGACCAGCTCCGCTTCGGGGGCTGGGACATTTTCGCCGACGACGCCTACGAATCGGCCCTCGGTGCCGGCGTCATCGAGGAGCGCGACCTCGAGCCCGTTCGGGACGAACTTCGGGCGGTCAGGCCAATGGATGCGGTCTTCTATCCCGGGTACGTCCGCCGCCTGAACGGCACGCACGTCAAGCGGGCGTGCTCGAAGGCGGAGATGGTGGAGAGCGTTCGGTCGGACATAAGGAAGTTCAAGGCGGAGCATGGCTGCGACCGGCTCGTGGCGATCTGGTGCGGCTCGACGGAGGTCTTTCAACGGCCGAGCGCGACGCACGCCACGGTGCGCTCGTTCGAGAGGGGACTGACCGAGGGCTCCGACGACATCTCCAACGCGCAGATCTATGCCTGGGCGTGTTTGGAGGAGCGGGTCCCCTTCGCGAACGGATCGCCCAACCTGTGCGTCGACTTCCCGGCGGCGCTCGAGCTCGCGCGCGAACACGCGGTACCGGTCGCCGGCAAAGACTTCAAGACTGGCCAGACGATGCTCAAGACCGCGCTCGCTCCGGCGCTCAAGGCGAGGCTCCTCGGGATCCATGGTTGGTACAGCACCAACATCCTCGGCAATCGCGACGGCGCAGTGCTGGAGGACCCGGGGAGCTTCCGCGCCAAGGAGGCGACCAAGCTGGGTGTGCTCGAGCAGATTCTCGAGCCCGAGCTCAATCCGGGGCTCTATGGTAGCCTCGCTCACAAGGTTCGAATCGACTACCACCCGCCGCGTGGCGACGCGAAGGAAGCTTGGGACAGCATCGATCTTTTCGGGTGGCTCGGCTATCCGATGCAAATCAAGATCGACTTCCAGGGGCGCGATTCGATTCTTGCGGCTCCGCTCGTGCTCGACCTCGCCCTGCTCCTCGATTTGGCCGCACGAGCAGGACTGTCCGGACCGCAGGAGTGGCTATCCTTCTTCTTCAAGAGCCCCGCGGCCGTAGCGGAGCGCCGCGTAGAGCACAGCCTCTTCGTACAGCAGCGCATGCTGGAGGATGCGCTGCGACGCATGGCGAGCCGGGATGCGGACGCGCGCGTCGATGCCTAGGATCGCGGCGGACCCTCGCTCGGCGCTCCGCTCTCTGCTGTCAAGCTACCTGCCTTTCGCGTTGGTCGCCCTGCTCTATCGATTCAACCCGGCGACTTCCGCCGGCGTGGTTGCGGCGCGCGTGCACGTCTGCGACCTTCGCGCGTTCGAGATGCGAGTTGCGGGAATCTCGGTGGGCGGTCATGAAACGACGGTCCACGACTGGCTCCAGCGGCATGCGACGCGGGGGCTCGACGTGCTGTGCGCCATCCCGTACGGAACGTTCCTCCTGGCGGTCGTCGCATTCCTCGCTTTCGCGTCGCTTCGCGATGTGTCGCGGGCCAGGCAGTTCGGCTGGGGATTTCTCGCCCTGAACGTCCTGGCCTTCATCACCTATCGCGTCTACCCCGCCGCGCCTCCATGGTACTACCACGCGCGTGGATGCGTGGCCGACATCGCTGCGCGTGCGAGCGAAGGACCGAATCTCGCGCGCGTGGATACCCTGCTGGGGTTCCGCTACTTCGGCACCATGTATTCGCAGTCCCGCGTCGTTTTCGGCGCGATGCCGTCGCTGCACTGCGCGTATGCTCTGCTCATCGCTCTGGACGGCTGGGGGCTCTTCGGTCGTGCCATGCGCGTGGCGTCCGTTGGCTATGCGCTTCTCATGGCGTTTGCCGCCGTGTATCTGGATCATCACTGGGTCGTCGACGTGATCGCCGGGGACGCGTTCTCCGTGGTCGTATTCGCTGTCGCGCGATCGATTGCGATCCGGATGGAGCGGACCGCTTCGTGGAGCGCATGACGAAAGTCAGTCCTTCGCGGCGGGCCAGGGCATGGAGCGCCTGGGCGGTTCGTCGGGGTCCGGTCCTTTGGATGGCTGCGCTGCTCTTGGCGGTCCCAGCGACGTGGCGCACCATCGATCTCTATGCCCACCTGCGCACCGAGCTCGAGGAGCTCCTGCCTCGCGACGCTCCGAGCGTGAGAGCGATCGCCGAGCTCCGGCAGCGCGTGGCCGGGATCCAACACCTCGGCGTCGTGGTCGATACGGGGACCGCCGACAACCTGCCGGCGGCCGAGCGCTTGATCGACGACCTCGCGCAGCGCGTTCGAGCGTACCCGACGGACCTCGTGCGCGACGTCCGGACGGGCAGCGCGACCGAGCGGCGCTTCTTGGAGGAGCACGCGCCGCTCTACATGCGTCTGGAGGACCTCCGCGTGATCCGCGATCGCGTGGAGGCGCGCCGAGACTGGGAGGTGTCGCGGGAAACCGGGGCCTTGCTCGACTCGGAGTCCGCGCCTTCGGTCGACTTCTCGGACATTCGAGCCCGGTACGATTCGCGATCCCTCTCGGGCGGCGGGGCGTTTGCCCTTGAGCGCTTTTCGAGCCGGGAGCAGCGCGTGTCTCTGATGTTGATCGAAACGGCCGGCTTTGACACGGGGCCGGCCCGCGGCGCCGAGCTCCTTGGGCGCGTGAAACACGACCTCGCTTCGCTCGGCGGACCGGAAGCATACGCGCGCGGCATGCGAATCGGTTACGCGGGAGATATCGCCATCTCGGTCGAGGAGACGGATGCGCTGCGCCAAGACCTGTCGATCTCGTCGGTCCTGGTCATGTTCGCGGTGGGTGCGGTGGTCGTTCTCTACTATCGCTGGTGGCAGAGCTGTATCGTGCTGATCGCGCCGCTCGCCCTCGCGACCACCTACGCCTTTGCGCTCGCGTCTCTTCCTCCCTTCGGCGTGACGGAGCTCAATTCGAACACGGCATTTCTGGGCGGCATCATCGTCGGCAACGGTGTGAACTTCGGCATCGTCCTTTTGGCGCGATACGTGGAGGAACGACGCCGAGGCGCGAGCCCCGAGGACGCGATGGCTGTCGCCGTCGACGGGACTCGGACAGCGACGCTCACGGCGGCCCTCGCCGCGGGCGTGTCGTACGGTTCGCTCGTCGTCACCGAGTTCCGCGGCTTTCGACAGTTCGGAGTGATGGGCGGCATCGGCATGGTGCTGTCCTGGGTGCTGGCGTTCGTGCTGATGCCTTCGCTGTGCACGTGGCTGGACCGCGGAAGCGTGCTCCGTGCGCCCAGGTCGTTCGCTCTGACTTGCATGGCGCGGTTCATCGAGAATGCTGCGACGCCGATTGCTCTCGTTGTCGTCGTGCTCACAGCGCTCGCGGCCATTCGTGTGAGCCGCTTCGGTCCTTCGGAGCTCGAGACCGACTTTTCGAGGCTTCGCCGGGCCGACACGTGGACGCGCGGAGAAGGGTATTGGGGACGCCGCATGGACGGCCTCCTTCAAACGTATCTGACCCCGATCGTCGTGCTGACCGACGACGTCCCGACGGCGACGCGAGTTGCGGCGGCGCTCCGAACTGCGGTAGAGCGGCCCCCCCTGCGCGGCATGGTCTCTGCGGTTCGCACGGCGGAAGACGCGCTGCCCAAAGACCAGGCGGCCAAGGTCGTCGAAGCGCGGGCGCTCGAGGATGACATGACGCCGAAGATTCGTTCGCTCTTGTCGGACGACGAGCGCACGGCCATCGACCGTGTGCTGGGCGCGCCCGAGCTAAAGCCCGTGTCGATTTCCGATCTTCCGCGCACCTTCACGCTGGGTCTGCGCGAGCGCGACGGCGCCATCGGCCGGACCGTTCTCGTGTATCCGAAGCCCGCGCACGCCCTGTGGAACGGGGCGGCCATCGCTCGATTCGTCGGATCGCTGCGCGAGGTCACCGGCGGCGCGTCGCCTCCGTCGAGCCCGGCGCGGGTCGCTGGGGCTCTGCCGCTGTCCGCCGACATCCTCGGCGCCGTTCGGCGCGACGGCCCCATCGCCAGCGCCGTCGCATTTCTCGGAGTGCTCGCGGTCGTCCTGGCGACCTCCCGGCGGGCCGCGGGTGGCTGGATGCTCGTCGTCGGGGCCCTGTGCGTCGGGGTCGTGTGGCTCGCCGGGCTCTCGATGGCACTCGGGGTGAAGCTCAACTTCGCCAACTTCATCGCATATCCCATCACGTTCGGGATCGGGGTCGACTATTCCGTCAATGTCGTCAGTCGCTACGTCGGAGATGGGGCCAAGAACATCGCCCGCGCAGTGGCAACCACGGGGGGCGCCGTGGCGCTCTGTTCGGCGACCACTGTCATCGGGTACTCGTCCCTGCTCCTCGCCCAGAATCGGGGCCTCGTGCTCTTCGGGCTTCTGGCGGTGTTGGGCGAAATCTGCTGTCTGTCGGCGGCGCTCATCGGCCTTCCGGCGTGCATGATCGTGTTCAGAAAACAAGGCTCGCGGTCCTAGAAGTGGGGGTGCTTTTCGCCGATCCCTTCGCGATCCCGGCGTCGAGCGTGCTCGCCTACGGGAAGTAGGCTCCGCGCGCTCGCCGCCGGCCTCGCTCGGGCTCGACGAAAATCACCCCACTTCTAAATGACATTTCGCGGTGGAAGGCCATACGGAAGTAGGACGCTCAATCTCCGCCGAAGAGTTCCTCCACACCCGAAGCGACGACCGCCGCATCCAACCAGCGCTCGAGCGCGTCGATATCCGAGCAGCCGAGGATGCGCGCGCGCTGCTCTGCCGTCACGGCGATGCGCCGGCGCTCCAGGACACGCAGCACTGACTGCGCCTTTCCCTCGGCCTTTCCCTCGGCCTTTCCCTCGGCCTTGCCCTTGGCTTCACCCTGCGCAAAGTACTGTCGCTGTCGTTCGCTGAAGAATTGAAGACCTTGGGGCAGCATCTCGAAGCTCCTTCTCGCGGCGTCGCCCAACGAGGACTCGATCAAGGCAAAGCATAGCATCCGCAGCGGCTCCGGCAGACTCGTCGCCGCGGCTATCGCTGCCGCCGCGACGGCCACCGCCGTCGGCACGTCATCGCCTCGGCCGTGCGCCATGGCCGATAGGACGGCTAGATGCGGATCGCGGGCGGCGGCTTCGAGATCCGTGATCACGGGAATCCCTTCGGGACCGACCACGAGAGGCCTCCACATGTTGCCTGCTCCGAGATCGACGGCTTTGATCGCCCAGCGCGCCGTGTCCGAGTCGGGCGTGACCACCAGCACGACGAAGGGGCAGCCGTGCTTGGCGCGGGCGCTGACGGCGTACATCGGCCAGACAAACCGCTTATCCCCATCCTCGCTCAGCTGCGCCTCGAGAATCACGCCGAAGACCGGCTCCCCATCGACAAACAGGATGACCGCGTCGGCGCGGTACTCGGTGGGAAGGAGATCGTTGAGAGAGGCTTCCGCGAGACGCGCTTCGGTGAATGGGGGAATCGCCACGTCCAAGAGCTCGCGCAGCAAGTCAGCGGCGAGCTCCGGCTTCTCGCGTACGAGAGCGATGATCCCTTCGTGGAGAAGCGACGGCATCGGGCGGACGGTAGCGTCGTCGGACTCGGCTTGTCACTTCGTCGGCGCGGCGCCCGCGCGTGACATGATTGACCCGGGACGGTCCGCCGGAGCGACCACGTGCACGGGCACAGTCACTCCCTGTAGCTCGCTCAGGCTGCCTGTGGGAATCGAGCGGGTCGACCTGCACCGGAACGGTCACGCCGTGCGCGGACCTCGCGACCGCTGCCGATTGCTATTCACAGGGTGGGTGCATCTGGCAGTAGGGGCGGGGGCCACCCGCTGAAGCCGCCTCGAGGCCGGAGGGACCGCTTCCCTCGTAGAGGTGGACGCACACCTCGTCGGGGTGGAGGTATCCCTCGTCGGAGTGGAGGCTTCCGCCGTCGAGGTGGACGCTGCCCTCGTCGACGCGGGGGACCCACCTCGCTGAGGTGGACGGCTCCCTCGACGTGGGAGACACAACCCTCGACGAGGTAGAGTCCTTCCGCGAGCGAGAAGACGCGTACCCCGACGGGGGAAGCGTCTACCCCGACGAGGGAGAGACCAACCGCGAGCAGGGCGACGCGTACCCCGACGAGGGAGAGACCAACCGCGAGCAGGGCGACGCGTACCGCGAGGAGGGAGGGCCCTCCCTCGCGCAGGGCGACGCATACCGCGAGGAGGGAGAGCCCTACCTCGCGCAGGGAGACGGCTCCCTCGCCCAGGGACGCGCGTAGGTCGACGAGGGCGAGGCGTGCTTCGAGGCGTGGCTTCTCGTGTCGCGCTCTCTGATACGCTACTCCGCGATGGGGCTCCTTCTCTTCGTCGCGGGCGGAGCCACCCTAGGCGCGGGGTTCACCTGGTGGCTCGCGCGAGTCCCTGGAGCTCGCCCTTACGACGACTCGATGACGCGGCTGCTCGACGCCGCCTGCGCCTGGATTGTACTCACGGTCTCGGTGTGGACGGCGACGAATTGGGGGCTGTCAGTCATGGGCAGTGTTTGAGCGAAGCACGACGAATGAATCCGTCTCGCTTGCGCGATAAAAACGCGTCTGAAGAGCATCGCCGTAGATGCGACCCAAGGCCTCCACCGCACTGGCGTCCTCCGGGCACTTCGGAATCAGTACGACGTTCGAATCTCCGAACATCCGGTCGGGCAGCAAATACGTATCGTCCGAGAACGTCGACCCGTAGTGCCAGCAAAGGCCACCGCCCCGCGGAGGAGACGAGCGAGATAGAAACGGAAACGGGTTCGAGAAATCGAGCACCGTAACGCGCAGATCGGCGATGGAGGAGATGGCCGCAACAGCTCCCTCGACGCGGGCGGCGTATCGATCGGGCCGGCACTGACTGTCCGATCCCGTGATCGCCAACCCTCGCGCCTGGGGTTCCGGAAAGGAATTCCAGCGCGGAGAGTACGCCCGAGCGAGTGCTTCATCGAATGCGATCGACCCGGCGTTCTTGCCGACGAAGAGAAACACGCAGCCCGCGGTGAGCCATCCACAGACATTCCAGCTAGCCTCGCTGATCGACGGTGACCGCGAAGCGAGCATAAAGAACGCGAGCGCAAGAACAGCAAAGAGCGGGGATTCTCCCCACTGCCAGCTTGTTAGGCTAAGGGCGAGAGACATCCCCCAGAATAGGAAGACCAGCGCCACAAGATCGCGCCGCCCTTGTCTGGTCGCATCCTGCGGCAATGACCAGGCGAGCCCGAAGACAAGAGCGCTCGAGATCAGGTCCCCTAGGACTGTATCGAGGACCCTTCCTGCCGTTACCATGACGCTCGTCCGGTTGACCATGTCCGACGCGACATCGATGCGGCTCCACGCGACGCTGTCGCTGCGAGCGGCGGCCACCATTGCGTAATCGCGAAACATGGCGTCGAAGCGATACCCTATCATCGCCCCGCAGGCGGCGAGACCTGCGATGCAGCCGGACGCGACACCGGTCCATCGCGCAGGACTCGGTGTTGCCGTTGCGGCGCTGAGAACGAGGAGGACGGCAGCAGCCAGAAAGAACGTCGGCTTGACGAAGAGGAGCGCCGCACAAAGGAAGCCGGTGGAGGCGCCTCCGAGTGCGCCCGTTCGTTTCGACTGGGCCCGAGGTGGAACCAGGCACTCCAAAGCAATGATCGCGAGGAGTACGTACCCTAGCCGATTGTAATAAGCCGAGTGGCTTGTGACTTGAAACTCGAAGCTTAGCTGATGTCGGCCTACCGCGATAAGCGTCACCAGGGCTGCGAACCACGATGCGAGCGCCGCGCTCGCGCGCTGCCCAGCGACCCAGAGAGACCAGAGGAAGGCGACAAGCCCTATCATCCCCACGCTCCGAGGAATCGCAAGAGCATTCGCGCCAAAAGCGCGCATGACGGCGGCCACGACCTCCGTCACCGCAGGTCCGTAGGGACTATAGAAGTCGACGTGTACGTGCTGGCCGTGGAGGACCCGCCACGCCGCGTCAAGAAGCAGAAACACGTCATGACCGTAGCGGGCCTCGTGGACGTGACGTGCCGCTGCCGTGACCCCGACGGCCCATGCCGAGAGAACCAGCGGCACCAGAACAAGGATGCGCTGGGTCCAGCGACTTCGAGAGTCCCACAGCTGTCTCATCGGACGCTGAGTATACCGAGTCAGCGACGAGCAGGACGAACTGGCGCGCGTTCAGAATGCCGAAAAGGGCGTGCGCCACACGCTGCCTGCCAGAGCAGATGATCGCGCTCGTGTGTGGGAGTGGCCCACAGCCCATGCGCCGTGTTGACGGGAAACCGGGGTCCGCTTCTAATTGCAACAGACATGAGTCGAACGATCGGTGCGTTCCTAAGCCCGCGGTGCGACCGGTTTTGGGCGACGAAGGTAGGGAGCCGCAAGCCAAGCTGGACGTCGACGAGTCTGCTCGCGCTTGTCTCGATCGCTCTACTCTTCCCGTCGGCGTGGGCACTCTGGCCGCGGAGTCCTCCGGGCAAAGAATTCGCCTATGTGTTCGACTCGAGCCCCTCCTGGTTTTCCGGAATGCGTGGGTTCACCTACGAGCAATGGCAGTCTCACAAGGTCCGTGCGTTGGTGCTCGGCCCCGCTCTCGCGCTGGTCGGGCTGACGCTCTCGACGCGATGGAAACCCGCGAAGCGGACCGTTCTTGCTGTCATCACGGCAGGTTGGGTATGGGTCATCGTCTTCTCCACGCTCATGGTCTTCGCTGTGCTCGTGCTCGCCCTGCGGGGGCGGGCCATCGTGGATGACGAATTCGCCTATGCCATGCAGGCGAGTTTCTTTCTGGACGGCCGATTGTTCGGCCCCCACCTTGGATTTCTGCCGCTCGATCAATTCAATGTCATGGGAGTGCACGACCGGTGGACTACGAAATATCTCCCGGGGGAAGCCATCCTCCAAACACTGGGTATTCCTCTCGGACTCCCGGCGCTCGCCCACGTGTTGCTCGTGCCCGTGGCGCTCTTCGCGTTTCACGCCTGGGTCCGCGAGAAACATGGCGCGCTCGTGGCGTCGGCAGCCGTTATGTCTCTTGCGGTGTCGCCCATGTGGGTGCTCACGTCCGCGACCGGATTGTCGAACTGCGGGGCGCTATCGAGCGCGATTGTCGCTGGAGGGTCGCTCCAGGCGGCGCGACGTGGCAAACGCCCGTTCGCGGCCGCGCTTGGCGCCGCGATCGCGCTCGGATTTTGTTTTGCCTCGAGGCCTCAGGTTGCCGTTCCCGTGGGGATCGTCCTGCTCATCGATTTCATGGTTCACGTCGTGCGTGCGCGCGACCGGCGGGCACTGTACGGACTGCTCTTAGGGGCTGCGCTCGGCCTCGCGCCGACGCTGATCTACGACTGGAAGCTCTGCGGCGTGCCGTGGAAGCTCCCGTGGTTTCTCGAATGCCGCCCGGAACACTATGGATTCGGAAAGATCTGGAGCGAGGGTACGGCAGTGCACGACCCCTTCGGCGCGGCGTTCAACGCGGTGGTGGCCGCGATTCGCTTGAACGGATTCTGGCTCGGCTGGCCGGTGAGTCTTATCGTCATCTATTTCTTCAAGCGAACCCGCAATCGGTTTCAAGACCTTGGCGTATTCGGTGCGATCGGGCTCGCGGTGCTCGTGTTCGAGGCGGGCTATTACTCCCCAGGCGTGTCCGACACGGGTGCCATCTATCACTTTGAGCTCCTCCTTCCGCTCTCTGTGATGTTCGGGCTGACCGTGCGCCGCTGGCTTCAGACTTCCGTGAATTGGGCGCCGTTCGTGGTTGCGCAGCTTCTTTTGGGAACAAGTTCGTTCTACGTGGAGCACGTCGCGCGTCTGGGGCGATTGTGCTCCTTGGCGTATGACGAGTTCCAGCCAATCCTCCGAGACTTGGCCCGTCGCGACCGGAAGGCGCTGCTGCTCACGGAGGGTCGAGTCGGCGAGAAGCGCGCTGTCGGGTGGCTTTCTGAGGAGCCGTTTCCTGCCCGAAATCGCCGCGCCGACGACCGTGTGACGGTCTATCGCCGTCCGGCACCCCACTACGTGGATCTCTTGCGCCAGTACTACGCGGATCGCGACTGCTTCTACGTGCGCAGAAGCCCGCAAACGGCATCACTCGAGCTATTTCGGTGCGATGAGCGACCCGACCTCGTCTACCGCATGCCCGTGCCGAAGGACGCTCCTCGTCCTGGCGGTCTCGAAGCACTGCCTACGTCGTGGGACCTGTATATGGAGCCCTTTTGCGAGCAGCGGATTCCGCCAAGCTACGACCGGACGCACTACCGATCGTGCTGTGCCCTGCGACGCGCGACCGTCGTGGGTGAAGTTGATGTCCATAACTTTACCTGCGATGGCCGCTAGAGCATCTAGGCTCGTGAAGCGCTAGAGCGGAGGCGCTTCCGCGTCGCCCGCGCTTCCGACCTGTTCCTCGAGAAGGCGAGCGACAACGCGCAGCCTCTTGCGCAGCGTCTCTGGCCTCGGATCGGGCAGAGCCACGTTGTCGCTGTCGACGGCTTCCACTGCCAATTTGGACTCGAAGAGGTAAAGCTCGCCCGCGGCTGCGATAAGCCGGGCTTCGTCTGCGAATGCCATCTTGACCGCAGCCGCGAGTCCGGGTCTGCGCGTCGCGAGGACCACGTATCGAAATCGCTTGAAGTCGTGGGCTGGGCGCATGTTGAGAGGTTTGTCGACGAGACGCAGCGTCATTTCGTCCCAAAGCTTCTCCGGTCGCTGGACCACAATCGAGATGGGAGACTGAGTGTAGTCGTAGGCGGATCGCCCTCCGCGCGCGGCTACGACATGAGCCTCGACGACGGCCGGGTGAACCAATCGGTGGGGCTCGTTCGGACCGAGGTCCAAGGTCAAGATGGCATTGCCTGGCTCGATGAAGGACATCAAGGCGTCGGCATCGCGGTAGAGACGATCGGCGTCGGCAAACCTTGGCCATGCGACCAAGAGCGATGCGACCGGCAAAGCGACGCACACGGCCTTGGGAATCAGCCGAGCCGTCCGACGCGTCCCCGCGCCCGAGCAGATGGCGAGAAGGCACCAGGCCGGGGGCAGAAACCGGTGGTAGACAAGTGTCGTCGCCTTGATGACGGCCGGGAACGTGAAATAACAGACGAGCAGAAGCAGACCGGCCAGCTCGAACCTCCAGGCGTGCGCGCGCTCGACCCAGCTCCGGCGGACGGACGGGCGGTTGCGATGGCGCTCCAAGGCAAAAAGCAATGCGGGCAGGAGCCCCAGCACCAGCAAGAGATGCCGAACATAGGCTTCGTAGCCGCCGAACAGGACTCCCGACGCCGTCTCTATCTTGTGCCACGTGTCGACGAATACGAACGGATCCATCGCCCGGAGCATGGGTCCGGCGTGCAGCCACGAGTATCGGCTTCCGACGTAAACGACGAGCGCCATGAAGGCGAGGGCACCACCCCGCAGGGCGTGGGCGCGGCGACCGCCCGGAGCCCCGAGAGAGCAGAGTCCGAGCACTCCAAACCCAATCATGAGCACGACCTGGTGCGCGAGGTGCATCCAAATAGCCGCTAGCATCATGGCGACCAGGCCACGAGCGGTGGGATGCGACGCAAACCGGTCAAGCGGAGGGAGCAGCACGAGCAACACGACGAGGCCGAGAATGTTGGCGACAAGTCCCCAATAAAAAAGCCATCCGACGCACACGGGACCCGCGAGCAGGGCTGTCCACCGCGGAGCGCTCACGTAGTCGGCGAAGCGCGAGGCGGCGAGGGGCAGAGCGAGGAGCATCCCCGCCACGACGGCCTTGGTGGCCCATTCGACCGGCATCACGTACGAGAGCGTAAGCGAGAGGAGCGCAAACAACTGATTGGGCTGCGCGGGGTTGATCATGTAGATCGAGGGCGGCGCGAAGGTCGTATTGCCCCAGTGGCGGGCGAGTCCGATGGCTGCCTCGTGCAGTGGAAGGTCTGCCATGGGCGGGTAGCGCACGATCAAGATCGCCGCGGCATACGCGATCCCAGTGAGCCACGGAGCCAAGCGCTCCGCTCGTCCGATAAGAGGTGAAGGCATATGGATCTCAGTGGTGAGCGCTGGACACAGACCTCAAAGGGCTGGCCGGAGAACTCCGGTCAGCCCTTGCAAGGTGTCGTGCTCGGCGGATGCCCGTAGGAGGGTGGGACGCCGGCGGGCATCCTCTCGCCACCGACGAAGAAACTATTCTTCGGGGTTGGTCTCTTGAATCGTCGGCGATATTGCAACAACCCCGCTAAGGGAACTGCCACTGATTTGGAAATTCGACTGAACCCCGTTCCCGTCGAGGTCGCCGTTCGCGGCAGCCGTGAATCCGCCAGACTGCGAGCTCGTACCACTCGCCGTGTAGACATACTGGTAGTACTGCGGTTCATCCATCGTGAACTTGAGGCACATCCAGCCGTTCGCAGAATCGCCCGATGCCCAGTCGGACGCCTGCGACTGGTACTTGGCCGCTTGCGGAACGGTCCCGGGGACGGCGGAGGCGCTGCCGCAGAAGGATCGCAGGATGGCTGACGTCGTGCCCGCCGCGATGACCGATCCAGACCCCTTCTCCCTCTCCACCGCCGCCGCCGCGTCCTTGGCGATCTGACCGATCGAGTTCCTCGCCTCGGCCGTCTTCGCATTCGCGATGTACTTTCGCACACCGTAGATCGCGAGGACCGACAGAATGCCGACGATCGCGACGACGATCATGAGCTCAATCAACGTGAACCCGCGCTTTGCGCTCTTTGCCCAGCGAATCATGATGTTTCTCCTTGGGTCTGCGTCACTGTACGCCGTCGACCCAGACCTGATTGGACCACGAAGTCGTATAGACGTGCGTTATCGTAGTGGTTGAGGTGTCGATGTTGCAGCCTGCAGCGACGACGAACCAGTCCGTCGGCGATGGGTTCGGGAAGGTCAGCGTCTGCCCGTTGACGGTCACGGTCGCAGCGACCGGCGCGGTTCCGGCGGCGCCCGCCGCCGTCTCGTAACCGAACATCACCGGACCATCGACGTGCAGCGGGAGCTGGTTCCAGTCATAGGGGCTGACGCAGTTGGTGCAGGCCGCGCCCCAGGCCGTGACGAACGTGCCATTCGGATTGGCGCTGGGGTAGTAATGCGTGCCGTCGGTGCTCAGGTCGATCGGTGCGTAAATCTGAGTCTCTGCGTGATACGCCTCCTGGGCGACTCGGATGTTCTGGACCATGTTGGTCGCTTCGGAGATGTGCGACGACTGGATCAACTTGCGGTAGCCCACGACGGCGAGCACCGAGAGCACACCGATGATGACGACCACCACCATGAGCTCGATAAGAGTGAAACCAGACGTGCTGCGGCGGCGCACGGCGGGGCTTGGTGCAGGGAGCATGCCACGGCAGAGCCCGTGCGGTTCTCTAGAGATTTCAGCCCGATTGCCGTTCAGCAGGACTTACGCAGCGCGGGGTCCTACCTACTGCGCGTGACAATTTTCGGCAGGGGGGTCGGCGAGGAGGGACAATCTTCGGCAAGCGGCCGAGCCCAAGCGAGGCCGGCGGCGAGTCGCTTCGGCCAGCGAGGCGTTTGGGGGGCAGAAGGCCGGCGTATTTCGGCGAGCCCAAGCGAGGCCGGCGGCGAGTCGCTTCGGCCAGCGAGGCGTTTGGGGGGCAGAAGGCCGGCGTATTTCGGCCGAACCCGAGCGAGGCCGGCGGCGAGTCGCCCGGAGCCTACTTCCCGTAGGCGAGGACGCTCGACGTCGGGATCGCGAAGGGATCGGCCGAAAGACACCGGCCTTCATTCGAGCGACTCGGAGTCTGGTGCGTCATCGCCCGTGTCGCCGAGCGCGTGCTTCGCCAGCCGGTATCGCAGGCTTCGCAGCGATACGCCTAGCAGTTTGGCCGCCTGCGTGCGAACGCCGCCGCCGCGCTCGAGGGCCTCGAGAAGAAGCCGTCGTTCGAGCTCGCCGAGGACGTCGTCGAGGTTGCAGCCGGCGTCCGGCAGTTCGAGAAACTGGGGTGTGGGCTTGGAGGCGGCGCCGGACACCTCGCTCGGAAGGTCGCCGAGTCCGAGCGTCGGTCCGGTGGCCAGAGCGACGGCGCGCTCGAGGATGTTCTCGAGCTCGCGCACGTTGCCCGGGAAGGCGTACGCATCCAGCGCGCGCAGGGCGTCGGGCGACAGGGTTCGCATCGTCTTCTTCTGCTCGGCGGCGCACACACGCAAGAAATGCTCGGCGAGCGGGCGGATGTCCTCGCGGCGCTGCCGGAGGGGGGGCATCTCGATGCGGATGATGTTGAGCCGATAGTAGAGGTCCTGGCGAAAGCGCCCGGTGCGCACGTCGTCCTCGACGTTTCGGTTGGTCGCCGCGATGAGGCGCACATCGACGGCCGCCTCGCTGGCCGCTCCGACGCTCCGGACTTTGCGCTCCTGGAGCACCCGCAGGAGCTTGACCTGGAGCGGCGCGGGCAGATCGCCGACCTCGTCGAGCATCACCGTGCCGCCGTCGGCCTCGCGGAAGATCCCGAGCCGGCTCGCGATCGCGCCCGTGAAGGAACCGCGCTCGTGCCCGAAGAGCTCGGACTCCATGAGAGCCTCCGGAATGGCGCCGCAGTTGATGACGAGCATGGGTCGGCTCTGCCGGTCGCTCGCGGCGTGGATGGCCCGGGCGATGCGCTCCTTGCCCGTGCCGCTTTCCCCGGTGATGAGCACCGTGCTCTTCGTTGCAGCGACGCGTGACGCGATATCAAGGACGCGCCGCATCGGCTCGGAGTTGGCGATCAGAGTATCGCCGCGCTCGCGGACGACTTGCGCCCGTAGACGCTCGTTCTCGGCGACGATCGCACGCTTCTCGAGCGCCTTGTGGACGAGGGCCCGGAGCTCGTTCGTGGCGAACGGCTTGGTGAGAAAGTCGTAGGCGCCGCGCTTCATGGCGTCGATGGCGGAATCGATGCCTCCGTGCGCGGTCATCACGATGACTTCGGTGGCCGCTGCGTGCTCCTTCACCAGACTGAGGAGATCCATCCCGCTGCCGTCGGGCATCAGAAGGTCGGTGAGCACGAGCGCGTACGGCGTCGGCGCCCGGGTCACCGCGTCGCAAGCCGTTCGAAAGCCGGGCGCGAGCGTGACGTCGAGACCTTCCCGGCGAAACAGGATCGCCAGCATCTCTCGGAATCCAGGTTCGTCGTCGACGACCAGGATGCGCGGCTTGGGCGCGGGCGTAGACATCGCAGGCTAAGGGTACACCCGCGCGAGCCCTGAGCTCAGCCCCCGCAAACGTTCCCGAGCCGAGATTCGGGGACTCCCGGCCCTCTACTCTGTTAGCTTAGTTAAGCTTCGCGACCGCCGGCTTCGTCTCTCCGGCGCCCACACTCACGGTCACCGTCTTGGTCAGACCCTGTTCGGTGTTGACGAACTTGACCGTGTGCGTACCCGGTTTTACCGACACGTTGATCTTCGGTGTACTGCCGAGCGCACGCCCGTCGAGATAGCAGGTCGATGCTGGGATCGAATTGATGTTGAGATACGCTTCCGAGCCATTCCCTTCCGCGGCCGCGGCGCGCGGTGCGGCTACTGGGGCAGGAGCCGGGGCTGGCGCAGGGGCTGCCGCTTGAGGCGGGGGTGTCCACGCGGGCGGCGTCACTGCAGCCACCTTGGGCTGGAGCTCGATCGCGTACGTCTTCTCCGCCTGGCCGTCGTCGAAACTGATGGCCTGGCTGTAGTCGATGAATCCCGGCTTGCTCGCTTGGAGCGTCCACGACTTCGACGTGTCGATGTCGACCGAGATCGGGAACATCGGCAGTTCGCGTCGATCGTTGATGCTCGTCAGGTACACGTGCGCCCCGGGCGTCGCGAGCGTCACGGTGGCTTTCCCCTTGCTGACCCGCAACGCCACGGCGCCGAGATCGACCGCGCTGTCGGCTTGAAACGTGATGTGCTTCTCGAGGGGCTGGTACCGCTCGGAGCCGACGAGCTTGATGACGTGCTCGCCGGCGACGATGTCGCGCAGGTCCTGGGGCAGGGGACCGATCTCCTTGTCGTCGAGGTAGAGCTTGACGCCCGGCTGCGTGCCACTGACTTTGAGCTCGGTGCGCCGGACCCCCATGTCGAGAACGAACGTCGCGCTTGTGTCGTGGCGAGCGGCAATCGTGACGGACTGGATCGGTGGCGTGTCGTAGCCGTCGGCGACGACTTTGACCTCGTGGGCTCCCGAGCTCAGCGGATCGATGATGCACGGGGCCGTGTCGCACTGCTTGCGACCATCGACGAAAATGTCGACGTGATTGGCGCTCGCCCCTTTGGGCACGTTCACGTCCACGATCAGGCGCCCGGTCTGAGGGATGAGCAGGAACACGAGGGCGATGAGGAGCGCGGCCACGAGCGCCGAAGCGGCCCATAGTGTGGCTCGGCTCTGGGGCTTCCGCGGTCGGAGCAGGGCGGTGACTTCTGCGCTGGGAGCAAGCCGGACCGATTCGTGCGACCGTCGGGCCGGAGGCATGGTCGTCGGCGGCAGGGGGCTCGTGAGCGGCGCCTCGAGCGGCGCCGGCAGAGGGGTCGGAGCGGATGCGTGGTTGCCCAGGCCCTGTTGGGTCGTCGGGGGCGGCGGAAGCGCGCCGGCGGGCGGCGCCGGAAAGGAGCTGGGAATCGTGAACGGATTTTGAGGCATGCCCGGCCGCGTCGAGGGCATGCCCGGGGGCGGCGTGAGGCGGCCGGTCGGAAGCGGCGAATGCGTCGGCGGGGGAGGCAGAGGCCCGCCCGAGACGTTAATCCCGAGCAGCGTGACTTTGTTCTTCGCGACCGCCGGAGGTGGAGGCGTCCCAGCGGCTGGCACGGGAGCGGCTCCAGACCTCATCACGATGTCTTCAGCCTTGTCGAAAATGTGCGTCGTCTCGTCCTCGTCGTCGTCCCAATTCACGTCGACGACGGCCGGCTTGGTCGCCTCGGCTTCCGGTGACTTGGCGGCCACGGGAATGGAGGACCCCGAGGGCGTCGTCACCTCGGGCAGTTCGGCACGCCCGGGGGGGGGCGGCGGCGTGCGACCGAGGCTTGACGACCGCACCACGGAGGGAAGGGCGTGGACCGGCGGATGCGTGACGGGTGCCGCAGCGGCAGAGGCGGCGAGCGCGACGGGCGGCGGGGGACTCAGAGGAGACGACGGCGCCGGGTACGGCGTGGCCACGGACGGAGGCAGCGGACTCACCGCCGGTGGGGGAGGAGGCGCTGTTTGGATCATCGGGGCCGGAACGCCCAGAAGGGTGCGCTTCGCGGCGTCGCCCATCCCAGGCGGAGGCGGCGGAACAGCACTGCGCTGCGCGCCCGCTGGAGAGGACGGAAGGACGGAGGCCGGCTTCTTCACAAGCCCCTCGAAGACGTCGAGGTCCGATCCCTTGTCGTCTGTTGCCATCTCCCCGATCTCCTCAACCATCCCGGTCCGATCCAATTGTTTTGTCCGAAGTCGCGTGAAAGCTACGTGACGCGGCGAAGACCCACCGGACGTGGCTCGTGATTCGTTCACCGTGCGATCGAACCGAACAACGCGCCGCTGGCATGCCTTGCGCGCAGCGTAGCGCGCTTTGGCCACGCTTGGCATCGCTTTGCGGACGTTCATAAACGGGCTTCGGGGCTCTCACCGGCCGGATTCCTCCGCCGCGGGCGCGCTGTCAACGGTCCCTTCCAGAGGAATCGGGTCGCGTTTGCTTGCGTGCGCGGTCGACGTCGGTGGCCTCGCAAAGTACCGAACGCGTTTCGCTTGGAGGGGCTGCCAGACCTCGATGGGGACGATCGGAGTTTCCTCAAAGATTCTGTGGGCGTCCGGCGCCCGGCCACGCACCAGGCGCACTGTGACAGGCGCCTGGGGTCCGGGATGCTCGCCGGACGCATCGAGCGAACCGCCGATTATCGCTCGGCTGTCGCCGGGCACCGCGAGGCGCGTGGAGCAGCCGAGGCGCCGGAGCATCTCCTCCATGGCCGCCGCCGATCTCGCGTCCGGATGGACATCCGCAGGCAGCTCGACCCAAGCCACCATCCCATCGTCGTCCTGAACGCCGACCGCCGCCGATGCGGTTGTGGCCGCTGGGGTGTTTAGCGCAACGCCGGCTACGAGGGGTACGGCGCCCTGTCGCGGCGCCGAGGCGTCGATGGACACGGCCCCGGCCGCCCACCACAAAGCTTGCGGCCCACGCGTGGTCGCGGAGAGCGCCACGATCGTGGGCGCATCGAGCGAGTCCCCGCTCTCCGGCCGAACGGTTCGCGGATCGATCCGGACGACGTTCAGGTGAAGACAGGCTCCGTCGCCCGCGGTCCCGGCCTCGCGGCGCGGAGAGCACGCCCACGTCGTCGCCAGGGCGTACGGCTGACCATTTTGAGGAAGCCCCGAGGTCCGCCAAACCCCCTCGCCTTCGCTCGCGTGCGGGCCCACGTCGAGTCGAGGGCCGGGGAGCACGGCTCTCGCCGTAAGGTAGAAGAAGTCGCGCGCCTGCCTCTGGAGATACCGTGGAAACAGCATCCCTCCCATGCCTCGGACCATTCGGCGCGCGCGAAAGGCAAGACCTGCCATCTCCGGGACCGATCCTTCGGCTTCCGAATCGGGACGCAGAGCGTGGTCGAGCGGGGCCAGCGTTCCTTGCGGGGCCACATTGTAGAACTCGAAGCCGACGTGACCCGGATTCATGTCGAGGTGGACCCCAAACGAGCAGCGTCCGGCAATCATCGCAGCTCCGAGGTCTTCGGCCGCGATGTTGGCGCCATAGAAATAGCCGACGAAGCCCTCGCGCGTCAGGCACATCCCGCTTCGCGCGCTGTGAACGCGGTCCGGCCATCCCGGCGGGGTTCCACCCCACCAGGATCGCTGCCAAGGGTTGAACTTCTCGTCTTGTACGAGCGCGGTGAGGTTTTGCCGTAGCGAGACGAACTCCCCGGGGTAAACTGGCCTTTCGGGACCCGGCCAGGAGCCGAACCCGATCGATCCGTCGGGCAGTTCCGCGATGGTGGCGGCATAGGGCTTCGGGGGGAGGTACTCGACCCCATCGACTTGCATCCCAAACTCCCCGTGCCTGGCCTGGAATCCCCCATTGAATGCGGCGACCAGGCGCTTCATGACCGCCGGCGTGCGAGGCACGATGCCGAGCCCGCACTCGCCACTCGCGCTCACGGGCTCGATGGTCCCCGACTGCATGTGGAGAGCCACCTGGCGCGGATCCCACAGGGTGACGTAGACGCGGACGTCGGACCGATGGGGATCCGGCCGGAGAAAGGACGCCGCGAAGCTCGGCGCGCTGCCGCCCGGAGCTCGCGTGATGAACGGGTCTCGGTCGAGCGAAATCCAGCGACCCTCGCCCGGCAGGGGCGATGTCGAGAATGGCTTCATGGGCGGCGGGGGGAATCCGCTGTCGCCGCTCGGGGGGATCGCGGCCGTCGGCTCCGCGGTGCGCAGTCCGAGCTCTTCGCGGACCTGCTCTGCGGTCGTCTCTGCATCGAAGCGGGCGTGGAACCGATCGAAGAGGGTGTAGACGACTGCCTTGAGCCATTGCATGCGGTCGTCTCCGAACCAGCTCAGCGATCGAACGCGGTCGACCGCCCAAGTGGTCAGACTGCCGGGCCGAGCGCGCTCGTCGCGGACGACTCGAATCAGCTCCCCGCCTTCGGTCACCAGGCCGGCGCGCGGGTCGATCGTGAGGTCCCTGTCTTCCGTGTGAACGGCGAGCTGACCATCGTCACGCCAGGTGAGCGTCGCGGGTCCAGAGACGGGATCGAAGGCATAGGTGTCGTTGACGACGCCCGTGACTTGCCCGGTCTGCTCGAGGTTCGTCAGGGCGACTTCGAGCCGCTGCGTGCGCGTAAAGTCTGGGTATTGACTGAGTTTCCTCCCGTCGAGATCGAGGACGTGGACCCCTGTCGACACTCCGTCGGCCATCGCGACGTGCGCGGCCAGATGTCCGCGCACGACCGGTCTCGACTCGTCGGCTCCGCTCGTCTCCGTGAGCTTCCATGAGCTTCGAACCTCGAGCAAGGCTCCCTCCGGTGCCAGCCTCGCGTCCACCCAATAGAGGTCGTTCGGTTCGTCGCCCACGTGGCCGCGCACGATGGCTCGAGCGCCTCCCCTGAGAGCGCCCGCGACACCCTTGGGACCGATGACCCACGTCACGTCGTCGCCAGTGCAGGACAGCCCACGCGCGCGCATCACGCGAGCCACACCGTCCTTGGAGTCCGGTCGACTCCACCCGATCTCGGCGGAGTGGCGAAGGCTAACGGCGGCCGAGAGCGCGCTGAGCACGACGAGGAGCCGCCACCGCCCGCGAAGCCACACCCCGAGCTCGCGCGAGAGCTCCCGCGCGCCGGACCACGACGCCGGAACCTTGCGCAGGCCGGCGCGGACCATGCCGCCGGACGTGAGCACATAGCGTCGGAGCGCTCGCGTGATCCCCTCCGGGGCCAGAAAACGGTGGAGCCTCGTATCGTTCAAGTATCAGGTCGGTAACGTTACCGTCCACTTCTCGAGTCGGCCATGGACGGAGAACACGAAACTCGACCATGAACAAGAAAACAATGGCTGGAAGATGCGTCGCGACCTCCGGGGGCGCGGATTGTGCTAGCGCTGGAAGTACGGTGCATTTCGGCCGATCCCATCGCGATCCCGGCGTCGAGCGTGCTCGCCTACGGGAAGTAGGCTCCGCGCGACTCGCCGCCGGCCTCGCTCGGTCTGGGCCGAAATACACCGTACTTCTGTCCTTTGCGGCAGCCTTGGCGCTCTCCTTCGCCTGCGCTAGCCCAACGCTGCCGCTGCCCCCGCCCGGCTATCCGTCGCTCGCCGGAGGTGCAGACCCGTACCACGTGGTCTTGGCCTCGGCCTGCGGAGGCGTTGAGCCCTGGGCCATCGTCGTGATTATCAATGAGAATGCAGCGCTGCCGAGCAATGAGCGAGGGTCCGTCGCGTTTGCCGATGGCTGTGGAGCCTGGGGCGCGACCGTCTACGCTCAAAACGGCGATTGGCTCGAGATCTGGCAGGAGTCGGACACGTCCCGAAGCTCCTCGGTCGCCGTGCCGGTAAACCTCCCGTGAAGGGGCGGCGAAGCGGCCCCCCACGGACGTCAATCACCGAGACTCGCTGAGACTGAAAGCCGGGGGCAAGGAGGGTGCGCCGCGGGAAAACGAGCCCTCTCCGCGTGAGGTTTACTTTTCGGGTGGTCACGGAAGAGGGGGCGTGTATGCTTGTAGGGCTGTTTCAAACACATGCGGGCAAATTAACGCTCTGAGCTGGGGCGATGGTCAATCGCGACGAGGTGCTGCCAGAGTCCGAACTGCCCGTTGAGGGCGAGGGGGGCTCTGCGTCCTCGAAGTCCCCGCAGCTCGTTCGCGCGGAAGCGCGCGTAGGAGTCGTTCTACGGGACAAGTGGCACCTGGATGTCTTGCTCGGCTTCGGCGGCATGGCGGCCGTCTATGCCGCGACTCACCGCAACGGAAGCCGCGCCGCAGTCAAGATCTTGCATCCGGAGTTCTCGGCCGACGAGGTCCTGCGGCAGCGGTTTCTCTGGGAGGGGTATGCCGCAAACTCGGTGGGACACCCCGGAGTCGTTCGAGTGCTCGACGACGACGCGAGCGAGGATGGCTCCCTGTTTCTCGTCACCGAGCTGCTCGACGGAGAGACACTCGAAGAACGACGCCAGCGTCTCGGCGGGACGCTGCCGGCCCAAGAGGTGTTGGTCGCCACGCGCGACGTTCTGGACGTCCTGGCGACCGCCCACTCCCAGGGGATCGTGCATCGCGACCTCAAGCCCGAGAACGTCTTTGTGACCCGCGCTGGACAGATCAAGGTGCTCGACTTCGGCATCGCCCGCCTTCGGGAGCTGTCCTCGGCCAGCAGTCTGACGCAGTCGGGCATGGCCATTGGGACGCCGGCGTACATGGCGCCGGAGCACGCCCGCGGATTGTCCAATGACGTCGACGAGCGCAGCGACCTGTGGTCGTGCGGCGCGATGATGTTTCACCTTCTCTCGGGCCGGGACGTTCACGAGGGACGGACGGCGAACGAGAAGCTCGTCAGCGCGATCACTCGGCCCGCCCCGCGGCTCGCCACGATCGTGGAGGACGTCAAGCCGTCCCTGGCGAATGTCGTCGATACCGCGCTCGCGTTCTCCAAGGAGCGGCGGTGGCCCAACGCAAGCCTCATGCAGGCCGCCCTAACTTCGGCGTACGCGGAGCTCTTCGGGCACCCGATCACGTCGGCGCCTCGGCTGGTGTTGGACCCGAACGTGCCCGACCGGACGCAGCCCGAGTCTGCCGTTGCGATCTTGCCGGATTCCGCGCTGGAGACGACGACGGGGGAGCCGGTTTCTTCGTCGAAGAACCGGACCGCCGCGACCCGGCGACACGGACGCCTCGTCTGGGGCATCGCAGCGGCGACGGGGTTGGGACTCGCCGTCGTCGGGGCGTTCGCCTTGGGCTCGGCCGGGGACCGGCTTGGTTCCCTCGGCCCGGTTGCGGAGGGCGCGACACCGGCGGAGGCAGGTCGTGGCGCCGATGCGGGTGTGGAGACGCTGTCGCCTCTCGCGCCACCGGTCGTGGCGCCGACCGACCTTCCGCTCGCCCCTTCGCTGGCACGACCTCAGACGATCCGGAGGTCATCGGCTGCGCAGGTCACCGGGTCGGACAGACCCGCCTGTAGTCCCCCGTTCGTGGTCGATCCGGATACCGGAAAGAAGCGTTGGAAGCTAGAGTGTCTCTGATGCGGGTTGCCGTTGCCCTGGTCGTGGTAGGTACCCTCACCAGCGCGCGGCTCGCATTCGCAGACGAGCCGACCAAGAAGCAGTGCGTTTCGGCCAACGAATCCGCGCAAGACCAACGCCGGAATGGCAAGTTACGCAGTGCCAAGGGGAGCCTTGCCATTTGCATGGCGACGACGTGCCCGGGCCCAGTTCGTCAGGATTGTGCCGCTCGATTTGCGGAGATCGAAGCCGTCATTCCGTCGTTGGTGTTCGTCGTCCGGGACGCGTCCGGTCGTGACGTACACCAGGTGCGGGTGACGATGGACGGAGCGGCCATCGAGGAGGCCGCCGAAGGCGTGCCCCTGGAGGTCGACCCGGGGGAGCGTGACTTTACGTTCGAAGCCGAGGGTCTCCGGCGCACCGAGCGGCACGTGGTCGTTCGCGAGGGCGACAGGGATCGGCGCATCGAAGTGATCATGCCGGTCCGCGGAGTCCAGGAGGTCGCGGTCGCGCCGTCGCCGAAGCAGGAGAAGGATTTCTTCAGCGGTGTCGGCGAGCTCGGTCCAGGACGCAAGATCGCCTTGGGGCTCGGGGTGGCCGGCGCCGCGGCCTTGGTCGTGGGCTCCGTCTTCGGGCTCACAGCGAAGATCACGTACGACCACGCCGTCACCGAGTGCCCACTCGGCAACAACTCCTGCACAGCCGCCGGGGTTAAGGACGGTCAATCGGCCAAGGACCAGGCGGCGGTATCCACGGTGGCGTTCATCGGCGGGGCGGTGCTGATTGCGGGCGGTGTAGCGCTTTTCTTGACTGCCAACGGCGCAGCGACCACCGTCGCCATCGGGCCCCAAGCGGGTTCTCGGGCGGCGGGTGTCCTGGCGACTGGAACATGGTGAGACGCGCGATGAGGGGTTGGCTGCCGTCGCTCGCCTTGCTGAGTCTTGCAGCGTGCGCCGACATTTGGGGTTTCGACGACTTGCGGGCGGGCTCGCAGGACTCCTCGAGCGCTGATTCGCCGGGCGCCTGCGCCGCCCCGATGAAAATCTGTTCGGGCTCGTGCGTGGATACGACCTCTGACTTCAACAATTGCGGGGGCTGCGGCAACGGTTGCTCGCCGGGACAGGCGTGCGTAAGCTCGATCTGCGTTGCGAGGATACTGTGCGACGCGTCGACGTGGGTTATCCCCGCAGCAGACCCTTTTAACTGCGGAGGCTGCAACGTGATATGCCCGCCTCAGGCTGCGACGTGCCAGGCGGGCAAGTGCGTATGTCAGGGGGGTTCGAGTGTCGTCGTCTGCGGCACCCAGTGCGTCTACACCGACACGGACCCCGAGAACTGTGGCGGATGCAACAATGTGTGCGCTCTCAACGACGGATGCAACGGCGGAGGGTGCACGTGCGAGAACACGAACTGGGTGTGCGACGGCATTTGTGTCAACCTCGACAGCGATCCACACAACTGCGGAGACTGCGGCATCAGGTGCCCGCCGGGCGCCTCGTGTCAGAACCAGATTTGTGGATGTGTCCCGCCGTCACTCGAGTGCGGAGACAGCGGGGCCTGCGCCGATCCGAGGGCGGACATGCTTAACTGCGGCTACTGCGGGCATGTCTGCTCGACCGGATGCGTGGACGGGGGGTGCATCGAGGTCGGCGACGGAGGTTCTGCCGACGGGAACTCGGATGGATCCGGTGACGGAGCGGCGGACGCTGGGGCCGCGGCCGATGCGGATGCTGGCAAGCACGGCGATGCCCGCCCCGAGGAGGATGCGCAGGCGGATGCCGGTCTGGATGCCATTGCGTACGCGGACGTCGATGCTTACGCGGATGTCCTTTCGAACCCGGATGTCGGTGCGGATGCGGGGGCCGACGTCACTGCGGATGCGATGGATGCGGTGGCTCCTGACGGGACCGGAGACGACAGTCTGGGCGATGACTCCGGCGAGGCCAGTGCCGGCGATGCGGCCGAAGCGGGACCTGCAAGCCCCGAGGGCGGCGTGGACGCGGGGGACGACACGGGCGACGACACGACGAGCCAAGCCGAGGCGAGCGGAGACGACTCGACGACGGATGCGACCCCCGGGGACGATGCCGGCGACGACGGGGAAGGTGCCTTAGACTCCACGCTGGAGTGAAGGCCTCCGAAGGGCGCAGACTCGCTATTATCCCGTGACGACCTTGAGCCCGACTCGTCGTCGCTCGACTGTGGCCTCGCCCTGCAGCTCCCCGACGAGGTCCCAGTCGCTCGACTGGACGATGCGGACGCGACGCACTTGTCCTGCGTGGGCCTCACCCTCGGACAGGTACACGCAGCCGTCGATATCCGGAGCCTGCCCGGCGTGCCGGCCCTTCATCACGAGCTCGTGGTCTTCGCTCGGGCCGTCGACGAGGACGTCCATCTCGCGTCCGACGAGGGCGCGGTTCTTCTGGCGCGCGATGCGCCTTTGAATCGCCATGAGTTTTCGCGCGCGATTGGCGACGACGAGCGGCGCAACCTTGTCCGCAAATGCGTGGGCGGCGCACGTGTCCTCGTCGGAATACCGAAATACGACCGCGTGCTCGAACCTCGCCCATTCGACGAACCCGCACAATTCGTCGAAGTCCGCTTGCGTCTCTCCCGGGTGCCCCACGATGAACGCAGTGCGCATCGTAAGCCCCGGGATCCGCGCTCTCAAGTCGTCGACGAGTCTCTTCTGACGGTCCAGGCCGTGACCTCGGCGCATCCGCGCGAGCATGGCGTCGGAGGCGTGCTGGAGCGGCATGTCGACGTAGGGCGCAACGTGCGGATGGTGGGCCAGCAGATCGACTAGCGCCTCGTCGAGAACCTCAGGATAAAGGTAAAATAGCCTTACCCACAGCACGCCGGACAGGTCTGCGATCTTCCGAATTAGCTCCGAGAGTGGCACGCGCTGACCCCTCGGGAGATCGCGTCCGTAGGCGACCGTGTCTTGGGAAACGACGTTGAGTTCGATCGCTCCTTTTGCCACGAGGCTCTCGGCTTCGGCCATCACGTCGCCCTCCGAGCGGGATCGCTGCGCTCCTCGAATCTGCGGGATCACGCAGAACGAACATGTGCGATTGCAGCCCTCGGCGAGTTTGATCCAGGCGCTGGCGCGCGATTGCGTGAGGACGCGCGGGTCGCTCGCTCGGATGACCCAATCGGCCGGATTCCCCACGAGCAAGCGCTCCGCCCTCCCGGAGAGGACGTCGGCCAGCCGGAGCATGTCGCTCGACCCGAGGAAGTGATCGACCTCCGGCATTTCGTCGGCAAGCTCCGCTCCATAGCGCTGCGACAGGCAGCCCGCGACGATGAGCGTCTTGCACGTCCCGCGCGCCTTGTGACTTGCAAGCTCCAGGATGGTGTCGATCGATTCCTTCTTGGCGTCGCCGATGAAGCCGCACGTGTTCACGACGATGACGTCGGCTCGGTCGGCCTCGTCGACGAGGCGGTAGCCCTCGCGCTCGGCGACTCCGAGCATGACTTCGCTGTCGACCCGGTTCTTGACGCAACCCAAGCTGACGAGGTGCAGGTTCGGCATGGCCTTACGCGTCCGCCGCCGGGAGGATCATGGGCTGGAACGCCAACGGCTACGCGTCCATGGCGCGCATGAAGCGATCGAACATATAGAGCGCGTCGTGCGGTCCCGCGGCGGCCTCGGGATGGTACTGCACGCTGAAGGCGCGGAGGCCTGGCATCGCGAGTCCCTCGGAGGTTCCGTCGTTGAGGTGGATATGCGTCGAGGTGGCGCCCGCCGGCAAGGTGGACAGGTCTACGCAGAACCCATGATTCTGGGTCGTGATCTCGATGCGACCGGTCGCGAGGTCTTTGACCGGCTGATTCGTCCCGCGATGGCCAAACTTGAGCTTGTACGTCTTGGCTCCGAGCGCCAGCGCGAGCAATTGGTGCCCGAGGCAAATCCCGAAGATAGGTTTCTGGCCCAAGAGCAAGCGAATCGTGTCGATCGCATATCCCACGGCGGCGGGGTCCCCGGGGCCGTTGGATAGAAACACGCCGTCCGGATTGCGCTCCAGCACGTCGTGCGCGGACGAGCCCGCGGGCATGACGGTGAGGCGGCACCCCGAATCGACGAGGCAGCGAAGGATGTTGCGTTTGATCCCGAAATCGAGGACCGCTACGTGGCGCGTCGCGGGGCGCACGGGGCTCGGGGCCCATTCGCGTCGTCCGTCCGTCCACGGATAGGGCTCTTTGGGGGTCACGTATTGCACGAGATCGAGTCCGTTCATGTCCGGGGCGCGTTTCGCCTTCGAGAGCAACACCTCGGGATCGTCGCCCCCGATCGCGGCATTCTGCGAGCCATTGTCCCGCAGATGGCGAGTGAGCTTTCGAGTGTCGACTCCGGTGATCGCCACGATTCCGTGCCTCGCCAGATAGGCGTCCAGCGATTCCTCTGCGCGCCAGTTCGAAGCCACCGGACTCGCGTCGCGAACGACGAAACCCGCGACATGGGGCGCCCCGCCGACAGATTCCGCGTCTTCCGCGTTGACGCCGACGTTGCCGATCTCCGGAGCCGTCATGGTCACGATCTGTCCGTGATACGACGGGTCGGTCAGGACCTCTTGATACCCGGTCATCGCGGTCGTGAAGACCGCCTCGCCGGTGGTCGTGCCGCGCGCCCCGAATCCGTGCCCAGCGAAGGTCGTCCCATCGGCAAGCACGAGCCACGCTCGTTCGGTGTTCCTACGTTCGTTCACGGTTGCGCTGCCTCCCACTCGTGTACCACGCGTCCTCCACAGACGGTCATCCATACCTTGCCGTCGACCGAGCGTCCGGCAAACGGCGTATTTTGGCTCTTACTCTTTAGGTTGCCGCGCTCAATTTTCCAGGTAACGCGAGGATCGAATAGGACGAAATCGGCGCGCGAGCCTACCCGGAGCCGCGGGGGCTCGAGGCCGATCACACGGCATGGACCTGTCGTGAGGGCTTCGATCAGCCGAGTCAGCGCAAGACGGCCATCGCGAACGAGCCCCATGAGCAGCGGCAGGCAGAGCTCGAGCCCGATCATCCCCGGAGCGGCTTCAGCCAGTTCGACGTTCTTGTCCAGAATTCCGTGGGGCGCGTGATCCGTGGCGATGCAGTCGATCGTGCCGTCGGCCAGGGCCTCGATCAGCGCGTCGACATCCTCGGGCTCGCGCAGCGGAGGATTGACCTTGCACGCGGTGTCGTATCCCAGCATCGCCTCGTGCGTCAGCAGCAAGTGGTGGGGTGTGACTTCGGCGGTCACGGTCACCGCGCGCGCCTTTGCGTCACGCAGGAGTCGCACGGTGCCCATCGTCGAGGCGTGGGCCACGTGGTAACGCGCCCGAACGTATTGCGCGAGCAGGATGTCGCGCGCGACGATGACGTCTTCCGCCACGCGCGGCCAGCCTCGCAAGCCGAGGCGCGCCGAGACGGAGCCTTCGTGCATCTCGGCGCCTTCCGTCAACGCCGTATCCTCCGCGTGCTGAATGACCGGGAGGTCGAAGGTCGCTGCGTACTCGAGCGCATGGCGCATGACCCGGCTGCTGGTGACGCAGCGCCCGTCGTCGCTGACCGCGACGGCGCCGGCTTCCTTCATGTCGGCCATTTCGCTGAGCTCGCAGCCCCCCAAGCCGACGGTGATCGCGCCGATCGGATGCAACCGGACGCCACCGAGCAGACGGGCCTTCGCGACCAGCATCTCCGTGACGACGCGCGAGTCGTTGACCGGCCGGGTATTGGCCATGCAGCACACGTCGACGAAGCCGCCGGCGGCCGCCGCGCGCAGTCCGCTGGCGACGTCTTCCTTGCCCTCGAAGCCAGGCTCTCTCAGATGGGTATGGATGTCGACCAGCCCCGGGAGCAGCCAGGCCCCGTTCGCGTCGACCACGCGAACTCGGTCGCCGGACGCGAGGTCGCTCGAGGCATGGCGGCCGATGCGGCCGATATGGCCCTCTTCGACCACGACGTCGACCTCCGCATCGAGGCGCTCGGCGGGGTCGATCGCACGAACGTTCCGAAGCACGAGGGCCTCGGTCGTGCGGTGCAGGGGCGGCTCAGTCATTGCGAGTCGTAGGGGCAGGGTCCGCGTATCAGAACCGGGCGAGAATGCCGAACGCGCCGGGTCCAACGGACGCGCGGTCGGAGAGTGCGGCGTTTCCCGTGCGCGTCGAGCGCGGCAAGGGAGCCAGGATAGAAGGCGTGCTTCGGTCGAGTCTGCCCTGTGCGACAAAGAGCACCACGCCGACCATGACCGCGGCGCTGCCGACGATGAACCCAACGGTCGAGAGGGTTCCGAGCGCGTGGTAGCTGTCGAGCTCCCCGCGCTCCCCCTCAGGGCAGTATCCCGCGGGGCAGACCGCCGCCAGGGTCGAGTGCTTGTCTATCGTCGCGATGCCTGCGACTGCGCCGAGCGCGAGGCCGGCGCCCCCCAAGCCGAGAACGATCCACGGAAGGGCGGAACCCCGGCCCGGGGAGGCGGGTGGCGTTGGTGGTGCCTCTTCGGCGAGCGCGGATGCCGACGCGGCGCCGCTGGGCGGGTACGGCGCTGGAGGTGCGAAGGACGACTCGGCGGGAGCCGCGGGGGAGGGCGGGCGGACCGTCTCCGGTGCGACGGACTGCGAGGCGTCCGTGCCCAGCGCAGACTCGGGCTCGACCCCAAGGACCGAACTCTGCCCCCACGCCGGACCGGCGCAAACGAAGGCCAGAATGACAGCGGACCGTACGGAGCGAGCCAGGTTGCGGGCAATAAACCGACGGGCCATGAATCGTGCGGGGCCAAACTACCGCATCCGGGCACCCGGAGCGAACGCGGACGGGGCGCATGCCGGCCGCGCGTGCTTGACGTGGAGCGCCAGAGAGCAGTACCCATCGGCGTTCACTTTACGGGTCTTCGTCTTCGCGAACGTGGCGGAACTGGCAGACGCACCAGATTCAGGTTCTGGCGAGGTAACTCTCGTGAGGGTTCAACTCCCTCCGTTCGCACTAGGCCCTTCTCAACCCAGAGCGTAACCGAAGGCTGATCCGGCGCAGGGTTGCTTGTTAGATGATCCGGGTAGGTCCGCCATGCGGCGTGGACACTCTTGAATGGGGCACCTCCGAACTCGAGGGCAATCATGTTCAATGCTTCCACATGCGCGGGATGAAGCGGTGTCGCGCGGGTGGCCATGAGTGTTCCTCGGGAGTGACCGCGCGATGTTCTGCGATTGCGGCGGGGGTCCAGGGACCTCGTTGATCCCCAGCCCGTTCCTTGACTGCAAGCTCGTGGATACCGTCGAACCGCGGACCGCCCACTGGTGCTGCTTCTGCGCCGTGCCACCAACATGCGAGGGGGTGCGGCGATACCTCCCCGATTCGGTAAAGACGCCCGGAAGAACAGCGCGCATTGACCGACGTACCGGTCGCGCGGATCGGCCGCCCTTCGCCATCTTGGGCGGCCCAAGAATCGACGGCTTTAGGCGAAATAGGTCGTGCCTCTGCCCGCGGACGGGGGTCCGGTGGCTTGACGTGGCGCGCGGCGTGCTTCTATCCACGGCCGATCGTGCTTCGCGAGGGCTTGGACACGCGATCGCTCGCCCCGTCCAAGAAGCGCCACGGCCGGTCGGCCCACGCTCCGGCGTACGCGACTCCCACGCGCGGCGTCGCGAGCACGCTCGGTCGCCGGCTCCGAGGACACAAGTAGAGGGGGGCGCTCTCCAAGTCGTGGCCGTCGTGCGCTCGCGTGATGCCCATGGCTCGGGCGAAGCGTCCTGGTCCATCCAGGCGCGTCGCTGAATCCAGTCCGGCGATCGGCTCGGCGGCTCGAAGTAGGACCGCGTGGCCCTGGCCCTGACCAAGGCAGGTCACGTTGAAGCACTCGTGCATTCCGTAGACGAGAAAGACGTAGGCGTGGCCCTCCTCCCCGAGCAAAGACCGCGTACGACGGGTCAGTCCGACCCGGGCGTGGCACGCGAGGTCGCGGCGCCCGCGGTACGCTTCCGTTTCCACGATGCGCGCGACGCGGAGGCCTTCTGGGAGCTCGTGAACGACGTAACACCCGAGAAGTGCCCGTGCGACGATGAGGGCGTCGCGAGCGTACCACGCGCGCGGTAGGTGTGTGGCGAGGTCGACAGTGGGGCGATCGGAGCGAAACTCGAGGGTCACGGGTTGATCCATTCAGAATGCGTCCGTATGCCCCCTGGATACTGCTCGAGGCCGACGCTACTGGTTGGCCCGAGCTTAGGCGCGGCGGACTCGGGGCCACGCGAGGTGTGTGAAAGATACGACCATGTTCGAAGAGTTCGGGATCAACGCAGGATACGTCGAGGACCAGTTTGCGCGGTGGCTCGAGAGCCCAAACGCTGTGGAGGAGCGCTGGCAGCGTTTCTTCGAACGCCTGTCCGACTTCGGAGTGCCGAGCGAGCGTGAACCGGCCGAGCTTCTCGGGCGTGAACCCCGGGTCGCCGATGCGTCGCGCCCTCGCGTCAATGTCATCGCACCCGCCCTCCCGCCGACCGGGCCTGGAGTCGGGATGAGCATGGGAAGCGGGTGGGCGCCGCCGCCATCGAATCTGGCGCACGGAAACGGGACCGCGGCGCAGGTCGCGTCCCTCCACGACCATCCGTTGGTGCGCGACACGGTCCTGGCCGCGACCGAACTCCAGAGCCGGGTCGCCCAACTTGTCAATGCGTACAGGGTACGGGGCCACCTTTTCGCCAACGTGGACCCGCTGGGAACCACGCCGGAAGTCCACCCCGAACTCGAGCTCGCGAACTTCGGCCTCACGAAAAACGATCTGGACAAGTCGTTTTCCACGGCAGGTCTTTCGGGTCTTCCGTCGCGCGCGACTCTTCAACAGATCATCGAGCACTTGGGCGAGACGTACTGCTCGTCGATTGGCGTCGAGTTTACCTACATTGGAGAACCCGAACAGCGCTTGTGGCTCCAAGAGCGCATGGAAACGACGCGCAACCACGCCTCGCTCGACCACGCGGAGTTCGTGCGCATCCTCACGAAGCTCACCGAGGCCGAGATCTTCGAGCAGTTCATCCATAAGAACTATGTGGGCGCGCGTCGCTTCTCGGCGGAGGGTGCGGAGAGCATGATCCCGATGATCGATCTGCTCATCGAGGTGGCGGGTCAGCACGGCATCGAGGAACTCGTCATCGGCATGGCGCATCGCGGACGTCTCAACGTGCTCGTCAACGTGATGGGCAAGAACGTGCGCGAGGTATTTGCGGCGTTCGACGACTCCCGCCCGGAGCGGTTTCTCGGTTCAGGCGACGTCAAATACCACCTGGGGTATTCGAGCGACGTGGTGACGACGTCGGGCCACGCGCTGCACCTGTCGATGGCGTTCAATCCCAGCCACCTCGAATTCGTCAATCCCGTCGTCGAGGGGCGAGTGCGTGCGAAGCTCGATCGCAGTCGCCGCAAAGGCACGATGCCCCTGCTCATCCATGGGGACGCCGCATTCATGGGTCAGGGTGTCGTCACTGAGACCCTCAACCTGGCCGGTCTCGAGGGATATTCGACCGGCGGGACCGTTCATCTCGTCATCAACAATCAAATCGGCTTTACGACCTTACCCCACGACTCCCGGTCGACGCGGTATTGCACGGACATCGTGCGTATGCTGCGCGTCCCGGTCTTCCACGTCAACGGCGAGGACCCTGAGGCGGTCATCCAGGTCACTCGGCTCGCCATCAACTACCGACAGCGCTTCAAGCAGGATGTCGTCATCGACATGTATTGTTATCGACGCCGCGGCCACAACGAGGGCGACGAGCCTCGATTCACTCAACCGCTGATGTATTCGCTCATCGACGAGAAGCCCACGGTGCGGGAGGCCTACGTCGCGCGTCTGGTCGCGGCCGGGCATGTCACACGAGCGGAAGCCGACGCCATCGCGCAGGAGCGCAAAGCCAACCTCGAGCGCGCGCTGACGGAAGCCCACGAAGGAGACTTCCTTCAGATGCCCGAAACCATGGGGGGCGTCTGGGCGCCGTATCGCGGCGGTCCCGATTCGGCGACGCCCGAAGTCGACACGCGATTTCCCAAGGAGCGACTTCTCGGGGCGCTAAGGGAGCTCACCGTGACCCCCGACTGGTTTCGCCCGAATCAGAAGGCCTTGCGCATCATCGAACAACGCCGTGACCGGGCCCTGAACGGGCAGCCGCTCGATTGGGGAACCGCCGAGCACTTGGCGTTCGCCAGTCTCCTGCTCGAAGGGCACGGAATTCGAGTCAGCGGGCAGGACGTGCGCCGCGGTACGTTTTCGCACCGACACGCCACGCTGTTCGATATCGAGACTGGCGAGCCCTTTACGCCGCTGTCGCACCTGGGCGAGCGCCTGGGCTCGGTGGCCTCGGGAGGCGTGGGACGCTTCGAGATCTTCGACTCGCCGCTCAGCGAAGCGGGCGTTCTCGGATTCGAGTACGGCTACTCTCTCGACCGTCCAGACAAGCTCGTGATCTGGGAGGCCCAGTTCGGTGACTTCGTCAACGGGGCGCAGGTCATCGTCGACCAGTTCATCGTCTCGGCCGAAGACAAATGGTCGCGGCTCTCGGGGCTGGTGGTCCTTCTCCCCCACGGTTTCGAAGGGCAGGGACCGGAGCACTCGAGCGGGCGCATGGAGCGTTTCCTCCATCACGCGGCGGAGGACAACATCCAAGTATGCAATCTGACGACTCCTTCGCAGTTCTTCCACGTGCTCCGGCGCCAAGTGAAACGACCGTGGCGCAAGCCGCTCATCATTTTCACGCCCAAGTCCCTGCTCCGGAATCCCGAAGCCGTCAGCACGATGGACGAACTCGCGGGCGGCGCCTTTCAGCGCGTCATCGGTGACCGAAGCGTGGCCCCATCCGCCGTGAAGCGGATCTTGGTCTGTACGGGCAAGGTCTATTACGATTTGGTGGCGGAGCGGCGGCGTCGTGGCCAGAGTGATCTCGCGATCGTCAGACTTGAACAGATCTATCCGTTCAGCCCGATGCTTGCGGCGGAGCTGGATCGGTATCCCGAGGGCACTCCCGTGGTCTGGGTCCAAGAGGAGCCGCGAAACATGGGCGCGTGGTACTTCGTTCGGGCCCGCTCGAGCGAGCTCTTTGGCGAGTATCGTCAGCCCTCGATCGTGTCGAGGCCCGAGAGCTCGAGCCCTGCGACGGGCAGCAAATCGGCGCACGACCTGGAGCAGAAGAGACTGCTCGATGAGGCGTGTACCTAGGGGCGGGGATCTCTGTCGTCAGCTTGCGTCCTGCTTGTCGGGGTGTTTCGGAACCTCTGGGCTCTCGAGCGGTATCAGTCGTTCCGAGCGGACCAGGACGGAGATGACCCAGGCGGCGAGTCCAGCGAAAACCACCGCCACGACGATGTAGAGCGCGCGAGGGTCAGGCATGACGTGACGACAACATAGGGCAGGCTGGCGCGACCCGGAGCGGAAATCCGCCGCCCGGTCCCCGGCCCAGTCCCCAATCGACGAGGGGGGCGCTTTGCGGCCCCCCTCGAGGTCCCCCAAAGGTACGCTCGCGGCATGGTCGCCGTCGCCCCTTTGTGGGGACGTCGCGGGAAGAATTGGGTTACGGCGTGAGTCTGCTCGCCCCGAGAACATCGCTTGCCGCGTGCGTCGGCCTGCCCCTGCTGGTGTCCCTCGCGTGGCTCGTCTTCGTTCGCCGATTCGATCGGACGCGACCCGAGCCTCGGTGGTTGGTGCTCGTGACGTTCGCCCTCGGCGCGGCGATGGTGATGCCCGCGGTCGGCATCGAGCGCGTTCTCGCCGGCGCGGCGCCTTGGCTCGATCCGAATTCGGCGACGTTCGGGGGCTCGCTCGAGCGGCTGCCGCTGACCGTGGCGGTACTGACTGTGTCGGTCGGTCTCGTGGAGGAGCTGGCCAAGTGGTTTGCCGTTTGGTCGTTTGCAGCCCGTCGGCGCGAGTTCGACGAGCCGGTGGACGGCATCGTGTACGCATGCGCCTCCGCCCTCGGATTCGCTGCGGTCGAGAACGTCGCAAACTTCGCGCTCGGCCGGATGTCGAGCTCTGTTCTGGCGGTTCGAGCCTTCGTGACCGTCCCCGCTCACATGTTCTTCGCGAGTCTCTGGGGGTACTCGATGGGGCAGCGTCTCGTCACTCGGACCCCACGCGTCCCTGCCATGCTCGGACTCGCCGCTCTGTCGCACGCCCTATTCGACGGGTTTCTCGCGACCGAGGGCCTGGCCTTCGCGGCGGTCCTCCTCGAGCTCGTACTCGGTGCCTCGTTCGCCGGTCACACCGCGCGGGCGCTGCGGCGGGGGGCATTCGGCGAAGGAGAGTGGACTCGCGAGGCGGAAGAGATCCCTCGCAGCGTCGTGGAGCGGTCATACTATCCGATGGGTTCTCGGTCGACGTTCGTAGCGTGCGCCGCGGGGATGGTCGCGTCCGCCCTGGCGCTGACGGTATTCGCCACGGCGTACGACGTTCGACGGCACCATGTGACCTGGACGTTCGTGGCGGTGGCGACGGCACTGCTGATCGTGTTCGCGTTTTCGGCCTTCGGAGTGTCCTCGACGATTCCACTCGACGCGGCGCTCGACGTGCGTGGCATCACGTTTGCGGGTCTCTCTACGCCCTGGTCTTCGGTCGCGGACGTGTCTTTCATGGTCACCAGGCGAAGGGGCTCGTTCGTTCGGGTAGAGCTGCGGGACGGTGACGTCGTTACTATCGGCCCGGCGGGGCACGCTCGTGCTCAAGAACTCGGTCGAGCGATCCGCGCCCGCATCGAGACGTCGGCCAAGTCCTGAGTGTGCCGCGGGCACCGGATGGCGGACCTTGGCGTCGAAGCGCGCGCTCGCCGTTTACGCGAAGTCACGGCGGCGAAAAGCCAGAATTCCGAGCACGAGCAAGATAGACGAGTACGCGACGGCCTGCGCCGCCGCCATGGCTACGTAGGGCCACACCGCGATCGTCGACACGTGACCGAGAAGGAGCGTCCTGGCGGGCACGTACACGTGGAGGTTCGGGAAGATGCGAGCGAGCACGTGCGCAGTCGTCGCGATGGCCGGTCCCAAGGCCTTCGTCGGTAGGCGTGCGAGCGTGTCGGCGGAGCGTCCGATGACGAACACCATCGCCGTAAACGTCGCGGTGAGGACCGGCGAGGAGAAGGACGAGAACATCGTCGCCACCGCGGCGACGACCGCGACCTCGCACACGGCGAGCACAGCGGAAGCCATGAGCAGCCGCCGCTCATCGGGCGCCGGCGATGCGAGGTAGAGAGACACGACGACCGCAAGCGGCGCGAACACGGCGGCCACGAAGACGCGTCCCCTGCGGGCTGCCAGCAGGAGCGCCACCAGCAGGGCCCCATCCACGGCGAGCGCGGTCGCGATGCGGGCCGGCGGTTGCCCGGCTTCGACCGCGAGTGCCATGAGTGATGCGGCTGCATCCACGGCGACCCACACGGCGACCGTGAGCATCGTTCCGAAGTACTTGCCGAGCAAGTACTCCCAGCGCGCGACGGGGCGTGACAGGATCGGGAAGATGGTCTTGTACTCGAGCTCTCGATAGAGCGACGTCGAGCCGAACGCGATGGCCACGATCACTCCGTAGAGCGACATCGACGCAGCGTTCAGGTCGGCGACGACTCGGGTTTCATTGTGCAGAGACAGCGTCGCAATCACGAACGAATAGGCGCACGTCGCGAGTCCGAGCGCGAAGATCCCGAGCAGGAGCCTGGCCCGAACGGCCTCGCGATAGGTGTTCAGGGCAATGGCCAGCATACGCACGAGCATGGATCCGATGCATTTACCGCGGCCCGCCTGGCGACGTCTCGAAGATCGTCACACCGCGCGCTGGGCAGCGCCCGCGTGGCGGAGAATAAATCCACGTGGCAAACCCGTTTCCATGTCGAACACCCACCAGGATTCCCTGCCGATCGGCCCCGGTGCGCACGGTCAGGTACGCGCGGCGCACCGATCGGTGCTTGCCATCGCTCAGCCGGAACTCGGCGTCATCGAGGTGACGGGGGACGATCGCGTGACATGGTTGAACGGCCTGGTCACGTGCGACGTTCTCCAAAGTGGCGTTCGGCGCCCTTCGTATGGCCTCATCCTCCAGCGAAACGGGCGCATCCTCAGCGATGTCGTCGTTGCCGTCGATGAGGTCGGCGCGCGTCTCCTCTTGGCCGTGCCGACAGCGCTCTTGGACTCGCTCGTCGCGCATCTGGACCGCTATCTGGTGATGGAGCGCGCCGAGATCCGGGCCTATCGCGAAGGCTTCAGCGCCTGGGCGCTTCACGGCCCTGACGCGCCCGGCGTCGGGGACGGGGTTCGCGGCGCGCACGCCTTCGGCGGTTCTCTCGATCGGACCGGACTCAAAGGCGCATTTTTCATCGTCGCGGAGCCGGAAGTGATGGGCTTTCGGTTGGAGTTGGAGCGCCGAGTCCTCGAGTGCGGCGGCCTCATCGGAGACCAGGCAGGATGGGAGGCTCTGCGGATTGAGCGCGGTGTGGCTCGTTTCGGCGTGGACTTCGGCGAAGCCACGTACCCGCAGGAAGCGTCGCTCGAGACGTCGGCGGTGAGCTTCGACAAGGGCTGCTACCTCGGCCAAGAAGTGGTGTGCACGCTGGAGCGCCGGGGACACGTCAAGCGCAAGCTGGTCCGCATCGTGGTCGATGCCGCGCCTCCGCCGCCGCGCGGAGCCGCCGTATTCGACGCAGAAGGCAAAGCCTCTGGCGAGGTCACCTGCGCAGTCTTGGCGACCGATCCAGGTCGGTCGGTAGCACTCGCGATGGTCAAGCGCGCTCACGCCGAACCGGGAACTCGCCTCCTCGTCGTCGGCTGCCCGGCCGAGGTCGCAGCTCGCTCGGTGTGAGGCAGAGACGGCTTCAGGGCTCCTGCTCGTTGTTCTTCGGGATGGCGTCAGTCCAATCTCGCGTGCACGCCGGGTCGTCCGCGCCCGAGACGCCGGCGCACCGAGCGACACTCACCGCGGGACCCACGAGGAGGAATAGGTCGCGGCCCACGAAGGGCAGTTCACTCTTCCAGCGCCGGTCGATCGCCAGGGCGGTTGCGTCCGCCGCTTCGATCATGGCGCGAGCCTCGAGCGCTGCGAGCTTTCGTCCTATCGCTTCGTGAAGTTCGGCCATCGATGGATGCTCGGTGAAAGCGTAGGCTCGCTGCAAAACCACAAGGGCTTCCCGTGGCGAACCGGCTCTGTCGAGCAGCGACGATGCGGCCAGGGCCACGTCGGGGTCTGCCCCGAATTCGACCGCGCGGCCCAACGCGACGGCGCCATCCCTGCGCCATCGCTCTGCTTCTTGCGGATCCGGCAAGAACGAGGGCCCGATAAAGGCGAGAAACTGCCCGAGCTGGACATACGCTCGGGCGGGGTCTGGTCGCATCACCGCGCCGCGTTCGAGATAGGCGCGCGCCCTTCGCGCATCGTCGGCCGTCCCTTGCAGCGGCCGGTAGACGAGCATCGTGTCCGCGAATCGGTAAACCGGCGCGTACGCGGGGTCCAGTTCGAGAATCGTGTCGATGTAGAGAGGCACCGATGTCATCTCGCGGTGCTCCGACCAGTGCATTCCGTAGTCGACGAGCAAGCCGGCCCACAAGAGGTCCACGGCGGCCGCATCCCAACCGAGCGTGGCCGCGTGAAGCTCGGCAGGGGGAGGCAGTGTGTAGACTTCATCGCGCTCGCGGACGAGCCGCCAGCGGGTGGCGAGCCTTGGTTGAGTTGCAGCGACGCCGGCGACTCCGAGGAGGACGACCAGCGCGCCGACCCAGCCGGATCGCTTCATTCGACCTCCGAGTCTACGAACATCCCGGGCTCGATCGCTGGCCCAGCTGGATCGCCGTCGATGCAGTGGCCGCTGACTTCGAAAGTGCTAAAAATGCCGTCTCCATCGAGGTCCCCGTGCGCGTGGGCGCGGAACGTGGAACGTGACGGGGACAGCGAACTGTCGAAGGCGAACGCGAAGCAGTACGGCGCGCCGGGCGGCACGGGCTGAAAGTCGAGGGCCCGCCAGGTCGGTGCCTGCCAAGTCTCGCTGGTCGACGGTTCGCACTGGCCCCGCGGCGGCGTGCTCGGGGTCCATGGTACGCTCGGGGGAAAGGCGACGGCGACCGGGCGACCGGCGGCGTAGGCTACCGCGGACGCTCCGAGGCGCTCGAGCCCATCGACGGGCTCGACGAGGCGGGAGGCGTGGATCTCGCGCAGGAACACCGGCCCGGCGACCGCGGCGAGACTTCCGACGAGGGCGAATGCCGTGGCAAGTTCCAGGGCGGAGTAACGTCCGGCCCTCGGCCGGCTTGCGAGCGGGCGGACCATGGCTCGACGTCATAGCACCGGCTCGGATATGAAGGAGTCGTGGACGAGGGCACCGCGCGGCGTCAGCAGGGCTCGAGGCCAGCCAGCGCGCCGAGGGCGTGGGCCGAGGGGCTTCTTGCCCGCACATAGACCTCGCATCCTGCGCGTCCTGTCGGCGGCGCTCGCGCTCGCAGCGATCGCATTTGTCGTAAGCGTGGTGCCCGTGCGCGACCTCTGCTGGGACGACCGGTCGCCCCACGCGACGCGCACGACTGTGTCGCGCGTCGCCGAAGGCTGCGTGCTGCACATTCCGAGTGGCGACGTGTTCCTCGACGCGCGCGAATGTGCGCGCCTGCGGTGCGAGCCGGGCCTCGTTTCGGCGTTTGGCCATGTCCGCCTCGACGTGCTCGCGTGGCTCGTCGTGCTCTATGCCGCGGGCACACTCGCGTGGGCAGCAAGGTGGCGCGCGCTGCTGCGCCTCGCCGGGATTCCATTGTCCCTCCTCCAGGTTTGGCGCGTGTCGATCGAGGCGCAGGCCGGCGGAATCCTGCTGCCCGGGGGCATTGGAGGGGACGCGCTCCGTATCGCGTGGGTGCTGCGCTCCGCGAAGCAGGCGGGGATTGAATCGCCGACCGCGATCGTCATCGCGTCCGCTCTGCTCGACCGGTTCGTCGGTCTCGCCGTCATCGCAGCCCTGGCCGCGACGCTAGGGTTTGCGTCGGGGGGACTGCACGCAGGTCCGCTCGCCGTGGTGCTGGCCGCGATTCCCGTGGCACTGGCCGGGGGCCTCGCCGCGCTGCGATGGATTCCTCTGACGCGCGTGCCGTCGCTCCGCAAGGGTCGCGTGGGTGCCCTGGTCGGGCCGGTCTTACGGTACCTGCGCGCGCCCAACGCTTCGCGCGCGCTGGCAATCGCAACGGCCTTGAGCGTCGGCGTCGCGGGGGTTCAGTTCGCGACGATCCGCGGGCTGGTGTTCGCTTTCGGGGCGCCCGTGACGGCGGAGAAGTGGGTCTACGTAGGCACGGCGATGGCATTCATCGTCGGCGCGATTCCGGCGTTGCCGGGGGCCTGGGGCACGGCCGATGCGGCCTACGTGTTCTTCCTCGGGCTCGCCGGACTCTCCGCGGGGACCGCGCTCGGAGTGAGCTTGTTCTATCGACTCTTCTGGTACCTTTCGGCGATGCTCGGCGCTCTCTTGTTCGTCCTGCGCTCGCCCGAGGGCTCGCCGATCGACGAGGGGGGCGCTTCGCGGTCCCCCTCGAGCTCCCCTGTGGAGTCTTCATCGCAGCCCGAGCCGCGCGCATGAATGTCTCCATCGTCGTTCCGGCGTACAACGAAGCGAGGAACATCCGGCGCCTGGTTTTGGCACTCCTCGGGCAAGAGACCGAGCGCGCGCGGATCGTCGAGATCGTGGTCGTGGCGAGCGGCTGCACGGACGGCACGCCCGAGGTCGTGCGCGAACTGGGTCGCGGACGGCCTGGAGTGCAGGTGCACGTCCAGGAGCAGCGCGAGGGCAAAGTAGCGGCCATCAACGCTTACTTGAAGCTTCGCGACCCTCGGGCCGAGATCTGCGTAGTCTGCAGCGCAGACCTACATCCCGAGCCCGACGTCATCGAGAAAATGGTCGTCAAGCTCGTGGAGCATCCCGAGGTGGGTATGGTGGGTGCGCGACCCGTTCCCGACAACGACCGCTCGACGCTCGTCGGGCGCATGGTGCACGTGTTGTGGGAGCTACACCACAAGGTGGCACTCGCCGTACCGAAGATGGGTGAGATCGTGGCCTTTCGGGCTGCGCTCGTGGAATACGTGAGCGAATTGTCGGTCGTCGACGAGGCGTCGATTGAAGACGTGGTGCGCGCGAAGGGCTATGCGCTCGGCTACGTGCCGGACGCGATCGTGCGAAACCACGGACCCGAGACGATCTCGGAGTACTTCGAGCAGCGCCGGCGCATCGCGCGCGGACACTACTGGCTCGAGTTCGCGTTCGGATACCAGGTGGCCACGTTGGACCGCGGACTCGTCTTGCGAGCCGCCGCCGACACGGCGCTCGCCGAGGACGGATCCGGCAAGGCGGCGTTGGCACTGGCGGTCGGCGCCGAGGTCGCGGCGCGGCTCGTGGGCTTTTGGGACGCGCGCGTCGTGGGCGGGCGGCATCGGACGTGGCGGGTCCTCGAGACGACCAAGTCGCTTCGCGGCGAGCCGACGGAGCCGAGGGAACGTCCGCGCAGGCTCTCTGCGCGTCCTCCCGCGCCTGGGTTTTACGCGAAGGCGCGGTCGTGACGAAGCTCGCCCTGGTCGCGCGGCTGGGAGGGTACCGCGCCGCGCACGCCTTCGCGTGGCGGGCGCAGCTGCCCGTCAACCTCACGGTGTCCGTCACCTACTCGTGCCCGTCGCGGTGTGCCACGTGCGACATCTGGAAGAAGAAGGTCGACGATCTCTCAGTCGAGGAATACGCCAGGGTGTTCCCGACGCTCGAGAAGGTGCCCGTGTGGGTGACACTCTCGGGCGGGGATCAGTTCGTACGCGCGGACTTCGGCGAAGTCGTCCGCTTGGTGTGCACGCTCATCGAGCCTCGGATCGTGAACATCCCCATGAATGGCATCATCACGGGGCGAATCTTCACGCTGCTGCCGCGAATCGCTTCGCTTACGGCGGGCCGGCAGCTCGTATTGAACCTGTCCGTCGACGAGATCGGCGAAGCGCACGACCGCATCCGAGGCGCCCGCGGAAACTTCGCCAAGCTCGAAGACGTGGCGGCTCTCATCCGCGATCTCAAGAAGACCTACGGGCACGTGGTGCTGGGCGTGCACACGGTCATATCCAGGAGCAACGTTCACCGAATCGCCGAGATTGAGCGCGAGGCGCGCGCGATCTTTCGGCCCGATTCGTACATCGCCGAGGTCGCGGAGAAGCGCGTCGAGCTCGGCACGCTCGAAAAGGACATCACGCCTGACACTGTCGACTACCGGCGGGCAGTGGCGCATCTGCGCGGCGCAATCCGCGCGCACCGGTCCAAGCACCCGGTCGCTCGGCTCGTCGAATCCTTGCGACTCGAATACTACGAACTATCCGCTCGCATTCTGGAGGAGCGAAGGCAGGTCATCGACTGCTATGCGGGATGGGCCAGCGGGCACCTCGCGCCGGACGGTCACGTCTGGGGGTGCTGCGTGCGCGCCGAGTCTTTGGGCAACGTTCGCGATTGCGGGTACGACTTTCGAACCGTCTGGCGTGGGCCGGTCGCCGACTCGTTTCGGAGGAGCGTGAAGGCTCATGAGTGCGCGTGTCCCCTGGCGAACGCCAGCTACACGAATCTGCTTCTGGACGCGAGGTCCTTGGTCCGGGTGGCGGCTCACGTGGCTGGGGCCCGGTGAGTCGTGAGCTCCCACCTGCCCTCAGGCTTGCGCCACCTCCATGTTGCGGTTCGGTGACGATCTGGTGAAGATTGAAGGCTTGTGCAGTGGGGAGCTCGCGACGGCCAATTTGAGGAGCCATGATCGGCCAATGGTTCCAAATAGGACGAGTCGCCGAACTGGGGGTCACAAAAGGCCGGTTGGGGCCGCGAGCGTATTCGAGCTGCCCGCGGGCGCACGAGTCGTTCGCCGCGGCAGCACCCAGGTCGAGATTCCCGCATCCGAGGCCGAGTGCCAAGGGCGCGGGCACATCGGCCACCGTGGCGGCAGCAGTACTTGACTAAGAAGGCCGGTGTCTTTCGGCCGATCTCTGCGCGATCCCGGCGTCGAGCGTGCACGCCTACGGGAAGTAGGCTCCGCGCGCTCGCCACGGGCCTCGATTGGTTTTGACCGAAATACACTGTCCTTCTGGTCGGTTTCTGCCCGGTCTCGACGCTCGGAGAGATAGGTTTCGTGCGCCGCGCGAGCGATGGTGGGGGCGGGTCGTGCAGCTGGCTGGTTCCCATTTCGTGACAGAATCGTCACGCCGACTCCCTCCCGGCGATTCGAGCGCTCGGTAGCGTCGCGCCGATGGCACGTGTTGTCGTGATCGAAGACGAGCCAGATCTGCTCGATATCATTCAGTATAATCTCTCACAAGCGGGTCATCGTGTGCAAGTGGCGGGGACGGCCGAAGCCGGGCTGCAGCTCGTGCGTGCTGCGGTTCCCGACGTCGTCTTGCTCGACCTGATGTTGCCGGACCGCCCTGGAACCACCGTTTGTACCGCTCTCAAGCGCGAACAGCGGACTCAGGACATCCCCATCATCATGGTCACGGCCAAAGGTGAGGAGGTGGACCGAATCGTCGGCTTCGAGCTCGGAGCGGACGACTATGTCGTCAAGCCTTTCAGTGTGCGCGAACTGATGCTGCGCATGAATGCGGTGTTGCGGCGCGGGCAGCCGAAGGAGCAGACGGTGATCGACGCGGGTGAGCTCCGCATCGATCGCGAGGCCCACCGCGTTGCCGTCGACGGGGACGAGGTGCTCATGACGCCCCTGGAGTTCAAGCTCCTTCTGACCCTGGTGCTCCGGCGCGACCGAGTTCAAATGCGCTCGACGCTGCTGCGCGACGTCTGGGAACTCGATCCCGGAGTGTCGTCGCGCACCGTCGACACCCACGTGAAGCGGCTTCGCGACAAGCTGAAGGGCGCTGGACGGTTCATTCAGACGGTGCGGGGGGTCGGCTACCGGTTCTCCGAGAATTCGAGCGAAGAAACCGAATTCTGAGCGACGTGCCGCGGCTCTTGCTGGGGACCCGCCACGGGTCCCGCGCGGCCCCGCGCCCGGGCTATGCTGTGCGGCCCGATGGACTCGGCCGGTCTTCTCCAGAAGCTCGACGGACTGCCCGTGCAGCCCGGCGTCTACATGTTCAAGGACAAGAATGGGGCCGTCATCTACGTCGGCAAGGCGAAGTCGCTCCGGTCGCGCGTTCGTTCATACTTTCAGGAGTCTTCGGGCGACACGCGAGCCGTCATCCCGCTTCTGCTCCGGGCGGTCGTAGATCTCGAGACCCTCGTCACGGCGAACGAAAAAGAGGCCACGATCCTCGAGAACAACCTCATCAAGCAGTATGCGCCTCGCTACAACGTCAAGCTCCGCGACGACAAAGATTTCATCACGCTTCGACTGGGCAAGGTCAGCGGGCAGGGCAGGGAACCGTCGGCGTGGCCGCGGCTCGAGGTCGTACGGCGCCCCAAGCCCGACGGGGCGAGCTACTTCGGTCCGTACCACTCGGCCGGAGCGGCGCGCACGACTCTTCGCCTTGTAAACAAGCACTTTCAACTGCGCACGTGCGGCGACACCGAGCTCTCGAGCCGCAAGCGCCCGTGCCTGCAACATCAGATCAAACGATGCCCGGCTCCGTGCGTGATCCCCGTCGATCGCGCGTGGTATGGCGAGCAAGTCGACGCGGTGGCCAAGTTCCTCGAGGGGCGCCACGACGACCTGTCGCGCGAGCTCGCCGACAAGATGATGGAGGCCGCGCGCGCCATGCGGTTCGAGCTCGCGACCGTCTATCGGGACCAGGTGCGCGCCATCGAGCAAGTCCGCCAGTCGCAGCGGATCGTCACGATCGACGACATCCATCGCGATGTCGTGGGCCTCTACCGTGAAGGGGACCTCGTCGAGATCGCGGTCTTGCACATTCGGGCCGGCCGACTCATTGACGTGTCGACCTATTCGATCCGCCAGGCCGAGATCCCCGACGACGAGATCGTGGCCGCCTTCGTGGCGCAGCACCACGGAGCAGCCCTGAGAGACGCCGACGGCGAGACGGGCAGCCCCCTGCCAGCCCTCGCGCCCGACGAGATCATCGTGCCGTGTGAGCTCGAGGGCATGGCGGGGATCGCGCAGTGGCTCAGCGACCGCGCCGGGCATCGCGTGGAGCTCCTGGTGCCAAAAAGGGGGCACCGTGTGCAGCTCGCGGCGCTCGCGCAGAGCAACGCGCAGCACGCTTTCGCGGAGAAGCGTCGCCAGAACGACGATGTGACCCAGCGGCTCCAGGACCTTCAGGATCGCTTGCGACTGCCTTGTGTGCCGCACCACATCGAGTGTTGCGATATCTCCCACTTGGGAGGAGCCGACACGGTCGGCGCCATCGTGGCGATGGTCGACGGGGAGCTCGACCGAGGGCGCTATCGCACGTTTCACGTCCGCGGGGACGCCATGCCGTCGGCCCGGGCCACCGGCGGTTCGGGCGCTGGCATGAACGACGACTACGGAGCGATGTACGAGGTCCTAGCTCGGAGATTTCGGCGGGCCGTCCGAGCGGCTGCTTCGGCTCCGTCGGATCGCGCGAAACCGCTGCAGCGGGGTGCGGACGCCTCCCAGCCGGACGGCCCCTGGAACGCGCCCGACCTATTCGTCGTCGATGGCGGCCGAGGTCAGCTCGCCGTGGCCCTCGCGGCGGCCCATGATCTCGGTCTGCACGACATGGCGATCGTGGGCCTCGCCAAGGAGCGCGAGACCGCTCTCGGAGAGACTCTGGTCGATCGGATCTATCTTCCGGGGCAGAAGAATCCGATTGCGCTCAAGAGCGGCACGACATCGCTCTTTCTGCTCGCCCGGCTGCGCGATGAAGCGCACAGAGTCTCGAACCGCGCCCGCACGCGCCTCGGAACCAAGCGCCGCATCCACTCCCCGCTCGACGACATCCGCGGCCTCGGGCCTTCTGCCAAGAAGGCGCTGCTCTCGAACGTGGGCAACCTAGCCGCGATCCGCGCGGCCGACGACGCCACGCTGCTCGCCGTGCCCGGCATCACCAAGCGCCATGTCACGGCCGTGCGAGCGGCCTTCCCGCAGGAGCCGCTCGGGCCGGACGCGCCGACCGAGGGGCCAACCGGCCATGCGTAGAGCCAACGAAGTTGACAGTGCGGCCCGGCGCCTTCGCGGTTATTTCCGTGAATTTCGATGGCATGCCCCCTGCTAGCTTGCAGCTCGTCGATTGGATGCGCTCCCGCACCTGGTGGGTGAGGGGCCGAGTCCAATGCGCTCGCAATGGCAGGCTTTCGAGCGCCGCAGTCGTTCGTTCTTGTTCGCCCGCCGATCGGGTTACGTGGTAGTCGTACCGTCATCATCCCCTTAGGGATTTCGTGCCCGCCCGCTCGCTGAGGGCGACGTGGCCCACGACAGAGGAGCAGCGATCATGAGCCAAACGTTGAAGCGAGCCGGAGCCATGACGGGAACCGTCCTGGGTTTGGGTGTGCTCGCGGCGGGCTGTCTCACCCGGCCGGTTGTGAGCTACACGCCGACGTTGAAGACCAATTTCACGGACCAGCTGAGCAACACGTCGGTCGACAAGGTGGACATTCTGTTCATGATCGACAACTCGGCATCGATGGGCGACAAGCAGGTGCTGCTCGCGGACGCCGTGCCCGACATGCTCACTCGCCTCGTGACGCCGAACTGCATCGACGCCCAGGGCAACATCCAGGGCAGCGCCACCCAAGCCGGCGTGTGCCCGGCCGGCAGCGCCGTCGAGTTTCCCCCTGTCCACGACATGCACATCGGGATCGTGAGCTCGTCGCTCGGCGGCCGCGGGGGTGCTGGCGCCGCCAACTACAACGGAAGTGACGAGTGCAATCCATCTGCCGACAATACGGTCGTGACCACCGGCCTTACGCCGCAGCACAACAATGACAAGGGCGAGCTTCTTAACCGGGCCGGTGAAGACGAACACTCTGTCCAAATTGCCCAGACTGACAACTACCTCGCTTGGTTTCCGGCGACCGCCGGAGCTGCGGGGAGTACGGCTCCGCAGCCGCCGGTGACGACGGTGGGCGCCGCAAATCAATATACGGTTGCGGACACGACGCTCAACCCTTCCCCCGACGACACGACGCTCATAGGCGCCTTTCAGGACATGGTCGTCGGTGTCCACGAGCAGGGGTGTGGCTACGAGGCGCAGCTCGAGGGTTGGTACCATTTCCTGATCGAGCCGAATCCGTACGCGTCGATCGTGTATTCGAGCGCTTCGGTGCCCATAGCCAGCTACCAGGGCGTCGACCAGACCATCCTCAAACAGCGCCACGACTTTTTGCGACCCGATTCGCTCGTCGCCGTGATCGTCGTGACCGACGAGAACCACTCCGCGGGGGACCCCTTGTCCCTCGACGGCGAAGGCTGGGCTTTCGAGAATACCGCCTTCCCCTATTCGCCGGGGTGGGACTTGGGATACGGAGCCGCCGAGGGCACGAAGGTGTGCGCGACGAATCCTCTGGATCCGGGATGTGTGTCCTGCGCCACGCTGTCCACGGCCGATCGGGCGTCTCAGTGCCAAGACCAGAGCGATTCAGGTGCTGGCATCTATTACGTGCCCATCAAATACGACATCCCCAACCTGCGCTTTTTCCACGAGAGGCAGCGCTTCGGAATCGACTACCACTATCCGCCGTCGCGCTACATCAATGCGCTGCAGAACGGGATCGTACCGGACCAGTCGTACACGGGGGCTCAGTGCACCAATCCGCTCTTTGCCGCATCGCTCCCGACGAGCTCCACTGCGGAGCTTTGCAAGCTGACCCCGAACAGCACGTCGGGTCGACTTCCCGGCGGAAACCTCGTGTACTACGCAGCCATCACCGGGGTGCCCCACCAGCTGATTCAAGCGACTCCCGGGGACGGAACCTGTGCGGCGACTTCGGCCAAGGCGGACTGCCCGCAGAAGCCCCTGCTCACCGCCGCGGACTGGCAGCTCATCATCGGCCAGGACCCCATCAACTACAATTTCACCGGAGTCGATTTCCACATGCTCGAGTCCTGGGCTCCTCGGACCCAGGCCGTGGCCCAGGCGGCCGGCGCTGTCAACTACTCGAACTGCCCGCCTACGGCCTCCGACACCTGCGATCCGATCAACGGCCGCGAGTACGACACGACGTACCTGCAGCAGGGCTACGCCGATCTCGAGTACGCTTGCACGTTCCAGTTCGCGCAACCCAAGAATTGCGATTCGCCCCAATACGCTGGGGCCTGTGACTGCTTGGCCTCGGCGCCGGCCGACGCGGTCCCCCTCCCGCCGCCCAACTCCGGTTCGTCCCTGTGTCAGGTGAATCCGGGGGACGCCGGCTACTCCGACACCCAGCTCTACGGCAAGGCGTATCCGTCGATCGACGAGCTCTACGTGGCTCAGCAGATGGGCCAATACGGCATTGTCTCGAGCTTGTGCCCGATTCACACCCAGTACAGCCAGACCGATCCGCTCTATGGCTACCGGCCTGCGGTCAACGCGATTGTCGACCGGCTTAAAGCCGCGCTCCAGGTGTCCTGCCCGCCGCACAAGCTTACGCTGGACCCGGACTCCGGCAAGGTCGACGATTGCCTGGTCCTCGCGACCTTCAACGACGGTACGACCTCGTGCAATGAGACTCTCGGGTACTCGAATGTGTCGAGCGCAGAGGCGCTCGCGGATTTCCAGGCGAATCAGCACAACACCTGGGTAGCCAACGGCCAGGTCGGGAAAGACCCGAGCCTGGAGCTGACCTGCCAGCTCGGCTCCTTGACCGCGGCCGGTGGAGCGTGCCAGATACCGCAAAATGCAGACCCGAATTATCAGGGCTGGTGCTACGTCGAAAACACGGGGACAGCGTCGAGCGACGCCGGGGGTGGGTGCTCGTACCAGATCCTCTTCGCGAACGGCGGTCCGGCGAAGGATGTGACGGTCAGCCTGACCTGCGTCGAGCAAGCCAGCATCGGCGACGGGGGTTGAGAGGGAGATCAGACCACGGGGCAGCTCGAGGGGGGCGGCGAACCGGCCCACCTAGTCGATCGCGGCGCGGAGCCTTCTTGGCGCCGCGCCGCTTGCGTTTTGGGCTATCGTTGGCCCTTGCCCGATGAACGGCGGAAAAAAGACGATCCTCGTCGTCGATGACGAACCCCACATCGTGATGGGGCTTCGCGACGCCTTCGAGTTCGAGGGATTTCGGGTCGTCGGCGCCGGCAAGGGCAAGGACGCCATCGCGCTCGCGCGCAGCGATCACCCCGATGCGGTCATCCTCGACCTCATGCTGCCCGACGTGAACGGCTACGCGGTGTGCGAAGAGCTCCGGCGGATCAATCCCCTCGTCCCCATCATCATGCTGACGGCGCGCTCGCAGGAGGCCGACAAGGTGCGGGGTCTCGACGCCGGCGCGGACGACTATGTGACGAAGCCCTTCGGAGTGAACGAGCTCATCGCCCGGGTGCGCGCGATTTTCCGGCGCGCGTCGAGGGGGACGAGCGCGGTCGCCGAGAGGTTTGCTCTCGGGCCGGTCACAGTCGACCTGGCGAGGCAGACCGTCAGCGCCCGCGGTCGTGAGCAGATGCTGTCGTTCTACGAGGTCGAGATCCTGAGGATGCTCTCGGAGCGCGCCGGACAGCCTGTGAGCCGCGAGGATATCTTGGCCAAGATCTGGGGACTCGAGAGCGCTCCGACGAATCGGACTGTGGACAACTTCATCGTCAAGCTGCGAAAGAAGGTCGAGCTAAGCCCGGACAAACCGCAGCACATCCTTACCGTGTACGGGTTCGGCTACAAACTGGTGCATGACGCGGCGACCGAGGCGGCGGCTTCCTGATGTGGCGGCGACGCACGCCGGGCGAGCGGCGCAGTTTCGAGCTATATGCCAACCTGGATTGCAAGCTCTTGTCCTGACGCCGCCGCAGCGGCACGCCGCGGGCCGTTAGACCGCCGACAAACCCGTGACCGAATCGACACCCGATAGCCGAGCAGCCCACGCGGCTTCCGACCCCGCGCAAGCGGACCCCGCCGACCCTGTCCATCCGGGGGCTCGGCCGGACTCGGCCGCCGACTCTCGACCGATTGAGCGGCTCGAACCCCCGCCCGATGCGGCCCCATCGCTGTCCTCCCGAGGCGGGCCCCACCCGTCCTATGGCTTTCTAGCGGGTGTCGCCGCAGTGACGCTCGCGCTCGATGCCCTGTCGAAGGCGTGGGCGGCGACCCGGCTGGACAACTATGCCGGCGTCGTCGATGTCTGGAAGAGTCACCTGTCCTTCGTGTTGGCCAAGAATCGGGGAGGGGCCTGGGGCATGCTGCAGACGACGAGTGAGAACGTGCGGCGCCCGTTCTTTCTCATCGTCTCGGTCGCCGCGATCGCGTTCATTCTCTCTCTCTATCGACGCGTGCAGCCGCGACAGCACGCGCTGCGCTGGGGGTTGCCGCTCGTGCTCGGAGGCGCGCTCGGCAACGTGCTCGACCGCCTGCGCTACGGCCACGTGATCGACTTCATCGACGTGCACGCGATGTTCGGGGGCGTCGAGCAACACTGGCCGACGTTCAACGTCGCGGACATCGCGATCTGCGTCGGCGTGGGGCTGATGGCGCTCGACATGTTCGCTGCGAAGGGGAGCCGTCCACCGGCCGTCGCGTTGGCGACTCCCGGCGTTCCGCCCGCCATGTCGGGGGAACCAGCGGTGGAATGGCCCGGCAAGGACCGACCCAAAGACCGGACGAGCGAGTCCCCGTCGACGTCCGACCTCCCGCCGCGCCCGCGCTGAAGCCGCGAGGGCTCATCGAGGCCTGCCATGCACCCGGACCTCTTCGAGCTCGCAGGCGTCGCGTTCCCGGCGTACTTCGTATTCCTGCTCACCGGATTTCTCGTCGCCACGGCGGTCGGCGTCCTCTGGGCGCGGCGCATCGGCGAGAACGCCGACACCATCGTGGATCTCGGATTGGCCATGCTCATCGCGGGCGTCGCCGGCGCGCGGATCCTGCACGTCTTGGCCGACGGTTACTTCTGGGACTACGTGCATATGTGCACCGATCCGTCGAAGGTAAGCTGGCCGATCGACCAGGGCGAGTGCCTGTCGTCGGCGGTCGGCGGGCGCTGGGATGCCGCAAAGGGCGTGTGCCACCCTCAGGCGCCTGACTGCTTCGCCTGGGCGAAGTTCTGGGCCGGCGGCCTGACATACTACGGGGGTCTCATCGGCGCCTCGCTGGCCGCGTGGTACCAGCTGCGAAGGGACCGCTTTCCATTTTGGAAGGCGGCAGACATGGCGGGCATCACGATCCCGCTCGGCCTGGCGTTTGGTCGCATGGGATGCCTGTTCGCCGGCTGTTGCTTCGGGTCGCCGTGCCGCCTGCCCTGGGCGATTTCGTTCCCGTGGCGAAGCGCGGCGAGCGAAGAACAGTTCCGCGACCACCTCATCGCCAGCGCGCGAAGCTGGAGCCTTCCGGTCCACCCGACGCAGCTCTACGAGTCCGCCGCGTCGCTGGGTATCTCGGTACTGTGTTTGCTCTGGGTTCACCCGCGCAAGCGCTACGACGGCCAGGTCTTCGCTGTGTCGATCGCGCTCTACGCCGTGGCGCGATTCCTCGTCGAGTTCCTTCGGCGCGACGACCGCGGGGGCCTGTTCGGGCTCTCGACGTCTCAGTGGCTCGGAGTCGTCCTGCTGGGCGCGGCCGTCGCGGTTCATGCCGTGCTCGGGCGTCGGAGCTGTCCACCGTTGCGATGAGAGCGCGGGGGTCGCGCACCTCGACGTAGGTGGGCGTCGACACCGACTGGATCGGCGCGCACGTCGACGAAGGTGACGTGGTAACGAGGGTGTGAAGCCGGGCGCGCTATTTCGTGTAACCTCCGGGTGCGATGAGCGCGCTCCTCCTCGACGGCAAGAAACTCGCTGGGCTCGTGCGCGATGAGATCAAGGCCGGCGTGGCCGCGTTCCGCGCGGCGTACGGGCGCGTCCCCGGCCTCGAGGTCGTCCTTGTCGGTGACGACCCGGGGAGCGTCGTGTACACGCGCAACAAGGAGAGGGCGTCGAACGAAGTCGGCATGCGAGGCAAGCTCCACGCGCTGCCGGCCTCGTCGACGGCGAGCGAGGTCGCTGCCCTGGTCGCCGCGTTCAACGCGGACCCCGCCGTCGACGGCATACTCGTGCAACTCCCACTGCCTGCCGGGATTTCCGCGCCGGACATCCTCGACCGCATCGACCCGACCAAAGACGTCGACGGTCTTCACCCGGCCAACGCGGGCCTTCTCCTGCTCGGACGCGGGAGCCCTCTCGTCGCTTGCACGCCGCTCGGCTGCATGCGCCTGCTCGAATGGGCGGGGATCGATCTCAGGGGCGCTCATGCCGTCGTCGTGGGCAGGAGTGCGATGGTTGGCAAGCCGATGGCGCAGCTGCTCTTGGGAGCCCATGCGACGGTGACGATGGCGCATTCGCGAACGCGCGACTTGCGGTCGGTGTGCCGCCAAGCGGACGTGCTCGTGGCGGCGGTGGGCAAGCCAGAGCTCGTGCGCGGCGATTGGATCAAGGCGGGAGCCACCGTGATCGATGTCGGCATCAACCGGATTTCGACCGAGGGTGGACGCGACCGGCTGGTGGGCGATGTGGCGCTCGCCGAAGCCGTCGAGACGGCCGGGGCGATCACGCCGGTGCCCGGCGGGGTCGGCCCGATGACGATCGCTATGCTGCTGTCGAACACGTTGCGAGCGGCGGAGCGAAGGGCTGCTTTGGCGGCGAAGACCGCACCGTAGGAGGAAGCGACTCCAAGCCCCAACTTAGCCGCGCGAGCGGCGGAGGACCTTGCCGTCCTCGGCGAGAAGTGTCGCCGAAAGACAGCGGCCTTTTAGCGGCTGGGGTAGCGCAGAGGGCCCCACACGTGAGCGTCCTTACCGCAGACCTCCCACTGTGGCCTCAAGATGCACGGTGCCTCGGCTGGAGTGGACGGTCCCGCCCAATCCACCGCTCCGGGCCTCCCTCGCGGACCGAGGAGTATGGGAGCGATGAAGCAGTGGAGTTCATCAGCCACCGCCCCGGCCAGAACGCTTCCGGCCAACTCCGCGCCCCCTTCGATGAGGACGGACACCACCCCACGGGCGGCGAGGAGCATCAGGGCTGCGTGCGGGTCGATGCGACCTTCCGCAGACGGAGGTGCCCTGAGAACCTCGACACCCCGCTCGATCAGCGCTGCCTCGGCCGCCGACGATGCATCGGTCGTGCACACGATCCACGTCGGTACGTCGCGGGCGCCTTGGACGAGCTGCGAGGCCACCGGCGTTCGCAGCTTCGTGTCGAGCACGACGCGAAGCGGGCTGTGGCCTGGAGCGTCTCTCACGGTGAGCTTCGGGTCGTCGGCGAGCACGGTTCCAATGCCGACAGTCACTGCGTCGTGCTGGGCTCGGAGCAAGTGGACTCGGGCACGAGCTTCGGGTCCCGTCACCCACTTGGAAGCGCCCGTGCGGGTGGCGATTCGTCCGTCCAGGGAGAGGGCCAGCTTGAGCGTCACGTAGGGACTTCCCGTCGTCACGAATTTCGCCCATGGGGCGATGAGAGTCAGGGCCTCGACTTCCCGGCACCCCACGTCGACGCGGATTCCCGCCTGCTCCAGAACTTCGACCCCGTGGCCCTCCACGTTCGGATTGGGGTCTCGGCATCCGACCACGACGCGACCGACCTTTGCGCTTCGAATGGCGGCAGTGCACGGGGGCGTTCGCCCCTGGTGATTGCACGGCTCCAGTGTCACGTAGAGCGTCGAGCCTCGAGCCAGATCGCCCGCCTCGCGGAGCGCGACGAACTCCGCATGCTCCTCTCCCGCGCGCTCGTGATGAGCTGCGCTGACGACTGTGCCGTGCCGAACGACCACGGCCCCAACGTGCGGATTGGGCGACGGCGCGCCGAGCTGGCCGTGTTCGATGGCCAGGGCCATCCATTTCTCATCGTCGGCGGAAAACACGTCGCGGCGATTGGAATCGTCAGTCATTCTCGTGGCCTGTCGGCTCAGAAGCGTCGACGGAATCTGAGTACACCCTAGCTTTCGAAGCGCGACAGCACGAGCGCACAGTTCGTGCCCCCGAAACCGAACGAGTTGTTCATCGCGTGGCGTACGCTGCGCCTGCGGGCTGCGTTGGCGACATAGTCAAGCGGACAATCCGGATCCGGGTCCGTCAGGTTCGTCGTGGGCGGCACCGCCCCCTCGGCCAAGGCGAGGGCGCAGATGCCCGTTTCCACCGCTCCCGCAGCTCCGAGAAGGTGGCCCGTCATGGACTTCGTGGAACTCACCCACACGACCCTGTCGGTTGCGCGCTGGCCGAACACCTTCGCGATCGCCCGCGATTCCTCGATGTCCCCCCGTGGCGTGGACGTTCCGTGCGCATTGATGTAGTCGATCCCATCGGGTGCGAGGTGCGCGTCGTCGAGAGCCAGACGCATCGCGCGCTGTGCGCCTTCGTGACCCGGGGCGGGCTGGGTGAGATGGTACGCATCGCTGGAGGCCCCATATCCGGTGAGCTCGGCGTAGATGCGGGCGCCTCGCCGGGTCGCCCGGCCAAGCGACTCGAGGACGAGGACCCCGCTGCCCTCGCCACAGACGAATCCGTCGCGGCCCCGGTCGAATGGACGGCTCGCGTGAGTGGGATCCGAGTTGCGCTTCGAGAGTGCGTGCATGGCCTCGAAGCCAGCGATGCCCACCGGAGTCACGGCGGCTTCCGCACCCCCCGCCACCATGACGTCGCACTTGCCGCGGCGGATCCACTCCGCCGCCTCGCCGATGGCGTGTGCACCGCTGGAGCAGGCGCTCGTCGTGCAATAGCTGGGACCCTGGAGGCCGTACGCCATCGAGATCTGGCCGGCAGCGAGGTTCGAGATGATCCCCGGAATCGAGTACGGGCTGACCCTCGTCGGACCCCGCGTCATCAGGGTCTCCTTCGTCTTCTCCAGCGTGAACAGGCCGCCGACGCCCACACCAATGAAGCTGCCGGCACGGGGCCGTTCCGAATCGGACAGTTCCAGGCCGGCGTCTGCGACGGCCATGGCAGCCGCGCCGAGCGCAAACTCGGTGAAGCGGTCCATCTCCTTCAACCGTTTGCGCTCAATCCACTTCGTCGGTTCCCAGGCTTTCACCTCACCGGCGATTTGGACACGAAACGCGGAGCAGTCAAAGAGCGTAATCGGCGCGATGCCGCTGTCTCCCCGGAGCAGCCCCTGCCACGCAAGCGATGTACCGATGCCGAGTGGAGTGACGAGGCCGATTCCGGTGATTGCGACGCGTTCCATGGTGTGGCGATGGACGTCGGATGCGGGATTCGTGCCGCCCCGCCTATTTCTTCGCGTGCTTCTCGATGTAGTCGGTCGCGTCCTTGACCGTGCGAATCTTTTCCGTGTCCTCGTCGGGGATGTCGATCTCGAAGGCCTCCTCGAATGCGAGCACGAGTTCCACCAAGCCGAGCGAATCGGCCCCGAGGTCGTCGATGAAGCTCGATTCAGGCTTGATGTCCTTCTCGTCGACGTCAAGCTGCTCTTTGATGATCCGCCGGACCTCGCTGGGGATATCGGTCGTCATGGGCAATTCCCGGATCCTATCGCAATAAAACGGTTGATAGTTTGTGCGTGCGCGGAGACTGTGTGCAAAACACCGTACGCGCGCGCTGCTACAACAAGTTCACACGTACATGCCGCCGTTGATACGCAGGACGTGACCCGTCACGTACGCGGCCTCCTCGCTTGCGAGGTAAGCGCACGCGGCGCCCACGTCGCGCGGGTTGCCCATGCGCCCGACGGGCACGGATTTTACGAAGTTCTCTCTCTGCTCTGCGGAAAGCGCTGCCGTCATGTCGGTCTCGATGAGACCGGGCGCAATCGCATTGACGGTGACGCCGCGGGACGCAAATTCGCGCGCGATCGACTTGGCCGCGCCCAAAAGAGCGGCCTTGCTCGCGGCGTAGGCCGTCTGTCCCGCGTTGCCCATCTCGCCGACCACGCTGGACGTGAAGATGATGCGCCCCCAACGCTTTCGGATCATGGTGCGGCTGACGGCACGTGCGCAAGCGATGGCTCCACGCACGTTCGTCGACCACATCCGATCGGCGTCCTCGTCCTTGAGTCGGAGAAGCAGGCCGTCGATCACGATGCCCGCATTGGCCACTAAGATGTCCACGCCACCGTGCCGGTCGATCAGTCCTTCCACGGCCGAATGGATGGCAGCGCTGTCGCTGACGTCGAAGGCGCAGAGCTCGGCCGACCCCCCTCGAGAGCGGATCCCGTCCGCGACTTCACGGGCCGCGGTCTCTCCACGGACGTAGTTCACGACCACGCGGGCTCCCTGTTCGCCGAGAGCCTCGCAGCAGGCGCGGCCAATGCCGCGCGAGCCTCCGGTCACGAGAGCTACTTTGCCGTCCAGTCGAAACATGCCGATCGCCTTATAGATGGCCGCTCGCCCTCCTTCAACGGTCGGCTCAACCATCCTGCACGAATCGGGCGAAAGCATCGAGCGATGCAGCGTCGTCCACGCCCAGAATCAATGCGGCGGGCGCGATGCGATGGACGAGGCGAGCGAGAACACCTCCGGGTCCGATCTCGATAAACCTGTCGACGCCGAGACGCACGAGGGCTTGAACCGATTCCTGCCACCGCACCGGGGCCTCGAGCTGCGCCGCCAGACGCCGGCTGATTTCGACAGGGTCCGACGTCGGACGCGCGTCGAAGTTGCTGACCAACGGCACCCCCGGGGCTCGCATGGCAAGCCTCTCGAGCGCGCCGCGGACCACCTCGGTTGCCGGCGCCATGAGTTTGCAATGGAACGGTGCGCTCACCTGGAGCATGACTGCGCGTCCGCCGACGGCCGATACTCGCAGCGCGAGGCGGTCGATGGCGGAGCGGTGTCCGGCGACGACGATCTGCCCAGGGGCGTTGTAGTTCGCCGGTGCGACGAGCTCCTCGCACGAGGCTTCCGCACAGAGAGCGTGGAGCGCGTCGGCCTCGACGCCGATGACGGCGGCCATGCCCCCCACGTCCCCCGGTACTGCGTCCTGCATCGCAACCCCACGGAGCCGAACGAGGCGCACCGCGTCCTCGAAGGTGAGCGCGCCCGTCGCGACAAGGGCCGTGTATTCGCCAAGCGAGTGGCCCAAGACGAACGCCGGAGCCGATAGCAGGGCAATCCGTTCTCGCATCGCCTCGAGGAGGGCGATGCTCACCGTGAGGATGGCCGGTTGCGCGTTCGCGGTGCGGCGAAGTTGGTCCTCGGGTCCAACGAAGATGAGCGTGGATAGGTCCTCGTTCAGCGCGGCATCCGCTCGCTGCAACACGGCGCGCGCCGCCGGCGAACTCTCCAAAACGCTGCGCGCCATGCCGACGGTCTGCGTCCCCTGGCCGGGAAACATCCACGCGTCACTCAAGGCAGGACCCCTCGACCTGCCGGCGTCCCCTGGAACCGGGGATACGCTCCAATCCTCACGCCGGCGTCGTCACCTTGGGCGGCGCCACGAGCCGCCCCTTATAGAATCCGCAGGACGCGCACGCGCGGTGCGAGATCACGGGTTCGCCGCAGTTCGGGCAGGCTATCAAATTAGGCGCGGTCACCTTGTCGTGGTTCGCACGGCGCATGTCACGCTTGGAACGACTCTTTCGTCTCTTCGGGACGGCCACGGGGCTTCTCCTTACGTCGAACTCTTTCTGAGATTAAGCAGCGGCTGAAGGCGCGGGTCGACGCCGTTCGTCTCCACCGTGGCCTGTGAGAGCTCCGGCCTGATACCCGGACATGACTCGGAGCACAAGGGGAGCATGGGGATTCCCAGCAAAAGCACGTCCCGGACGACGTCGTCCAGGACGAGGGTGTCGCCATCGTAGCGGATGAGATCGGAGCCCACTTGCTCGCGCAAATCGCCGTCGCGATCCCGCTCACGCACGGCTGCGGTTGGGCGATCTTCTTGCGTGCCGTGGACCGCGAGCGCGCTGATTTCCTCTTGCACGGCAATTCGCGCGGGCTCAAGGCACCGAGAGCACGCCACCACGACGACTGCCTCGAGCGCGCCACGAACGATCACGTCGGTGCCGCTCCGGGAGATTCGCAGGTCGAGCCGACCCTCGGCGTCCGCAGGACCCACGTCCGTCTCTTCGAACGCGCCACGCATCCACGAGACGCGAATGGGCAGGCACATCGCCCTGCCGGCCGCATCGAGATCATGTACGGGGATGAGAAACTCAGACGTCATCGGGCCTGGCCAGCATGATTCACTGTGGGCCCTCTCGCAAGGCGGGAGGCTCCATCGGCTCGAGCTCGGGTGCCGGCGCTTCGGCATGAACTCGATATCGGGACGGGTGTCGCAACCGCAGCAGCGTCGGAGTTGCGGCGGTCACGCGCCCGGCGAACGCTCGGGGCGCGGCGTCGCGGCCAGGCGCATCGTTGGTGTCGAGCGAGGGGCGCACGAAGACGAGGCCCGCGGCGGCCAGGCCATCGCCATGGCAGTAGGACGCCAGCAGAACGTCGAGGGTCGCGCTCTCATGGGGCGCGAGGGTGGTCAGGGCCTCGACGGTCGTGGCGGCCGGTGGGATGGGCCACGGGCAGTGCTCCGTGCCGCCGGGACCTTCGACGTCGAAGGACAGAGATTCAGGGCGAAAGCGGATGGTGACCGAGCGCGGTCCACGGTTCTCGAGGGTCACCGGGACCTCGGCCTCATTGGGACTGTCGGCGTCGACCGCCCGCGCGCCTTGCAGACGAAGGCTCAGAGCCGCCGGATCCGCGCCTTTGGTCGCGTCGGAAGGGTTCGAAGCGGTTGCCAGCGGAGCTGCGGTAGGTTCGTCGGGCACCGCGATCGGAGGGGCGTCGAGACGGGCGAGTCCCGCAAAGGTCGGTGCGTCGCCCGGCGCGGGCGCCACCTCCAAACGGGAGTGGGCACTAGTTGCCTTGGCAAACCCCAGATGGGCCACAACGATGGCGCCCGGGGCTATGGCGTCGAGCCCGACATTGCCGAAACAATAGAGCCTCGGATCGAAATCCTCGACGTAGGAGCGCCCTGGCGGCACGAGGAGCCTGCGGTCCACGTCGTCCTCGGGCCGCATGTCCTCGGGGAGTTCGCAGTGGACCGTGCGACTGCTTCGCGGCGTGACGTCCAAGGCGAGGAGCCGCAGGTCCGCGACGATGCGCACGGGGATCGGCGAGGCGTTGGTCAGTCGAAGGGTCCAGCGTCCGTGCGTCGAAGGAGCCACGAGCTTCAGGTCGACGCGGGGCGCAGGAGGCGACGCGGTCGCCTGCGCAATGGCCGTCGATACCGCTGCGCCGAGCACGGCGAGCTTCATCGCCTACCGCCCCGGGAGACCTCAGGCAGCTTGAGAACGCCTACGATGTTGCGGATCTGCTGGATCTGCGTCTCGGTCAGATTCCCGTGCACTTCGACGCGCGCCCGATCCTTGGCCCGGACGACCCGTATGGTCGCGCTGGACACAGGCGGTCTTGCGGACACGACGTGCCGCAATCCGTCGACGACACGGGGAGACAGGGCCCCCCGGGTCACTTCGAGCTTTCCGTCTCTCACTGCGGCGACCGCTATCGTGACGGCTGCGCGGGCGCTCGTCCACAGGAGAACGAGGCCGACGGAAACCGCGACGAGGCACGCGACGACGACCGCCATGACGTCAGCCTCGCAGCGCTTCGAGCAGCTCGAGGTCGGGGATCGCGATGGCGAAGCGCGACTTGATCATACCGACGTCCAGATCCTCCAGGAGTCGGCAGACAGCAATGCCGTCGTAAAGAGTGACGGTTGCAGTCCCGACCGCGGCGGCTTCCTCGCGCGCTCCGGAGAGGACCTGTCCGGTGGTCATCAACCATCCGACGCTCGCCGGGCCGTAGTGATGCAAGGCTCCGCGCAGGTCGCATACGCGCTCGCGACCGAGCTCGCGACCGTCCTTGCGAATGACGATCGCCGTAGGTATGGCGTCTCCTTCGGTCTTGTGGATGCCAGCGAAGTGCGCCTCGCCGCCGGGGGAACCGGGTCGGCGTACCGCCTTCAACCCGTTCATTCCGACGCGCTCGAGCGCGATGAGGAGGAGCTCGATGAGCGCATGGCCCGGCAGCTCTTGCAGGCGGCGCAACATGGCCCGACGAGACGCCTCCCGATAGCGCTCGAGGACCGTCAGGACCTCCTGCTCGAGTCGGGGCAGCTCCCCGCCGAGAATCCAGTCGGTCAGGCCGATGCGTCCACCGCTGGCGAAGCGGAAGCGAACTCGTTGTCCGCCGGCGCTCCGGCGCAAGTTGTCGGCCCGCAGCGATGCGTTCACTTGGGCCGTCGCGAGTCCGAGGTCTCCGGGAAGGCGTCCCCGGCGCGTCAGAGTCTCCGCGATGGCTCGCACCGGTACGGGGCCGGCCCCACGGTCGATCGATGCGAGGACAATCGACACGGCATCGGCGAGCTCTCGCCCGACGAGCTCTTCCGCGTCTCCGAGGGGCATGTCGATGCCCGTCGGCTGCCCTGTCGCCATGATTTGCTGGCGATCGCGGACGACCGGGCGCGCCAGAGACGAGTCGCGCCCGTCCTGAGCATTCTCTTCCTCGTCTGTCATGGGCGGCGCAGGGACCGCCCCTTCGACCGTGGAGTTCGCGGTGTCCCCGGAGCGCAGGGCCACGATGCGCGGCTCCGCTCCGACAGCTGGCGTTGCGCCGGCCATCTCCCCAGCGCTTCCGCCCCGTCCACGCCGCCGCCGCCGCCGCCGTCGCCTTCCGCCCGTGGCTTCGCCCAAGCTGAGCTGCGCCTTGTCGCCCGGCTGGGGCGGGGGAGCGAGAATGGGCTGGTCGTCGTCTTCCTCGTCTCCAAAGAGCTCGGCGCCACTGGCCGCCAGGTCCGCTCTCAGCGCTTCGTCCCCTGAGACGGGCGTCGTTCTGTCGCCGTCGGCGGCCGGTGTCTGATCGTCCTCGTCCGCAGCCTCGGCCTGGTCGTCGGGCCCCCGCAGAGCGGCCTCGATCTCCAGCGCGTTGACGTCGACATCCGTGCTGGCCGGCGGCTCCGTCTCAACCGCCTCGTCACGCTCGCTCGACTCCGCCTCTGCGCGCGAGGGGGCCGTCGCTCCTCTTTGCGTTTGCGTGCTCCACTCGCGAAGCGCGAAAACTCCCGGCTTGACCTTGACGATGGGAATCTCGTTGTCGTCTTTCTTGATGGCTGACGTCAGCCGGTGACTCATCGTCACCTCGGGGGTCTTGCCGACGTGCGAAAGAAGATTGTTGGCGATGGCAAGCTCCGTGATCTCCTTGTAGTGGAGCGGCTTGCCCGCTTTGCGGAGAACCTCCGCAGCAGCTTCGATGAAAGTCATGTCCCGCTTTTGCCCGTCCCCTGGCCTTGGGGA
>JBEKXD010000013.1:0-83228 GCA_049512415.1 Polyangiaceae bacterium
CTGAGGTCTCGACCGTGGTCACCCTCAGCCTGCGCTACTCGCGGCCTGGGGCTGCCGTCGCGAACGATGCCCCAATCTATGCGCCGCAATCTGAGGGCGGTGCGTGGGGCGCCGACCGCCTCCTCGTACCGAGTCTCGTCGTTCAGGGCCAGTACCACTCAAGGTCTCGATGAATTGTCCTCCTCGCCAAGATGTCGGTTGCGCATGGGATCCTCTTCGCCACGCTGCCGGGTGTCGACGGGATCAAGATAACCCCGAGTCCACCAGCCGGCGGACCGCGCGATGAGCGAACGGCGAAGTACCATCCCGCGAGAATCGAAACGAGCCAACGCGCCCCGCGCGATTGAGACTCGACACTCCCACGCCCCCGTAGCCAGCGCGCCGCGGCGAACGCCTGCTCCACTCAATACGGCTGAGCTCCTTCCCACACTGCTCACCGCCGGCGAAGTCGCGGGCCTCCTTCGAACGTCGCGCAAGGCGGTCTACGCGATGGCCGAACGAAGTCAGCTGCCGGGAGTGACGCGTGTCGGACGCCGTTTGCTTGTCCAGCGCGACGACCTACTCTCCTGGCTCAACGAAAGACGAGCGGCATCGCCAGGAGGCACATGGCGATGACGATTAAGATCAGAGAGTGGAAACGAGGCAAAAAGGTGGGCTTCGAAGTGGACATCCGATTCAGCTATCCGGACGGCACGCCGTTCCGGCGGCGCATCAAGGCGCCGGTCGAATCCAAGTCCGCCGCGAAGCGATGGGGCGAGGCGAAAGAGCGGGAGCTTCTGATGCGGCCGTCGCCCATCTTCCTGGCGCAGCAGGAGGAGCAGCGAAAGGAGGTGCCGACGCTCGAAGAGTTCAAGCCCCGGTACATGGAAAAGTACGCGCAGGCCAACCGCGAAAAGGCGAGCAGCCTTCACTCCAAGGAACGGATCTTCAAGAATCATCTCTTGCCGCACCTCGGCAAGAAGAGGCTCGACGAGGTCTCCAACGAGGATGTGCAGGGTATCAAGGGAGCTCTCGCAGGACGGAAGCCCAAGACGGTGAACAACGTGCTCGTCGTCTTGAGCAATGTCCTTCGCGTCGCAGTGAAATGGAAGGTCATCACGGCCATGCCGTGCTCGTTCGAACTCCTGAAAGTGCGGAATCTGAGAGTCACTTTCTACGACTTCGGCGAGTACGCGAGGCTTGTGCAAGCCGCCGAGGAAATCGCCCTACGAACGCTCGTGGTCGTCTTGCTCGGAGGTGATGCGGGACTGCGACGGGGCGAGATGATCGGGCTGCGCTGGTGCGACCTGGATCTGGTCCGCCATCAGATCCATGTTCGCCAATCGGTGTGGCAACGAGCGGTCGATACCCCCAAAGGGGGTCGCGAACGCATCGTTCCCATGACGGCAGCGCTTGCTTCAGCCTTTGAGCGCCATCGTGGTGCCTCCAACGGCGAGCGAGTGCTGTACGACGAGGCCGGGCGGCCTGTACGGGGTCACACTCTTCGCGACTACCACCAGGCCGCGCAGCTGCGAGCCGGCCTCGCCCAGACGACGGGAGGTCTGCACATCCTACGGCACACGTTCTGTTCTCACCTGGCCATGCGCGGCGCCCCCGCGAAGGCCATTCAGGAACTAGCTGGGCACGAGGACCTGCAGACGACCATTCGGTACATGCACCTGTCGCCGGCGGCTCGTGACAGTGCCATCAGGCTGCTCGATGGGCGGGCAGGGGAGGTTGCCACCTAACGGGCGTCTCCCCTTTTTTGGAGACATGGTGGAGACGGCGAGCCGGCTCCCCGAATTTCCAGGCAAATACTCGAGCGGGACACGGGTCTCGAACCCGCGACCTTCGGCTTGGGAAGCCGACGCTCTACCAACTGAGCTAGTCCCGCGAGCCAACATGAACGAACGGCACGACACGTAGTCTCGGCTTCAGCCGTCTGTCAACGTCCGCCCCGCACGACAAGCAACGGCCCGGGTGGCGTTCTCGGTCCACCCGGGCCGCTTTCCCTTGGTATCCACCGCGAGGGGCAACTGCGCCCGTCGTATGGGGATCACCAGACAGGCCCCAGTCAGAGGGCTCGTCACGCGGACGTACGTCAGCCAGCTCGTATTTGGGTCGTGGGCATAAGCCCGCGGCCGACTCGCCGGATTTCGTTCAGTCCGAGCGGCCTGTGCGGGAATCGAATCGCACAGGCGGCTTCCTAGGAGAGCAACCCTCTCGAACTAGAGCCATCGGTACTTTGCATGACGTTGTTCCTCCTCCGGCGCTTGGCCGGCACTCGGGGGCTCCACGCAGATGTGCAACGCTGCCCCGGCGAGTGTTTCCTGCTTGTAGTGTGCTTGGACACATTGGGTTATGCACGACCGCGACGGTGAACCGCCGCCGAACCATTCCGGGATCAGAGTCGCATCCAACCGTGCACCAAGCGGACTATAACACGCTCGCGGACTCTCCCTCGCTAAGTTGCCCATGGCCTATCAGCGTTTGGACGGCAACCGATCTGCCCCTGGCCGCGCCTCGAGCTCGGTCTCGGAGCGCCTTTATTTCTCCTCGGTATCGCGGTGGGATCTGCGCATCGCCTCACGCGCTGCAGCGGTCGGGGCCCTCGCGCTCCTTGTCGCCTGGCTCGTGACTGCCGCCACCGACGAAGGAGGAATTTCGTGGACCGAGCGCTCGGGTCGGATCTTCCCTGTCGCCCCTGCCTGCTCTGCGGTCGGTGCGTGGGCGGCGCTGGTGCGGGCGGTTCGGCGAGGCGAAACGCTGGCACTCACGGCCCTCGGGCGTCGAGACAGCCGGATCGTCGCACCGGTCGTGCTCGGTGCAGCTGCGGTTTCCTTGGCCACCGCGCTCGCCATCGCATCTCTTCCGTGGATCGGCCTGAGCGGCTTCTATCCCTCGGCCGTACACGCCAATGCTTGGGTCTGGCGGGAGGGGTCATTCGTCGATTTGGCGCGTGGAATCGCGGTGGGCCCGAGTTTGGTCCCTATGGCGCTCGCCATGCCGGCGCGAGCTCTTGCCCAACAGGCCGGCACACCCGACGCCGGGCGAGCGGCCGCGGCCATTGCCACGGCGGCTGCTGGACTCGCACTGCCTCTCATGGCGGCTCACGCGGTCCTGTCGGGGGCGCGGTCAAACCAGCGGCTTGGTGGGCGTGCGGCAGGGCGCAGGACGGTCGCGATCGCGTGCGTTGTCGACGTCGGGGCGACGGCAGCCCTCTTTCAGGCCGCTGCCTCCGGGCGAACTCCGGCGCTTCTAGCTGTGGTCCCGCCGCTGGTCCTCTTGGCGTATGCCATCGCCGCGTTGGGTCGCCGCGCCGAGCTTGGAGCTTGACGGGCGGGGCTTCTCAGGCCATACGGACGCTGCCCATGTCGAACCGTGCCCTTTGGAATGTGAGAAAGCGCCACGAATGGCTCGCGACGCCGCTCAAGGCCAAGCGCGTCAAGCGCGCTCAGCGAATGCGCTGTGGGTTGCAAGACGCGATCGACCGGAAATCCGGCAGCGAGCCCACGCCCCAATCCTAGAAGGCCCGGCGTACCTCGGCGACCGAAGGACTCCGGTCCTCGATGCTCGCACTCGGGGCTTGGTCAGTCGGGGATGGGGGTCAGGGATACGTCTAGCGTCACCGGGGAGGAACCTGGCTTGGCCTCGACTTGGCGGTCCCATGGGAAGTAGTTGCTCGCCTTGACGGTGATGCGATGCACGCCTGGCGGCATGGCCACGCCGTGGGCTTGCACGTAGTCGAGGGTTCCGAGCGTCTGCTCGTCGACGACGACGATGGCGTCCGGCGGACTGCCTCGAAGACGGAGCGATGTCGTCGGCGCCTGGGGTGCGACGGCCGGAGCGCAGGCGGCGACCAGGAGCCACGAGACATACGCCGGGAAGAAATCCGGGCGGTGCGAGATCATTCCCATTCGATCGTCCCCGGCGGCTTGCTCGTGACGTCCATCACGACGCGGTTGATCCCGCGCACCTCGTTGGTGATTCGGCTCGAGATCCGCTCGAGCACGTCGTACGGGAGCTTGGCCCAGTCGGCGGTCATGCCGTCGACCGATCGCACCGCCCGAACGGCGCAGACCTCTTCGTACGTGCGCTCGTCGCCCATGACTCCGACGGTCCGCACGGGCAAGAGGACCGCGAAGGCCTGCCAAATGGAGTCGTACAGGCCCGCGGCGCGGATCTCTCCCAGCACGATCGCGTCGGCGGCTCGGAGGGTCGCAAGCCGCCCCTCAGCCACCTCTCCGAGGCACCGGATCGCGAGCCCCGGCCCGGGAAAGGGGTGCCGGCCTAGCAGTTCCTTGGGCATCCCGAGCTCGGCGCCTGCCGCGCGCACTTCGTCCTTGAAGAGTTCGCGGAGCGGCTCGATGAGCTCGAGGTTCATGATCTCGGGCAAGCCACCAACGTTGTGATGGCTCTTGATCACCGCACTCGGGCCCTTGAACGACACGCTTTCAATCACATCCGGATAGAGGGTTCCCTGAACGAGCCATCGGGCGTTTTCGACCTTTCGAGCTTCCTGCTCGAACACTTCGATGAAGACCCGCCCGATGATCTTGCGTTTGCGCTCGGGGTCGGTCACTCCGGATAGCGCGGAGAGAAAGCGCTCTCGCGCGTCGACGGCGACCAGTTGCAAATGCTGGATTCCGCGGGCGGCGCGGATGACTTGCTCCGCCTCGCCGTTTCGCAACAGTCCGTTGTCGACGAAGATGCACGTCAGTCGGTCGCCGAGAGCCCTGTGGCAAATGATCGCCGCGACCGACGAGTCGACGCCCCCAGACAGGCCACAGATGGCCCGGTCGTGTTCTCCTACGCGCGCCTTCACGGAGCGGACCGCCTCCTCCGTGAATACCCCCGCGGTCCACGAGGGCACCAGCGCAGCGACATCGAACAGAAACGCGGCGAGCAGCTCGGCGCCCCGGGGAGTGTGAGCAACCTCGGGATGAAACTGGACGCCGTACATGCGCCGCGCCCGGTCGGCAATCACGCAAAACGGACTGTTGTCGCTGAACCCTATCGTCTCGAATCCGGTCGGCAGGGCCTCGATTCGATCGCCGTGCGACATCCAGACGTCCAGGCTGCCGTTGGCCGGGAACCCGCCGAGAATCCCGACAGGGCGTTCGACAACGACCCTTGCCCGTCCGTACTCGCGCGCGCTCGCGTGCCCGACGCGACCCCCCAGCAGGTGTGCCATGAGCTGCATGCCGTAGCAGATGCCGAGGACGGGGACGCCGAGCTCGAGGACGCGCGGATCGGTCGTCGGCGCTCCCTCCCCATAAACGCTCGACGGACTGCCCGACAGCACGATGGCGCTCGGTTCCATAGCGGCGATCGCCTCGTACGGGGTCGTGCACGGGTGGATCTCGCAGTAGACCCGGTGCTCGCGGATGCGCCGGGCGATGAGCTGGGTGGTCTGGGAGCCGAAGTCGAGTACCAGGACGACCTGGCGATGTGTCATTGGCCTCGACTACCAGTCACCACCGCGCCGTCAAGTGTGGCAAGGTGGCGTTCGACCGTGCTGCCGGACCTCCGCATCCCTGTCGCGTACGTAGGATCGGTGCGCGTTCCGCCCGTGCGCTACCAGACGGCGGGTGCGTCCGGCATCGACCTGCACGCGGCGACCACGCAGCCGATCACCGTGCCGCCCCTCGGTCGAGTGCGCGTTCCCACGGGGTTGGCCATCGCTATCCCGCCGAGCTTTGAAGGGCAGGTACGGCCTAGGTCGGGGCTGGCTGAGCGAACCGGGCTCACCGTCCTCAATGCCCCGGGGACCATCGACAGCGACTACCGCGGCGAGATCGCCGTGCTTCTCGTGAACCTCGGGGCCGCGTCGGTGACCATCGAACCCATGGAACGCATCGCGCAGCTCGTCATTGCGCCCGTGGCGCGCGCCGAACTCATCGCCGTCGAGGAGCTCGAGTCGACGGCTCGGGGAGCGGGCGGGTACGGCTCGACGGGGCGGCTCTGAATTCGATCAGGTCTGCCCTCACGAGCACACTGGCCGCGGCCCCCACCCCCATTGCGCGCATCCCCACCGCCCGTCGCCTTTGCGCGGGGGGCCAGCGGAGCGGTGTCCCTGGCGCCTGGATGGGGAATGCCTGCTCAGCTCTCGCCGCGTCGGATTTGGTAGGCGCGGATCTTCTTATGGAGATTGGTCCGCTCGACGCCGAGGACGACCGCCGTCCGCGAGATATTCCATCCGCTCTGGCGGAGCGTATCCACGATGTACTTTCGCTCCGACAGCTCCCGATACTCGCGCAGTGTCGGTGGCTTGCTCGCCGGCGGAAGCGGCGTGGCGCGTCGGCGCGTGTCGGCCATGTCCTCGTCGACCATGTCCTCCGGCGGGGCGGTGTCCCCCGGCAGAGCGGCTTCGACTTCCTCTTCGAACGGGCTCGCGTGAGGGTCTTCCGGCAAGTCGGCGATGGTCACGCGGTCGCCGGACAGGATGGCTGAACGTTCGACGACATTCTTGAGTTCGCGCACGTTGCCAGGCCATTTGCGGGCAGCGAGCGCCCGAAGGACGCTGTCGTCGATCGGCTTGGGTCGAACGCCGTTCTCGCTGGCGAACTGCTCCATGAACGCCTGCGCAAGCACTGGAATGTCCTCCACTCGCTCGCGCAGCGCAGGGCTCCGGATCGGAAAGACGGCGAGGCGGAAGTAGAGGTCTTCGCGGAATGCGGCCGTCTCTACGGCCTTTCCGAGGTCCTTGTTCGTCGCGGCGAGGACGCGCACGTCCACGCGGATGACGTGTTCGCTGCCGACGCGCGAGATTTCGCCGGACTGGACCGCGCGCAGAACTTTGGCCTGCGCGACGATATCCATGTCGCCCACCTCATCGAGAAAGAGCGTCCCGCCGTGCGCCAGTTCGAAGAGTCCGCGACGCCGCTGCTGCGCGCCTGTGAACGCTCCCCTCTCGTGACCGAAGAGTTCACTCTCGATGAGCTCGCGCGGAATGGCGGCACAATTGACTTTGACGAAGGGACCGTCGACGCGAGGAGACAGGCGATGGATCGCGCGGGCGATGAGCTCTTTGCCGGTCCCGCTCTCGCCGGAAATCAGTACCGAGGCCCTCGTCGGCGCCACTTTCTCAATCTCGTGAAAGAGGCGAGCCATCGGCGCACTTCGCCCGAGCATCTCGTAGCGCACATTCTGCTGCTCGCTGACACGCGCCAACTCCCGTCGAGCCGTGGCCGTCAGCAGCACGTTTCGAACGCTCACCAGCACCCGTTCACGCGCCAGTGGCTTCTCGAAGAAATCGCTCGCCCCAAGCTTGATGGCTTGGGCCGCGTCTTCGACCGTCGCGTGTCCGCTGATGACGATGATTGGAATGTCTTTGAGGGCATCGTCCGCGCGGATGCGGGCCAGGGCATCGAGTCCGCTCATGTCCGGAAGTTTCACGTCGAAGATCGCCAGGTCGACGGGGATGTCCGGGTTGGCGAGCACGGCGAGCGCCTGCGACGCGTTCTCCGCTTGAATGACTCGGTAGCTTTCGCCTTCGAGGACGAGCTGGAGCGTGCGTCGGATGTTCTTCTCGTCGTCGACCACGAGAACCGTCCGGGGCGCCAGCGGGCCGAACGGAGTCGACGGAGCGGGAGGCGGGATCGACACGGAGGATGGCATCTCACACGCCCTGGTCGTGCATGTGCTCGAGATAGCCCTTGGCCTGCTCGGCGGTCGGACTCGTCTTGTAAGACTGAACGATCGTTTCGAAGGCGTCGCGGGCGTCCGGCCACTTCTTCATCTTGAGGTACGTCTCGCCGAGAAGCAGAAGGGCCCGAGCACCGAATTCCGGGGCCACGTCCCGGTCGCGGTGTGCGCTGTCATGCGGCGCCGGAATGTAGGCCCGCAGGGCGTAACGTACGCGAGCGACGGCGGCGTCGTAGTTGTCGCGATTCAAATAGAAGCGCGCGACGTAGAGCTCGTGATCGATGAGGCGCCCCACGATGGTCTCGAGAAGCTCGTGGACATGGGAGGCCTGCGCGGCATTCGGATAGTCGGCAAGGTAGCTTCGAAGCTCCTTGTAGGCGTCGACCGCGGCAGCCTGGTCGCGTTCTTCGGCGCTCGACAGGATGAATGACTCCGGGACTTCGCGGTAGACAGCCTCGGCGATGCGAGACCGCGCGTAGGCCACGTCCTCCACGTCCGACCGGTGGGCGCGAACGAAGTCCTTGTACTCGCGAATCGCCTCGCCGTACTTCTCTTGCTCGAAGTCGGCATCGGCGTATCGAAGCTCCGCGAGACGCGCGTACTTCGAGTACCCGTACTTGCGCTTGACCTCGCGCATCTGCGCCTGCGCCTCGATCCAGTTGTGCCCGTTGAAATCCACCATCGCCTTGTCGTAGGCGCGCTTGGCGTCTTCGGTGTAGTTGAGCCCCGAGTGGGCCGGGGGGCCTTCGCAGCCGGCCGCGGTGGACCCGGCGATCACGGCGGCGAGGAGGGCAACGGAAAAACGCATGAACGGGCCAGACCCTACTCGGAGCTCGGCGGGGCGCCAAGGCGGGAGGCCTTTGGCACGCCATCGGCCGAAATACGCCGGCCTTCTAGACTAGTTGGTTGGTCCGTCCGGTCGCCATCGAACGACCTGACGGGGAGGGGGCGTCCCCTCGGCCTGGGCGTGCTTCCAAGCCGACCGCAGGACCCGAAGCGTCTTGTCGGCGAGGCCTTTGGGCGCATCGGCCGCCAACACGACGTCGATGGCGCCATCGGCTGCGATGGTGGCGGCTACCCGGTAGCGGGTGGCCGGGGTGACGGCCTCCCCTTCGTATTTCCAAGGCGGTCCGCCCTCTTGCGGGCGCGCGACGTTCACTCGGACTCCGCTCTCTGGATGGCTTCCGATGATGCCCATGGCCTTCTCTACCTCGTGGTTGCCCCGCGAGCTTAGCAGCTCGATTGTTCCGTCTCCGAGCCTGCGTGCTAGATCCGCGCTTGTTATGGAGAAAAACCCGATCACGCCCGAAGGCGCGGCCAGGCTGCGCGACGAGCTCAACCAGCTCAAAAGCGTCGAGCGCCCGGCCATCGTCCAAGCCATCGCCGTCGCGCGAGAGCACGGTGACCTCAGCGAGAACGCGGAGTACCACGCAGCGCGCGACCGGCAGTCGTTCATCGAAGGGCGGATCAAGGACCTCGAGAACAAGCTCGCTCGCGCCGAGGTGATCGACGTCACCAAGCTCGCCGGGGACCGCGTGGCGTTCGGCGCGACGGTCAAACTGTCCAACGTGGAGTCCGGCGAGGAGGCGTCGTATCGCATTCTCGGCGCCGACGAGTCCGACCTCGCCAAAGGGTGCATCAGCATCACGAGTCCGCTCGCGCGCTCGCTCATCGGCAAGCAGGTGGGAGACGAAGTCAAGGTGCGTATGCCGGGAGGCGAGCGCGTGTACGAGGTCCTGGAGATTCTCTTTCAGAGTTGATGCCCCATCACGGTGAAACGCTGGCGTCCGTTCGACATCGTCTCGGCGGATGGTGGGTCGATGCGGTGGCGGTCGTGGTCGCGTGGGCCGGCTGCAGCTTCGCCGAAAATGCGGCTGTCGGGCTGCTTTGGCGCGATCAGTTCTCGGGATCCTGGGAGATCGAATTGGGGCGTCGAATCGTCGTCCCCGTGGCGATTGCGCTCCTCGCACCGATCTCGGTCGTGGCCTGCCTCGTGTTTCGAGGCGCCCAGCGCGCCGCGCGTGACCGACGCGCCGCGGTCGCCCTCGCGCTGGCCGGAGCTGCGCTCGCGGGGGTCCTCGGATACGGCGTCACCGGCGGACGGCATTTCGCTTCGTGGGGTTGGCGTGCTCCATTCCTCGGGTTCCTGGTCGCCCTGGGGGCTGTCGCGCTGGGCTTCGGGCTGCCGCTCCTGCTCCGCGTCCTCAGTCATCCGGTGGCGTTAGCGGCCTTCGGGATAGCCCTGACATCCGCGGCCTGGATCGCCGACAGCACGGTCCTTCTACGCTTGTATCCTTCGCTGCACACGGCTCTATTCGGTGGCCTGCTCTTCGGCGCCGCGATGGTCGCGTTCGCCCTTCGCGGCGACGACTCGCCGAGCCCGGCGACCCTGGTCGGCTGCGCGGCCGTGACCGCCGTTCTGGTCTTGGATTGGGCCTCGGTGCCACGCGAAGTTCGTGCGCTCGAGCAGCGGTCCAACCTTCGAATCGCGCTTGTGGAACACGCGCCGATCGCCGGTCGAGCCGTCGAAGTCGTGTCGGCGCTCCGCTGGAGGGACCCGGTCGGGTGGAGAGACCCGGGGGGCCGCGCTCCCGCGCAGGCCGAGGAGATCGCCCGGACGCTCGACTGGAGCGGCCACGACATCGTGCTCCTCTCGATCGACGCCCTGCGGGCCGACCACGTCTCGGGGTACGGATACGCTCGACCGACGACACCGAACATCGATGCGCTCGCGCGGGAGGGCACGCTGTTCGACAGCGCGTACTGCCCGACTCCGCACACGTCCTATTCGGTGACGTCGATGCTCACGGGCAAGTACATGCGTCCGCTCCTGGCGCTCGGGCTCGGTGCCGACTCCGAGACCTGGGCGCAGCACCTGCGCCGCTACGATTACCGCACCGCCGCATTCTATCCCCCTGCGGTCTTCTTCATCGACGAGGAGCACTTCCACACCTTCGAGAACTCGCGGCTCGGCTTCGAGTACGCCAAGGTGGAGTTTGCCGATCCCGCGCTGCGAGAACAGCAGGTGGACGAGTACCTCCGAGGGGCTCCGGAGGGGGCTGCTCTGTTCTTGTGGGTGCACTTCTTCGAGCCGCACGAGCCGTACGTGGTCCACCCGGGGCACGTCTTCACAGGGGGGATGCCTCCCGAGATCGACGCGTACGACAGCGAAGTGGCCGAGGCGGACGACGGCGTGGGTCGCATCGTGCGCCTTGTGCGCGCCCGCCGCCCCGGGGCCGTTTTCATCGTCACCGCCGATCACGGCGAGGAGTTCGGCGAGCACGGAGGGCGATATCACGGAACGACGGTCTACGAGGAACAGGTCCACGTACCGCTCGTCGTCGCCGGCCCCGGGGTGCGCCGCGGCGCTCGGGAAGCGAGTGTCGTGCAGACCATCGACTTGCTGCCGACCGTGCTATCGGCTGTGGGGATCCCTAGGCCTGCGCGCGTCCGTGGAAGGGATCTCGGTCCGCTTCTGGCCTCTTCCCAGGGGGGCCCCCTCGCCGCAAAACCCGACGTGGGTTTCGCGTTCGCGGAAACCGACGATTACGCGCTTATCGCCGCAGGGGACGTCCGGCTGGTGTGTGAGCGGCGAGCGGCGGCCTGTGCCCTGTACCGGCCGGCAGACGATCCGCTCGAGCGCCACGACCTGGCTTCCGCGCAGGCTGCCCGATTCGGAGAGCTGCGCGCGGGCCTTCGATCCGTAGAGCTCGAGTTCGGTCGCTACGAGCGCGGAGACGGACGCGCGCTGCCGGAGGCCCTGAGGAGGGGTCTTCAGGGCGAAGTCGACGCGGCGGTCGAGGTGGCGTCACTGCTCGACGACGCGGACGTCGCGATCCGCAGAAAGGCCGGCGAGGTCTGTTTCGAGCTTCGATCCGACGAGACGCGCGCCGCACTTCGTCGGGCCCTGGCGCGCGACGAGGACGAGGATGTGCGTCGGTGGTCACGTCTCGCCTTGGTCCGCCTCGGCGACGAGCTACCGGAGACGCTCGACGGATTGCGCAGGGACGCGGTGCCGGCATGGCGGAGGCGGGCAGCGCTCGCGCGCGCGGAGCGGGGCGACGGGACCGCTTGCGACGAGCTCGGAGCCTGGTGGGGCGACCTGCTTCCCCCAACCGACCGAGGGTCCGGGGACGGCGAACCTCCACGCCTCCTTCTCGACCTAGGGCATCTGCGCGAAATTCTCGCGGCCGCGGGAAAAGCTCGGTGCAAGACCATGGTCTCCGGGCTGGTGCGCGGGCTTGCGGATGTCCGAGCGCGTCCTTATGTGGCGGACGTGTTGGGCGTCCTTGGCGATGACAGGGCGCGGGCGCCGTTGCTCGCCCTTCTCTCGAACGAGCAGAATGTCACTTCGCGGACGCATGAGGCGCGGGCCCTTCTCGACCTGGGTGAGCGCAGCTGGGCGGGCACGGGTTCCTCCGTCGACGTTCACGCGAAGATTGCGGTACCGAGGGGCGTGGCCAGGGCGCTGGTGCTGATGTCCGACCCAGCGGCGACGCTCGATGTCACGATCGATGGGGCGGCCATGTTCGTCGGCAGCGCGGACGCGCCGGTGCGATCCATCGATCTGCCGGCGGGCTCGGGCCCCACGGTGCGGTTCGACGCCCGCGCGACCGGGGGCACGGTCGTCGCCATCTGGGTGGTGCCGGCCGGACCGACTTGATAGGGTCCCCCCCCGACGACTCTGGCGTCCCGCGATGGCCCAGGGCGGCCCGATCCCGGAATGTGCCGCAACGACGAGGAGCTCCCCGTGCCCGACAACGAGCGAACGCCTGAAAAACCCAAGACCCCAGCGACGCCCGCCGTGGAGCTCGAGTCCGTTGGCGAGGTGGCGGGCGTCGATGACGAAGCCGTGGCTCCGCGCGATGCCTTCGCGCCGGATGCGATCGCCGCCCGCATCGACTCGATCGGCTCGGAGACCGAAGCCGACCGCATCGCGCGGATCGAGGAGAAGAAGCTTCTCGCCCGCAAACAGAAGGCGCGCGCAGCAGCGGGCAAGACAGCGCTCGAGCTGGCGGCGTCCAAGAGGCTGGCTCGAATAGGCGAAGTCGAAGTCAAACGACCGACGGTGTCGACCGATTGGGCCCCTGCCGGTGGCGACTCGTTGGCCGAGCGGGTCGCGAAATTCGTCAGGTGGACGCGGACGCACCAGACGCAGGTCGGGTGGGGGGTCGTGGCGGCCTTGGTCTGCTTGGGCGGAGTTCTTGGCTGGACCTATTGGCGAGACCAACGGGATGCCGCGGCGTCCTCGGCGCTCGCTCGCGCCCTCGCCTGCGAGCACGGTCACATCTCCAACAAGGACGCCGACGACGACGACCATCCGTCGGCCGAGCTCTATCCGACGTACGCGTCCGCGGGCGAGCGTCGGTCTGCTGCGCTGAGTAAGTATCGGGAGGTCGAGGCGCAGTTCGCCGGGACTGGCGCCGCCTATATCGCACGCCTGGCCGAGGGCGGACTGCTCTTGGACCAAGGCGATCCCAAAGGGGCCCTGGCCGCTTTCGTCGATATCAAGGGGTCTCCCTTGGCGCGCGCGGACTCTCAGGTGCAGGGACGGGCTCTCGAGGGCATTGGTTTCGCCCACGAAGCCCTGGCCGAAGCGGCTCCTGCCGGGGCCGAGCGCGACCGCGAGACCGAGCTCGCGATGGCGGCATTCAAGGAACTCGCACAGTCGAGCTCGGACGAGCAGAAGGCTCTCGGCGCCTACCATCAGGCCCGCCTCCTCCAGGCCAAGGGCGATACGGTCAAGGCGATCGAGCTACTCAAAGGGGTTCACGAGCGGGTCATCCAGCCGAGCGAAGGTCACGCCTACGCGTACTTGCAGTTCGTGGTCGACGACCGTCTGCGAGACCTCGACCCGACGGCGCTGCCGCCCGAGCCTCGCTCCGCTCCGGGGAGCCGCCAGGGGCCGCCTGGTCTACCGCCGGGTGTCGATCCCAACGACCCGAACGTACAGAGAATCTTGCAGCAGATGCGAGAGCAACAGTCGAAGCACGGCGGTCCCGCGGGGCCCGGCCACTAGCCGTGGGCAACGCCACTTTCGCAGAGCGCGCGCGGCGGATCACCCTGGCAGGCATGCTCGTCGCCGGTTTCGGATGCGGGACCCTCGAGACCAGCAACGACCGCGTCAATCCGACCGTGCCGCTATGGTTGCATCGCCCCCTCGGCTCGATGGACGTGGTGTTCCGCCGCGAGATCGTGGCGGCGTCGCGAGCCGCTGGCGAACCCTACGAGAGGGGGCGGGCCGAGATCGACGCGGCGCACGGGCGTGTCTTCGTCGGGACCAGTGATCACGGTCTCTACGCGCTGCGGGCGGACAGCGGCAGCACCCTCTGGCGCTTCGAAACCATGGGGACCGTGCAGTGCGAGCCCCTGTACGACGCGGACCTCGACGTCGTGTACTTCGGTTCGAACGACGGAGCGCTCTATGCGGTCCACGCGAGCGACGGAGCTCTGGTGTGGCGATACGACACGGGGGCCGAAGTCGCGCGCCGGGCGGTGCGCGATGGGGAGACGCTGTTCGTCGGCAATGCGGCCGACAATCTGTTCGCGCTCGAGCGGCGAACGGGGCGCGCCATGTGGCACGTTCACCGGACGCCGTCCCTCGGAATGGAAGTCAGCGGGTACGCCGGACCGTCGCTCGACGGTTCGTCGGTGTTCTTCGCATTCTCGGACGGTCACGTGGCCGCGTACGATTCGCGCGACGGCAGCGAGCGGTGGCCTGCCGTGGATCTGTCGGCCGAGGCCGAACAGTCGAAGGGTACCGAAGGTCTCCGATATCTCGACGTGGATACGACACCGGTACCGGACGATCTTGGTTCGCTCGGCCGTGTCATCTTTGTGGCGAGCTACTCGGGCGGGGTCTTCGCTCTCGACGAAGATAGGGGGTCCGTCCTATGGCGCAGCGACGAGGCGACAGGGGTCACGGAACTCACGATGTGGCGAGAGCTCGAGCACTCGACCAGGATGCCTGGCCTTTCCGACGTCGACCGCCCCCCGCTCGTTCCCAAGCGGGAACTGCTGCTGGCGTCCAGCGGACCGACGGGACTGTGGGCGCTCGAGCCTGCGACCGGCAAGACCGTGTGGCGCGTCCCGATCCCCGAGGGAGGGATTACGGCGCCCGTACCCATCATGGGAGCGCTCCTCGTCGGAACGACGCACTACGGGGCGTTCTTGCTCTCCCCGCGCAACGGGCGGGCGATAGACTCGTTCGATCTGGGGAGCGGGTTTTCGCAGACACCGGCGGCGTTCGGGGATCGGGCGTATCTCCTGACCAATGCGGGGACTCTGGTCGGCATCGAGGTCAGCCGGCCGTAGCGGAGGCGGTCCTGAGTTGCCCCCCGCTTGACGTGAGCTCGCGGTCCTCCTAGCCTGGCCGTCCCTCCCGAAACGCTCAAGGGTTTCCACACGATGGCCGTTCATATCCGCTTGGCTCGAGCCGGTGCAAAGAAGCGCCCATTTTATCGCATCATTGTCGCCGATCACCGGGCGGCGCGCGGCGGCCGATTCCTCGAGGCGATCGGGACGTATCACCCCGGGGGAGTGGGGTCGCCCTTCAAGATTGAAGGCGAGCGGCTCGCCTACTGGCGCGGACAGGGCGCGACGCCGTCCGCGACGCTCGACCGGCTCTTGAAGCGTCAAGCCAGGGCCGCCGCCGAGGCCGCCGCTGCGACGGCTACTCCGGGTACGGCGGCGTGACCTCCGGGCAACCCGACCAGACGCTTGCGCTCCGCGAGCTGATCCACGCAATCGCCACGGAGCTCGTCGACCGGCCTGAACAGGTTCGTGTGACGGAGATCTCCACGGATCGCAATTGCGTCATCGAGCTGCGGGTGGCCAAAGAGGACGTGGGCAAGGTCATCGGCCGTGACGGTCGAACGGCCCAGTCGATGCGCACGCTGCTCACGACGCTGTCGGCGAAGCTCGGGGTCCGGGCCCACCTGGACATTCTCGATTGACGGACGCGGCAGGCCGGGAAACGTCGCCCGAGGCCCGCACGTGGATTCCACTAGCGGAGGTCATGCGCCCGCACGGCGTACGCGGCGAGCTACGCTTGCGCCCCTACAATCGAGACAGTCGGCTCCTCTTCGATCTCGAGGAAGTGCTCGTGCGCTTCCCGAACGGAGAGGAGAGCGAAGTGACCGTGGAGGGCGCCCGTGCCGCGAACGATGCAATCCTCGTCAAGTTGTTCTCGGTCGATGACCGCACAGCGGCCGAGGAGCTCCGCGGGGCGGTTGTGTGCGGCGCGCGTTCCGAGTTTCCGCCGGTCGATGAGGGCGAGTTTTACGTGTGCGACATCGAGGGCGCGATCGTGGTCGTCGAAGCGTCCGAGGGCGCTCAGACGCCGCTCGGTCGGGTGCGCGAGCTCGTGAGCTATCCGACAGTCGACGTTCTCATCGTCGACGCTGTGGACGGCGGCCGGCCGTGGGAGATTCCGCTGGTGGGCTCGGTCGTTCGCAACGTCGACATCGGGGCGCTCCGAGTGACTCTCGCCTCGATGGACGGTGTCGAGAGGGGATGACAGGTCCGTCGAAGTGCGAATCGACATCGTCACCCTGTTCTCGGAAGCGTTCGATGGGTTTCTGGGCGTCAGCTTTGTCGCGCGGGCCCTCGCGGGAGGTCAGATCCGCTTGCGATTTCGAAGCCCGCGCGACTTCGGCCTCGGCAATCATCGGAGTGTCGACGACACGCCGTACGGGGGTGGCAGCGGGATGGTCATGCGCGTCGACGTGCTGGTGGCCACGATGGAGTCCCTCGACGGCGACGCGCCTGAAGGAGTGCGCGCGCGACGCGTGCTCTTGACTCCGCAGGGGCGCTTGCTCGACCAGCGAAAGGTGACGGAGCTCGCCGCGCGCGAAGCCGTGATGCTCGTCTGCGGGCGATATGAGGGTTTCGACGAGCGGATCCGCTCCTACGTCGACGAGGAGATCTCCCTGGGTGATTTCGTCATGACAGGGGGCGAAGTCGCAGCGATGGCCATCGTCGACGCGTGTGCACGACTGCAGCCGCGTGTGCTCGGAAACGAGAACTCTGTTGTCGAGGAGTCCCACAGCGCGGCGGCCGGTGGTCTCCTCGAGTATCCGCAGTACACGCGGCCAGTCGAGTTCCGTGGCGCTGGCGTTCCCGAGGTGCTTCTCGGGGGCCATCACGCCGAGATTTCCAAGTGGCGCCGGGAGCAGTCTGTAGCGCGTACGCGCGAACGTCGACCGGACATCTTGAAGCGCCTCGAGGGTGAGAGAGCGGGCTCGTGAGGCGGCGTCTCGCTGTTGCGCTCGTGCACTATCCCGTCGTGGACGGACATGGGGCGATCGTAACGACGGCCGTCACCAACCTCGATGTCCACGACCTGGCGCGGAGCGCGCGCACCTACGATTGTTCCGACTACTTCGTGATCCATCCGATCGAGGCCCAGCGCGAACTCGTCCTTCGGATTCGCACGCACTGGACGGACGGCTCGAGCGCCAAGCGCATTCCTGACCGTCGCGAGGCCCTTAGTCGACTTCGAATCGTATCGGGCCTCGACGAAGTATGGGACGCGCTGGGCGGCCGGGCTTGCGTCGAGGTCTGGGCGACTGCGGCTCGCGACATCGGTCCGACCATCGCGTTCGCCCAAGGGCGCGAACGCCTGTCGGATCCGAGTGACTCCCGCGCGGTCGTTCTGTTGTTTGGTACCGGGTGGGGGCTCGCACAGGGTGTGATAGCCCTCTCGGACTCGGTGCTCGAGCCGATACGAGCGACGGACGAAAGCTACAATCACTTGAGCGTGCGGGCAGCGTGCGCCATCGCGCTCGATCGACTGCGAGGGGCTCGCTGAAATATCGCCGTCATTTCGTCTGAGTACCCGTCCGCGTGACGTTCGAGGAGCGCTGGGAGTACCGCGAGTCCGCCGGGACGACCCGCAACGGCTTCGACGAGGGCAACCCGGGCAGGCGCGTCTCGCGACGCGTGCACGAAGCGGAGGCGCTTGGCGTGGAGGCCCTCGGCGGTAAGGGACGCGAGCAAGTGCCCGAGGTCGGGCGCCGGGTAGACGAAAGAGCAGCGGGCGTGCTTGCCGGCCACCTGGCGAGCGGCTCGGACGAACGTGGTCAGTTCGCCGGAGCGCGCGAGAGCCTCCGAGGGGGCCACCCGCCCGCGGCCCGGCGACACGTAAGGAGGATTGCACACGACGAGGTTGCCCAGGCCACGCTGCGTCTCTGCCACGTCCACGACATCGGCGCAGATCACGCTTGCGCGATCCGTCCAGCCGTTCGCGTCGAGGTTGCGCGCCAACAAACCCGCCGCGACGCCGTCGATCTCGACGAAAATGACGCGCTTTGCCGCATCGAGCCACAAGAGACAAAGGCCCACGGCCCCCACGCCGGCTCCGAGGTCGAACGCGACGTCTGCGCGACGGCTTGCGGTCGCGAAGTCGGCGAGGATCAGCGCATCGACATTGGTCCGATAGCCGGTGCCCCGCCGCGGTTGGTAGAGAACAACGCGTCCGCCAAATAGAGTGTCGCGCGTGGGCTCGATCCCGTCCACCGCGCGGACACTACTCTTATTCGAAGCCCATGGCGTCCGCCCCTGCCACCCTGTCTGTGACCGAACGAGTACGACAGCGGGCGCTTGTCCTTGGTTTCGATGCCGTTGCCGTCGCGCGGGCCGATGTTCCGCTGGACGTCGACTACGAACGCTACCAGCAGTTCATTCGCGCCGGAATGCACGGGGAGATGGAGTGGCTCGCCAACCACGCAGAGGCTCGCAGGAGCCTGGACTCCGAGCGGATTCTCTCGGGCGCTCGCAGCATCGTGTGCGTCGCGCGGTCCTACGCCCGCCCGCTGTCTGCCGAGAAAGAGGACCCTCCGTTGGCTCAGGCGCTTGCCCGGTACGCGCGCGGCAAGGATTACCACGCATTCTTGCGTCGCAAGGTTCGGCGCCTGGCGGCGTTTCTGCGCACGTTGGGGACGCCGGAGAGCCCCGTGCGGGCGCGTCCGCTCTGCGACGAGGAACCCATCCTTGAACGGGCGTGGGCCGCGCGTTCAGGACTGGGCTTCGTGGGAAAGAACGGAATAGTCATCATTCCTGGGCTCGGATCGATGGTGTTGCTCGGCGAGGTGGTCACCACTCTCGAACTCGAGCCGGATGCGCCCATTGGCGAGCGATGCGGCGCCTGCACGCGCTGCGTCGACGCCTGTCCGACGGGAGCTTTCGTCCGCCCGTTCGTTCTCGACGCGAGGCGATGTATCTCGTACATGACAATCGAAAAGGGAAGTCCCGTGGTCGCTGAGGAACGACCTGCCCTGGGCGCGCATCTGTTCGGATGCGACGATTGCCAGACAGTCTGTCCGTTCAACGCGGCCACGCGAGCCGCGAAGACCGGAGCCGAGGCAGGACCTTTTGCGCCGCTCGAGCGATGGAAGACGACCTCGCTCGCGGACCTAGTGACTGTCGACCTCGCGCAGTGGAACGCCGTGTCACAAGGAAGTCCCTTGAGGCGCGCCGGTCGCGTCCACGCGGCGCGCTGCGCTGCCATCGTGCTCGCCAATCGCCGGGATAGCTCGGCCCTGCCAGCCTTGCGACGAGCCGCTCAGGATCACGACGACGCGACTGTCCGGGAGACTGCCACGTGGGCAATCGCCAGCATCGTCGCCGGCCTTCTGCCTCAACCGGCGTGTGTGGTGCCGTTGTGCGAATGAATCGTCGCGTGATCGATGCCGTTCTTCTCAGGAACGCGCACCGAGCCGAGCGAGGACCGGCCGATGAAGACGCGCCGGTCGAACGAATCGAGGTTCTTGTGCGCCACCACTTGGAAGCACTGCCCCGTGCCCTGCTGTGCGATGCGCCAGGACCACGCCAGAAAGAGGTGCCAGAGCCGGTACCAGCGCTCGCCGTAGGCCTTGAGCACGGCCTCTCTGTTCTTCTGCCAATTCTCGTGCCAGATCTTGATGGTGAGCGCGTAGTGAATGCTGACGTTTTCAGCGGAGTGAATCTCGAAGCCGGCCTTCTCGAGCTGCTGCACCATGTCACTGAGCGGCAGCGACGCATCCGCCCCAGAAAAGACGTACTTGTTCATGAAAAGGCCCCAGATGAGGTCCTCGGGGCGCAAGCCGATCACCGGAACGCCGAGGCCGCCGCCGCGGCGGATACCGGTCCACTGCAAGAGAAACAGACCGTCGTCCTTGAGTAGATCGTAGACGAGGTGACAGAACTTGGAGAGGTTCTTTACGCCGACGTGTTCGACCATCTCGAGGCTTGAAATGCGGTCGTATTGCTTGCGGGGAATGTCGCGGTAGTCGTGACAGGCGATGCGGGCTCGCTCGGCGAGGCCGGCCGCCGCGATGCGCGCGTTGCCATATGAGGTCTGGTTCTTGCTGATGGTGATTCCGGTCGCGTCCGCGCCACGGCGTTGCGCGGCAAACATTGCCAGCGTGCCCCAGCCGCAGCCGATATCGAGCATCGAGTCGCCGGGCTTGACCATCAGCTTGTCGCACACAAGTTCAAGCTTGTTGTCCTGCGCCTGCTCGAGGGAGTTCTCCTCGCCTGTGAAAAAGGCGCTCGTGTAGACCATCCGGTCGCCGAGGAATGCCTCGAAGAAGTCGTTTCCGCGGTCATAGTGGTCCCGCACGATTCGCTCGTCCTGCGACTTGGAGTGAATCGCGACCTCGGGAAGAAACCGCGTGAAAAGAAACTCCACGTGGTGTCGAGTGAGCGTATAGGTGACGAGATCCCTTCGCGCATCGAGGAAGGCGTCCATGTCCGGGATGTCCACAAGCCCGTCGAGGTAAGCCTCGAACAGGGTTGTCATGGGAATTTTCCCGGCGGCGTGGCGTGCCGCAAACGTCGAGTCGCGGAACGCAACGAAGTCAGTCAGATTGCTCACAGGTGCTTTTCCTTTTCCCTTGCCTCGCAGCGAAGCAGGGAGAGGGGACCACAAGCGGGCGTCCGGTTCAACTGGATGCGACCGCCAAGCCACAATATGACCGGCATGTGATGAGAAGTGCGTCAAGAGGTACGCAACGAGCTCGCTTGCGCCCAACCGCAGTCCCGGTCGAGTAGGGCTTCACAGTCCAGAGTGGCATGCCGTGGGACCTAAGTTTGCCGTCGAACCGAAAGCACGCAGGAGGAGAGCTATGGTTATTGTTCGATGGGAGAGCAACTCTCAACTCGAACACCCCCAAGCGGGCCGCCTCGGGGCTCGCGGGCCGACTCCGAGCGAGTGCTGCTGGGACGTGTGACTCTCGGGCGGTGCATCGCGCAAAGCGCAATGGGTCCGGTCTACGAAGGGGAACACGTCAGGACCCACAGTCCATGCCTTGTCCGGGTGTTCGATGTGCGACACCGCCGCGACAGTCATCGCGTGCGTTCGGCTCGACGTTGGCTGCGAGAGGCAGCGTCTGCAGCGCGCCTTTCCCACCCCAACATTGCCGTCGTGTTCGACCAGGGTGAAACGCCGGATGGGACGTACTTCGTAGCCACCGAATCTCTTGGAGGGCGTACTCTCGGCGAAGAGATCGATGCGGCCGGGCGCCTGTCAGCGCAGCGCGTCGTACGCATTGCTCAGCAAGTCTGCCTGGCTCTGAGCGAAGCGCATGCGGCTGGCGTGGTCCACAGAGACCTAAATCCTTCAAACGTGCTGCTTCTAGACGGCGGAGATCTGGAACCGCTTGTAAAGGTACTAAACTTCGGTCTCGCCATCGACACTCACGAACTCGATGCGAGCGACGAATCCCAGCTCGGACCGATCCTGGGATCGCCGCACTACATGGCTCCTGAGCAGGTTCAAGGCACATTGGTGGATGGCCGCGCGGACATCTACGCCCTCGGCGCCATGATGTATGCCATGATTGAGGGGCGCCCGCCGTTCGTTCGGGCGACGGATCTCGCGACGATGATGGCTCAGGTTTCCGATCCACCGCCGCCGATGGAATCGGGCACAGGCAGCGCGCTGGACACCATTGTGCGGACCTGTCTCGCCAAGCGCCCCGATGACCGCTACGCGTCCGTCGGCGAGCTCGCGGCCGCTCTCGGTCGTCTCGGTTCGGTTTCCACCACTGAAGGCACTCCGCCGAGGCGCTCGGCGACGGTCGTGCGGCGTTCGCCGAAGAAGTCCGCATTTGCGATCGACCCCATCGTGTACGTGACGCTCGTCATCGCCCTCGGCGTGCTCAACGGGGCGCTGCTCGCCAAGCGACTTGTTGGACCGATCCATCCGGTCGGCTCTCCCGTGGTCCACCACGCGGAGTCCGCGCCTCGCAGTTCCCGATAGGCCTGGGCCGAAGAGGGCCAGCGGCCGATGCGTGGTGGTTCGAGCCGGGCTGCGCGCCGATCATGGCGACCGCGCGCAACGAAACCCGATGACTCCGTATCGGGTAGCCGGAGTGTCGGAGGTCCGCGTTGCGCCTGACAGGAGCGACAGGATAATGTCCCCGTACATCCCGCCTCGAATCGACCGCCCGGCGGTTATCGAGAGATACGCGCAGTCCGTGCACGGGTTCGCATAGCTCAAGGCATACCAATCGAGAACCCACTCGTACACCTCTCCTGCCATATCGAGCTGTCCCCACGTGGCCTGTCCAAAGGCCGCTGTGCCCACCGGCGCGATCTGCAATAGGCCATTCTGATTGGCCCCCAGATAGGGGTAGTAATCGCCGTAGATCGCGTACTCGTTTTCGCTTCCGGGATCGGTCGAGCCCCACGGATACTCCAGTTGCTGGCTCCCGCCCGCGGACGCGTACTCCCACTCCGCCTCGCTCGGCAAAAACCCACTGTCCCAGATGCAGAACGCGTAGGCCTCCCACCAGTTGACGCAGTTTACTGGCAAGATCTCCTGAGTCGTCCCCGGCGTGGATGTCCAGGTGGTTTCGTCGCAGGAGAGAAGGTTCCCGTCCGTGGGCGCGATATTTGCCGTGTCCGTCGACACCCAGCCCGGCTCGTAGCCCCCGACGGTTGCGTTCAAGCCCGCGCCCCCGTTCAGGTGCGCGTGCTTGCCCGAACCGGCTTGGGGCTGCCAGCCTCCGGTCCACGCAGCGCTGAACTTTCGGAAGCGGCCAACGGTCACCAAGTATTTGTCCAGTCGGAAGCTGCTCACTTTGGCCGGATCGGCTTCGCCGGATAGAACCCCACCATCATACGAGTAGGTCCGAGAGTATGTCCCGCCGTCCACGAGCGGGCTCGTGCAACAGCTCTCGGCACCGGCCCCGCAGTTGTTCTGACCGCCTTGAGTTCCCTGGCAGCTCGGCGGCACGGGGGGCGTGGCGCTGCATGCTCCGGTCGCGCAGTACGGGGTTGCGGCTCCGCAGGCCAACGCAGTCCCCCACTGCCCGCACGAATCGCAGGTCTGGATGGCGTTGCCGGCGCAGAGCGTCGCGCCGTAGGAGCACACCGCCGCCGCCGCGTCGCACGGGGAGCTGTCCCCGGCCCCGTCGACCGACGTATCGGGGGCGTCGGGGGCGCCGTCGCGGGTCTCGAGTGCGGCTGCGTCAGCCCCCGCGTCGACCGCTGCGTCGGCCGCGGCGACCATGCCGTCATCCGTTGCCGTGGTGTCATTGCCTCCGTCGCGCGGCGGGTTCAGCCCCTGATCGCCCGACGAGTCGGGCCCCGCTTGGATCCCGCTCTCTATTGCGCTTGCGTCCTGTCCGCTGTCGGGGGTGGCGTCGAGCGAGGCGTCCCCTGTCGCCTCGCCCGCAACGTCCACCGCGGAGTCGCCGCTGACATCCGGCTCCGTCGGCGGCGGCCCGTCGGCCGCGGCCGCCTCTCCACCGGTGGCGTCCCCGCCCGCGTCCTCGCCGTCGGTGACCGTCGAGTCCGCGCCACCTTCTTCCCGGGCGGGTGCCGCCTCCGAGCCTGCGTCCGCGGCGCGGCCGTCCGAGGCGACCGCATCGGCGGGGCCGTCGGTCTCGCTGCCTCCCTCCCATTCCGAGTTCCCGTCGCCGCCGTCTGCGTTCCAAGTTTGCTCTTCGATTCCCAGGATCGCCGCGCATCCGCTCGCGCCGACAGAACAGGCGACCCCGCAGAGGAACCTCGCTGCCCAATTTCGCATGTCACCATCTCCCCAAGACGCCGACCCCAACTTCGTGACCACTGCCGATCGGCGTGACCGCGATCGCTCGCTTCCTCGCGTCGTCGGGTGGGGCCGTCACCCACAGGACGATGCCAACGGCGGCCAGAGCCCCGCCAGCGATCGAAGCGACGGTCGATGCGGTGGCGGACGTCACGGCGTTCTGGCTGATCGTCCGGCACTGTGGATCGCTGCACTGCCCGTTGGATTCGTGCGACTCGTACTGCGACTTCTTCGACAGCGCATCGGCCGCGAAGCCTATGGCGATCCCAAACCCGACGACCCCAAGCCCACCGCTCACCAGCGCCAGGGTTCGTGCCGTTCGCCCCTCCGCTCCGCCTTCCGGGCCCCCGCGGTCCGTCGTCCTGGCCCTAGGCAGGCTCCCCTGCGATCCGGGCTCCGGGCGTCCGCTGTCACTCTGCCCTTCGGGTACGAGCTCGGGCACCGACACGCCCAAGTGCGCCCCTGCCTCCGTCACGATCCACCTCGCCGACCACGGCCGATATCCGGCCGCTCTCGCTGAGACCACGTGCTCGCCCGGGTCTACAGGGAAGTCACTGCCCCACAATGCGTCGGGAATCTTCGCTCCGTCGAGTGCGACCTCCATCCCCGCCACCGCGGACTGGCGTTCCGCGGAGATCGTCATGTACGCCAGGCGCGGCTTGAGTCCGACCATTTGGGCGCGTGCGAGGTCCGCTGCCGCCGCATCCCCCGCGCGCTCGGCGATCGTGAGAGCGTCCTCGGCCTGGACCCAGGCGCTCGCCAATCTGCCGAGCTTCGCGTAGCACTCCGCGAGGTTCAAGCGCACGCCTGCGGTGCGCGAGAGCTGCGCCGCCGCGGCAAACTTCGGGCAAGCTTCCGCCACGCGTCCCGCGGCCATGAGGCTGCGTCCTTCCTCGAACGCCTGCTGGGCAATGGCGCGGTCGTCCGCCCGGGCGAGCGACGCGAGCGACAGGGCTGTCGCAGCCGCCGCAGAAGGAATCCATGAAGGGCGCATGGGTGACCTTGGTCAGAGATGCTCCAGCGGATTGTATGCGCTAGGCGGCTTCGGAGAAGGTGCGGGCGACCGTGGGTCGGCGGCGTTCGCGGGGTGCGCAGACGGTCGCCGGGGGGCGACCGGTTTGGTGCTGGCCGGGGCGGGGATGGGTGTCGAGTTCAAGGGGACTTCGCTCAGTGACACGGCAGGCGCCGGCGAGGCGTCGGGGAGGAGAGACGTCGCGGACCCGATGGGCGGGGCCTGCGACGTCGTTATCGTTGGAGGGGTTGCTGCGCTGGGGATGGGTCCGCTGTTCGGATCGGGCCCGAGTCGTTTGTGCAACAGCATCAAGCCCAAGGCTGCCACGAACACAAGACCCACGACGAGTGCGATTCCGAGGACCGTACCCCTCTGTCGTGAGGTCATCGTGACGCCCGGAATCTGGGTCTGCTCTGTCGGGGCAGAGGTTTCAGCCGACTCGAAGGCCTCGCTCGCGCGGGTCGTCCGCGGGAACGCCAAGGCGCCTACCGCAAGGCCGGCGGCGTGGATGGTCCCCGCGATCCGGTCGACCGATTCCCTGGCTCTCAGGGGAGCGAACTCGGCGAGCCCCAGGGCGAGCTCCGCGACGTTCGAGTAGCGGTCTGCCCGATCCTTTTCAAGGCACTTGAGTACGACGGCCTCGAGTCCGGGAGGGACATCGGACCGAAGGCTCTGCAGACTCGCAGGGGCCTTCGAGGCTGCCTTGACCGCAACCTCGGTGGCCGACTCTCCATAGAAGGGTACGCGCCCCGCGAGAAGCTCGTAGAGAATGACCCCGAGCGCCCAAATGTCGCTCCGAGCGTCGGCATCCTTGGTCGACTGCATCTGTTCGGGCGACATGTAGAGCGGAGTTCCCAAGACGGCGGCGGTCTTGGTCACCGACACGTCGTGGCGCTCCGAACTGGCCGTGTCGCCCTTCACCTTCGAGATGCCGAAGTCCAAGACCTTGATCGAGAGCTGTCCGTCGGGCCGTCGGATGCAGAAGAGGTTGGACGGCTTGAGGTCTCGATGGATGATCCCCAGGCCGTGAGCTTCGGCCACGGCGACGCATGCGTGGAGAATGAATTCCACCGCTTGCTCGACCGCGAGCGGTCCTCGCTCCCTCAGCCACGCGGCCAGGTCGCCGCCCTCGAGGTATTCCATGACCATGAAGGGAGCGCCGGTGTCCAGAGTTCCCACGTCGAGGACTCGGGCCACGTGCTCGCTCGTGATCCTGACCGCCGCGCGGGCTTCGCGTGCGAAACGGGCGACGGAGTCCGGATTGCCGAGCATATTCGCCAGCAAGACCTTGATGGCGACCTTTGTGTCGAGCTGGGTATGGTGCGCTGCGACGACCACGCCCATTCCACCGACGCCGAGCACGCGCTCGACGCGATATTTCTCAGCCAGGACATCGCCTGGGCGAACTCCGAAGCCGAGCGTGTCGGGCGAGCTGGTCATCCGATGCCGGGGCGACTGGCCGTCATCCGCGTCAGCGCGTCGCCATGGCCCTGGGTGCAGCCCCATCCCTCGAACGCGCCGGACGTCTCAGGCCCGAATCCCAAGCGCCTGCGATACGACGTGAACATGCCAGGAGATTGTCAGGCTCATGCGCGATGCGGTCAAGGCGCGTGCCCGCGAGGACCCCTCCACGCCGTGTACTACCGGCAGCACACGCCGGCTTCGACGGCGTCGAGTCGCGAAACCGGACCAGGCCACGATGTATGGCGGCGGCGAGAAGGGGCTTACCGACTATCCGGCGCGACCTAGCCGGACGCTGGGCCCAGGCGTGGCCCATCATCGCTCGGCCTGAATCGTCCGCGCGTCGGTGACGACCCAGTCGACGGCGACATCGTGACAGGTGACCGGGATCTCGACGAGGAGCTGAAAGTCGAGGACCACCACCACGGACACCGCGGGCGGCGCGTAGAGAGGTAGCGCGCGATCGTAGTAGCCTCCCCCATAGCCGATGCGATGCCCGCGCGAGTCCGCAGCGAGGGCGGGGACGACCATCGCGTCGAGTTCACCGGGTTCTGCGAGCGGTTCGTCATCGGCCGGCTCGCGCGTCCCGAGAGGAGTGTCCTGCAACCGCAGCATGTCCGAGACGAATCGAAACTCCATGGCGCCGGGCTGCGACGGCAGAGTCTTGGGATACGCGACGCGCTTTCCCTGAGCGCGAAGGACCGGGTCGAGGGCGGAGAGATCGACCTCGCAATGTGCGGCGATGGGAGCGAAGAGGGCGACGCTGCACGCCGTGGTCATCGGCTCCAGGGCCGCCAGGCGGTTCACCAGCCGCGCGGATCGCTCGGCGCGTGCGCTGGCCGGAAGGGTCGCGCGCAAGGCTCGCATGCGCTTGCGGAGTTCGACCTTCATGCGCAGACGCAGCACGTCCTCCATCGAGGGGGGCGACCGGGAGGACTCCATGCGCTCACGAGGTTAGCGCACGCGTGGCCGGACACACCCTCTGTGCTAAGTGCGAATGCCTCATGTTCGATGCCCTCACCAAAGGCTTTAAGGCGGCCCGCAACCGGCTCGCCGGTCTCACGGAGCTGACCGAGCAAAATATCGAGTCGGCCCTTCGGGAGGTGCGCGTATCGCTTCTCGAGGCGGACGTAGAGCTCGGAGTCGTCAAGGCCTTTCTGGCGCGCGTCAAGGAGAAGGCTCTCGGGGAGGTCGTGCGCGTTCGCGCGAAGGGTTCGGACGGGCGTATCGCCAAGGTCTCGGCGAGCGATGTGTTCGTAAAGATCTGTCACGACGAGCTCGTCGCGTTCATGTCGCCGGGCGACGCCCCAGCCATTGTGTTTGGAGCGACCAAGGGGCGACCGACGGGCATCATGATGGTCGGCTTGCAGGGCTCCGGCAAGACCACGACCTGCGCGAAGCTTGCGCGGTGGCTCGAGAAACAAGGTCATTCGCCGATGCTGGTCGCGGCCGACGTACAGCGTCCTGCCGCCGTCGAGCAGCTTCAGATTCTGGGCGCGCAGCTGTCGATGCCCGTGTTCAGCCTCCCGGGGGCCACGCCGCTCGCGATATGCAAGGCGGCCCTCGCCGAAGCACGGGCTTCGGTTTCAGGCAAGGCCGAGCGCGACGTCGTCCTCTTCGACACGGCAGGGCGACTCGCCATCGACGAGCCGCTTATGCAGGAGCTCTCCGACATCAAGGCCGCCGTCGCGCCCGAGAACATCCTTCTCGTCATCGACGCGATGATAGGCCAGGACGCTGTCAAGACCTCGAAGGCGTTTCACGAACGTCTGGGTCTCACGGGTGTCGTGCTGACGAAGCTCGACGGCGACGCGCGCGGGGGGGCGGCGCTGAGCGTCAAGGAGGTCACGGGAGCGTCCGTGCGGTTCGCGGGCATCGGCGAGCAGCTCGACAAGTTCGAGGAGTTCCGAGCCGAGGGTATGGCGAGTCGGGTCCTCGGCATGGGCGATGTCGTAGGCCTCGTCAAAGACATTCAGGACGTCATCGACGAGAAGGACGCCGCCGACCAGGCGATGAAGATGTTGTCGGGGCAATTTACCCTCGACGACTTTCTCGATCAGATCCGGATGATTCAGAAAATGGGGTCGCTCAAAGACATTCTCGCGAAGGTGCCCGGCATGCAGGAGATGATGCCGCCCGGCGTGAACGTGGATGACGGAGAGCTGGCGCGCGTCGAGGCCGTCATTCAGTCCTTCACGAAGTTCGAGCGCCGTGACCCGTACGCTCTCATCCGCGAGCCGACGCGGGTCGCCCGCATCGCCAAGGGCTCGGGACAACCCGAGCAGGCGGTCGAGGAGCTGGTTCAGAAGTTCCTTTATATGAAGCAGATGATGGAAGGGCTGGGCGGCAACCAGGGTCTGCTCGGGCGCATCCCGGGGATGAAGGGAGTTGCGACCGCGCGCCAACTGCGCAAGCAGATGGCTGCGATGGGCGGAGGAGCGGGGATGCCGGGGTTGCCAGGGATGGGTCTGCCCGGAATGATGGGCATGGGCCTTCCCGGGATCGGCGGCGGGTTTGGCGCGGGCCCCAGAGCCACCGAGGGAATGACGAAGATGCGCGTGCTGTCTGTAGCGGAGCGAAACGCGAAGAAAGCCCAGCGCAAGAGGGAGAAGGACGCCCGCCGTAAGGGCCGTCGCTGAAGGCCGGCGTCTTTCGGCCGATCCCTTCGGTGCGATCCCGGTGGCGAGCGTGCTCGCGTGCGGGAAGTACGCTCCGCGCGACTCGCCGCCGGCCTCGCTCGGGTTCGACCGAAATACACCGGCCTTCTCGGCGAAAGCCTCGGTCACCCCCAGGGGGCTGTCGATTTGGATTCGCCCTCGACCTCCGCCGGTTGAGTTGATAAAAGGGCTGGCCATGCGTGACACATTGGCATTGTGGGCGGGTTTGCTTGCGGGGGCCGTGGCCGCCGCCGGGTGCGTGGGTGGTGGCGGCAAAGGGCTGACGTCCGAGGAGAAGGAGCGGCTCAAGCCCTTCATCTCGGCGACGATGCCGGCGGGGATTGCGCACCCGCTCGACATCAACTTCGAGAACAAGGTGCACCTGATTGGCTACAAGTTCGACCCCGAGTCCGCGAAGCCCGGCCAGGATGTGTCGCTCACGTACTATTGGCGGTGCGACGAACCGCTCGACGACGGCTGGGTGCTCTTCACGCACACCAAGGACGAGGCCAGTGGGAAGATGGGCAACCTCGACTTTACCGGCCCAATCCGCGAGATGAAAGGCACGCGACAGGTGCTCGGTCCCGACACGTGGGAAAAGGGCAAGTTTTATATCGATCAGCAGACCTACAAAGTGCCGACGGACGTCGAAGGGTCCGAGGTGTCGATCATGGTCGGCGTGTGGAAGGGCGATGCGCGACTGCGCGTCATCAGCGGCCCGAACGATGGGGACAACAGTGCGATCGTCGGCAAAGTGAAGACCGGCGTTGCGCCGAAAGCGGCGGCGGACGAGCACACGCTCGCGGAGCCTCCTTCACTGACGGTTCCGAAGCTCGCGCAGGGCGCCAAGATGACGGTCGACGGCAAAGGCGACGACGCCGTGTGGGCGAGCGCGCCGAGCACGGGCGCATTCGTAGACGTGGGAACGGGCAAACCGAACACCTCGTTTCCCGTCAACGCGACCGCGAAGCTCCTCTGGGACGACAAGAATCTCTACGTGCTCGTTCAGGTGCAGGAGGCGGACTTCTACACGGGCTTTGCGGACGCCAAGTCGCAGCCAGCGGATTTCACCGCGGCGGGCCAGCCGAAACTCTGGACGAAGGACACCATCGAAATGATGGTCGAGCCCGATGCCGTCGGCGACAACCACGACTATTACGAGCTTCAGATCAATCCGCAGAACAAGGTCTTCAAGTCTCAGTTCGACACTCTTCAGCAGCCCAGCGGTGGGCCGAACGGGCCGTTCGGGCATGAGGATTGGGACCCCAAGCTCAAGAGCGCCGTTCAGATCCTGAAGGGGCCGGATGGCAAGCAGACCGGCTACACCGTCGAAGCAGCCATTCCGTGGGCAGGGTACGTCAAGGCGGCCCATCGTCCGCCGACCGTCGGCGAGGTATGGCGCGTCAACTTCTACGCCATGAAGAACAATGGTGGCGTGGCGTGGTCCCCGATCCTGGGCCAGGGCAACTTCCACAAGGCGGCGAGGTTTGCCAAAGTCACGTGGGGTGGCGAGGGTCCCGTGTCCGCGGCGTCGAGCGCCGGGGATGGCGGTCTGCCGCCGGCCATGAGCGCGGCCCGGGGCGACGGAGGCGGCTTGCACCTGCGTGGCATGCCGCCGCATGTCGACCCGGCCGGCCCCAAGCCGAAGCAGCCGTAGGGGCTGCCGGTGACGGACGGGGCGGAAGTGATATGCCCATGCTGCTCGGATTCGCATGGGATCGCGTTTCGGTTTGGGCTCGTTCGCTGTCTCCGGTGCTCTCTCGTCTATGACGCAGTCGCGATTGCGCGGTCGAGGGGCGCATCGCTCCAGGACGAGTGGTTCGTCCCTCCCGACGCCCCTCGGTCGGTCTGGGTTCGAGCCTTCGAGCGGCGAAACAACCTCAGGACCGTCGATCGTCTTCGGCGCCACGGGAAGGCCGGCGGGCGCGTGCTCGATGTCGGCGTCGGTTCGGGTTCCCTTCTGGCAGCGCTTCGCTCGAGCGGCTTCGAAGCAGAGGGGTGCGATGCCGTTCCCTCCATGGCGGCGGCCGCCGCCCAGGCGACCGGCCTGCCGGTGCACGCCGGGACTCTCGAGACTCTGGACGCCCCCGGGGTGTTCGACGCCGTCGTGTTGAACCATGTGCTCGAGCATACGGCGGCGCCCGTCACCCTCCTCGATGCCGCACGGCGGCTTCTCCGTCCGGACGGCATCGTGCACATCGCGGTCCCCAACGTCTCGTCCTGGGAGGCGCACCTGCCCGGCTGGACGAGCTACGAACCGTACCATCTCGTCTATTTCGAACCGTCGACGTTGCGCAACGTCGTGGACCGCGCCGGGCTGAAGGTGGTCGTTGCGCAGACACGCGAGCCATTCAGCGGGTGGTTTCTCGCCCTGCTTCGAACCGGTCTCCGCGTGCGTTCGAGCACGCGCACGTCGCCCTCGTCGGGTGAGAGGCCGCGGCGCAGTTGGGCTGTCGACACTGCCTATCACGCGGCCATGGTGGGGGTGGGTGGGGCCCTGACGCCTCTGCGCAGAGTGCAAGCTTCTCTCGGCGCCGGTGAGGAAGCCGTCGTGATCGCCACGCCGGCGTAGATCGTCCGGAATTCGGCACTTGCCGCCAGGCTGCTCTATTCTGGACGCGATGGTCCTACGTGGAGCGCGGGCGGCAACCGTCCTCGGGCTGTTCGGTGTCGCGATGGCGAACGTTCCTGCCATGGCGCGCAACCCCGGCTCGCGAACCCCCGCCGCGAACAGCGCGTCGTCGACCCCCGCGACGGCGGACAGCTCGGGTGCGTCGCCGCCGCGGCCTGCTCAGACGAACGAGGCGGCTCGGCGCAACAAGAACTACAAGGCCGAGCCCCTGAACCTGCATCGCGGGACGCAGGGGGTGTCTGGCGCGGCGGATCTAGCCCGCGCTCGCATGAAGCGAGGCGAGTACGAGAGTGCGCTCGACGCCTTCGACGAAGCGATCGCCGCGTCGCCCGACCCGACGCTCCGTCGCGACCGCGGCGCGTGCCACGACAAGCTCGATCAACCGTATCCTGCCGTCGAGGACTACCGCGCCTATCTGACGGCTCAGCCCGATGCTGGCGATGCCGACAGCGTGAACGAGCGATTGGAAACGCTGGAGAGGGAGATCCGCGAGGCCGCGGCGGCAGCAGACGCCGACGCCGGTGCGGACGGCGGCGCCGTGTACCACGAGCCGGTCCGGGCGATGGGTGGCGAACCCGCGAGGTCGGCTTGGCTGGCGGTGGATGAGGATGATAGCGCCAAAGCCGGAGCGGCTCCGGAAGCGCGAATAGGGCCGCTGCGGCGAGGGAGGGGCTTCTCGCTGGGTCCGGTCCTCTCGCTGCACAAGTGGCAGACTTCGGGTCTGTCGTTCGATGACGCGCAGACGTGGGCCGAGAGCGTGGGCCTGGCGTTTCGCTACTCGTTCGGCGAGACGACGGCGCTGCTCGTGGAGGCCGGCTACGAACACTTCAATACGACGGGGAGCGGGGCCGCCGAGGGCTTCACTTCCCAGGTCGCGCTGGAGTTTCGATTTCCCCTCGATCCCGCCTTCGACAATCAGCTCACGCTGGCGCCGGGCCTGGGCTTCGAGCACATCGAGCTCCAGTCGGACGTGGCCAGCGTCTCTGCTACGTCGGCCGGGGCCATCGTTCCGCGGCTCCGCTTCGGATGGCGCCACATGCTCGGAGCGTCGGTGGCCCTCGATGTGGCGTTCGACCTCGGGTACACGAGGTTTTCTAGCTACGACTCGTTTCCATTCGACTCCAACGCGCCGGACACGGTGCTCCTGGGGCTAGACGTCGCGGCGCATTGGGGGCTGTGAAGGCGGGGGCCCGCGCTATTGGCAGGCTCCACCGACACAAGACGGGGGCCCACCACCGTCGGCATTGCCGCACTGGATGTTGCAGCCCCCGCAATTGTTTGGGTCACTCGTGTCGGGGATGCACGTCCCATTGCAGAGCGTCCATCCAGGCGCCGTGCATCCGCACATTCCGCTCGCACACACCATTCCTGCATTGGTAGCGCTGCACGACGTACCGTCGGCCACAATCGAGGAGAGCACGCACGTACCACCTCCGGTGCCCGCGTCACTCGTAGTGCACGAATAGACCTGACAGGGATTCGTAGAGCAGGCGGTTGACGGGCCCCACACGCCGGGGGCGACGCAGGTGGCGAAGTCGGTCGGGTCCGTGCACTGCGTGGTGCCCGGAGTGCACGTTTCGCACGCGCCGCTCACGCAGACCGGTGTCGCCGGCGTGGCGGTGCTACACACCGTCTGGGAAGCAACGTAGATGCACCCTGCAGAGTCGGCGGCGCAATCGGTCACCGTCGTATTGCCAGCCGTGCAGATATTCCCCGCCGCCGAGCACGGGGGATCGGCCACGCAGGTGCAGCTCGCGGTGCCCGCGGCCCCCGTGCAGGCCCTGTGTACGGCGATCCCCTGGTCTTCCGGGCATTGCGTGCTAACCGTCGTGTAGTCAGTGCAGCCCGTAGCGGAGTTCACTGCGCACGTCGCGAGGACGGTCGACGAAGTGCACTCTGTAGCGCCCGCAGTGCACTGATTCTCGCACGTGAGGCCGCAGGCGGAGGTTGGGGCTGCGCCGGTGCAGACTTCGGGAAGCACACAGGTTGTGGTCGCGCTGACGTACGGGCAACCTTGCCCGTCGACGGCGCACGTCGCAACCTCGCTCGTGCCCTGACATGTGGTGCCGGCCGCGGTGCAGATCGAGGCATTGCACGCGCATTTGCCGTTTCCACCGGTGGTGACGCAGGACTGGTTCGTTCCGCAAGCGACTGGACTGCTCCATTGGCCTCCAGTGCTGCACGTCTCCAAGCCCGACGCGGTGCACTGGGTGGCCCCCGGCGTGCAGGCTTCGCAGACGCCGTTCAGACAGACGGGCTCCGCCCCGCCGCACGGCGCGGACGACGCCTTGTAGATGCAGCCGTTTGCGTCCGCCGCGCAGCTGACGGCCGAGCCACCGACGCAAATGCTGCCGACCGACGTGCACGTCGTGTCGGGAATGCACACGCACTGCCCCGCCCCCGCGGCTCCGGTGCACGTTTGGCGGATACCGCACGGGGTGGGCGGCGTCGCGTAGGACCAGCAGTTCTTAGGCGGGGGTGACTCCTGACAGAACTCGACACCGCCGGTCGCGCATGTCGTCTGGCCTTGGGCGCAGCTGCTCTGGCAGATGGGCGAGCAGGTGGCGCTTGGAGCCGTGCCGGAACACTCATTGGGCGCCGCGCACGTGGTCGTCGTGCTGACGTACGGGCAGTTGTTCGAGTCGACGAGGCACGTCGCCACGGTCTGAGAGTCTTGGCAGGTGGTCCCCTTCGCGGTGCAGATCGACGCCATGCACGTGCAGGACGCGACCCCACCGCTGGTCGTGCACGTTTGGTGCGCTGCGCAGGCTACCGCCGTCTCCCACTGGCCCGCCGCCGAGCACGTCTGGACTCCATTGCCAGAACATTGCGTCGAGCCCGGAGTGCACGCTACGCACGCGCCCTTCAAGCATACCGGCGTTTCCCCGACACACGACGACGAGGTGGTCTCGTAAAAGCAGCCATTGGCGTCTTCCGCGCAGACGACCGCGGTCGACTGCGAGCAAACATTGCCGAGGCTCTTGCAAATTGGGTCCACATTGCACGTACACGCTGCCGAACCGGTAGTCCCGGTACAGGTTTGGCGCAGTCCACAGGGCTCCGGAGTGCCGTACCCGTAACAGCCGTTGATCAGAGTGCATGTCGCGAGGCCGCCACCGACGCACGACGTCTGGCCTCCCTTGCACGTGTCTTGGCAAATGTTCGAGCAATAGGCCGTTCCGGCGTCGACCGCGCATGACTGCGTCGCCGTGCAGGGCGTCGTTGAACTAAGGTACTTGCACTTGTTGGAGTCGACAGAGCACGTCGCTACCGTTTGGCTGTTCTCGCAAATGGTGCCCGCCGCGGTGCAGATCGACGACAAGCACGTGCACGATGCAGTGGTCCCACTCGTGGTACACGTTTCGTTCGCTGGGCACGCGACGGGGCTCTCCCATTGGCCTGCCGTCGAGCACGTCTGCACTCCGCTGCCGGAGCACTGCGTAGTGCTCGGTGTACAGGCGACGCACGAGCCGTTCAGGCAAACGGGTGTCGCACCCACGCATGCGAGCGAGCTCAGTTCGTAGAAGCAGCCGTTAGAGTCCTCCTGGCACGAGACGGCGGTCGATCCTGAGCAGACGGCCTTGGAGCTCGTGCACACCGGGTCCACATTGCACTCGCACTTCGCTGAGCCCGCGGCTCCCGTACAGGTCTGGCGCGTCCCGCACGCGGTCGCCGCGGGGTATACCCAGCAAGACCCGACAGCCGCACACGTGGCGAGGGCGCCGCCGACACACTGAGCTTGGCCCGCATCGCAGGTACTTTGACAATTGGGTGAACACGAGGCGCCTGGAGCCTTGCCCCCGCACAGATCCCCAACAGGGCATGGAGCCGTTGCGCTCACGACCAGACACTTGTTCTGATCGAGGCTGCACGTCGCCAGGGTCTGCGAGTCCTGACAGACCGTGCCGGATTGCGCGCACAGAGACGCCGTGCACGCGCAAGATGCCGTACCTCCCGCTGCGGTGCAGGTCTCATCGGCGGGGCATGCGACCGCGCTCCCCCACGTGCTGGTCGCCGCGCACGTCTGCAAGCTATTGCCCGAGCACTGGCTGGTTCCCGGCGTACACGACTGCAGACAAGAGCCGTTCAGACAGGTCTGGCCAGATCCGCAGGAGTGGCCACAAGTTCCACAGTTGAGGATGTCCGATTCGAGGTTGGGGCACTTGCCGCTGCACGGCGTGGCGCACCCGTCCGAGCCGATTGTGCTGTCCGGTGTCGTTACGTCGATTGTGGCATCGGCAGGTGACCCATCGGGCAGGAGCGTCGCGTCCGCGTCGGCCGCGTCCATCACATTGTTCAGCTGGACATCCACGACCACATCGCCGAGCGGAAAGGCATCGAGTGCGTCCCCGCCGGCCGCGTCCGAATCGGCGATGGATGCGTCCCCGCCATCCCTCGAGGTGGCATCGCCCGAGTCCCCGGCATCGGCGGCGTCCGCGCGTCCGTCGCTCGGAGCGTCGCCCGTCGGAGGCGCGTCGGAGAACGAACCCGTCGAATCGAGCCCCCCGTCGTCCGGCCCGTTGAAGTCTTCGAAGCCGAGAATATTGGCGCACCCGCCGAGGCTCGCGAGCAGCGCCGCCCCCGCGATCCAAGCTATCCAGTGTCTCATTACCAGCGCCCTCCCAGGGAGAACCGAACCCCGCCATTGTCCGTGGTCGCGCCGACCTCGACGCCATTGTCCTTCGGCGCAGTGAAATAGAGGTACGCTCCCGCCGCGAGGCAGACGCCGCCCGCGACGGTCGCGATCGTCGACACGGTCGCCTGATCGAACGCCGTCTGACGGTCCTGGTGCGCTTGGGCGTATTGCGTGCCGCAGTCGTTGAAATCGCTATTGCGACATTCCGACAGCGCGTGGTTATACGTCGAGAGCGCGACGGCGCCGAAAACCATCCCCACCGCGAATTCGGCGACCCCCGCGCCGCCTACCGCGAGGCCGATCGCTCGCCGGGCGTTGCCGGCGGAAGATGTCGGCTGCGCCTGCGGGACCGGCTGCACCGCAGGAGGCGGTGCGGCCGCGGGCTGCTCCGGCAGTTCGAAGACCGTCTGAACGGGGCGCTCCTTCACTCCTTCGCGTATGACCGCCGTGACCTTGGTGCTGCTGACGCGAAACCCGCTCGCTTCGAAGACGAAGCGATGGACTCCCGGGTCGACCGGGATCGCCGAGCCATCGAGCTTCTGGAGCAGAGGAGCACCGTCCATCGTCACGCGCACGTCGGTCAGGTCGTGGCCGACCGTGTCCTTGGCGGCGAACACGACGGTCGGCAGGGCCCGGTCGACCTCACGCAGGCGTTGCCCGCAGTCCTCGCGCACGGCGGACGGACAGCTCGTGGCCGTACACACCGCGAGGCTGGCCCGAGCCGCGAGGAGCTTGCGAGCTCTCTCATTGTCTTGCGCGCTCTCATTGGCAGCGACGCACTCCTGTTTGGTCGGGTCGGCGGCCACCGCCGGCGGGACCGCGAAGTACACGGCGCACAGGCTTCCCATCTGAAGGAGGAGCGCAAGTCCACGCCGTCGAACATTCCGAATCATTCACACTCCCCGAGCGCCCTCCAGGGGCGCCGCCCAGAACCAGCTGACCACTCATTCAAGTGCCGACCACCGCGCCGGCCGAAGTGCCAGTCGCGAAAAAACCACAGAATGCTACTCAATACGATGCTGGGCGCCATCGTGCCACAACCAATTGAGTCCCGGCTGGGGCTCGTAGTCAGGCCACCGGCCTTTGACGCAATGCGACTCCGGAGCCGCACGGTCCCCACCAAGCGCCAGGCGTCCCAGACAGCCTGGGTCCTCACCGCAGCGCAGCGACGCGAAAGCGTCAGAGCCCCCTCGACCGAGCGGACGGGTTCCCCGATGCGGCGGGTCTGCTCCTTGGTCCTCAGATTCGGTCCGTGAGTCGCCCCTGGAATCGTCGCCGTCAACGACAACGATGGCGGTTGCTCGGCTCCGCGTTCGTAGTCGTAGTCCCTGCGCCGGGCCGCCTTTTCGCTTTTCCGGCCCCGCTCCCAGGGCGCAGCTTAGCGCACTCCCTTGCCGGTGAAAAACTCCGTGTACTGGCGGTCGGTGCGAAGAATATGATCGATGAGCCAGGATTGCAGAAACTGCAATAGGTCGACCGTAATCCCAATCGACCCATTGTCGAAGTTCTTCTGGTAGTCGGCCAGCCGTTTCGTGAAGCCGTCGTGCTGCTGCCTCTGCGTCGCGAGGCCCGGGTAGCCGTGGCGGCCCATGAGCTCCTCTTCGCGCGCGAAGTGGAATTTGACGTACCGCGTGAGGCTGCTCAAGGTCGGCCCCATGACATCCCGCCCTCGCCCCGACTTCATGGCTGCGTGAAGCTCGTTGATCAGGCGAACGAGCTCCTTGTGCTCGTCGTCGAATTGCTTGACGCCAACGCTGTAGGTCGCGTCATTCCAATCGATGAATGCCATGGCGGCGTTCCTTGTCTTGTCAGTGTACGTTCTTGGACGCGAGGAAGGTCGCGTAGCTCCGATCCGATTTCTGGATGTGATCGACGAGCCAGGTTCGGAGAAACTCCATGACGTCCACGGTCACGGCGGTCTCCCCCGAACCGAACTGACGCTGAAACTCCGCGACCTGTCTCGTGAAATCGACGTGCTGCTTGCGGTGAGGCGCGAGCTCCGGATAGCCGTGGCGGGCTAGGACGGCCTCTTCGTTGGAGAAATGCGTCTTCGTGTATTCCACGAGCTTGTTCAGCGTGTAGCCCATCAAGTCTCGGCTCTTGCCGCCCTTCATGGCGGCGTGCAGGTCGTTGATGAGCCTGATGAGCTCCTGGTGCTCGTCGTCGAACTGTTTGATCTGAACGGTGAAACGGTCCTTATTCCAATCGATCAAGGCCATCGGCGCCTTCTTCTCCGGCGTGCTCGGGGCGGTGTGACCTCGCGGTCGCCAGCCCGGCTTACCCAAGGCATGGCACCCAATTCCCAGGACGGACGTTTCAGGGCGACGATAAGCCTCGCCAGAACCGCCGGCAGTCGACACGCGGGGGAGCGTCCGGCCGGTCATGATAGGACGCTTGCCCGAACCGAATGGATGCCCGATCGTCGACAGCGGTTTGCCCCCGCGCCCGCGCCCCTCGGAGGCGTGTGGTAGCAGACTCGTGCAAAAGGGTGTCGCATGAACGTCGGGACAGCAGACGGTACGACCTACGGCAAGCCCGGGGGATTGCACCGCGTAGGGGCACTGCTTCTGGCCCTTGCCGTCGCCGGGTCGGCCCTGGCGGTAGGCTCGGTGCACACGCCGGTCCTTTGCGCCGTCGCGGCCTTGGTCGCGGTCGCCGCCGTGACCACGTGGTGGTCGGGCCAGCCGGTTCGCGTTCGGCCTGCGGAGACCGTGCTGGTCGCCGTCGCGGCCGGGCTCGTGCTGGTCACGGGTCTCCAGATCGTCCCCCTGCCGTCGGCGTGGCTTTCCCACGTGGAGCCCTACGGAGCCGCGGTCTGGTCGCGCGCCCTTTCCCCGCTGCGGGAGGCCGGGCCTGCGTGGATCCCCGTGTCGCTCGACCCGACGGCGACCCGTATCGAACTCCTCAAGGGAGCCGCCTACCTCTGCGCCCTGCTCGCCGCGCTGCGCGTCGCGCGTCGGCGCGGGGGAGCGACGTTCCTCGGACGCGTCGTCGTCTGGACCGGTCTCGCAGTGGCGATCCTCGCGTTCGCGCACTCCGCCTTGGGCCTTCACAAGCTCTATGGATTTTACGATCCGGGCCCAGGGATCGGGGAGCGCCACATCGCTCCCCTGATGAATCCGAACAATCTGGCGGGTTATATCAACCTCGCGGTCTGCCTCGCGCTTTCGGAGGCCCTCATGTCCGGCCACGACCGACCCCGGTCGGTGCCGGCCATCGCGTTCGTAGTCCTCGCGGCTGCCCAATTCTGGGTGGCGTCGCGCGCGGGGGTGGCCACGATGGTCGTCGGGGCGCTGATGGTCGTGGGCCATTCGATGTCCAAGCGCTCCGGGCGCACGGTCCGGCTAGGGGCCGTGTCGTTCGCCGTCGCGTTTGCAGCGGTCGTCGGCGCAGCCCTGGTGGTCCTCGCGAGCTCGGACCAAGCTGCCGGCGAGCTCTTGGACCCCGACCTCTCCAAGGCGGGCATGTTCGGGCACATGATAAAGATGCTGCCTTCCTTTTGGGTCTTCGGCTGCGGCCGCGGAGCGTTCGAGAGTGTGTATCCCGCGTTTCGGGTCGACGTCCGGCATCTCACCTTCACGCATCCGGAGAACATCGTGGCGCAGTGGCTCATCGAGTGGGGCGCCCCGGCGACCTGCGCTGCCTTCGTCGCCATCGCGGTCGCTCTCCGTCCGCGCGCCTCGTGGAGTCGCAGCGGCCCGGTGCCCGGCGCGTGGGCGGGTCTCGTAGCGCTCGCCGTGCAGAATCTCGGCGATCTCGGATCGGAGGTTCCTGCGGTCGCGCTCGCCGGCGTCGTGTGTGCTGCCGTGGTGGTCGGCGGGGCGCCCGGATTGCGCGAGGCGCATTCGATGGCGTGGTCGCGCCGACCGCGTCTCATGGCCTGCGGTGCGGCGGCCTGTACGTTGGGCTCGATCGCGCTCGCGTTGGGGGGCATGCACGGCGAGCTCTACGCGGACCGTCGGCTGCTGCACGATCGGGCGGTCGACATTCCGGTGACGAGCCGCGAGATGCACGAGCTGGCCCGGGCTGCGATGTTGCGCCATCCGGCCGAGCCCTACTTGCCATTCATGACGGCGCTTCGGGCTTCGCACGAACGCGACGACGACGGAGTGCCGTGGATTGAGGCCACCCTCGAGCGCGCTCCCGTCTACGCACCCGCGCATCTCGTGCTGGCGCGCCTCGTGGCTGCCCGCTCGCCGTCGCAGGCGCGCCTCGAGTATCGCATCGCCATGGAGCAGGAGCCGGGGCTCATCGGCACGGTGATGGCCGAAGCCCCGCGGGTGGTGTCGGGCTACGACGATGCGACCGAACTCGTGCCGCGCGGTCGAGCCGCGGACGGTGTGGTCGAAATGCTCGCCGCGGCGATTCGACAGCGGCTGCCGGCGACGGCGCGGAGGCTCGACCGGCTCCTCGAGTCGGGCCCCTCGCCGGCCAGTGCGCTGCGCGCGGCCGAGGACGCGGTGCGAGACATCGAGCCAGCGCACCTTGCGCCGTGGTGCCGCACCGCGGACGCGAGGGCCCGGTGCGCGGCGCTCGCTCTCGAGACGTCTGAGCAGGCTCGCGCGCTCAGCCCCAATACATGCAGTGCGCACGCTTTGCTCGCGAGAGCCCGCCTCGCGGACGGCAGCCCGGAGCGGGCGCTCGCCGAATTCGAGAGGGCCGCCAGCAGCGTGGACGATCGCGATTTGTGTCTCGAGACGGTAGTGGCCTTGGCTCGCGGCGCCGGCGATGCCCAGCGTGCCGACCGCATCGTCGACCAGGTCGCTCGTTCCGGGTGCGCCTCGGACGCGCGCTGCGCGCAGACACTCTCTTGGGTCGCCGCCGAGCAGGAGGCCGCGGGCCATCTCCAGCAGGCCTACGCCTCGTGCCGCCGCGGAAAGGAGCGCGTTCCGGAGAACCTCGATCTGCTCCAATGCAGCGCGCGGCTCGCTGCCAGGGCCGGACTGCACTCGGAGGCCGCCCACGACTACGCGCAGCTCGCCAGGCTCCGCCCCGAGGAGGGGAGATGGCGGGAGGCCGAGCTCGCCGAGCAGGCCGCGGCGATCCGGGGGGTTGTCGAGAGGCGGTGAAGCGCAGGCTCGCGTCAGCGCGGCAGGGTTGGGGCTTGGCTGGCGGACCGAGCGAGCACTCGCGCGCACCCAGCCCAAACTTCGTCGACCGAGATGCGCCGCACGCAGTGGTCCGTCCGGACGGGGGCGAACAGGCACTCGTCACACACGAGCGCGGCGCGCAACACCTCGTGTCCGGCGCCGTACGGGTACCAGCGCCCGGCGAGGTCGTTCGAGGAGAAAATCGCCACGACGGGAGTGCCGACGGCGGCAGCGAGATGCATGGGTCCGGTGTCGTTGGTGACGAGGAGCCTCGCGTAGCGAAGTAGCTCCGCGGTCCCGAGGACGCTCGAGCGCCCTGAGACATCGAGGTCGCCACCCGCTATCGCGAGCGTCCGTTCGCACGCGGGCCGTTCTGCCTCGATGCCTATCGTCACTATCGAAAGATGCGCCTCGCTGCGCAAGCGCGCCGCGATCGCTCCAAACCGGTCGCCCGGCCAGAGATGCCCCATCTGTTTTCCGCCGGGGCAAACGACCGCGAACGGTCCCCCCAGGGTGGCTATCTGCTCGGCGATTCGTTCCCGCTCCTCGGCCTCGGGCGGCGGGAGTTCGAAGCGCACGTCGGCCGTCGAGATGCCGAGCTCTCGGACGGAGGCGAGGAGCCGATCGACCTCGCGCGGGCGTTCACCGAGAATGCGGGCCTGGTCCTTCAGAAAGACGTTTAGCAGGTCGACTTGCAATCCCGAGACGAATGGAGCACCAGACGCGCGGGCGAAGATCTGGTCGCGCGCGAGGGCTCGGACAGTCGACCGGACGGGCGGCAGCATGACGAACAAGTCAGGCTCCAGGCGGCTGGCTGTTCGGATCAGCTTGACGAGGCCGGAAATGCTGCGGGTGTCGGCCAACGGGTACTCCTCGATGGCGTCCAGGAAGCGGGCACCGCGCAGGACGTCGATAGCGCCGGGCAGGTGGGCGGCCCCTCGACACGTCAGCAGCGTGATGCGTGCGCCCGGATATCGCTCGCGAATGGCGACGAGCGTAGGAATGCCCACGACGATGTCGCCCAGGTTGCCGACGAAGTACACTACGATGTTTCGAGGTGCGCGCGGGGCCGTGCGACGTCCGAAGAGAACCAGACGAGCGCCGCGCAGGGCGGCGTTGGCTGCGTCGCGGGCCAGGAGGGCGGCACGGGCGCGGACGAGGACCTCGAAGGGCAGGGATTCCGCTGGAGTGGCGTATGTCACGCCCGTCGAGGCGCCCGACCGCCCGTCGAGTGGAGACCGAGCCATGCCGCGTACTCGGTCACGCCCTCGGCGACCGGTCGGAAGCGCACGTCGCATCCCGCGCGGCGCAGCCTCGTGAGATCGGCTTGCGTGAAACTCTGATAGCGTCCGACGAGGTCGTTCGGAAAGGGAACGTATTCGAGCGCGCCGCGCCCCGCGGCCTTGAGCATGGCGCGGGCGACCTCGTTGAATGTCTCGGCGCAGCCCGTGCCCACGTTGAATATCCCCGAGACGGAAGGATGGTCGAGAAACCAGAGATTGACCTTCACGACGTCGTCGACGTGGACGAAGTCCCTGCGTTGCTCGCCATCGCCGTAGCCGTCGATTCCGCGAAACAGACGTAGAGGCTCGCCGTTCTCGAGCTGTCGCCAAAGGTTGTGCGCGACGCTGGCCATCGACCCCTTGTGTGATTCCCTTGGGCCGTAGACGTTGAAGTAGCGAAGACCGACGACGGCAGGTCCAGGCTCCGCGATCGCGCGTCGGACGACCGCGTCGAAAAGGAGTTTGGAATAGGCGTACACATTGAGGGGCGCCTCGTTGGCCGGGTCTTCCGCGAAGACGGTGCCGGCTCCGTAGACGGACGCGGAAGACGCGTAGACGAGCGGAATGCCCATCGCTCGGCAATAAGAGAGAACGGCCTTCGAGTACTCGAAGTTGTTTTCCATCATGAAGCGGCCGTTCCACTCGGTCGTCGTCGCGCACGCGCCAAGATGGAAGACCCCTTCGACCTTGCTCAGCGATGCGTCCCGCGCGCTCATCAGTGCGAGAAAACGGTCCTTGTCGAGGTAATCCGCGATCGCTGCGCCGACCAAATTTGCACACTTTGCTCCGTCGGTCAGGTCATCGACGACGACAACATCGCAACCACGCGCCGCGAGAGCGTGCGCGAGATTGCTCCCGATGAACCCGGCTCCGCCGGTGACGATCAGCATGGATAGGCCGGCCCGCGACTCTACATGCGAGCGTCTCGCGGTCAAGGCAGCGCGGACGACGGATGCGCTCGCGGTGATGGAATCGACGGGGGCTGCGAAGGACCGAGCGCCAGGGAGATCAGGCCATACGCCGAGCGCCGAAAAGGAGCGTCTCGCCCTCCAGTCCGGCCACTCGACCGCTGAGGAGCTCCGCCAATTTCTCGAGCGGTCCCACAGCCAGGGCGACCGCCGTGCGAACGCGCATGTCGCTCGTTCCGAGGTATCTCCTCGAAAGCTCCGTGGCCGTGTGTTTGAGCATGAAACTACTGCGCCAATCGACGCACGTGAGCGTCCTCACGTCGCCGAATCCGTGTCGCTCGAACGCGTGATGGAGGGCCTTCGGATTGAAGTAGATCCGGTGGTACTGGGGTATTCCGAAACCATGCCAAGCCGAATGGAGGCCGGCGATCCACGCGCTATGCCCGTTCGGCGTACTGCCGATCAGCCACCCCCCGGGGCGCAGATGTCGACGGGCTGCGGCGAGGAACGCGGACGGATCGTCGAAGTGTTCGAGGACCTCCCATGCGAACACGAGGTCGACTGCCTCGATGTCATGGGATCCGTCCTCGGCGATCAGGTCTCGTTTCATGCACGACGTGCCGAGTCCGCGAGCGTGGGCGGACGCCAATGCCATGGCGGACACATCGTAGCCACAGATCGGAAGCCCACGCGCCAGGCAGGTCTCGACGAAGTATCCCCTGGAGCACCCGATCTCAATTGCGGTGCGCCGCGTCGCGGGCCAAATGGGCGGGCGGCACGCGCGTGCGATGCGCTGAAACCAGCGCCATTCGACCGGCCCCCGACGGCGCTCCAGCCGTTCAGCGCCCGCGCAGTGGTAGTAGTAGTCCGTCTCGTAGCCGGCGGCGTCCGTCGTGCTGACCAGCGCGCCGCAGGCATCGCACTGCAGATAGGCAGTCTCCAAGTAGGTACGATGGACGGGGGCGGAGCAGCACGGACAGACTCGCCCGGGCGAGTTCTCACCTGTGCGGTCAGGGACGATGCCGTCAGTCCCCATGGGACTGCCTTATCCGCTCGACGAGCGCCGAAGTCGAGAGCCCTGGGACGAGCGGGACAAGCGTAACGACTCCTCCGTGCGCTTCCACCAGTTCTCGGCCCACGACTTGGTCGGCCGTGTAGTCCCCGCCCTTCACCAAGACGTCGGGCAGGACGTCTCGCAGGAGTTCGAGGGGCGTGTCCTCCTCGAAGATCGTCACGGCATCCACGCATTCGAGCGCGCCGAGCAACCTCGCGCGGTCGAATTCCCCAACGACCGGCCTGGTCGGCCCCTTGAGCCGCCTCACGGAGGCGTCGCTGTTCAGGCCCAGGATGAGCACGTCGCCCGCGCCGGCCGCTTGCTGCATGAGGGCGATGTGCCCCGCGTGCAGGAGGTCGTAGCAGCCGTTGGTAAACACGATCTTCTTGCCTTGAAGTCGCCACCAAGCGACCTGCTCGCGCAGGGCATCCCGGTCGAAGAGCTTGTTCGGCGGTGTCGTCGCGAGAACGTCGGCGATCTCGGACCAATGGGCCGTGGCCGTTCCGACCTTTCCGACGACCACTCCCGCGGCGGCGTTGGCGAAACGCGCCGCGTCGGGCAGGCCCCATCCGGCAGCCATCGCGACCGAGAGCGCCGCAATGACTGTATCTCCGGCGCCGGTCACGTCGAAGACCTCGCGGGCGAGTGCAGCAATGGGAGCTGCCTCGCCGTCCCTCGGAACCAGCATCATCCCCCTCTCTCCCATCGTGACGAGCAGGGCGCCCACCGGGACGCGTTGAAGGAGACGCCGCGCCGCGGCCTCGATGCGCTCGGGGTCCGTCTTTGCGAACGGCTCGCCGGCGGCTATCTCGAGTTCCGCCAGGTTAGGCGTCACGACCGCGGCCCCAGCATACCGCCCAAAGTCGCGGCACTTCGGGTCGACAATCACCGGAGCGTCCGCCTCGCGCGCCCATGCGAAGACGCGAGAGAGCACATCTTCCGACAGGAGGCCCTTCGCGTAGTCGCTGACGACCACTGCGCGCGGACGAGGTCCTGATCGCAGCCGTTCGAGCGCACCGCCGATGTCTCCGAATGCGGGGACCTCGGTCGTCTCCCAGTCGAGGCGGAGCATCTGCTGGTGGCGGGCCAGCGCCCGCAGCTTGCGCGTCGTCGGGCGGCCAGCGAGCCGTGCGATGGCGCGCGCGTCGATCCCGGCCTCGGCGCACATGGACAGCACAGTCTGGCCCGGTGCATCGTCGCCTATCGAGCCGCAAAGACTCACGCGCGCGCCGAGAGCGCGAGCCCCGTGGGCCACGTTCGCCGAGCCACCGAGGCGGCAGTACGTGCGGTCGACGTGGACGACGGGGACCGGCGCTTCGGGCGAGACCCGGCCGACATCCCCCTCGACATACTCGTCGATCATGACATCGCCGACGACCCAGAGCGTGAGCTTGTCGGCCGCATTGTGGAGCGCGAGGACCCGGTCCGAGCGGAGCCGGTCAGTCTCCGCGCGCATGGGGACTTTCCGTCAGGGTCGACTCGAGCTCGGACGCGATCGCGTGCAGACAGAGAATATGGACCTCCTGGATCCGAGCGACGCGCGACGACGGCACGGCGACTACGAGGTCAGCCATGGATGCGAGGGCGCTCTTTCCGAAGCCCGTGAACCCGACCACGTGACATCCGGCCCTACGGGCTTCTTCGACCGCACGGAGCACGTTCGGTGACCGGCCGCTCGTGCTGAGGGCAAAGAGGACGTCTCCCGGCTTGGACAAGGCGCGGACTTGGCGGGCAAAGACGTGTTCGAATCCGACGTCGTTCGCGGTTGCCGTCAGGGCGGAGGTGTCCGTAGTAAGGGCGATCGCGGCAAGTGTGGCCTCGCGGGCCTGCTCGTAGCGGACGACGCACTCCGCCGCGAAGTGCTGAGCATCGGCGGCGCTGCCTCCGTTGCCGCAGACGAGGATCTTGCCACCCTCGGCGATGGATCGATGGGCGAGGCGGACGACCTCATCGAGTACCGAGGGCAGGGAATCGCGCGCATCGGAGCACACCTGCAAGTGCTCGTCGAACAGATTTCGAATGTCCACCGAGCCTCCTCGAAAGCCCGCACAATAGCATTGCGAGCGGGCGTTCGACCTGGAAGGCCGGTGTCTTTCGGCCGATCCCTGCGCGATCCCGGCGTCGATCGTGCTCGCCTACGGGAAGTAGGCTCCGCGCGCTCGTCACCGGCCTCGCTTGGTTTCGACCGAAATACACCGGCCTTCTCGGCGACACATCCGGTGAGCCCCCGGGCCAGCTTTGGGCCTCGGCAAGCCGATGAGACAGATTGTTAGAAGTGGGGTGATTTTCGTCGAGACCGAGCGAGGCCGGCGTCGAGCCGCCCGGAGCCTACTTCCCGTAGGCGAGGACGCTCGACGCCGGGATCGCGAAGGGATCGGCGAAAAGCACCCACTTCTAGCCTTCCAGATGATGAACGTCGCCCAGCCCTACGAGCGTGATACCGCGCTCGCCGAATTCAAATGTGGTGATGGACGCGGTGGGGCACGCGAAACGCTCGCGGAACCGTCCGATGGGGACCCCTGCGAGAGCGCACGTGAGAACCCGAAGCGTGGCCTTGTGACTGACGAACGCGACGACTCCGGTCGGGTGTTCCTTCTGGGCGCGGACAAAGACAGCGAGGGCGCGCGAGGCGACGGCGAAGGCAGACTCTCCGCCGGGGGGCGAGTGGAGTGCAGGGTCGGTCGCCCACGCCGAGAACCTGTCCGCATGGTTCTCTTGGAGGTCCGCCTCGGAGGCGCCCTCCCACTCGCCATAGGCGATCTCGCGCAATCGGTCGTCCACGATCGGTTCGAGCTTGCACGCCGCTGCGATCGGCGTCGCCGTCGAGCGCGCACGAAGAAGCGAGCTGACGTAGATCGCGGTGAGGTCGAGCCTCTCGCAGGCGCGAGCGAGCGCATCGGCTTGGCGCATGCCGCGGTCGGTCAGCGGAGGGTCGATGGAGCCGGCGAGGCGGCCGTCGGAGGCTTGGGGCGTGTCGCCGTGGCGGATCAGGTAAAGGCTGCGCATGGAGGGCGGAGGGTAGCCCGAATTCGGCGAACGCGTGGGGCCTCCAACGCCCCGCGTCACCGAGGGACGAGATCCCGCTCTTCACGGGCAGACAAGCCAGAGGCTGCCTGGAGGCCTCCAACGGAGCGACCGAAGCTCTCCTATGGAGGCTCTAGCCGAGAAGGTCGGTGTGATTCGGCCGACGACGGCGGCGGATCCAGGCTCCTGCGAGCAGGATCCCGCCGACCCTTGGGAACGACGGCGTCGCATCGGCGCGTGGGGCTGTCTTGCATCCGCAGCCGCCACTCTGCCCCGAGCTCTGGTTGCTCACTTCGTCTCCGCTCATGCCACCGGCGTCCTCGGCAAGAGCGCCCGTGCCCCCATCGCCCCCGCTGGCATCGGCTCCTCCCGAAGCCATTGCGTCCGCGCCGCTCGAACGGCCACCGTCCTCCGGAGCGGTGACGTCATTCATGCTGCCCCCGTCGATGCCGCCACTGGCGTCGACGCTGCCACTGGTGGCGTCCCCTCTGCCGCCGGCGTCCCCTCTGCCGCTGGCGTCACCCCCCCCACCGGCTTCGGGGCCGCCCGACACCGTTGCGTCCGAACCGCTCGAACCGCCCTCCCCAGCGGCCACGTCGTTCGCATCGCCACCGTCCGTGGAGCCTTCGGCTCCGCCGTCGGAAGCCGAGACTTCGTCGCAGGAAGCCTGGTCGCCGTTGTCGCAATCGAATTGCACGCCGTTGAACGGGACGACCAGGATCTTGCTCCCGCCCTGACTGATACCCGTGGCATTCTTGTTCACGTCCGTGACGGCAAAGGTGAAGTGCGTGGGGTGGCCATTTTCCACAACGACGCCCACCCGCTCCATGTTGTGCCATACGTTGACCGTGCCATCCGTGTACCGAAGCCAATTTGAGTACGAATTAGGAGGCGATTGAGCGGCCTGGTAGGCGAGGCCCGTACTTGTCCAGTTGGTGATCCCGTCCTTGGACATGAGATGATAGGCCCTTTGCACATTCCAATAATTGTATACGATGTGGAAATAGCCGCCACTATACCAGATGCACTCGTCTTCGCCGTTGACATTGTCATTGTTCTCGAGGTTTGGAAGGACGCTATCTGTCTCGATGGTGTAGGTCCCAAGGACTTGATCGCTGTCCATGACGCAGCCGGCGCGCGACGTGGCCCAGAACCGATTGTCCGGGCCCACGGTGAACGTAAAGTTCGAGGACGTGCTCCCGCATCCAGTGTGCCCATTGGTGGTGGTCTCGGTAAGACCCAGCGGGGTCCACGGCCCATTGGGAGAGGTCGCGCTGAACATCTGGCCCGGCACGATCTCACCGACCGACAACGTATAGGGACTCGTCCCGGTGGGAGCCACGAGCGCCGTCACATTGTGCCCCTCGTCGCTGCCTTCCTCGTTCTTCGTATAGGCGTCGCCCTGCGACACATACGGCCCCATGACGGCGTCACTGATGGCTTGCATGGGGATCGATTTCTGCCAGCCAGTCGATCCCCCTGATGGCGGGCCGAATCCACTACTATGGAGCCAGTGGCTGGCATACAAATGGTATTTCCCATCGCTGCCATACAGAATCTTCCCGTCCCAGTAGAAATAAGTTTCCTGCTGGGGACCTACGCCCCCATCGGTCCCGTTGTCTTCGAGTCCATTGGCCGGATCCCGCGAGCCGACGGTCGACGCCCCCCACACCGTCGTGGACAGCGTCCCCACGATGGGCATCGGCTGAAAGTAGTTGATCATCGGCTGCGGAGCAGCGGCTGCATGGGACGTAACAAGCACGAAAGCTGCCGTCGCGAACGTCCTTCTTGCCAAGCGCTTCATCGGGGCACTCCTCGTTGAGATGTCTCTGGGCGGGCGCCCGACAGTGCACCGCTCCGCGCGGCGGCGGACTCGCTCATCCACTCTGCGGGTTCGGACATCGGAGAGCACTCTGAGCACTAGGTGGCCGGCGTTGGGCGCAGTCATGAAGAAATATCGGCTGACTGCCAGCGCGTGGGAGCGCGCCGCGCCCCTCATGAAGCCGGCGCCGCTGACGCAGACGGATCCACAGGCCTCGACTAGGTCACGCGCTGGCCATCTGTCCAGTCGTCGGGCAGAGTGACGACGGGCGAGGTCGAGCAGACGCCCTCAACAGGGCAGTTCGCCGGTCAACAGAGCCGGTTCGCGCGCGTGCAAAAGCAGTTCGCGGGCCAGCGGAGGCACATCGCACGCGTGCGAGCGCGTTGTCAGGGGGACGGGCTCGACTTCGCAGCCCAAAAAAGTCGGCGAAGTCGACTTCTTCGACCTGCCGTCGGCTTCGCTCGTCGGCCGAGCCCATTTGTTCGGCCGGATGTCCACCTTCCCCGCCGGCGAAGTCGACCTGCTGGGCTCGAGGTCCGCGCTGCACGCCGGCGCGGTCGACCCTCGACTCACTCCATCGCGCCGTCCCCCACGATGGCCGCGTCGATTCCCGCATCCGTCGCGTCGATGCCGGCGTCGGCGGCCCCGGCGTCCGTAGCCTCGGCATTTGCCGCGTCGGAAGCATCGACTCCGCCATCGAAGGCCGCATCGCCGCCGCCGTCCGTGGCCGCATCGCGGGCCGCATCCCCGCCCCCCGCGTCGACCATCGCGCACATGGTCTCGGGCACCGAATTGCTCACAACCGGCAGACTTCGCAGAAAGTCGACGATCTCCTGAGCGGTCTCCGCACCCATCGGGGTGCCCGGGCGGGTGCCCCCGTCGGGCGGAACGTTGGGCAGAGCTTTGCCCCACAAGGGCATCGACGGGCAGAGTTGGCCCCCGTCGGGTGTCGTCCCGTTGAGAATGGCATCGATGACTTGACTGTCGGTCCAACAGCCGAGACCCGTCGCGGGATCGCTCGTCAAGTTCGGTGGGAATACCGTCCCGGAGTCGCCGAGCCCGTCGTTGTTTCCAGAGAGGACGATGCCGTTGCCGAGACTGTCGACTACGCTCGACTTCCGTTGATGGCACGAATAGCACTTATAAACTTGCCAAACGGCGTAGAAGCCCGCTTCGACGGATGCGCTGTCGAGCGCCGCCGCGTCGGGCACGGCGCACGTCGAGTTCGTGTCCGCGCTGGCGTCGCTTCCCGTATCCTCGACCGTTTGATCGGCCCCGCTCTCTGCGACTATCGTTTGGTCGGGAGCCGCGTCCGGGAGAGATGCGTCGAGCCCCGCGTCGAGGCCAGAGGTCGCATCGCCTCCGGCCTCCATGCCAGAGGTCGTGTCCCCCCCGGCCTCCATGACCGAAGTCCCGGCGGCGTCGGGTCCGGGCGCAGTTCCCGAGTCGTCACTGCATCCCGAAATACTCAATGCAGCGCTCGCCGCACCGGCCAAACTCATCGCGATCCAACTGAGATGTCGCTTCATGGTACACCACCCTTTTGTCTGACATCAACGCTCGGCGACCGACACTGGCTCAGCTGGATGGTCCTGTCAATTTCTATTGATCGCATCTCCTTGCGGACTCACTGCCCAGTCCGCAATCGCATCAAAACACACTTAACCGTACCCAACTATGCACACTTAACCGTACCCAACTATGCTGCGGCGGACGGGTGCTGGTACAGATCGTCCAGTCCGCGCGCGCCCCGAATTCCATGCCCCGGATGTCACTTCGATTCGACCGGCGTGTTCGCCGGCCCACTAGAATTCGAAAGCGCCAGCGTATAACGGGCCGTGAGTTTGTCCCCACACTGACTCCACGCGTTCGCGGTGATGGCCATATACGAGTCCTCGGTGTCTTGACGACTGGATTCGTGATCGGGAAATGGAAATACGCGCAGCGTGAAGTCATAGTCGGCCCACGAGTTCCGCTCGAGACGCGTCTCGGCCATTTTCCGTATACAGGCGGACAGGCTGGGACAGTCCCTGTCTGCCGTCGATCACGTAGTGCAGGAATTCATCGGTCCCATTTTGCGTGTGTGCGCGGACGCTGATCAGATTCTCCTCGCCTTCGCAGACTTCGCTTTTCTCGACGAGGGTTATTGAGATACATGGTTCGCGTTTCCCTCTGGCACGATGGCAATCCCCTCTCTATGTCTGCCCTCCCCCGCGAGCGGAGCCTCGATGTTCTCGGGACGCCTTGTAATGGGTTGAAATTGATCATTCTTCCGTCCGCGCGTTATGGACTGCCGCTGCGGAAGGGGGATGCGCAACCCCAGCGCTATCGATCTTCTCGTGGCTCGCGGCCCGAGCCTCTTCAATACGCGCGATCGCTCATGGCAGGCACAGGAGAACAATGCCGCACGCTCGCGGCGGTGGTCGCGTCGCCGCGTAGTGCCCTTGCCGACCTGGTCGACGACGTACGTCAATAGTTGGAACCGAATGATCGGTTCCACCCGGAGGGAGGGCTCGACGTCGATCGCATGGAACATGCGCTCGAGAACCCTGAACACCGTACGATGGATCGAGCCACCGTTGGCCATCAGTGGGACATGCAACGAATCATTCTGCCCGCGTGGCTCGTCGTAGTCGTGTGCAGTACGTGCAGTTGTACGAGTAACAGCGGAGCGCTCGTGCTCCCGGACGGTGGCACAGTCGAGTTCGGAACGCCGTGCGAGGTCACACCACTCGAAGACGACCCGACCTTTGTGGGATTCGCTCTCAGGGATCTCTCCGTCGCAAGCCCGCCGGGTGCTTCTTCCACGGTCGCGCCCGGGGGACCCGTCTGCATCGTGAATCATTTCCAAGGACGGGTGTCGTGTCCGTATGGCCAGAGCTCGGACCCGGACGCAGGACTCCCACCGTGCTACACGCCGAGCGGCGTATTGGTGAGTGGATCCACGCCGACCCCGCCTCAATGCGTCGACCGTCCCCCCGAAATGACGGTGACCTGGTCGTGCCGATGCGACGGCAATGGCGGGTGCCAGTGCCCGTCCGGTTCGGAGTGTGTCGACATGGGGATTGTCCCCGGTGACTCTGTGGGCTCCTACTGCCTTTCAACGAGTAACCCATACGACGGCGGTTCATCGTGCACTCCGGTATGCGACCCCGTCGCCTACCCGTGCCAGTAGTCCCTCGCGATACGACCAGGGGGCGGGACACGACGGGGCGTCGGGGCGCTCTGGCCAAAGGAGCGCGAGGGTGTGCCGGGGACAATTGGTCGGGGCGTCAGAAGAGGCGGCTTCTGGAATCGGCGCAATCGAGGCTTCGCGACTTGTTGCACCCGGCCTTGACGCGCGTCCGGGCGAGGGGTTCCATCCCGTCGCCGATGAAAGCGATCGTCTAAGAGGCGTACGGGCCCATCGCGAACCTACGCCTTGCGGAGCGGGAGAAACCCACGGCGGCGGGCAAGATGGTCGCCGTCCGCATCCGCGCGGCGGGGGTCGATCCGAGCATCTGGCATCTGATGACCGGGAGGCCCTATCTGATTCGGCTCATGGGCCTCGGTTTCTCGAAGCCCAAGATGCCGGCTGGCTGGGACGGCGCGGGCGTGGTCGACAGCGTGGGCTCGGGGGTCACTCGGTTCAAGCCCGGAGACGAGGTCTTCGGCAGCTCCGGCATGACGGGGACAGGGACCTTCGCGGAGTTTGCGCTCCTGCCCGAGGAAAGCTGCGCGCCGAAGCCAGCGAATCTCACGCTCGAAGAGGCGGCGGCGCTGCCGGTCTCGGGATGCACGGCCCTTCAAGCGGTGCGCGACGTGGGCGCGATCGCGGCGGGCGCGCAGGTGTTGGTCATCGGCGCCGGTGGCGGCGTCGGCCACTTCGCGATGCTTCGCGATGGTGCTCTCGGTCGGATGAACGGCCAGACTGCGCCGACGGTAGCCCTCGCTCGAGCAGCGAAGGCGAGTACGCGTTTCTCACCAGGACGAGACCGCGGAGCCATCACATTGGCCCTGGTATCCGCGCACTACTGAATGTACGTTCATCTGATGGATCCCATCGGCCTTCCCATCCAAACCGTGCTCGAACTCTTCGCCACCACATTTGCTGACATACGGTTCGCCGACATTGACGCACACACGCTTGAACACCTTGCGATCGAAGTGAGGTCTGCCGCGGACATCGTCGCGGCCGCAGAGCTCGCGCTCGAGACGGCGCGCTCGGCGTTGCAGGAGAAGCAGGATGCTCTTCTTCAGCACGCCCAACGCGCTCTCGCATACGCCCGAGTCTATGCCGAGAACGACGAGGCGCTCGGCGCGCGCCTCGAGGCCATCACTCTCCCGCGCGCCACTCGTCGCCCGCGGACAGCGGTCGAAGCGCTGGTACTCTCCGCGGGAGCGGACCGTGAAGCGGCCCCAGAGCTTGAGGCCAGACCGCGCCCTCGCGGACGTCCGCGCAATGCGCCGATCGCGGGCCCGACGCTCACTGGAGTCACGTTGGGGTGCGAGTGACTTGCAAACCGAGGCGGTCCCTATCGCCGCTCCCCGCGACCAGGAAAGGCTCGATCGGCGAAGTGCTCGTGTGCCGCCATCCTTTCAATCCGGACTCGCCTGTGTACGCGTCGTCGCCCTGCCATCCGCGTTAGGCCACAGCGTCTTTGATCGCCTTTACCGGTCTCGCCCTGACGCCCTTGCTCGCAGGCTTGGCTGCAAACTTCTGCTTTTCCTTGGTGAAGGGATTGATGCCTTCACGCGCCGGGCGAGCAGGTTTCCTGACCACGACGAATTTCGCGAAGCCAGGCACCACAAAGACCCCGTTCTTCTTCAGCTCCTTGTGGCCGAGAGCAACGAGCTCCGCGATCACCTGATTCACGTGCTTTCGCGAAATGCCGTCGCCCACTGCTTCCGTGACCTCTAAAATGATCGCGTTCTTCGAGAGCGGTTTCTTCATTGCCGTCTTTGTCTTCGCCATGTTGCAGTCTCCTTGATCGCCAGGAGAACGCGTTCGCCGTGCTTTGGCCAACAGAATCGCGGAGAAATGCAACAGCGCCGGGTGGCCCCACGGGGCTTTGCCCGATGCCGTCGTCCTCGACCTTTGATCCTCCGGGGGTGGACGGGGCTCGCACGGGGCGTTGCGGCGTCGGGAGCGCAGTCCGAATGAAGCACGCTCAACGACAGTGCGTCACCTCCAGGGCTGCACCCGCCGATCGTCGGCAAACCTCGAAAGAACCCGCCCGAGGCGCTGCCCAAGGTCGACGATGTCGTCCTTTGAAACGTGAAGGTGCGGGCGCAGGCGTATGGTGCTGGCTCCGGCTCCGAGGAGCAGAAGCTTTTCCTCGCTCAGGGCGAGCTGCACCAATTCGCTTCTCATAGCGTGAACACGTAGCGAGAAGCCTTGATAGAGGCCATAGCCGCGAATGTTATGGATCACGTGAGAAAACCGCCGCTCGAGTCCGATGAGCACGTCCACAAGGGCGTCGGCCTTTTCTGGAACCTGCTCGATCAATCGCTCTTCGCGCACGATGGTCATTTCCTGGACGAAACGCACCATGTCCGCGAGTGTCCCGCCCCAGGTCGAGTCGAGCACGCCGTGATCCTTCATCGGCCGGCGCATATAGACGACGCCATTTCCTAGCTTCTTGCCTGCCGCCACCGCCTGTGGCGGGTAAGGCAGGCCAAGAGCGTCAATCATGAAGAATGTTCCCGTCTGGCCGCCGGCCGTCTGTACTTCGTCGAATCCGAGCTGAACATCGAAGTCGTGACAGAGCTTCGAGAGCTTCGGGAAGAACTCCGATGGGGCAACACGGTGGCCCCCGGCGCCCTGCAAGGGTTCGACAATTACCGACACGATTTCGTCTCCATGCTCGCGGAAGCAGCGTTCGATCGTCGCGAGCGCGCCCTCAACCCTCGACGCGATTTCGTCGGCTGACTTGGAGCTGTCGACGGCGGGAAACGGGACCTGGATGTTCCCCGGAACGAGCTCCCGAAAGTCTTTCGTCATCACCGGGTCGTGCAGGATGTTCGTGACGTTGAGCGCAAACACGGTTCGTCCGTGGAAGGCTTGCCCGAAGTATACGAAGCGGTGCATGGACGGACGCTTGCCTTTCTCGAGCAGACGTTCGTGGTGCAGATTGATGAGGTATTTCATCATGTTCTCGACGGCTTCCGCACCGGAATTGACCACGTAGATCTCTAGAGTCGGACTCTGCATTATCCTCGGGCAGAGGGCGTACAGCTCTCGGTAGTAGGCAACGCATTCAGGAGTCAAAAAGTCCGGATTCGCGGTCTTGTTGTTGGCCGCGACGGTGAGTCGGCGGACGTACTGCGGTTCATAGAGTCGCGGATGGTTGTGGGCGACGAGCTTCGCACCGAAGTATCCGGCCCAATCGAACAGCCGATCGCCGTCGACCGTCACCAGAAACATCCCTTCCGATTTCTCGAGGTCGACCGCGAACGGGCGCAGGTCCGCCACGACGTATCCACTCATCTCGTCAAGCAGCTCGCGACTCCTCGGGCCCGCCTCGTACATGGGAACACTGTAGCGCCGCACGAAGCGAGGCGCCCAAGCCAAGGACCACGACAAGGCCAAGAGGAGCGAGCCCGACTCTCGATGAAGCCCCGCGTCTGCGTGTGCAGTTGGGCGCCGCAGCGCTACGTATTTGTTCGATGAGTCGAGACCAAGCGTCTTACGCTCCGGGCTGGAGGTACGGAGGTCATGGCCATGGTATCCGGCCGGACGGCACGTGACCGCGCCGCCTTCGTGTTTCCATCTCTTCGCAGCGCAGCACGACTTCTGGACGTGGGCTGCGGACCCGAATCAATCACGCTGGGGCTGGCTCGCCGCGTCCAGCCGGAGGGGCATGTCGTAGGAGTCGACATGCAGCCCTCGCAAATCGACATAGCTAAGCCCCTATGCCGATCCGCCCACGACCTGCTCGTCAGTCTGATTTAGAGCGATCGCAGGAAATCGACCACGGCCTGCTGGTCAGACTCGCTCAGATTGTTGAAGTTGGCGATGACCGTGTTGGCCTCGGACCCCGGGCTAGCGTGATCCGCAATAGCCGCCGTCATGTCGGTCGTTCGGCCGTCGTGCAGGAAGAACAGGCGCTGGCCGACACCCCACAGCGGCGTCGAGCGAAACTGATCCGGCCCCGCGTTACCCTGGGAGATGCCGTCGGCGAGACCCGAGCCCATGTGGTGGAGTGCAAAGTCGGAATACGGATGGAATACGACGCCCGACATGGCAGGATCGAACGAAGACCCCAACGGGACCCCGTCGGTCTGCAAGGTCGGCGTATGGCAGTTCGCGCAGCCGACGTTCACGAACTGATTGGATCCCTCGACGAACGCGCTCTGGCTAACGCCCGGGTACAGTTGAGGCGTGGGCGGACGCGAAAGCCGTACGGCCATCGCGAAGTTGACGACGTCTGCGCTGATATCCGACGCAGTGTTGCTTCCGTTACCCGCAACATTGGTCGTATCTTCCGGCGTCGTGTTGAACCCAAAGCATCCTTGCAGGCTGCTGGCTCCGCCCTCCCGCTCCTCCGGGAATAGCTCGTTCGAAACTCCTTGCTAGACGTTGTAGGCCTCGCCCGCAAACATCAGGATGGATTTGTTTTGTGCCTTCCAGCCGAAGCGCGTGATCGTGCCATCATTGCCAGACCGGTTGAACGTGCCGGCGATGCCGAGTGAGGAGCTACTACTCACCTGCAGGTTGGCTTCGAGCTCCTCCTCGGTCACCAACTCTACCAGCCCAAGACCGAAAGTCGCGAGTGGGATGCGGAAACTCAGATTATTCTGCGCGCTTGCGGCGTTGAAATTCGGCTGCGTCGCATTGCAACCTCGGGCATCGGGACGTCCGGCGATGGTGAACAGATCGTGCACACCATTGTCGCTCTTGAACCGTGCCTCGCGCACCGGCCCACTGGCGGTCACGAAGAACGGCACCGTGTTCGTAGCGCCGTCCAGGGTTGCCAGAGCCACTTGCGGATTGGGCGTTCCCGGAAACTGCGGGCTCGTTGGGCCGACGGCGGCACCGAGAATTGCCGGTTGCGAATGACACGAGGCGCAGCTATTCGCGTTGTAGGTCGGTCCAAGGCCCACGCCTGTCTCAGTGCTTCCCACGTTGTTGGCCCTGTTGCCCGATACAGAATCAATTTCCTGGAAGCGAATGACCGCCTGCTCGCAAAACTGCAAGGTCCCTCTTGTCGGCTCGACGGCTGTAGGGGTGCTGCTCAGGCCTGGATAGCAGCAAGCACTGGCCCTTAACTGCTCGTTCCCATTGTCGAAGGCGATCGGCTGAGCGGCAGCAGTGCATCCGGCTCCTGCCACCCCAGGTCGTGGGCCCGGATCGGTTGCAATCGTCGTAGAGGCTGCAGATACCGACTCGTTACTCTCCGGTCCAGCCGAAGTTCCCGATCCCGTGGTTCCGGGATCGGCCCCAGCTCTCACTGCAACCTGCCCTAGCAGCACAGCAACGGCTCCAAACACGCTCCACGCAACAATTTTCATGTCACCCTCCTGACTGGCGTATTTCGCCACCTATGCGCTTACGCCCGACAATGCCCGATCGACAAGGGGCAATCGCCCGAAGTCAGGTCGAATCTTACCTGAGCAGGCCACGGGATCACGCTACCACTGGAATACTGCAAAGTTGCACGACGTCTCTTCTCGTCTCGTCGGCCCCCTCAGTCGGCCGCCCCAGTCGGCCCCCCCAATGGAAGCGTAGGCGCCGAAGTACATCCCATCTTCGGTCTCGAAGGCGTTTACGGACTCTGTTGCCTCGGGGCCTTGCGCGCCGGTATCCATCCAAGACGCACCCCACCCGCTCGGCACGGGCCAGGTAATTGCTGACTGGCGTCTTGCTCAGTCCGACCGCCATGGCAATCTCGCACTGGGCCCGCCCAAGCTCAAAGCGCAGGCGCAAAACTTCCTTCACTTGTCCAATGGATGATAGACTCATCAGTCTCGCGATAGGCTCGGGAACCCGGTTCCCGCCGCCGCAGCTCAGGTCGCGACGACACCCGAGGAGATCCTGATGCCTAAGAAGATCCAGCAACCCGAGGAGCGTGCGGTCCCCGACATCAAGCACCTCTGGCTCGACGACGTGGCGGACCACGACTACGCCGCCGCTCTTAGCTTTCTCCGTATTCGAATCGGCGAGAAGCGAGCGAAGTCGCTCGTCGATAGGTTGCGTGGCGTCAAGCTCACTCAGATGCGCGCAAACGACATTTTGCGCGCGTGCGACCTACCGGCGCTGGCGATCGATGATCCAGGCACACATCAAAACATGGTCAAGACTATCCTTGGCAAACCGCTCAGCCCGGTGCTCGTTGTGAGCCTCGCGGACGGAATAAGCACGATCGCCGACGGCTATCACCGCGTCTCGTGGGCTTACCGAATTTCACCGTGGGTCTACGTTCCGGGCAGGCTGGCCACGGAACACCATCGGGCAACGTGAGACCGCGTGGTCCCGCGCTCGCCTTACTTCGCAGGCCGGGCAGGAACAACGCTCTCTCTTACCCGGGCTTCACGCCGCGAACGAGGCTCCGGAAACAGCGAATCGAAATGCCACCCTCGCTGCGAGGGATTGGGTTGCACCCCCGGGCTCGACCCGCCAGCAGCAGGCGTGCCAGATCGACCTTGGCCGCGGACGGCGTGCCACGGTCGAACCATTCGTCGAAATCCAGTTCGAAAGGCTCCTCCGCCATTCTCAACTGTTCAAGCCCGGCGCGGGCGGCGAGGTCCACGAGTTCGCCCGGCGTAAGGTTGCGGGCGTGTGTCCGGTCGCGGCCACGTTCCACCTCTTGGTGCCACTGGGCTGCCTCGGGCGCCGGGTCGGTCGTGTGGTCGCAGACCAACACGACGCCCCCGGGCCGAACCCGAATCACCTGGGCGACGAGGAACGCGAGCGGATCGAGCGCGTGATGCACCACGAAGCGGGACACCGCGCCGTCGAAAGGATCGCCGTCGAGGTCTTGCACCGCTCCGTGGTCGAAGCGAGCCCGCTCACCGAACCGCGCACACCGGACGCGAGCCCGACGGACCATCTCGGGCGAGAGGTCCACGCCGTAGACCCTGTGTCCTGCTTCGAGGAACGCCTCCGCGACCAGCCCAGGCCCGCACCCGGCATCAAACAGATAGGCGCCGGGCGGGAAGTCCGCGAAAGCCACCAACCGAGCGAGCGCGACCGGATCGGACTGCGTGGGGGCGCGCTCGAATCGTGCGGCCTGATCGTCGAAGGCTCGCGAGAGATCTTGATCGTGCCGGTCCATTGAGCAGTATGTAGGCTTCCTCGCCTGTCCGAGCTACTTCCGCCATCCGCAGCCAAATTCCTGTAGTTTCGGGCGGCCACGGACTTCCGAGCCGAGGAATCGACCGCCCGCCGCGGGCCTGGCTCGAGCGCGGCGAACGTTGTGCGCGTGACCGAACCTGCACGCGGCGGGCATCTGTGCCCCGTCAACGTCCGGCGACGCTCGCGGCGAGACGGGCTGCATGCCGAAGCATCCCGGCCATCCCAATCACGCGCAGCCTACCAAGAACCTCGGTTCGGTGGAAATTGGGGTTGAGAAGGTAGAGACGACCATATTTGCGCTTGAAGCGCGCGAACATATAGGTTCGATTAAGGTAATAGTATGCGCGCTTCATCATCGGACCGTCCATCTTGTCGGTCCGCACGATGGGTTTCCAATTCCTCAACCGTACGGGAGAAGGGCACCACATCTTCCAATCGTTCGTGAGTATCCATCCGTTCTTCTTGCAAATCTCGTAGTTTTCCGAACCAGGATATGGCGTCATGACGGACGCCGAGAACAGATCCGCACCGATCGTGCTGACGAAGCGAGCAGTGCGCTTGACCGCCTCGAAATCCTCACCGATATTGCCCACCATACAGAGCGCGTACGCCATCATCCCCGCGCGCTTCGTCATTCGGAATGCCTCACGCACGTCGTCGAGCTTCTGGCGCTTCTTCATTCTTCTAAGAACATTCTCGTCACCGGATTCGACGCCGTAGGCCACCATCCTGCATCCGCTGGCGGCCAGCGCGTCCAGCATCGGTTGGGTCACCGCGTTCGCATTGGCCGTGATGCGGTACTCGATTCCGAGTGGACGCACGAGCTCGCAGAATTGACGGACGCGCTCCTCCTTGAGGACAAACGTGTCGTCGAGGATATTGAAATGATGGGCTCCGTATTGGCGGACGAGGTATTGAATCTCCTCGACCACCTTTTCGATCTTTCGGTACCGAACCCTTCGCTGCCAAATGAGCTTCTCCGAACAGAACGTGCACTCATAGGGGCATCCGCGGGCCGAAATGACCGAAAACACGGGAACGATGTGGGTCGTGTAGTTCAGCTGCTGTTCGTAGAGCCCTCTCTTCAGCAGCGTGTCCCAATCCGTCATGGGAAGGGCATCCAGCTCGTCCTGCGTGAGAAGGCTTGATGGCGGCGGAACGATCACCCGTCCGTCGCGCCGACAGTAGAGGCCGGGAATGTTCGCTCCGTCAACGCCTGCACCCGCCGTTTCGAGGAACCGCGCGAACGCCCGCTCGCCCTCGCCGGCCACGACGCAGTCTACTTCGGGCAACTCATTCATCGTCTCGACGGGCAGCGCCGAAGGATGGGCTCCGCCCATGATTATCTTGCATGATGGAAAATGACGCCGCACGTTTCGCGCCGCGGTCTGAGCATGAAAATATTGGGGCGTCATGCAGCTGATGGCCACGACGTCCGGACGGAACGCCGCGAGCACCCGCTCGAAAGAAGTCTCTTTCGCGTGAAGATCGTGCTCGAAGAAATCGACCTCCCATCCGGCCCGTCGCGCGATCGCAATCAGGGTTCCAATCCCGACGTGTGGCTCAGGCTGCGCGAGGCTCGACGTCGGATGATAGAACAAAGCTTTCATGGTCTCTCTCCGGCGCGCTCGATTCTAGCCTACGGATCATGCCGGTCCGCGAACGGCGTCGTCCTCGTGTTGTCCGCCGACCGCCTCCAAGCTCACCTAGGCCGACATCCGCATCGGACGGCACGCCGCTACGTGGATCGACCCGCCGCCATCTTCGACGTGAACGTCTTTCGACGGAATGCCTGACAACTCGGTCGACTGGAATCCGGCAGCCAGAACTCGTTTGGTGATCGCGTCGCGGTCGTACATCCAGCGATGCTTCAGTCCTTCGTAGCCGACGAACTCCAGAACTCGAAACCGGAGCGTAGGGCGTCGCCGTGAGCTTAGGATCATGGCTTCCACGAGGGAATCGGAGTCGCAGGCACCGTTGCGGTACGCGTCTACGATATGATCCAGGCTTGGAACGACGACGTGGAGCGTGCCCCCCGGCACGAGCACGCGGTAGAAGTCGCCGACGATCCGTTCGGCCTCGTCGGGATACACATGTTCGAGAAAATGGGAACACAGGATGTGATTCACCGACTCTGCCGGAAACGGCAGGCGGCGGCGGCAATCATGAAGCATCACCTGTGCGCGCTCTCGAGCCTCTCGGTATTGACACACGTTGCGAACGTATTCGTCTTTGAGCATGTGGCGAAGCACCGGAAGGAACGGGGCCAACCGGAAGAATACGCTATTATCGAGATTGACGTACTCGGGAAGCACCAGGAACGACGACGCGACGTTGAGCCAGATTTGGCCATCGCGATTGCGACATCGAGCGAGGTCCATTAGGCAGGCCACGCTGCCACGGAGGTGGGTGAGAATCAAGCAACCCTATTCGAGGTCGGCGGGTCCCGCGCCGTCGGCGCGGTCGAGGCCGGCGTCGCTCACGCTGATCCTCAAGGAGCTATCGGGAATGGGCGGGCCGGCCCGATTGCTCGACGCCTCTCTTGAGCCCAGGCAGGCGCCATGACACCTCGATCTGCTCTGTCCGCGCCCCGGGCGCGGTGCGCCTCGCGCCTTGCCCGCCTGAAGGGCCGTCGTCTATCTTGAAGTCCGACTCACCGCGGTGAGATGGATCGCGGATGATCTACGCACGTTCCGTCGACAAGCAGCGGGGTCTCTCGGCGCGGCGGCTCGCATGAGAAGGCTCGCCGCGCGAGTGCTCTCACGCTTTCGCCGGGTCACTTCCGGCGGTGCGTTCATCCCGGAGATCGACGGCCTCCGCTTCTTCGCGATCGTGCCTGTGGTGCTCTTTCACCTGAATGGCAACCTCCTCGTGCGACTCGGCGGCGGGCCGTGGGAAGAAGCGCGAACCGGCGTTTTCGGCACGGTCCTCTCGCGTGGTGACCTGGGTGTGCGGCTATTCTTCGTCCTGAGCGGCCTGGTGCTCGGGCTGCCGTTCGCCAGGCACGCCCGCGGGATCGGCCCGCGCGTATCGCTCAAAGCGTACTACCTGCGCCGCCTTACACGGATCGAGCCTCCCAATGTCGTGGTCTTGACTCTGTTCTTCGCCCTGCTGGTCGGGCTGGGCCGCTATAGCGTCTCGAGCCTTTTTCCGCACCTTGTCGCCAGCGTCTTCAACGTTCACAACCTCGTCTACGGCAAGTCGAGTTTGGTCAACTTCGTCACCTGGTCGCTCGAGGTCGAGGTGCAGTTTTACCTCGTCGCGCCGCTCCTCGCGCGGGTCTACCGGCACCCCAATTCGAACGCCTGCCGTCTCCTCCTTGTCGCCCTCGTCGCCGCCGGCTCGGTCGGCGATGTGTGCGTCCAGCTCGCAGACCCGCGAGTGGCTCTGTCGCTTGCCGGCTTGAGCCAGTTCTTCCTCGCGGGGATGCTGGTAGCCGACCTCCGCGCCGAGGACGAGTCACGCCGTGCGCGCGGATCGAGCCTTTCCTCACCGACCGCGGGTTGCCGGCAAGGAATGCCCGGAGCGCCCTGGCTCGGCGACGCACTCGGCGTCGCTGCGGCGATCGCCATCATTGCGATCGGGAAGGATTCCACATGGGCGCGGCTGTTTCTCCCGATGCTGCTCGCCGGGTTCGTCGTCTGTGCCTTGCGTGGGTCGGCGCTCCGCTCCCTCGTCCGGCTCCCCGTCGTCACGACGATCGGGGGGATGTGTTACTCGATCTACCTCGTTCACATGCAGATCATCTCGCCCGTCACGCGGCTGACCGGCAGGCTGGTCGTCGGCCCTGGCTATCCCGTGAACTTTATCGTGCAGGCATGCCTGACGCTGCCCGTCGTCCTGGCGGGGTCGGCAGCTCTCTATCTGTTCGTCGAGAGGCCGTTCATGCTTTGGCGCCCGTTCGGGGCGAAGACCGCGCCCGGGGCCGGTCCCCGCGTGTAGGAATGCCTCGCCTCCGTCGCTGACTGACCTCGACGGTCGCTAGCACGTAGGTTAGCCACCCGATAGAGTGACGGCCTGAGTGAGCCGCTCGACGATCCGCGCGCCGAGTTTGAGACTAAAGCGGCGCGTGTAGTGGACGCGGTCGAAGCGAATGACGACGCCGCCTTCGTCTTCCAAGACGCAGCGACCACCGGGACAAACGATGTCTGTTACCGAGAGCACGCTGATACGGTCGGCGTGGGCCCCAGCCACTTCTCGCAGGATTTCGTTGTATACCGCTGTCTCGTGATCGTCCGCAGCGACTGGCGCACATTCGCCGACGCGGGCCGCGCCAAGGCACGTCAGTGGAGGCCCTAAGGGGACCGTCTCGAGAAAAACGACCCTCGCACCCAGGCTGAGAGCATTGTCCGCGAAAGCCTGCACACCTTCTCGAACCCGCGTCGCGTGAAGAGCCGTGCCTGGAGCTATGTCGCCTTCCTCGTAGTGCAAAGGCATCAGCGACACCCGATCGGTCGCAAGGACGACCTGCGGACGAACAGCGGCCAACATCGACGGCAATACCTTGGGAACGAGAGCGACGCAGCGCTCTTGCCGGATGAGAAATTGCTGCGTTGGGCCGTCCACGAATGGCAAGCCTGTGTAGCTGCATCCGGCACGCGTCGCTTGGACAAGACTGAAATCGTGCTCGCGCGCTTGCTGCGCGAGGCCTGGTGTCAGTGCCGCTGCCGTGGAGTCGCCTACAACCGCGACGACCGCATGGCCCGCTCCAGCGTGCCACTTGGTGCAAAACGGAAACCTGTCCAACGATTCTCCCTCACAAGGGTCGTCTGCGACATCGAGGACCTCATGGGCCAGATTTCCGGTTGGTTGCGTTGCGGTCACGACGATTCCTGCGGTGACGAGCATGCCGAAAAACGCGGTCCTGAATGTCGCTCGCGCGAAACGGCGGCCGATGCGGCTAACCGGGTCACGCAAAGGGCGTTCCACGAGGACGAACGACGCGTATGCGACCACGAAAGTGAGCGACGTGAGTCCTGCAATGCGCAACCATGTAGGGATGGCCACGGCGTGCCTGTACGGGATCACGAGAAGGGGCCAGTGCCAAAGGTATGCGCCGTAGGACACCTTGCCCATCCACCTCAGCGGTGAAGCGGAAAGAAGCCGTCCGAGCGCGCTGTCGGGAGCGGTCTCGATGGTTGCGATGAGGCATGCGACCAGAATGCAAAACAAGAGAGAGCCGCCCCGATAATAGAGTGAAACGGAATCCGAGAACCACACCAGAGCGGCGACCAAGATCGCGAAGAGTGCTGGCCCCGCCGTCATCGAGAGCCACAGCGTCGGCCGCGCGGGAGTCGAGCAGAAGTGCGGCATAACGACCGCGAGAAGAGCTCCGACGAGCGGTTCGTGTATGCGCGCGTCGGTCCCATAATAGGCGCGAGACGGGTCGCTACTCCGATAGAGCAAGGCCATCGCGAACGCCGACGTTATGATGAGGAAAACGAGGTAGGACGCCCGACGGCCCCCGTTCGGCGTCCGGGGAACGACGAACGGGAGGGCGAGAGGCCAAAATATATAGAACTGCTCCTCGACCGCCAGCGACCACATGTGGCGCAGTGGCGACACTCCAACGAAGTGTTCGAAGTATCCCTGCGACGACTGGATGAAATACCAATTGGACGCGTAGCCTATGGCTGCGAGAAGCTCTCGCCGGCGAAATGTTAGCGACGACGGATCGCCGCGCCACCGAGTGTAGATGGCCAGGGTGATGAGCACGAGGAGCGCAGCAGGGAGGAGTCGTCGCACGCGTCGCCGCAAGAACGCGAGATAATCGATGCGATCGTTGCGGCCGAGCTCCTCTAGGAGAAGGCTGGTGATGAGGTAGCCGGACAGCACAAAGAAGATGTCGACACCGAGGTAGCCTCCCGACGCGGGAAACGCGGAGTGGTACAGAATGACGGCGACTACAGCGACGGCACGAAGCCCGTCGAGCGCAGGCCGATAGGCGAATGAACGCACTTGAAGGCCCATGGTCGCAAAGAGTGATCCAGCATAGGAGACTGGGCACCGCGTGCGCAACGGCGCTCAGAGATGGTAGAAGGGATGGCCGTCACGACGAGATTCATCGCATGCAGGTCGAGAAGGACGTAGTTCGCGCCTACTGGGACGCCGCACCGTGCGGAACAACGGACGTCGCACTCGTGGAGAGCGCTCGCAGGTTCGAAGAACTCGAGCGAATCCGCTACGCGCGTGAGCCGTTTATCGAGCGATTCGCGCTCTTCGACGCTGCGCGCGGAAAGCGTCTGCTCGAAATTGGTGTCGGGGCCGGCACCGATCATGTGCGCTTCGCGCGCGCCGGCGCCGATTGCGTCGGAGTCGATCTCAGCGCGGCGAGCGTCGAAACGACGCGGCAGCGTCTCGCTGCGGAGCGATTGTCTTCGGACCTGCGTGTCGCCGACGCGGAGAACCTCCCCTTCGCGGACGCTTCATTCGACGTGGTCTATTCGTGGGGAGTGATCCATCACACGCCGGACACGGCGCGCTCGGCTCGTGAGGCGCTTCGCGTCCTGCGCGACGGCGGGCGGTTTTGCGTGATGGTGTACAACCGCCACTCCCTCGTGGCTCTGCAGGCGTGGGCCGTGTATGGAGCGCTACGTGGCAAGCCGCTGCGGACATTGGCCGATGTCCTCGCCCATCACATGGAGAGCCCCGGCACCAAGGGCTACACGCAGAGCGAGGTTCGGGCGCTCTTTCGGGGCGCGCGGTCCGTTCACGTCGAGACCGTAGTGACCGCGTACGACATGCGGGTCGGGCGTCGAAGGTTTCTGCCAGCGTGGACTTGGCGTGCCGTGCCCGCGCGTCTCGGGTGGTTTCATGTCGCGACCGGAGAGAAGTGAGAGGGGCCCGCACGGCGGTTCTGTACGGACTCGCGTCCGCTCACGCGAGCGACGCCACGGTCGCCGCGCAATCCGCGGGAGCGCCGTGATCACGACGGGCTCGCCGGCTCGCTGACCTGCTTCGGCCGGGCATCGAGACGAGCACGGAAGTTCTCGATCGTGGCCAGGAGGCCGTCTTCCAAGCGGACCTTCGGTTCGAATCGCAGGAGCGCCGACGCTCGCGCAATGTCTGGGCAGCGCCGCTTCGGGTCATCCGACGGGAGCGGTTTGTAGATGAATTCCACCGGGCGACTGACGAGCCGTCGGACGAGGGTCGCGAGTTCAATCATCGTCGATTCCCGCGGATTTCCGAGATTCACGGGAGCGTCGAGATCCGCGACGCGCGCGGCAGCCAGGAGCCCCTCCACGAGATCGCTGACATAACAGAACGAACGGGTCTGCTGGCCATCGCCAAAGAGCGTGATCGGGCGTCCCTCGAGGGCTTGCATGATGAAGTTGCTGACGACCCTGCCGTCGTTGAACGCCATGCGCGGCCCATAGGTATTGAAGATACGGAGAATACGGACGTCCGCTTGGTGGCTGCGGCGCGCGTCCATCAAAAACGTTTCGGCCACCCGCTTGCCTTCGTCGTAGCAAGCGCGCTCCCCGATCGGATTGACGTGTCCCCAGTACGTCTCCTGCTGCGGATGCTCCAGAGGATCGCCGTAGATTTCCGAAGTGCTCGCGTGGATGATGCGGCACTTGCGCAGCCGAGAGTGGTCGACGAGGCGCATCGCGCCGAGAACGCTCGTCGTCAGAGTCGCATACGGGTCGAACTGGTAGTGGACCGGAGAGGCCGGACACGCGAGATTGAATATCCACTCGGCGTACGCGTGGAGTGTCTCGCGAACGTCCCCGATCTCGAGGTGAAAGTGGGGGTCACGCTTCGCATCTTCGAGATTGCCGAGGTCTCCCGTCATGAGGTTGTCGAGGCCCACGACCTCGAACCCCTCCGCCAGCAGGCGGTCCACCAGGTGGGACCCCACGAAACCTGCGGCGCCGGTGACCATGACCGTTCGACGAACTGAACCTAATCCCACGTAGACCTCGCTAGCTCTCGATCACCCGCGACCGCGCCGGCTGCGCTCGGATTCGATGACGTTCACCATGGAGGCGAGGCGGTCGCGGTAGGTGTTGTGCGAACGCTCGACAACCCGTTCGAACACCCGCGCGGCCATCCGATCGCGCCGTTCTCCATCCTCGAGGCACCGCTTGGCTGCTGCCGCCAGGTCGTGCGGACCGCTGAAGTAGGCGACGTTTTCGTCCTCGGGAGGCCCATAGATATCACGATGCTCCGGAGTGTCTTCGGCCAAAATGCAAGACCGCATCGCTGGCAATTCGAACGAGCGCATGACGTGACCGTCGCGGTTTGCGCGGCGCACCAAGCAGAGCTGGACGCGCGCGTGAGCCACGGCCTGTCTGTAGTCGCCATCAATGACGGCCCCGCCCCAGCGGGGGCGCCATCGCGCGACGCGATCCCATCCACCGCCGAAGACCCGGACACGAAGTCCGGCCTCCGCCAGAGCGTCGACGTAGGGCAGGCGATCGGCGTCCCCTCCGCCGACGAAGGCCACATCGCATCCGAAGCGGTCCGCGAGGCGCGGGTCCGGTGGCTCGGGGAAGTGCACCGTCGGCTCGAAAGCGAACGGCAGGTACTCCACGCGCGGACAGCCGATTCGACGAAAGTCGGCGATGTTCGCTCGCCGAGGCGTAAAGACGACGTCGTACTCGCGGAGCGCCCGGAGAAACCACCGCGCGCCGTTCGCCGGGTTCCACGGATCGTCCGTGGAAAAGTTCGCTCGAATGACTCCGGCTCTGCCCAGACCGGCCAGACCGCGAGCGTCCAACGGGCAAACGCCGGTTCCCAGAAACCCGCGAGCGTCGACGCGGCTCTGCGTGGCCGCGATCGACCGACGGAACTCGCGCAAGCGAGGGGGTCGCTTGTCGAGCAGGTGCCAATAGATTCGGGAGACCCATCGCGGGGCGCGATAGGCCCGCTGCACGTCGGCAAACGAGATGTCGAGCCCCAACCCCCGCCCGGCATTCAAGAGGTGCGCGCCCAAGTGCGGGGGCTCGGCGATGCCCGCAAGAATGTACGGAGGGGCGGGACTCATGCGGGCGACGGCAAGGATAGCGGATTCGTCGAGGGACGATCTACGGGGTTTCGTGGCGTGCCGACGCGGAAGAAGGCGCAAACGATACGGATTTCTGTCGTGGGCTGGCCACGCGTCCTCGTGCGATCCCGGGCTAGCCAGTCACCGTCCCCCCCCGGATCCGCGCGCGCATGGGGCGTTCGACCAAGAAGAAACATGCGATGGCGAGTGCAGTCAGGACCACCACAAAGAGCGCGAAGAGTGCCATCGAGTCGATCGCGTGGAGCAGGCCAAATAAGTAACAGATAGGACTTTGCAGAATGTAGATACTGTAACTCGCCTCACCGAGCAATCGAAGCTCCTTGCGGTCAAGAAGCGCGATCGTCCACGCCCTCCGCCACGCCAAGCTCAGGATCATCAATCCGAATACCGGCGCGAGGAGACCATTGTGCATCGCAGGGAACCACGCGACGTGCGGAAATGACAGGACGACGGCAAGAAATGCCGCCCAGAACTCGAAGGGCAGCCGCCAGGGCTTCGGCATTTGCACGTATAGGCCGTAGCTGGCGACTCCGACGAGAAACTCCTGAATATGGGCAAGCGGGAGAAACTTGAGTACCGCGAACCACGTCGGATGCCTCATCCCCAGAAACACCAGCACGCCCTCGGTGAACAACCAATAGGCAGCCGCCACCCCGATCCATAAGCGCGGGGACTTCCGAAACAGCCCCAATAGTGCCGGAAAGCACAGGTAGAACGAGAATTCGCAGGATACAGACCAGGCTGGCGGGTTCCACGAAGCGCTCAACGAGGGGACCCACGCCTGCAGCAAAAAGGCGGAGAGTGTGCCGCTCACGCCAAGCTTCACTAGCGCGGTCCAAGGCGCATCCACCGCAAACCGGTGCACGCACACGGGAATTGCAGCCAGACCCCAGGCGACGAAGTACATGGGGTACACGCGAGCGAACCGGGCCCGGAGGAATGCTGCATAGGTGGTGCGCCGGGTCCAGTATGTGTATGTCAGAATGAATCCAGACAGAGTATAAAAAAAGGATACGCCGAGATAGCCGTGGCTCACCCAGACACTGGTGCGCGGGAAGTAGTGAAGGAATACGACGTGCAACGCGGCGAAGAACCGAAGCGAGGTCAACGAAGCGATGGATGCTGGCGGCGAACCGTGGGCCGACAGGGTCGATCGTGTTCCAGTGGACGCTAGAGCGCCGTGGTTGTCGCGCATCGCGTCACAATGGGGACCCATGGCCCGCACTGATTCCTGCGTCAAGGCCCAGCACGTGGGCCAGACAAGAGGGGGATCGGGAGGAGGTGGTGCCGACCGCCGCGGCTACCGATGGGTGAGTCTGCCCTCTTGGCAGACGTTGATAAGTGTACACCTGAGGCAGCATTCACGTCTGGCCCGTGAAAGCGAGATCCCCCGGATCCGAAGCCCTAGCACTCGCGTGCCGCGGTGGTGTTGAGGGCGCGCGCTCACTGCGATTCAATATGTCGCGATCGGCGAAAGCGGGTCGGGCACGCGCAATGGTAGACACCGCCGGTTCACCCTGGTCGCGTGACCTTCGACTCCTACGGAGCGGCCGGGCTTGCGGTGTCCGAGCGGAGCGCATGGTATGCGGCGAGCTTACCATCGACTCGCTAACATCATCGTGGCTGAGTGGTGCCGCGACCTGATCCGCGCATCCGGATGTTGCCGCTGGCGAGGCAGGGTCCCAAATCACCGGAATCACCGGTACCCAGGAGCATCCCCGTGACCTTGGATAGGGTCGCCTCTGCGGCGCACGCTCGGGGTGTCCGCAGATCGTCGTCGCGGTCGAAAAGAGATTCAGTCTGGCGGGCGCAGAGATCAGGAGCGTTGGATCTGCTCGCCAGCCTGAGTTATGAACTGCTTCGCGTGTGTCATCGACCATGAACCAGCGCCGTGTCCTCCAATCCATTTGGGATTTCATGGGTATCCCATTCCGCCTCGTCCTGTTCGATCAGACCTGGCTCCCGCGCTTTGGCTGGACCACGCTCGAGTCCGAGCGAATCCAGGCCGTGCTGCCATGGATTCGCGGGCGACTCCTCGACATCGGCGCGGGCCCCAATACGCTCGTAAAGCGTTACGGCAACGGCGTTGGCGTGGATGTCATCGATTGGGGTGGGGGCGCCCTCGTAGTGGAGAACACATCCAAGCTCCCGTTCGACAACGGGACTTTCGACACGATCGCGCTAGTAGCATGTCTCAATCACATCCCGTACCGCGACGCCGTGGTCCGCGAGTGTCGCCGCCTTCTGCGGCCGGGCGGACGGGTCATCGTGACGATGATTGACCCGATTCTCGGCGGCATTGGCCACGCCGTCTGGTGGTACTCCGAGGACAAACGACGCGGCGGCATGGTCGAAGGCGAAGTCGGAGGCTTATGGAATTCGTCGGTGGTTCGACTCTTCCGAGCGGAGGGATTTCGGCTCTCGTTTCAGAAGCGCTTCGTATATCGAATGAATAACCTCTTCCTGTTCGAGGTCGAGCCGTAGTCCGGAGACGAACGCTGTGGTGAACTCACTGTCGCATCCGGTCGCAGAAGGCGTGCGTCGGCTGTTAGAGGGCCGGGATTCCGGGAGCGGAGGCGCCGTCTGGATTCGCGGAGACATCGAGGATCGAAAAGGAATTCGTTGTACGGACCAGTCGGGTTCCCGGTGGCGCGATGGTCACCCGCTCGATTGCGAGCAAGTACCGCGCCCGCGTGCTGCGGGCGAGCTCGGCACCGGCCGCAAGCCATGATGATGTGCCGGCCGAGGACGCGGCGGACGCCATCCGGTCGTGCAGCGAGCGCCACGAAAACAGTCGATCCGGGCTGGAGTAGGCGAAATTATTCTTGTCCCTCTCCGTAAACGCTACCGGTCGAAGCGCCTCGTAGCGAATGGCCATTCCGAGGTCGGATTCGTCGTGCTTGCTGAACAAAAAGACTGCCTCTCGCTCGGGCAGTCCGGACAGAGAGGCAAGAACGTCCCGACGGAGGGCAGCCTGCGCTGGAGGACAAAGCAGCGCCCCGTGCCTGAGGCAGGCCGCTGCTTCACGAAAGGGGCCTGCGACGTGAAATGCGACCATCCAAACCGCGAGGACCGCCGAGCCGGCGAGTAGCGCTGCGCGACCCGCGAGGTCTCCGTACGTGCGCCGGGCTTGGTCCATCGCCTCGCGAGCCCCCTCGACAATCAGGAGAAGGCATATCGGTGCCGCATAGCGCATATTTCGTATGAGATCGATCTCGACGGGTAGCATGCCAAAACGGCGGCACGCCCACTGCTCGATAGCCGTAATGCCGACGGAGGCGGCAAACAGTCCGGCGAGCCAGGACGCAAAGAACACCTTGTGGCCGCTCTTGAGGCGGTCAGTACGCCACAGGCAGACGAGGCCCAAGAGGAACGTCAAGGCGAACGGGCGACTGGAGGCGTAGGACCTGAGCGCGGCGCCGACGTCATAGTACTCGGCCCCAACGAACTCTTTCATTACGCTGATGACTTCGCCTGCTGCGACGTGTCGGCCGTGCTCGTGATGGCCCAAGTAGATCCATGCGAATGGACCGGCCACGATCAGCGACAGCGCCGACCACCGAGTGGCGAATAGAATGAGCCGGAGCGCCGACGATCGCGGCCCGCGAGCCACCAGGAACGCCACAAGGAAGGCGAAACCAACCGATGGAGCGCTGACGGGGTGGGCGTAGACGAGTCCACCGGCTGCGATGAATAGCGCATTCTCGAGGCTTGGGCGATCGAGCGCGCGAAGGGCCGGCACGAGAACGTAGGGAAGAAGGGTCGCGAACGTCAGACGCGGCTGTACGTCGTAGACGAGCCCCCAATAGTCTCCAGTCATCGTCGGGATGCAAACGAAATTCGTGGCAGCGAACACCAGTCCCCAGGCGCGACTGCCGAGCACCCGCCGGCCGACCCAATACCATCCGACGAGATACGCGAAGACGTGCGGCGCCAAAAGCACGTGAAAAGCGGTGCCGATGTCGCCGACGACGGCGCTCAGCAAGTGGACAAGCAGGATGTGAATGGTGAAGTAGAAATGAAAGAGTCGAGGGTCACCAAGGGCTCCATCCCCGACGAAGCGCTCGGGATTCCACCAGCCCGCCACCATGGCTCCGATGTTGGCGGTGTCCCCCGTCAGGAGAACGTAGGGGGTTACGCCTCGCCACGTGATGATTTGGAGCATCGCCGCGACGAGCGCGAAACTGCCGTAGATCGCAGCGTCCGTCGTCCGGAGCGCTGCGAAGATCCTTCGCGCTGTGGCGGGCTGAGGCGCCAGCCCAGGGTCGGACGGATTGGCCTCGGCCATCAAGACGGCTCGGGCTTCGTGGGGCTCGCGGTTTCCCCGTCCGCTTCCTTGACACGTCCCGGTCCCCGAACGAGCGTTGTCGCCTGAGCGTCCCCTGCTCTCGAGGCTTCCGTTCCAAAGGTGACGCCGGCTTCGAGCAGATTCAGCCGAACCTGGCTGATCTGGTCGGCGATGAGGCCGAGCATGAGCGCCAGCGCGCCGATCAACGTCACCATGACGCCGCCGACCGGAACACCGCGGCCCCCGTAGAACGCTATGCCGGCGCTATAGGCTACTCCCGGTATCAGGAGCATCAGCCCGACTCGAAGAAATATTCGAAGCGGGGCGAACACCATGATGTTCTGCAGCACCCGCAGGGCCGCGGAGAAGCCGTCGGCGAGGCGGACCTTGCTCTGGCCTACGCGGGCATTGAGCTTTATCGCGTGAAACGCCACGGGGAAGCCCCGTTCGACCATGAGCATGGTGCTCGTCAAGCTCGCGCTGTAGCGGTTTGGCAGGAGGGGGAGATAGGGAATGATGGCCTCGCGTCGGAATACGCGAAGTCCGCAGTTGAGGTCCTTGCCCGCGGGAAACTGCAGCGATCGGGCGATCAATCGAATGAGCCACTTGCCGGCGATGCGGACCGACAGTCCCGGCAGCGCCCTCTCGCCGATGACCGCGCAGAGCGCTTGCTGCTCGAGGCGCTCGACCATCGCCACGAGATCTTCGAGACGATGCTCGCAGTCCGCATCGAACCACGCAATGTAGGGTCTATCGGCGAACTGCATTCCCGTCTTCAGAGCGGCGCCGTAGCCGCGGTTGAATGCGTGCCGCACGAGGCGGATGCTCGGATGGGCAAGAACGGCTTGGGCCGTCGAGTCCACGCTCCCATCGTCCACGACGATGATATCCACGCGCGGAAGCTCCTCGCGCAGTCTCGCGAGAGTCGGACCGATCCCGTCCGCCTCGTTGAACGCGGGGATGATCAGGCTTAGGCGGTCTTGCCAGGGCCGTTCGGCCGCGTCTCGCGGTTGCATAGGCTTTCCTGCTGAGGTCGATCGTCGACGGCGCTAAGCCATGTGCCGAGTGAAAGAATGGCCCACAACGCGTACGAATGATTGACACGCCCTTCCTTGTGCTCGGTCCACATTCGGCGCAGACCCGCTGGGTCGAGTAGGGGGGCGAGGCGCTCGCCGTCCACGCACAGGACGCGCTCGGCCATCGGGGCGAGCTCACCGCGCAGCATATGTAGGATGGGGACATTCAGCCCCCGTTTCTTTCCGGAGACGATAGTGCGCGGCGCTCCTGCGCGGCGGGCCGCCTCGCGCAGCACGAGCTTGTCCGGGCCTCGCCACGGCGTGAGCAGTCGCGCGTCGATGCGCCCGGCCAGATCCATGATTCGCCGGTCGAGAAACGGCACGCGCACCTCCATACCATGGGCCATGCTCATGGCGTCGACCTTCATGAGCATGTCCGCCGGCAGGTAGTATCGTTGGTCGGCGAGAAGGCATCGATCGACGGTCGTATCGCCGGCGTCGCGCAGGGCGCTCTTGTAGCCGGCCAGGGGATCCTCATCGAGGATCCGCGCGAGCTCCGGTCCGTAGATCCGCGGCATCTCGTGTCGGGGAAGCAGACGTCGCCATTCCGCGTGGGCGTCGACCGCTCCGCACGACATGCCGAGGAGAAAGCGACCCATCACGTCCCAGGCGGAGACGCGAGCGCTGCTCCGCGCGCCGAGTGGCAGGACGCGGCGACCCAAGAGATCCGCAGCGGTAGAGGGCACAATGCGACGCGCGTACTCGGCGATTCTCGTCGCTCTGTACGTTGGATAGCCGCCGAAGAACTCGTCGCCCCCGTCGCCCGAAAGGACGACCGGTACGTGGCGGCGCACCTCGCGGCACAGCACGTAGAACGCGAAGGCGCTGGAGTCGGCGAGTTGTCCGTCCAAGTGCCGCACGACGGCTCGAAACGTGGCCTCGGCGCTCACTTCCTGTTGGATCGGAACCACATCGTGTTTCGCTCCAAGGAAGTTTGCGACGCTCCGGGCCTGCGCGACCTCGTCGTGCGCCGCGCTATGGAACGCCGCCGTAAAGAGCCGTGTCTCCGACTTCGACCGTGCCGCTATCGAAACGAGCGAACTGTCGATACCGCCGCTCTGGAGAACTCCGACGGGCACGTCACTGACCAGCATGTCCTCGACGACGCGTGGCCAAATGGATTCGAAGGCTTCCAACGCCTCGGGGAGGCTCCGGATCTCCGCCCGGCGCGTCGGTGTCCAGAAGCGACGATCGCGCCGGCCCGATCGGTCGTACGTGCGCACGGTTCCTGGCGGGAGCTGCTCGACTCCTCGGAGCAGCGTGCGGTCAGGCCCCACGTAGCCTTGGGCAAGGTACGCATGCAGCGCTCGCGGCTCCACCTGGAGTGTCAGGGCCCGGTTGGCGCAGAGCGCCTTGACCTCGCTGGCGAACGCCACGGAGCGGTCGTCTTCCGTGACGAAGAGAGGTTTGATGCCCACGCCATCGCGCGCCAAGACGAGCCGCTGGTCTGCGGCGTCCCAGAGCGCGACCGCGAACATGCCCTCCAGACGGTCGAAGACGTCTTCGCCCCAGGCCCGGTATCCATTTGGAATGATTTCGGCATCACAGCGGGAGCGCAAACGGATGCCGTGACGCCGTTCCAATTCGTCGCGCAGCTCGTCGTAGTTGTAGATCTCGCCGTTGTACGTCACGACGATTCGTCCGCTCGCGTCCCATACCGGCTGACGTCCGCCGTCCGATAGGTCCCGAATCGCCAATCTGCGATGACCCAGGGCAATGGGCCCGTCGAGCCAGATTCCTTCGCCATCCGGGCCGCGATGCGCGAGCGCGCGCGTGGCCGCTAAGATGGTCTGGTCGTCGACCGGCCTGCCGTCGCGGTGGAGGAACCCGACGATGCCGCACACGTTAGCGCGCACTCCGTTCGACGCGGCTCGTGGTGACCCGTGCTGGCAGCAACTGCATGGCCAAGGGGCGCACTTTACGCCAAGTAGTCCGCGCGTGAAGTCGTCGTGGGCCTCGCGAGCGCTCAAGGAGCGCCCGCGCCCGGTGGCCACCCGGGTCCGCGTCAGAGTACGTGGGCCACAACGCCGCCACTCGATCCGACGACGAGCCGACGGGTGGTGCCTTCGACGACGATCGCCGGCGCATTTGCGCCGTCGAGCTCCGCAAGGTCGAAGCCCGTCCAGGGCGCTGTCGCGCGCTTGACGTACACTCCGGTCGGTGCCGTGGCGGTGGTTGCATAGAAAAAGCCCGTCGCGTGATCGACCACGAGGCCCGAGATGTCGAGCGACGGCAGCCCTTGATTCACGGCGGTCCACGTCGTACCGCCATCCGCCGTTTGCATGACTCCCGCTCCCCCGACGCAGGCGTAGATAGTCGTCGGTGAACTGGGGACCGCGAGAATGCAGTAGATGGGCTGCGTCGACGACGTGGCCGCGTAGACACTGGTCCACGACTCCGCACCGTCGACAGACTTGTAAATCCCACCTCCGTTCGTGCCGATGTAAAGCGTCTGCGGCGAGGCAGGGTCAATCGCAATCGACGAGACTTCGATGACCGGGTAGCCGATGCCGGCATCCCATGGCGTCAGCCCGCCATTCGAAGCCGACCAGGTGATGCCACCGTCCGTCGATTTGTAGACGCCCACGAGTTGGGAAGTCGCGTAAAGAATCGAGCGGTTCGTCGGATCGAAGCCAATGGACATGAGATTGCTGTAATTGAGGGAGGCAACACCCGTGAACGTCACGCCGTCGTCGTTCGATTGATAGACGGTTCCGGAGGCGACAAGGACGCGGCCCGGCGTGTACGGGTCGGCCGCGACAGCGAACGCGGCAGGATTCGGAATTGAAGCCAGGGGTATCTTCTGCCACGGCCGCTCGGCTGAAGGTCGATGCCAGACCCCCTGGTCCCAGGACGCCAGCCAAAGCTCGCCCGGATCGACTGGAGAAGCGCTGAGTGATCTTATGGCGAGCCCGAGCAAGCCCTGCGCGAAGGTCCATTGCGCGCCCGCCGTGGCGGAGACGAAAACCCCCTCGTACGTGCCGAGAACCAGCGAGTTTGCGTTGTTCGGATCGACGGCCACGGGAGCGAGTGTCCCGAGACCGAGGGCGTCGAGTCCCTGCGAGAGCACCGGTCCGAATGTCTGCGCTCCGTCGGTCGAGTGCCGCGGCCCGGGATTCGAGGACTCCACGGCGTATACGTCGTCGCAGTTCGACGGGTTGATGGCGACGATCGTCACCGGGTCGCCAGGCAGGGGAGTCAGGGTCCACGTGGCGCCCCGATCCTGGCTTCGCGCCACTCCGGCGTTCGTGGCCGCGTATACGATCGTGGGATCGGCCAGACAGCGGCGGAGCATCCACACGATGCCGGCATTCGGGAGCGTCGTTGCCCAGGTCTGTCCCCCGTCTGTCGTGCGAGCTACGAAGCCGACGTAGCTTCCGTCGCTCAACGCCCAGCTGCCCGTCGTAGTCAAATCGGCTCCGCCCGCGAGCGCGTCGTCCGGGCTGTCCGGAGCTTGGTCGAGCGCGAGCGTGTCGGCATTGGGATACCCCCCATTTACTGCGAACCAGCTCTCTCCACCGTCGTCCGAGCGAAACACTCCAGCGCCGGGAACGCTCGCGTAGACGCGCAGCGGCTGGGCGGTCGACGCGGCGACATTGCTCGTTCCAAGTCCCTCCAGGGAGAGGACCGACCACGTCTTGCCGGCGTCCTTCGACTGGAGCACGCCGTTCGAAGACGACGCCAATAGCCACGTCGGGTCGCTTCCCGGAGTCGCCAGATACTCGATCGAGCCGTCGGTGGACGTTCCCTGGGTTTGCCACGTGTGGCCCGCGTCGGTGCTCACGTAGATCGTGTTCGCTGCTGTCGCATACAGCGTGCTCGTTGCAGCGCGCGGATCAAAGCGCAGGTCGACGATCTGAGCGCCGCTCAATCCGTCGCTGAACGGCGTCCAACCGGACGCCGCGCCGCTGTCGGGCTGTGGCGTCCCGGCATCGTGATCGCCCAGCTCGCTCACGATCCGAGCCTCGACCGTACACGCGGTCAGCGTGACGGACGCCAACAGGACAAACCGAGCGTTCTTCATGGGCCCCTCGCTTTTGAGTCTACCAACTTGTACGCCAGACGCATTGATGCACGGCAGGCCCTTCGCGTTCGATACGGGTCGGTTCCTCGTTAGGTTTATCCTACCGTGTATGTGTCGAGCATTTGATCTGCGCCGCTCGAGGCCCGGGGTAGCAGCACATCCGTCGCCCTGTGCGGCTTGTGCCTGTCGCTGGTCTTGCTGATTGCATCGAGATCGTCTCTACATGACGCCTTCATGAGCGGCGAGAATCCCCCGCCTCTGCACGTCGCGATCCTGTCGTTCGGCTATCCGCCGATCCGTCACGTGTGCGGCACCCGTGCGGGCGAAATGGGGCCGGCTCTCGTCGCCTTGGGCTTTCGGGTTACCGTCGTTACGGTGGACTGGCGCCCTTCCGGGGAGAACAGTCCCCCGGACGTCGTAGAGCGGGGCGTTCACGTCGTGCGCGTCGATCCCCGCGAGTGGTTGGCCACGTTCGATCCGACGCGAGCTCCGTGCTCGACGGAGCCCGAGTCACCCATTGCGGTCTTCCGCCGCCTGCGGACGCTGCGTCACATTCTTGGGTGGGGTGCTTATGCGACGTGGGCGCGCCGAGCGTTGGCCGAGCTTGTGGCTGTTCACGCGCGCCAAGCCGTCGACGTGGTCTGGGCGATCCACGGCGACGACAGTTGTCACGAGGTCGCCATGCGGTTCAGCCGCACGACCGGCGTTCCCTGGGTGGCCGACTTCAAAGATCCTTGGAACGGTGGGCGCATCGGTCCAGTGATGTGGGGCCTTCGCTGGACCAAGACGCGCCGCCGATTGAAGACATCCGCGGCCCTGACCGAGACGTGTCGCGGCCAGGGTGAGCTCGACGCTCAGTTCGGCAAGCCGTGGCACGAGGTCTGGAGCGGCTACGACGAGGTTGCAATGGTTCGCGTGCCGACCGTGCGTGTCTCGGAACGATTCACGATTGGCTACTTCGGTACCGTCAACGAACGCCATTGTGATTTCCCGCTCGCCGCTCGGAGTCTCGGTGTATGGGCTGCGGGCATGAGCGACCCCTCAGAGGCCGAGCTCCACGTCTTCGGGTATTGTGGCGATATCTGGCGAGAGGCCTTGGCCAGGACTGGGGCCGGCCAATGGCCGCATGTGCATGAGATGATTCCGAGAGAAGAGGCCTTCTCGCGGATGAAGGGAGTCGACGTTCTGTTGCTGCTGCCGGCCAATATGGGCCGCTGGGGAGCCGTGATCGGCGTCAAAGAGCTCGAATACCTGGCCTCAGGAACGCCCGTTCTGTGCGTGGGCCGGATGGCTCCGGAGTTTCGAAGCCTGTTCGGCGGCTTGCCGCAGCTCGTCGAGGCGGAGGACGAGACGGCGGTCGCCGCCTTCTTGAAGGACGAGCACTCCCGATTCCAAGCGGGGCTGCCTTCGCTGCGTCGCGGCGAGGTGAATTCATCCGTCGTGGCGAGACATGCTTGGTCGGCGCAGGCGCAGTGCCTCGCAGATGTCTTGATAGGGGTTGTCGCTCACCGGCAGGCCAGGCCACGCATCGTCCCCCTGACGGGCGTCGCGGCCGGACGCGCTTCGTAGCGAAGGCACTGCGGCGCCATGTGTGCAATCACGGGAATCCTGGCCGCCGGAGGCGTGAACGTTCGGGCGGTCCAGGCCATGACCGATCGCCTGGGCCATCGCGGTCCGGACGGGGAAGGGCTCTGGCGCTCCGAGGACGGAACGTGTGTCCTAGGTCATCGGCGGCTCGCCATCGTCGACTTGTCCGACGCGGGTCGGCAGCCGATGGAGCTCGCCGAGTTCGGACTGACGGTGACGTTCAACGGTGAGATCTACAACTATCTTGAATTGCGCGAACGGCTCCAGGCGCGCGGTCACGCGTTCCGCTCTCAGTCCGACACCGAAGTTCTCTTGCACGCATACGCCGAGTGGGGGGAGCGGTGCCTGGACGAACTCAACGGAATGTTCGCGTTCGCGCTCTGGGACGCGAACAAGCGGCAGCTCTTGTGCGCTCGAGATCGCTTCGGCGAGAAGCCCTTCATGTACGCCTGGATCGACCGTGCGTTCGTCTTCGCCTCGGAGGCCAAGTCTCTCGGACTGCTTCGCGGCCTGGACACGTCGATCGACGACGGAATGCTGGCCCTCTACGCAGAGCGGGACTCGACGTGGATCGACAGCAGTGAGCGCACGCTCGTCCGGGGAGTGAAGCAGCTGCTCCCCGCCCAAGCGATGCGCATTCGCGTCGACGGCACACGGGTGGAGGTCGCCAAGGTCTGGACGTACTGGGCGGTCGATTGCCTTGCGCGGCGCCCATACGGAAGCGACGATCCGCGCCGGGCGTCCGAAGAGCTCCGCGAGCTCTTGCGCGATTCCGTGCGGCTGCGCCTTCGGAGCGACGTCCCCGTCGGTTCGTGCCTTTCGGGCGGCCTGGACTCGTCCACGGTCGTGTCGCTCATGCGACGCCTCGAACCGAACGCTGATCTGAGGACGTTCACCGGGCGATTCCCTGGGGACCCGCTTGACGAGGGGCGCTACGCCCGCCTCGTCGTCGAGCAGAATCGAACGATCGCGCGCGAGGTCGAACCGACGCCGGAGCGCTTCGAGCGCGAGGCGGCGCGCCTCTACTGGCACGCGGACTTTCCGATCGGAGGAATGAGCCAGTTCGCGCAGTGGTGCGTCTTTCACCTGGCGTCCGAGCACGGCGTGACGGTGCTGCTCGACGGTCAGGGCTCGGACGAACAGCTCGGCGGCTACGGCTCCGGTACGGTCTCGGCCTTTCTCGATCAACTGCTTGCGGAGGGCCGGTGGCGGGCCTGGTTGCACGAGCGTGCGGCCGCCGCGAAGAGCGCTCCCGCACTCTTTTCCTGGCCGCGGCTTGCGCTGCATCGGACGCCCGCGCGACTCTTGCTGTCCACCCTTCGCCGGGCGGGCGGTCGTTCCCGCATGACCCGGCAGGGTCTCTTTCGTAGCGATTGGCTCGACGAAGCTCGGAAACAGGTCCCCGAGCCCGACGTGTCGCCGGCGCTCGACGGGCCCAACGCATTCTCGCGGACGCTCTGGCTTCTGAGCTTTCGAACGATGCTCTCGGCGCTCCTGCGCTTCGGCGACAGGCTCAGCATGGCCCACTCGCGCGAGGTGCGCCTTCCGTTTTGCGACCACCGTATTGCCGAGTTCTGCTTCGCGCTTTCGCCGGACTTGCTCGTCGGCGAGGGTCAGGCGAAGCGCGTGCTGCGCTTGGCCGGCCGAGGCCTGGTTCCCGACGCGATCGCGGCCCGCGCCAAGCAGGGCTTTGTGCCGCCGCAGACGGCGTGGCTCGTGGGTCCTCTAGCGACGTGGACGTCGGGTCTGGCCGACTCCTCGGCGGGGCTCATGCCCGCGGTCCGTCCTGAGGCCGTCGTCGAGCTAGCGCAAGCCTCGCGCGCGGACAGGACGCGGGAGATCGGTGCGCTCTGGGACGCGTCCAACCTGCTCGCCTGGGCTCGATTTGCGCTCGAACCGCTGCGGCAATCGGCCGCGTTCGAGGCGCGAGCCGATCTGCCTCCGTAGACTCGTCGTCCGATCGCCCGTCCGTCGCGCTGTCGACGGCCACGGGATCCCCGAGCATGGGTCACTCACCGGGCGATGTGCGCGTGTCCGAACCGTCGCCCCAATACAGCTGTCAGGCGCGTACGCTCGTCGGCTGACAGCACCCATTGCCACGCGACAACCGCGTAAACGGTCGCAGTAGCGGCGCCGACGACGGTCACGCGCGCGACTACGGGCAGAGGCGCTGCGGTCGCCCGGAAGAGCCATCCAGCCCCCGATGAGGCCAAAATGCTCGCAAGGATTCGTACCGCAAGTTTGCCCTCGACAAACACCATTCCCCCGGTGACTCGCGGCACCACTAGTGAGGCGAGAATCCCCGCGGCGAGCACGCTGCAGATCCCCATGCACGCGCCAACTGCCTCAATGCCGCAGCTGCCAACGAAGTGTGCGCTCAGCCCAATGGTCGCCGAGCCCTCCGCGAGGGTTATCCACATGAGAAGTCGATTTCGATTCAAGCCGCAGAGCAGAGCACTGGTTGTGGCAATTGCGCCCTGTCCAAGCAGCCACACGGCGAGCCAGACAAAGAGACCGTGCGAAGGCACGGGGATCTTGGGTGTCCAGATGCGGATGACGTCGTCTCCTGCCGCCGCACCGAGGGCGGCCGCGAGTCCTGCGACGAGCATCGCCGCCGTGGAGCCAGTTCGAAACGCTCGACGCACCCAATCCCAGTCCTCGCGCGCGGCCGCTTCGCCATAGGCTGGCCATAGGCTGCCTGCGAGAAGATCGCTCAGCCCCAGCGCGATCGTGAAAAGGGCCAGAGGCACGGAGAACGATGGAACGGCCTTGGGGCCCAGGGCGTGGGATATGACGACCGTAACCGCCGTGCGCTTGAAGAAATTGGCCACGTTGGTCACGAAGAAGATGAAGCTGCTGGAGACCAGGGAGCCGGCCAGGGGTCGCCTTGCGGCACGGAGGTCCAGAGGCGCCCCGTGCCGAGCCGCCCAAAGTCCGAACGCCACGAGACACAGAAGATCGGCCGAGGTCGTGGAAGCGACGAGGGCCACCACACTTCCGCGCCAGATCCACACTGTGGCGCCCATCACGGCGAATTGAATCAGTCCGGCGATCGAGCGGAAGGCCGCTACGACGTGTTGGACCTGCTGGCCGATGAGCGTGGCGTGGAATACCCGAAGCGGCATCGCGAGGAGGGCTCCGCCGAACCCCACGAGCGTGATGGTTCGCGCCGCGCCCACCTGCTCGGGCGAGACGCCGAGAAGCGTACGCATGGGAGCGAGGGACGCGAAAGGAACGACCAATGCGAGGGAGGCGGTCGCAATGATGCAATAAATAACGAATGCCGTGGCCGTGGAGCTGCGGGCGGCCAGGCGGTCGTCCCGGCCAAGCGCGGCGGCGACCGCGTTCACGAGACCGTAGTGGAGGCCGAAGTCGACGAAGCCAGCTGTCGAGATGACGCCGAGCACGGTGATATAGAGGCCGTAGTCGCTCGTGGTCAGGCTCCACGCGAGCAGGGCTACCCTGGCGGCGCCGAGCGGAGTTCCCAAGAATCGCTCCATCGCACCCCACACGACCGCCATCCGCGCGAGGCGTGAGCGTTCACCTGCGAGCGTAGCGGCCACGCTGCTTCTTACGACGTCCCGGAGGTGCGGCATCCGTTCACGTGGCCCCGAGAGGCGCGTGAAGCTCAGTCCCTCTATCTGCCGGCAGGAATCGAGTGAACCCATAGTACATGAGGGCTGTCAGCGGAACACCTCCCAACGTAGTCCCAATGTCCCCTTCGAC
>JBEKXD010000014.1:0-77254 GCA_049512415.1 Polyangiaceae bacterium
CCTCCATCCCTATCCACTTGTGCGCTTCGGCGTCACTACCCGAGGCAAGAGCCGGATGCGGTAGCCCCGCTCGTCCGGATCCGTGGAGGGGGCCGCGAGCGATCGCGGTCCCTACTCCGACACTCCCGGCGAAGGTCGACCGCTGCTGTCGAGAAGAACACGTGCAGTCGCACCTCTGGGAAGCGCGCGACAAAATCGGCGACCATCGCGAAGAAGCTGTCGCTCGTTATAGGCGGCACAGAGACTCGCAGGTCGCCCCTCACGACATCATCGACGCGGCGAACGCTCGCCTCCGCGTGGTTGACGGCATCGAGCACGATCCGTGCGTGGCGCAGGAAGGCGGCACCTGCATCCGTGAGCGCCAGACTGCGCGTCGTACGACGCAGGAGCCGCGTACGAAGGCGCTTCTCGAGTCGCGCCAAACGACGGCTGACCGTCGTGCGCGGCAGGCTGAGCTCGTCGGCGGCGCGCGAGAGCGACCGCGCCTCGACGGTCCGAACGAACGCGAGAAGCTCCGATGTTTCGACGGGATCGTGCAGCATTCGACGCAAATTGTATCAGGTGATTGTCATTGTTGACGAATTGTGCACGTGCCGGAAGCGCCGCACAGTCGAGGCATGAGCAACACGACGACTACCCGAACCAAGAAGATCCTCTACTGGGCGACGACTGGGCTGAGCGCGTTCGCGCTCGCGGGCATCGGTCTCGCAGACCTCGTGCGCGCCCCACAGATGTTGGCTGGCCTCGCGCACCTCGGCTATCCGGCGTACTTCGCGACGATCATCGGCGCCTGGAAGCTGCTGGGCGTTGCGGCGATCCTCGCGCCGGGTTTCCCGCGCCTCAAAGAGTGGGCCTACGCGGGGATGTTCTTCACGCTCACCGGCGCAGGCATGTCCCACGCGGCGTCAGGAGACCCAGCGGGCAACATCCTCTTCCCGCTCGTCCTCCTTGGCGTGGTCGCGTCCTCGTGGGCCCTTCGGCCGGCGCGTGACGCCTCTGTCGCCCGGCAATCGCAGGCTGCTCCAAACCTCCCCGTTCCGCAGCGGGCGTGAACTCGAACGGAGGAGCCATGGACATAACTCACATTGGCGCGACGGGCACGTTCGCGGGCGGCTTCGCCACGTGGGCCGTCGCCGCGGGGCACGACATCACGATCGTCGGACCGAGTCGCGCGCAGGCCGAGGCGTTCGTGAAACAGCTCGGCGCGGGGAAGCCAGCCGGGCGCACCGACCGACTCCGAACCGAGATCGTGTTCGCAGCAACACGCGAAGCAACTGACGGAGACCAATCATGAGCGCCCTGAACATCGCCATCGTCACGGGGAGCACGCGCCCCGGCCGAAATAACGAAGCCGTCGCGCGATGGGTCGCGGACATCGCCAAGAAGCGCACGGACGCTTCCTACGAACTGGTCGACATCGCCTCGTTCGAGTTGCCGCTCTACGACGAACCTGGATCGCCGATGTTCAACAAGCCGACGAAGCCGCACACTCAAGCGTGGTCCGCGAAGGTCGCGTCGTTCGACGGCTACGTCTTCGTCACACCCGAGTACAACCACAGCATTCCGGGCGCGCTCAAGAACGCGATCGACTTCCTCTATCCGGAGTGGAACAACAAGGCCGCCGGCTTCATCAGCTACGGTGGCGGCGCAGGCGGCGGGCGCGCTGTCGAGCATCTGCGCTTGGTCATGGCGGAGCTCCAGGTCGCGACCGTGCGGGCTCAGGTCATGCTCTCCCTCGTGACGGACTTCGAGCAGTGGAGGCTTTTCAAGCCTGGTCCCACGCGCGAGGCGGAGGTGAACAAGGTCTTCGATCAAGTCGTGTCGTGGTCGAAGGCACTCAAGAGCGTGCGCGTTTGAGACGTCGATGAGGAGTGACCCTTGCGGACAGCGGTGCGAGGGACTGAGCCGACGGAAGTCAGGATGTCCATTGTCGACTACGCGCCGCGAGTTCTTGCTCCACACGAGCATCGCACTTGGAGCCCCGCTTCTAGGCTGCCGCGAAACATCGCCGGTTCCCACCCGCATCGAGAGCGATCATCCCCTCACCAACGAAAGAGCAGGTACCATGTCGATTCAATTCTCATCCATCCTTCATGCGGAGGGACGAGGGGGCGGCGGGCCGTTCTCCGTCCAGAGCATCGACCTACGGCGGCTCGGTGGTCGAGCGTCCCCGGTCGTCGTTCTCGACGATTTTCGCGTCAGCCGAAGCCCCTTCGGACCGCACCCGCACGCCGGGGTCTCAGCGATCACCTACGTCTTTCGGGACTCCCCTGGCGGTCTCCGAAACCGCGATTCGCTCGGAGGGCACGTCGTGGTTGGCCCGGGCGGGATCTGCTGGTTGCAAGCCGGACGCGGGGCGCTGCATGAAGAGCTCCCTGCCGAAACGGCAAGGAACTCCATGGGCTTCAGGTGTTCGTCAACCTGAGCGCGAAGAACAAGCTCGCGGAGCCGAAAACGCTTTCCATGCGCGGAGACGAGGTACCCGAATGGGGGGATCCCGCGAGGTAGTTCTCGAGGCCGATGTTCACGAGCAGCGGCTTTCGGCAGCTCAGGCCCTCGCCGCGTCCGGCGGTCCAGGGACGATCAAGCTGAAAACCGCCTCGGGCGCGAATGCGGTCCTCTTGTCCGGGGCGGAGATTCATGAGCCGGTCGTCGTGCAGGGGTCGTTCATCATGAACGATGCGGGGCAGATCGAGGAGGCAACCGAGCGATATCGATCAGGTCGCATGGGATCCCTGACGCCCTACGGGGGGACGTGAGCCGCCATCTTGGATCCCCGGCAACGAGCTCCAGGACATCCGCCCCAGCACCTCGGTTGTGACGCGGTATTTGGCCGCGCGAGCCAGTACGACTGGGGATCAGCGTGCGGGCCCTCCAGTGCCCACCGCCGTCACACGGTGCCCTTCTCTTGATCTGGGCAGAGGTTGCCCCGCCAACCGCCCGCGAATTGTCGTGGGTTAGCATCGGCGTCAGCTCGCGATTCTCTCGGACCACCTAGCCCGCGCCGCCACTCACGAAACGGTGGGCTTCCTTCGCCAGATCGGTCCATGGCGCCTTCGTGCTTGTCACCGCGAGCCACTCCTTCATGAGGCGGCCGTGGCCGGGGTCGAACGGCTTGCCGACCCCAGACGCGACCAAGGCCGCGACCCGATCCTTCGGGAGCTTCACGACGAGCGTCCCCTGGGTGAAGAGCACGAAGAGCCGCCCGCCCACCTTGAGGCCGTTCGAGCCGAACTTCCTGGCGCCCGGTTTGGCCTTCTCGAAGGCGTCGACGATGGGAGCCAGATTGGGGTCGGAGCGGAGCATCCGGAGGAGCCTGTCTACCCGCGGGTCCTTCCCGGACGGTCGCACCGGCTGCGAGGCTCCCTTCGATGCGGAGAGCTTCTTCGCGGCCGTTCCCGTCGCTCTCCTCTTCGCCGCCTTCGGTGGCAACGTCGACACGAAGCTCACGCCGAGCCCGACCCACTTCACCAGAGCAGCCCGACTTCGCAGGCCCTCGGGCGCGACGTACACCATCCCGGCCAGCGGTCGGCCGGTGAAGTCCATCGGTCGCGCGTGCGGCTGGGCCAACGCGTCGTCGTAGCCCTCGGGCCCGACCCGAACCATGAAGTCGGTCTTGGTGAGGCCGCAGCACATGGCGCCGCCGACCATGAAGCAGAGGCCTCCGAACATCTTCTTCTCGATAACGTCGGTGCGCTTCGCCAACGCGCCGCGGATGCGCGCCGCAAGGTTCTCGTCGTAGCTCACGCTCCGATGCTATCCGAGTATGGCGCTAGCAACACGACAGCCGCTTTGCCTGGTTCGAGGTGACGGTAGCCAGGCGCCTCGTCGGAGTCAGAATTTCCACTCCCCCTTGATGACGAAGAACGATCCACGGATCGTCCCTGCAAGCTTCGACTTCTGCTTCGCGAATTTGAAGCGCTCTGCCAGCTCCGAGGGGACATCCATCCCCTCCGAGAGCTTGAACCCCACGGCCCGCTTGCCGGCGTCGTCGAGCGTGTACATCACGTTGATCGCTAGCCCATTCTCGTAGAACACGTACGCGAACCGGATCCCTCCGGCTTCGAACGCCGTGGCCTCGAGCGGACGGGCGGCGATGACGAGACCCCGCTCCTCCTTGAGGATCGTGTGCACCCAGTCGATGGTCTTCTTCGCCTTGGCCGCCGGCTCTACGGCGAAGACATGGTCGTACTTGTTCTTGATGTACCGGGCCTCGTTGGCCCGTAGCCCCGCCAGGGCCGCCGCCACGGGCGACGACTCCGGGCCGACCGTCGACACGTTTTCGAAATCCACTGCGCGAGCCATGACATCCCTCCTGGCTAGGTCTTCCTCTCGGCACCCGTGTCCCTTGTCAGCACGACGTGCGTGGCCTTCGCCGTCGCGACGTGTTCAGAGACGCGGTAGCCCAACCGGACCAAATCGATCCCCGTGAGCAAGCTCTCGCCGGTCCCAAGCAGGACGGGTGCAATGGCGAGGTGCATCTCGTCCACGAGCCCCGCCTCCAGGTACTGCCGGATGGTTGCGACACCGCCGCCGAGCCGCACATCTTGATCCTGGGCCGCTTCGCGGGCGCGTGTGAGCGCTTCGTGGATACCCCCAGTGACGAAATGAAACGTCGTGCCGCCGTCCATCGTGACCGAGGGTCTCGCATGATGCGTGAGCACGAAGACGGGCACGTGGTACGGCGGGTTGTCTCCCCACCACCCCTTCCACACGTCATCCGGCCAGGGGCCACGAATCGGCCCGAACATGTTCCGTCCGAGTATCCAGGCGCCGACGCCCACAAATCCGCGAGCGGCGAAGTCGTCGTCGATCCCCGCGATCCCCCCTCCGGTGCCGTGGACCTTCTGAAACGTGCGCGTGGCGAAGAACCAGTCGTGGAGCGCCATGCCGCCGACGCCAAGCGGGTTCTGGAGATCCTGGTTCGGTCCCGCCCCGAAGCCATCGAGAGAAACGCCGAAACAGCGGACGCCGAGCTTTCCCATCACGAGCCACACTTGCCCCCTCTGCGACCGAGATGCAACGTCATCACGCCTGCGTTCAGTCGCTTCATCGGATCGAGCAGGTCGCGCGCGCGGGTTCGTCCCCGAACCCTGTACCAAGCGCATGTAACAAGGGGTCCGCTTGTACCAACGCCGGACCCCTTGTTTTCTAGTTGCGCGGGCAGGATTTGAACCTACGACCTTCGGGTTATGAGCCCGACGAGCTACCAGGCTGCTCCACCGCGCGGAAGGGCTACTACCGGAATCCTCGAGCCGCGACAAGCCCATCGATCACGAAGTCGTCACACAGCCTTGGCCAAAGCGCCCTAACCGTTCCACGGATCGATGCCGCCCCGCCCCTGCGCCTTGTCGTGGACCGAATCAACCCCGAACATGGCTGAGTCACGAAGCTCTTCATCGAGCGCCCACTGCGGCGCGGGCAGGCCGGGCTTGATGAGCATGTCGGCCTTGAGGACCGTCCACTGCTCATCGATCGCCCTCATCGTCCAGACCACATGGAGGTCGTCGATGTTCCCCTTGCCTGGCACCATCCTGCCCTCGACGATCTCGGTCCCGGGAGACACCGCTTGGGGCGGCTTGAAATGGGTCACACTCCAAAGCGTTACGAGGCCGTGGAGTACGAGGATCTGCGAATACAGGTCCGCTGAGCCGTCAGCGCCGTGGCCGACTACTCGCGAGGTCTTGAAGCGGGTCGGCATAAACTCGTGGTAACGGGCGTAGTCGAGCACCTGAGTGCGCACGGCGGGGAGCGGCGCGTGGATGAGCGTCTCGGCGTGCCCATAGCGCTCCGAATGCCCCGGAGGCGTCCAGTTCCATTTTAGCGAGTGGCCAGCTGCCTCGATCCGAGCCGCGTCCGGGTCGACCGCGTCGGCCTTCGCCGAGCTCGAGCCAACGGTACCCGCGATGACGGTCACGCCGACCGCAGTCCACCGACTCCATCCTGTCCATTTCATGGCGACTCCCTTTGAAAGCACGCAGCGTTCCAACAGCTGCGCGCGGCTCCGGCGAGCGCGGCGTTCAGGCCCCGGGGCCTGACCTTCCATATCCATTGGACGCCGATCCACCCGACAATATTGCGCCGGAGCCGCTCGAATTGGACTGTCGGTCGGACTACCGCGCCCGAAACCGTGCCCGTCCGTCGGTCGCCCACCAGTCTCGATATCGCTGTTGCGCCCGTTCACGGTCCCGCAGCGGAAGGTCGGCCGAATATCCAAAATACTCGCCCGTCACTGCCCTCAGCTCGGCAGCGGCGCCCCCGCGGATGTCGACGACGTCGTGCGTGAGGGCGTCGATCAGCCATTCGACGCGATGTTGGGTCGAATGATGGTCCCACCATCGCACCCACGGCCGGGCGTCCGTCCCGAAGTCCTGGCAGGATACCTGAACGAGTGCGTCGTGTGCCGCTGCGACCACTCTACTGTGGTCATCCACGAGCGCGCGAACGAGCTCCGGCACGAGGACCGGGTCCTTGACTTGCCCCATGACCCGCATCGCGGCCGCTCGCTCGACGGGCTCGAGCGCCCGCGCATGCTCCCGGATCGCGGCCCGCGTTTCGATCCGGGCCGCCCGGCCCACCGCTACGATGGCGTGCACAGCCGCGGCTTGGATGGCCACGTCCGAGTCGGTCAGCCGCATGAAGAGCTGCGGCAGTGCCTCCACATAAGGGAGCTCTGACAGCAGGCACGTGGCCCACCCGCGGATTTCGGGATCCGGATCCGCGAGGCGCTCGAGGACGAAAGGGAGCGCGACCTTGCGCTCGCGCGCCACCAGGCGCAGTAGCACGCCACACTCACTGGGCTTGGGCTGGCCGGCCATGGTGACCACGCGCCGCCTGTCAGAGGTCACGGGCCCTGGAAATCGCGCCATGATGACGCGCATTGCGCGTTCGCCCTGACGAAGAAGTTCCCCTTCGGCCTCTCCTCTTTCCTCTTCGTTCGTTCCCGCGATCAGGCGATCTACGATCACATTGAGCTCGTGGTCCAAATCGACGATGACCGACGGCAAGCCGGACTCCAGCGGACCCGAGCGAGCTGACGGAGGGCGGTGAGGTGGAACGGCGTGGGCTTCCGAGGGAGGAGGCGAGTCGGGGTCGGAGCCCGGTCCCTCCCAGCCAAGCATGTCGAAGAGCGCACCCGAGTCCAGCTCGGGCGGGATGGGGCCCTCGGATGGCTTTGTGGCCGCTGGCTCGACCGACTCGAGCAGGTCGCGCGCTGCAGGCGGGGGGGCGGGGGCAAACCCTGCTCCAGCGGACAAGAACGAGTCGCGTGCCGCGACAGCCGGGCGTTCGGGGTCGGCCCCAGCCTCGGACGCTCCACGCTCTCCGGGCGATCGCCGGTCCGCATCGATCCCTGTCACCGAGTCGGGAGATGCGGGCCCCTGGGGGCCGCGCGGAGACTCCGGATCCTCGCGAGGAAGCGGCGGTCGGCTTAGCGGGCGCACCACCGTGATGTTCGTCGCGGGCGGACGAGACATGAAGGGCGAACCATGAATCGCCGCCGCCGAGCCGATCACCGGCGAGTCCGAGGCGGGATTCGTCGGGCTGATCGGAAGGTCCGACGAGCGCATCGTGTCGGTGGCGGGACCGGCCTCCGTCGGGGACGGAGCGACGGTCGTCGCGAAGCCTTCCTTCTTCCTTCGCATGATCAGCCGCTCAAACGCTCGGCCGATCGCTGCCCCGCATGCACCCACTTGCTGCAGGCTCACCGAGTCGATGCCGCCCTCGCCGCAGTCGCCGAGAAAAAGGGCGACGGGGCGTGACCGAACCACCAGCGGAATGATGGCCATCTCGCCTTCGGCAGGGCGCTGCAGTTCGCTGCGAAGCTCCGCGTCTAGTCCATCGGCTGCCACCCGCGCCACCACGGGCCGCAGCGTGTCGCGCGCTTGGGACATCAAGCAAGAGACCGGGAGATCGAGCGGAACCCCCACGCCGACGACGCGCTCGCGCGGGGCGCCGCTCCCGAAAGCGTCGCGACCCTCGGCGATATCGCCATGCACGAGGAACAGAACGGAATAGTCGAAGAACTGGCGCGCAAAGTCGAAGTAGAGTGCCAGGAGCGCGTCCCGGTCCACCGCCTCTTCCGCCTCCCGGCAGGCCATATCGAACGTGATCGGCCCTCGCCTGCGCGGGCTGGGACTCGCCAAGCCTGCCCTCTGTAGCAGCACTGGATGTTCACGCGGTGCGCCAGCTTCGCGCGGGCCAGGCCTCGCGGATTCAGGCCGGGGGGGGACGCCGTTGATCGGGTCGTCGGCGCGTGCGACCGGATGTCCTGAGGAGCCCACCCGCGGCGTTGCAGGCCCGGACGCACCCGGTCGCGCAGACGGATCCGGCCCCATCGCCGCGCCCAAAGGCATTGTGCTCGGCCGCGGAGGGGGACGGCTCGTGGACTTGCGAGCGGGAGACGGCGCGCGGGGGACACCCGACGGAGACGAGATCGTTCTTCCATCGAGCCGCGCCGCCAAGCGCTCCAGGCGCCGCTCCACCGGCACGCCATAGGCTCGACCAAGGGCCTGGCGGATACGCAGCAAGGGCGCCGCTTGCTGTTCAACGGTCAGCCCCAGCGTGCCGACCAGCTGCGCCATCGCTTCGTCGGTCAGGCGATCGGCGACGGCAACGACGAGCGTTTGGCCATCGGCCGCCAGCGGCAATGCCCCGCACGCCGTGGCTACCTCGGCGGGAACGAGCGATCGGAGCGCGTCGGAAGGCAAGGGCAGCTCCAAGGTGGGAGCCGGCGGCAAGCCCAGGGATTCTGCAAGCAACGCTACGAGCGCCTTCTCGTTGATGGGCGTCACCTCCATGAGATTGGTCACGAGGTCTCCGCCATAGATCACCTGGCGGGCAAGAGCTTCTTCCACCTGCCGCATGGTGGCGATCTCGCTCTGCACTATGAGAGAGCTCAGGGACGACATGGAGGTGCCGCGCAGTGTGCCACGATGTCTTCTGCTACTACAGTTCGGCTCTCCCGTAGCTCTCCGCGAGCGCGCTGACCAGTCCCGCAACCGTGAACTCGCGGGCCGTCACGTCCACGCGCACTCCGTGAGCGACGGCGGTCTCGGTCGTCACGGGGCCGATGCAGGCCACGCGGGTCCGAGCTAAGAGAGCTGCCGATCGAGCGCCCAGACTTGCACAGAGGTTTTCCACCGTGCTGCTCGACGTAAAGAGCACGACATCGATTCGGCCGCTTTCGAGGTTCTCGGCGAGACCGGCCAGATCGCGCTGGGCCGGTCCACGGGTCTCGTAGGCTGCGACGACGTCGACACGCACACCGCCTTCCCTGAGCATCCGTGGAAGGACATCCCGAGCTTTGGAGGCCCGTGGCAGAAGAACCCGAGCCTCCGTTCCGCCCCACGCCAGGGCTTCGAGCAACTCCTTGGCGAGTCCCTCCCCGCGATACTCCTTGGCCACCACGTCGGCCACGAGACCGTGGGCCTCGAGCGCCCGGGCCGTCGCTGGACCGATTGCCGCCAGGCGGGATCGCCCAAACGCCCTCGCATCGCCACCGGATTGCACCAAGGTTTTCCACGTCTCGTCGACGCCGTTGGTGCTTGTAAAGGCCACCCACGCGTACGCGCCGGCGCGCAGTTCGACCAGAGCCCGCGCGAGAGGAACCTTGTCGCTCGGGGGAGAGAACTCGATGGCGGGCATGAGCACGGGATCCGCCCCGAGTTCACGCAACAATCCAGCCGTCACGCCCGCTTGACGCTCTGCGCGCGTCACGAGAATTCGCTTGCCAAACAGCGCTCGACGTTCAAACCAGCGAAGTCTGTCCTCGGGCACTCCGAACGCCACGACGACCGACTCGCCGCCCCACGGTCCCGCTGCGATCGAAGCCCCTCGAACCGTCGTGACCCTCACTCGTTGGGCGGGGCTGCCCGCGGCCGCGATGAGCGTCACTGGCTGGTCCAGCGGCATGCCCTCGACCGCCTGACCCACGTCCGAGGCGCGCGCTCGGACCGCCCGGCCCACGACTCCGGCGAACGCGGAAGCTGCCTGCGAAGCCCCGACGCCCGGCAAGACCTCGAGAGCGACACCTGCCGCAGCGACCGCGCGCATCTCGTCCACGACGTGGGCGTGGTCGAACGGATCTCCGATGACCGAACGGACGACTCGCTGGCCTTGGCGGGCGCATTCGACGAGGCGGGGCGGGCCCCCCTCGTAGGGGTCCGACAGCACGACGTCGGCCCGAGCGATGCGGTCGGATGCACTGGCGGCGTTGACCCCGGGGTCACCCGGCGTCAGACCCACGAATGCTACGACGCCGCGGTCCATGGCTTCGACGTCGTGGAGCATAGCGATCCATCGGTTTCGTGTCGCGGCAACCTCGATACGGGGGTCTGGCCTCGTGCTATGGCAGGTTCGTCCTCGATGCCCTTTCCCGCCATTCGTCCTCGACGTCTGCGAACTACGCCGGCCCTGCGAACCCTGGTTCGCGAAACCGCGATCGCGCCGAGCGACTTGGTATGGCCCCTTTTTTTTAGGTCGGGAATTGCGGAACCGCAGCCGGTCAGGACCATGCCCGGCGTGTGGATCCTTCCCGTCAGCGCAGCCGAGGAGACGGCGCGGGCGGCCGTTCGGCATGACCTCGGGGGAGTCATCCTCTTTGGACTGCCCGAGACCAAAGATCCGCGCGGATCGAGCGCCCTCGACCGGGAGGGTCCGGTTCCGCGCGTTGTGGCCGCGATGAAGAGCGCCGAGCCGGGGCTCGTCGTGATGACCGACGTGTGCGTCGACGAGTACACCGACCACGGGCATTGCGGAGTCTTGCGGACCCGCCGTGACGGCACCATCGAGGTCGACAACGATGCGACGCTCGACGTTCTCTGCGAGATGGCGCTGGTCCATGCGGGAGCCGGGGCGGATGTCGTCGCCCCCAGCGACATGATGGATGGGCGCGTCGGTCGCATTCGCCGAGCCCTCGAAGAGGGCGGGTACGATCAAGTCAGTATCCTGTCGTACGCCGTAAAGTACGCGAGTGCGTTCTACGGCCCATTTCGAGAGGCTGCAAACTGCGCCCCGCAGTTTGGAGACCGCGCCGGATATCAGATGGACCCGGGCAACGGGCGCGAAGCGCTGCGCGAGGCGCTTCTCGATGAGAGTGAAGGTGCAGATATCCTCATGGTGAAACCCGCGCTCGCCTATCTGGATATCGTGCGCTGCGTTCGGGACGCGACGCACCTGCCGCTCTTCGCTTACAACGTGTCCGGTGAATATGCGATGTTGAAGGCAGCGGCCGCGGCCGACATGCTGCCCTATGAGCGCACGATGATGGAGGCCCTCGTCAGCATTCGCCGCGCGGGCGCGGACGCGATCGTGACCTATCACGCCATGGAAGCCGCGGAGGTTCTCGGTGCGTAGATGGAGGATGGGTGCGATGTCGGCGGGCGCCCTTCTGTTGGCCACCGGCACCGCGACACTCCTGCCCGTGGGGATGCTTTGGGTCGCGACCGGATGCCAGACCCATCAATGTGACGCTACGTCGGTGACCGAGGGAGTCATCGCATCTCCCAGCGCCGCGGGCGTGGGCAGCGCGACGGTCTCCCCAGATGGAGCGGAGATCGTTTGGTACTCGTCGCCCGTTTACGGGCAGTGGCTCGCCCTCGAGGGCAATCAATCGCTTGAGTTTACGTTCCCGCTGACCTTACCGGATCCGTACGCGTGCCAGCCTTGGCCCGCGCCGGTGTCCCCACCGAACGGATGGATTGAGCAGGTCGACACCGGTGCCATCACCCCGGCGTCTGGGCAGCCTTTTGTGCTCACCAGCGTGCAGGGCAGCGACGGGGGTACTCCCGGCGGCTTCGTCGTGTCGAATGAATCCTGCCAGCCGTACTATGTGCTCGTGGAGGCGCTCTTCCCCCTTCCGACCACGCCATGCCCTGACGCCCTGACCGACGGCGGAGCGGACGACGCGGCGACGGAGTGACGCCAGCGGGCGCGCATTCCTTGGGGCTGCCGGTGTTCGAGCAGGTGCCGCGTAGCCCCGCTTCCATTCGTCGTTCCGGAGTCGCATTCTAGAGATGGCGCCCGCACGTGACCATCGCGTAATGTTTTAGTGCGTCCTATAGGAACGGAGCCTCATGTCGGAAGAGGGAAAGCAGGGAGGGATGCCCAGGATGGCCGGGGCGGATTCGCAACCTTCTGCGAGCGGCGCGGGCCAAGAGATGGGTGCGGCGCCTGGCATTCCAAGGCCGGGGGAAGTGATTGCGGCCAAGTTCGAAGTCGAGCGTGTGCTCGGCGAGGGCGGGATGGGGGTCGTGCTCGCCGCACGCCATATTCAGCTCGGCCAGCGCGTAGCCATCAAGTTCATGCACGCCGAGTCTGCGCGCGATCCCAGCGCGGCCGCCCGGTTCCTGCGGGAGGCGCGCGCGGCGGTGGCGTTGACCAGCGAGCACGTCACGAGGGTGCTCGATGTCGGAACGCTGGAGTCAGGCGCCCCGTATATGGTCATGGAGTACCTGGCCGGGGTCGACCTCGGAGACGTGCTCAAGTCCCATGGGCCTTTGGCGATCGAAGATGCCGTCGGCATCCTTCTCCAGGCCTGCGAGGCCATTGGTGAGGCCCACGCCGTCGGCATCGTGCACCGCGATCTCAAGCCGTCCAACCTCTTCGTAACGACCCGGCGCGACGGCATGACCGTCGTCAAGGTGCTCGACTTCGGCATCTCCAAGACCGTCGATTTCAACACTGTCGGCGTTGAGAACAACCTGACCGCGAGCGGGCTCGTCATGGGGTCGCCCTGTTATATGTCTCCCGAGCAGGTACGGAGCGCGAAGGCCGTCGATGCCCGCGCCGACATCTGGGCGCTCGGTGCAATCGCATTTGAGATCGTGACGGGGGTGCGGCCGTTCGAGGGCGAGACGCTCGGCGAGACCTTCGCGCGCATTCTCACCGACGCTGCCCCGACGGTGAAGCAGTTCCGGCCCGATGTGCCCGACGGGTTTTCCGCGGTGGTCGCGCAATGCCTGGAGCGCCGGCTCGAGGTGCGGGTCCAGAGCATCGGCGAACTGGCTTCCAAGCTCATGCCCTACGGCCGGGCGGATGCCGCCGAATCCGTCGAGCGCATCCTGCGGATTTGCGGCCTCGCGCAAACACCGCTCAACGAGCTCGGGCGCTTGGATCCGCGTCCGGCGCTTGTCCCCGGTGGTGGAGCACCACTTAGCGTGCGACGAAACGAGTTCCGCGGCCTGGAGACGGGCACGCCGTGGCAACGCTCTGGCCGCCACATCGAGGAGTCGTCGGGCGGCGGTTGGAGAAAATCGTGGCTCATCGCGCTGGCCGTTGTTGTTCTCGCAGCCTCGGCCGCCACGCTGTACGCCGTAGCTTGGAGGTTTTCCCAGGGCAGGCGGCAAGTCTCTGCGGCGTTACCCGGGCCCGCGATGTCGGCGAACGATGGGCACCAAGACGCGGGCGAGACGCCGTTGGGGCTCACTCCAGTAGTCCTCGCCGCGCCGAGCCCAGGGGCAACCGGCGTCCCGGAGCCGGACAATGACTCGGGGATAACCCAGGGTCTTGGGGTTGCTGGTCACACGCCGCGCCGAGGTCCAACGCCTCTGGCCGCCGCGACCACTCGGGCCCCGCCGACCGTAGCTGCGGCTCCGCTCCCAGCTCTCCCGATCGCGCCGTCACTCCCGACAAAGTCGCCCGCGTCGCCGCCGAAACCGAGCCCAATGCCCAGCGAAAAGGACATCTTTTAGAAGGCCGGTGTCTTTCGGCCGATCCATTCGCGATCCCGGTGGCGAGCGTGCTCGCGTACGGACGTCACGCAAGTACGCTCCGCGCGGCTCGCCGCCGGACTCGCTCGGTTTCGGCCGAAATACGCCGGCCTTCTTCCATTTGTTGCTGGTCCAGGAAGTTGCTGCTGGTCCAGGAAGCGGGCTCCTTGCCGCCGGCCTTCACGGGTATCTCGGCACAACTTGTCGCCGGTGAGAGTCGATGTGGGCCGAGATTGGCGCTCGGTTTGTTGATGGAAGTATGTCTATACGGTCATTTGCTGATGTGGCTGTGACAGGTCACAATTGACGGAACGGCTGGGTACCGCCGTACCGGTGCCCCCGCGCGATTCGTTGGAGGACTCAGTCGATGAACACTGGCAGTATCACTCGAGGCTTCGGTCTGGTTCTCCTGCTAGGCGGCTTGGCCGCCTCGAACACGTCGTGCGGTGGCGGGTCAGGCCCCAGGGCACTCACTAGCGAGTTCGACGGTGGGCTGCGGGATTCCTCCTCGGAAAACTCTTCTTCTGGCGGAACGGGCGACGACGGAAGTGCGCTGGCGGGCGATGGCTCGACTGGGATCCTGGCCGACGACGGCGGGGGCTGCATCCCAATGGCCTGTGGCGGTCCCTCCTTCGACTGCGGGTTGAATGAAGACGGGTGCGGCAATGTTCTCGATTGCGGGGGCTGCGCCGCGCCGGCGATCTGCGGGGGAGGGGGCTTCAATAAGTGCGGAACGGGCCTGCCGGCCACGGATGCTGGCGGCGACGGCGGTGCCGCGGGTGACGGTGGTGCGCCCGTGTGCGTTCCAGCGACGTGCGCGTCGGCGCACTACGACTGCGGCGGGAATGGAGATGGGTGCGGTGGCGCTCTCGACTGCGGAAGCTGCGTGGCTCCCGCCGTGTGCGGCTTGGGCGGGTTTAGCAAGTGCGGCGCTCCGGATTCCGGGACCGTAGGCGGGGGCGTGTCTTGCAATCCGACCACGTGTACGGCCCTCGGGTACAACTGCGGCCCAGCGCCCGACGGATGCGGAGGACTGCTCCAGTGCGGCCCGTGTACGGTCCCCGAGACGTGCGGGGGCGCCGGCAGCTTCAGTCAATGTGGGCTCCCGCCGGGTGTCATGGCGGACGGAGGCCGGGCGCCCCTCTGCACTCCGACGACGTGTTCAGTGCTCGGCTATACGTGTGGCAGTGCATCGGATGGCTGCGGGGGACTGCTCGATTGCGGTACGTGCGCGGCTCCGGAGCAGTGCGGTCTCGGAGGATTCGACAAGTGCGGCCTGCCGCCGGGCATCGGTCCGGACGGCGGCTCGACCGTCGTCTGCACGCCGGCGACGTGCACGTCCCTCGGGTACACGTGTGGATACGCTAGCAACGGGTGTGGTGGCCTTCTGCAGTGCGGCCTGTGCGCGGCCCCTGACACCTGCGGAGGGGCTGGCGGTTTCGATCAGTGCGGATTGCCTCCTGGAACGCTTGCCGATGGGGGAACCGTTCAATGTGTCCCTCTGGGTTGCGCCGACCAGAACATCACCTGCGGACCAGCCGGCGATGGGTGTGGCAACGTTCAGCAGTGCGGGACGTGCACGGGCTCGCAAACCTGTGGCGGTGGAGGGGTTGCAGGACAATGCGGGTGCACGGGGCTCTGTAGCCAACAAGTAGTCTGCGACGGGGGCTTGCAAACGAGCCTTTCGGGAACCGTGCGCGCTCCCCTGTCCGCGTGGGTGGGCCCCGCCGTGACGCCGGATCCCGTTCCGAATGCGCTCGTCTACATCCCGAACATCCCGAGCGCAGTTCAACCGTTTACGCCCGGAGCGGCCTGCCGCCAGTGCGGTTCCGACGTTTCGGGCAATCCCCTCGTCTACACCTACACGAACTTCGACGGAACGTTCACGCTCTCCAATGTCCCAGTGGGCAGCCAAATTCCGATCGTGGTCCAGCTCGGGCGCTGGCGACGCGAATTCTACGTCAACGTCTCTTCGTGCACGACAGTAGCGCTGCCCACCGACCTCAATCTCCCGAGCAACAAGACCGAAGGGGACATCCCCCTGACGGCGATCTCGACGGGAAGCGTGGACCCTCTCGAGTGCGTTCTCTTGAAGATGGGAGTCGATCAAGCGGAGTTTACATCCGACAACGGCACCGGTCGCATTCACATCTACGGCGGCGGGCCCAGCCCCACGAACGGGGCTCCGGGGGTGACCGTGAACGCGGCGACCCGTCCCGAGAACGCGCTTCTCAACACGAGCGAGGCCGGGACGGGAACGTTCATGAACTACGACCAGATCATGCTTCCGTGCTGGGGTTCGCCGGAGACAAAGAACGCCACGGAGCTAGCGAATCTGATTGCCTACGCCGACAGCGGGGGGCATTTCTTCGCGACTCACTACAGCTATAGCTGGCTCGCCACCAACGGCGAGTTCAAGAACGTGGCGAAGTGGCACCCGGACTACAACAATCCGGGCAGCGTCGAGTGGACGTTGAACGTGAGCACCTCGGTTCCCCCGTCGCCGCCCGCGGCGAACGGAGCCGTATTTGCCCCGTGGCTCAACCTTGTTGGGGCATTGTCGAACGCTGGCACGCCGATGCCAGCCAATCCCCAGGTGCAGATCTCCAATCCGCGCCATGACGTCGACGCGGTCGAGGGGCGGTCCCTAGATTGGATCGACGGAACGGATCCGAATCACAAGAACGCACTGGTCGAGCATTTCACCTTCGACACCCCCGTCGCGGCGGCCGATGGCGGGGTCGGCACTCAATGCGGTCACGCGATCTTCAGCGACTTCCACGTGTCGAACTTCAACGGCGGAGCGAGCACGTACGGAATGACCTTCCCCAACGAATGTCCCACGACACCCCTGACGGCGCAGGAACGGGTCCTCGAATACATGATCTTCGATCTGGCTTCGTGCGTGGGGCCGTCCTCGGTCACGTGCACTCCGCTCACATGCGCGAGCCAGAAGATCGGTTGCGGACCGGCCGGTGACGGCTGCGGTGGGCTCCTCGACTGTGGAGCGTGCACCGCGCCACTCACGTGCGGCGGTGGCGGAGTCCACGGTCAGTGCGGAGAACCCCCGGACGGCGGGTGTACCGCCCTGAGCTGCGTCGCTCAGGGACTCCAGTGCGGGCAGGGCGGAGACGGGTGCGGCAACGTGCTCGACTGCGGGACGTGCACGGCTCCCGCCGTCTGCACGGGCAACGTGTGTACGGTCCCGGATGCGGGCCCCGGCTGCGTCGCGACAGGTTGCGCGGCGCAGGGGCTCTCGTGCGGCCAGACCGGAGACGGCTGCGGCAACGTGCTCGATTGCGGATCCTGCATGTCCCCCGCGGTCTGCGTCGGCGGTCAGTGCGTCACGCAGGACGCAGGAACGTGCATGCCCGCGACGTGCACGAGTCAGAATCTGCTGTGCGGGATGGCCGGGGACGGATGCGGAGGCGCACTGCAGTGCGGCGTGTGCGCGGAGAACGCCTCGTGTGTGGCCGGGCGCTGCATCACGGTGGACGCCGGCGTCGCGGTCGGATGCACTCCACTCGGGTGCACCCAGCAGAACCTGGCTTGCGGAGCCGCGGGCAATGGGTGCGGTGGCCAGCTAGACTGCGGTCCGTGCACGTCGCCGGCTGTGTGTGTCGCCGGCCAGTGCGTCTCGCCGCCTGACGCAGGGACGGCGACGTGCACACCCATCACGTGCGAAGCCTTGGGCTACAACTGCGGTGCCACCGGTGACGGATGCGGCAACCTGCTGCAGTGCGGGACATGCGCTGGCAGTCAGACATGCGGCGGTGGCGGACAGGCCAATAAGTGCGGCTCAGTCAAGTAGACCCTGCGTGGAGGCGACGCGCGGCGGCCGAGGTTCGATCAAGGCGGCCGCGCGGGCCTCGGGGCTACTGCCCGGCCGCCTTCCTCTTCTCGTCGATCTTCGCGCGGAGTGCTTTGAGCGCGTCGTCGTAGTCCCTACTGGCGCGACTCAACCGGTCGTCCAGGTCCCGGCTCAGCGTGCTCGCCTGTCCGGCAGCCCCATCGACCTCCGTCAGGCTTCGATTCGCGATGCCAATCCGCTCTTCGCTGGCCTTGTTCTCCGCATCGGTCCGCCCCGCCTCGCTCTCGGCGGCCTTCTCTTCGTTGGCGTATCGGACGAGCGTATCGGTCACCGTCTGCTTGTCCGCCATCAACCGGTGCAGACGGTCGCGTGCCGCCGGCATCTCCGCATGCACGAGGTAGCTCGCCTCTGCGATGTCGTCGGCGAGCTTCTCGAGCGACGCCTCGGCCTCATGCCCGAACTCCGACGCATATCGCTCGATCAAGACGAATGCTTCGTTGTGGGCCCGTAGCCGCTTCTGCAGCTCCTTATCCATCGCCTCGCTCAGCGAATAGGCGACAACTCCCCGAACATCGAGCGAACCGTCCCCTGTGTGTCCCGGGGTCGCGCCGGAACAGTGCGCCTTTTGCACGAGGCTCTGCGCGTTGCCGGCGACCCTGGTCGTGATGGCGTCCTTCTCGCCGCTCCAGAAGGAGCGGACGAACTCTACGCCCATGCGCGTGTCCGTGAAGTCCGCCGTGCGTCCGGCTGCGTCGGCACCATCGACTACGGCTCGCACGCGGTCCCATCGGGGCTTCTTGAGCTCCTCGATGCGCGCGTCCCAGTCGCTAGCCAGAGTCCTCTGGCGCGTCTGGTCGTCGTCGATTGCCTTGGTCGTCTGGGTGAGCTCGGACGCGTAGTGCAACGCGTAAGCCGCCTGACCGGCCGAGCTCGGGAGAGCGGCTGGTCTCTGCGTGCAGGCGCAAACGGGCAGCAAGACGGCTGCTATCACGCTGCGCTTCACGAGGACCGAACGCGCCAGGCGGTTGCGAACGTCCTCCCAAGGTCGTCGCACGTCGGATCGGTGACGATGACTTCGGGGCGTCCCCCCTGGCTTATCACGATTGAGTTCTGGCGAAACACTCGCCCGAACGCAATGGCTTCGTCGCGATCGATCCCATGCACCATCCACGAAGGTTCGCGCCATGTTCCCTCCGGATCGTCCTCGAATCCAACACACGGTTCGACTCGATAGACGCCGAGTACCAGAAGATCTCGCATGACCTGCTGCCTTTGGTCGTTGACCTTGCGAGGCAGAAGCATGCTCCGAGGATTGTAAGCCGTAATGATGGCGAATGACCTGCGCAACACTTCGGGGAGGGTCGACGGATCGCCTGCCGCGTCGCCGTCCAAGGACGCTCGAAGAGGACCGGATGTGGTCATAAACTCGTAGACAGTGGCGAGATAGCTGCGCAAAAGGTTCTGGTCCATCGAGATTGGAGTCATCCGATACCACGGCCGAGGCTCCGTGGGCTTGCGCTTGGCGGATGGGCCCCTATCGGCGCAGGCCCAACCCGCTGGCCGCTGCGCGCTGGGGCGAGGTAAAAGACGAGGATGCGGCTAGCGTCCATGGCCCTGAGCCTTTCGCTCGTTTTCGCGGTCGGTTGCGGTCGGCGAGAGCGGGTCGCTTCGCATCAGGCTCCGCCAACCACGGAGTCTGCGGTCCGCCTCCCTGCGCTTCGCGGGTCCTCGACTCCGTCGGGCTCGGCCTCACCGCCTGCCTCCGCCGCAGTCCATTCTTCCGCTCCGCTGCGGGTCGCCGGGGGGTGCCGTCTCGCGCGTGGGCCCATCGGACTGCCGCGGCGGGTCCCCTCATCGCTGGTCGCCCGCGGCGACGTCGTGCTCGCGGTGCTCGACGATGACGGACACCCGCGGGCGCTCAGGTTCGTCGCAGGCGCTCTCGCCGAGCCGTTTCGCACGCCGCCGTCCGAAACGGTGACCGATTCGTGTTGTGCGGGCCCCGCCGTCCCCTGCGCAGTAGTGGCGAACCGCGCATTCTGTCCGGACCGTTCGGGACTCGTACACCGAGCGTCCTTGTCAATCGACGAGGGGGGCGCTTCACGGATCCCCTCGAACTCTCCCGACGACCGCGTGGTGGCCAGCGCGCGCAGCGGATCGCGCGTCTCCGCGGCGGAACTCGGCGAGGGTCACGTGGCTCTTGGCTACGTGGCCAGTCGCAAGACGACCGAAGGCTGGGTCAGCGAGGCGTGGCTGGCGGTGGACGATGGGCCGCCGCAGCGGATCTCGGAGGACGGCAGCGGAGCGACGTCGGTATCGCTTTCGGCTCGAGGCTCCGGGCTGCTCGCCGTGATGGTTGACGCGCGGTCCGCGCTGACAGCGGTTCACGCGCGCACAGTGGCCTATGAAGCCGGTCGTGTGAGCCTCGGCGAGGACGCGGTGATTTTCGTCGGGAGCCCGAGCGATCGCCGGACCGTCGCCTCCGTGGCTGCCCTTCCGGGCGGGCCCGTGTGGTCTCTGCTGCCGATTGCAAAAGACGTGGAAAACTTCGGACTCGCGCTCATGCGCCTTCATGAGCCTCCGCGCATCGAGGAACCAGTTGTGTGGTCGCTATACCCGAATGGATTGGACGCGCCCCCGATCGCGGTTGCCGTCGCACGCGGCCGTCTGTGGGTCGCTCGCGTGCGACCCGATGCGGCGGCCCCGTCGGCCCCGGAGGTGTTGGAGCTCGGCGAGGTTTCCGACGAGGGCGAGTTCCTTGCTCGTGACACGCGCGCGGTCGCGGGTCACGTCAATCACGTCGCACTGACTTCCGACGGCGCGGGCGCTCTGTGGATCCATTGGGTCGACTCGTCGGGAAGTTCCCTGCTGCGACTGGCGTGCGGCTAGGACCCGAGGACGATGGAATCGCGGGCGCACCAGCGCGTGCTACCGTGCGGCGAGACGGATGCAGTCCACGCATATCCACGAGGCGACGCGAGCCTACTACGACGATTTCGCCTCCGTGTACGAGGCGGAGCGCCGCCCCAGTCGGCCCGAAGGATACCACGCGCTCATCGACGATCTCGAGGTCGAGCTCGTCGAGCGCTACGCCTGTGGGCGAGACGTGCTCGAATGCGGTTGCGGTACCGGACTGCTGCTCGAGCGCATGGCGCGCGTGGCGCGGACCGCGCGGGGGATTGACCTGTCGCCCGGGATGCTCGAACGCGCTCGCGCGCGTCGCTTGAACGTGAGCGAGGCCGACATCACGTCGATTCCGTTCGATGAGGGCACGTTCGACGTAACCTGTGCGTTCAAGGTCCTGGCCCATGTCCCCGAGGTGGGGCGAGCGCTCGCAGAGATGGCGCGTGTCACGCGGCCAGGCGGCGTCGTGATCGCCGAGTTCTACAATCCGATGAGTCTTCGGGGGCTCGCCAAGTGGGCCGGTCCGGTTGGCACCATCTCGCCACGCACTCGCGAATGCGACGTCTACACTCGGTTCGACCCGCCGTGGGTCGTAGCGCGGATTCTGCCGCCAGGCCTGCGGTTCGAAGCGGCCCGAGGTGTCCGCATCGTGACGCCCTACGCGAACGCGTGGCGCTTGCCGCTGATCGGGCGCGGTCTCGGTGTTCTCGAGCGCCGGCTAGCGGACACGCCGTTTGCGGTGTTCGCCGGGTTTTACATCGCCGTCCTGCGCAAGGGGCCCCAGAGCTAACCGTCTCGTTCGGCCTGCAGGTCGCGCCGGTGGCTCACCCGTCTATACTCGAACCAATGCCCACGCTCGATCGACTCGCGAAGGCGGGATCGCTGCTCGCCTCATTCGCTATCGCCAGCTTGCTCGCCGTCCGTTTGCACGGTGGCAATCTGTGGCAGGGCCTCACGCCCGCGATAGCAGCGGGGGCCCTTGCCGGCGACGCCAAACCGGCGGCGTACGACTTGACCCAGCTTCGTGTCGTCAACGACGTGCTGAAGAACGTCCGGGAACGATACGTCGACCCGCGTCGGGTGAAGCCCAAGGAGATGCTCCTCTCGGCGCTCGATTACGTGCAGAAGGACGTAGCGCAAGTGATCGTCATCCGAGACGAGGGGGATGCGTCGAGGGTCCGCGTGCGTGTCGACACCCACGAGAAGGACTTCCGAGTCGACGATGTCGTCGCCCCGTGGGACGTGAGCGCACGCTTGCGTGATGTGTTCGCGTACTTGCAAGAAGGGCTGAAGGGCACCGACGTCAACCTTCGCGATGTCGAATATGCGGCCTGCAATGGCATGTTGCACACGCTCGATCCTCATTCCGTGCTCCTCTCGCCCGATGCGTACAAGGAGATGAATCTGTCGACGCAGGGCCAATTCGGCGGCCTCGGGATTGTGATCTCAATCCGCGATCAGCAGCTCACGGTCATGAACCCGATGCCCAACACCCCGGCCGGGCGCGCAGGGCTGAAGAAGTACGACCGCATTACGAAGATCAACGGCGAGTCGACCCTGAATATGGGCCTCAGCGAGGCGGTCAATCACTTGCGTGGCGCACCGGGAACGCGTGTGACCGCATGGATTCACCGCGACGGTCCCGAGGGGTGGCCCGGTTCGAAGCCCTTCGACCTCATGCGAGAGATCATCCACGTCGATTCGGTCGTGCACCGGATGATGGATGGGGGCATCGGCTACGTTCGACTCAAGGCGTTTCAAGCGAACACGACCACCGATCTCGAGCTTGCCCTCGCGAGCATGAAGAAGACCGCTGAGCTTCGAGGCCTGATCCTCGATCTGCGAGGCAATCCGGGAGGCCTGCTGGATCAAGCCGCCAAAGTCGTGGACACCTTCGTCAAGGACGGCCCGATCGTCGCTACCGTCGGAAATCCGAGCGAGGGCCGCGACGAGAAGGTCGCGCACGCGGAGGGTACCGAGCCGGACTATCCGATCGTCGTTCTCGTCAACGGCGCGAGTGCGAGCGCGAGCGAGATCGTGACCGGGGCCCTCAAAAACCACGACCGGGCGGTCATCGTCGGCGAAACGACCTTCGGAAAGGGTAGCGTCCAGCTCGTGTTCACGGATCTTCCGGACAAAGCCGCGCTCAAGCTCACGATCGCCCAATATCTTACGGAGCCCGGGGATGTGTCGATTCAGGGCGTCGGGGTGACCCCCGACATCGAGCTGGATCCGATGACCGTCGACCCGCTCGAAATGGACCTCACGGGCGACACCGGCGCCGTCAAGGAGCGGGATCTGTCGCGCGCCCTGTCCAACGCGCGCGCCAAGGAGGGGGTTCGACCGACCGAGGTCGTGCGCTATGCGCTCCCGAATCAGGAGCGGCTGGACATGAGGGAGCGGGGAGGTGATGTCGACGACAACACCCTGACAGACTTCCCGATCCAGTTTGCCAGTGGGTTTCTTGCGCACGTTCATTCAGGCAAACGATCGGACCAGGTGCGGCAAGCGCATTCCTTCATCGCGGACACGCGACGGGAGGAGCTCGAAAAAGTGGCCGAGGGGCTCAAGGCCATCGGTGTCGATTGGAACGATGCTCCGGCGGACGAGCCGACCGTGCAGCCCCACGAGCCGCCGGCAGGCGTCGAGGTCAAGGTGGACACCGATAGACCGGACAATGAAGTCGTCGCGGGCGACTCCATGAACTTGCGTCTGACCGTGACGAACAAAAGCGCGGTGCCCCTCTACCGGCTATACGCCGTGACCAAGAGCGAGAACCCCATGCTCGATCACAAGGAGCTCGTGATTGGCAAACTCGAGCCGGGCAAGTCTCGCGTCGCGGTGGCGCCGGCCGGATGGTGCGACTTCAAAGGACACAAAGTCGGCTCGACGTCCCAGCTGCCGAAGGACACTCCGCGAGTCTGCGTCGTTCCCAAGGACGCCTTGATGCGGGCCGACGGAGTGAAGTTCCAGTTCGAGGAGGCGCGCGGCCATGCGCCCGCCGACGCCGAGCTTCGCACGACGGTCAAGTCGCTCGAACGGCCCATTTTCGCCTACTCGTACGAGATCATCGACAGCCGGCACGGCAATGGCGACGGCCGGGCCCAGCGCGGCGAGGGCCTCACGATGTATCTGGCGGTCAAGAATGCCGGCAAGGGCCGGTCCTTCGAGACCATGGCGAACCTTCGAAACCTTTCGGGTGAGGGCGTCCTGCTGCACGACGGACGATTCGACTTGGGCAGCATGGCGCCTGGCGACGTACGCCGCGTAGCATTCACGTTCGACGTCGAGCCACAGCTCACGGACTCGGAGGCTGTGGTCTCGCTGTCGGTTCGCGACGACGAGCTGCGTGAGGGAGTGGACGAGAAGCTCCACATCCCGATCGCCGAACCGCTGGCGGTTACCGTCGCCAAGGGGGTCGACCACGCGAGGGGCGGCGGCGCAGAATTGCGCGGGGCGCCGGACGCGATGGCGCGCGTATTTGCCCGCCTCACGCCCGGAACCGCGGCGGTGACCCTCGGCACTGTCAACGGCTTCGTCAAGGTTTCTCTCGGGGACGGTCGCTTTGCGTTTGCGCGGCCAGGGGACCTCGACTCGGGCGGCACTCCTGCCTCCTCGGTGCCCATCGAAGACGCGATGGCTCATGCGCCGCCCGCGCTCGAGATCCCGCAGCCGCAGCTCGCTACTTCCGAATCCCACACGCCCGTGCACGGAATCGCGAGCGACGACGCCCGGTTGCTCGACGCGTTCATTTTCGTGGGGGCGCGCAAGGTGTTCTACCGATCGAATCGCGACGGAGCCGATCCAAGGACGATGGCGTTCGACGCGGATCTGCCGCTCCGGCCGGGTGTCAACGTCGTTTCGGTCATCGCGCGAGAGAATCCGGACACGACGACTCGACGAACGTTCATCGTGCGCCGGGACGGCCCCTCGGGCGAGCTTCTGCCGACGCCGAAGACGGACGACGAATTGAGCGAAACCGGCAGCGGTGAAGACGAGTAGGGTCGTCGGCTGCCATGACTGACCCCCCTGTTCGCCTTCACATCAACATCGACCACGTCGCGACACTGCGCAACGCGCGCGGTACGTCGTATCCAGACCCTGTGCGCGCCGCGGAGGCGTGTCTGGCCGCTGGCGCGGACGGTATCACCGCCCACCTGCGCGAGGACAGGCGTCACATCGTCGACGACGACATCGAGCGACTGCGCGCGACGGTGGCACGCGCACGTCGGACGTTCAATCTCGAGATGGCGGCCACCGACGAGCTCGTGGCCATCGCGATGAAGATTCGACCTGAAGCGTGCACCCTCGTGCCGGAACGTCGCCAGGAGCGCACGACGGAGGGAGGCCTTGACGTCGTCGCCGGTGGGCGCGATCTCGCGCGTCGCGTTCGCACGCTGATCGACGCGGGGCTTCGCGTCAGCCTGTTCATCGCGGCCGACCTTTCGCACATCGAGGCGTCGAGGAATCTCGGAGTTGCTCAGATAGAGCTTCACACCGGCGAATACGCTCACGGCTGTCACGGGGAGCTCGCCCGCCTCGCTGCCGGAGCGGAGCGCGCGCACGCGTTGGGAATCGCCGTAGCCGCCGGCCACGGACTCACCCAGGATCTCGTGCCCGATCTCGTGGCGTCCGGTCCCATCGAGGAGCTCAACATCGGACACGCCGTCGTTTCCGACGCGCTATTCGTCGGGCTCGGTCCCACGGTAGAGCGGTACAAGGAGCGGATCGCCCGAGGTCTGGCGGCCCGTCGGGCGACATAGGGGCGGCCCGTGATCCCGGTCCTGTCTCGCGCCGAGATGCGTGCCTTCGACGCCTACGCCATCGCCCAAGGACGGACGCCCGGCCTCGTTCTCATGGAGAGCGCCGGGCGCGGAGCCGCCGACCTTCTCGAACGCGAGCTCCTGGGCGGCATTGCGCGTGGCAAGCGCATCGCCGTCGTGTGCGGGACTGGCAACAACGGCGGAGATGGCTTTGTCATCGCCCGTCACCTCCTCGCGAGGGGTGCGGTCGCGAGCGCCCTCGCGGTCGGCGATCCCGCTCGCATGACCTCGGACGCGCGCAGTCAGCTCGATGCCTGGATCGGCGCGGGAGGGACGTGTCGGTGGATGAGCGCCGGGACGCCCGCGGCGACGTGGGACTCGGCGCTCTCGGACATCGACGTCGTGGTGGATGCTCTCCTTGGGACGGGACTGACAAGGCCCGTCGAAGGCGTGCTCGCCGATGCGGTGCGCGCGGTGAACGCGGCCGCGGCCCATCGCTTCGCGGTCGACGTGCCGTCGGGGCTCGACGCGGACACGGGGGGCGTGCTCGGAGTCGCGGTGAAGGCGGCCGTGACAGCGACCTTTGCGTATTCCAAGCTCGGACTTCTCACGCCGACCGGTGCGTCGCTCGCCGGCAAACGAGTCGTCGTGGACATCGGGGTGCCAGCTTCGGTAGTGGAGCACTTGGGCGCGGTCGCGCAGCAGCTCACGACGGACGATCTTCGGGATTGGCTTCCCCGGCGCGGGATCGGAGCGCACAAGACGAACGCCGGTCACGTGCTCGTGCTCGGTGGCTCCCGCGGCAAGACGGGGGCATCCAAACTAGTGGCCCGAGGCGCCATGAGAGCCGGGGCCGGACTGGTGACCGTGGGCACGTGGCCCGAAGCCGCGGACGCGATCGAGGCGACTGCGGTCGAGGTCATGACCGCACGCATCGATCCTCTGCGCATCACCGAGTGCGTGGATGCCGCTCTCGCCGGCAAGCACGCGGTCGTGGTCGGCCCCGGTTTCGGAGTTTCCGACGACGTACGCACGATCGCACTTTGCCTGATACGGTCGTGGCGCGGGCCGCTCATCGTCGACGCCGATGCGCTCAGCGCGCTGGCCGATAATCCGACGGCCTTGAGGCCTGCAATGCGTGCGGTGCTAACCCCGCACCCCGGCGAGCTTGCGCGCCTTCTTGGGCGGTCGACAGGTGACGTGGAAGCGGACCGCTTCCGTGCAGCGCGAGACGCGGTCGACGCGACGGGGGCGGTCGTCGTTCTGAAGGGTGCCCATACGGTCATCGCTGCCCCGGACGGGCGTCTTTCCATCTCTCCGGTAGCGTGTCCGATCTTGGCGACGGGCGGATCGGGCGATGTCCTGGCGGGTGTCATCGGAGCGCTGGCGTGCGCGCTGCCGCCCTTCGAGGCCGCGTGCGCGGGGGTCCTATTGCACGGATTTGCGGGCGAAGCGTGGGCTCGGGCGCACCGGGGAGCCGATCGCGGAATGCTGGCGAGCGAGATTGCCGACCGTCTTCCTAGTCTCATCGCATCGCTTCAGTAGAGGGCGTCACGTGTCCGTGGGCGAAGCGCCCTGCCAGGGGACGTCCGATACTCTGGCCACGACGTTCGCGACTCGAGCGAGGGCGAACAAGAGGTCGCTCAGCCGGTTAAGATACACCACGATTTCGCGCCTCGGCGGATCTTCCGACAGCGCGACGATCCATCGTTCGGCCCTGCGGCAAACCGTGCGCGCGACGTGGAGAGCCGCCGCTTGGCGCGAGCCGCCGGGCAGGATGAATTGGCGGAGGGGTGGACACCGTTCGGTCGCCTCGTCGATGGCGCTCTCGAGTCGTTCGATGTCTTCCGTACCCAGTCGCGCCATGCCAATCGACGCTACCCTGCCTGGCGCGCAGGCCAATTCGGCTCCCAACGAGAACAAGTCTTCTTGGACGCGGGCCAGGACGGCGTCGCTCAGGGCGTCCAGGTGTGCGGCGCGTGCCCACCCAATGGCGGCGTTTGCTTCGTCCACGGTCCCGTAGGCCTCGACGCGGGGGTCTGCTTTGGAGACGCGCACTCCGCCGAATAGGCTCGTCGTGCCGTCGTCGCCGGTCTTCGTGTAGAGCTTCATCGACCGGAAGCTTGCGCCGGCCGACCGTGAGCGCAAGCCGGCACTCGGTGGATTCCCAGCTGCGTTCGCGATAACTTCGCCGAGGCTATCTTGCGCCACGTGCTCCCTCGCGCCGTGAGCAATAACGCCATCGACCTGACGCTAGCCAAGCCCCGATTTCCGTCGACGCTCGAGAGGTGGTACGTCGACGTTCTTCTGGATGACGGCACGGTGGTACTCGTCTACCTGGGCCGGCTGCAAGTCCTCGGCGCGTCGTGGGCGCGCGCGACCGCCGAGATCTTCTTCTCCGACGGACGGATCGTCCGCGGGAGTTCGGCGGTCACCAAGCCCGCGGGAGAGCCAGGTTGCGTGCGGTTTGGAAACACGGCCATCGAGGGTAAAGTCCTCAAGATCTCGGCTGGAGATGTCCACGGCGAACTGCGATACCGCGCCCGAGCGGCTGCCCATTGCCCGAGAACTCCGTGGCTGGCCGTCGGGTCTCGCACGCTCACGTGGAGTGTTGAGGTTCCGGACGCCGACGTCGAAGGCCGCTTGTCATGGCCGATGGGCCGCCTCGACGTCACGGGACGAGGGTACCGTGATCGCGTGCACTTCGACCGTGCGGCACGCGGCGGGCCCGTAGCCGGTGTGGATCGTCGCCTCGGTACTGTCGATGGGTTCGCCAGCGAAAGCGTGGATGGTCGCCCCGCTTCTGACGCTGCTCGCGGCGCCCCTGTTCATTCCGTCAAGCGCGGTCTTAGTGTTCGCGTGGCATCTGGCGCGACGAGCTCTCGTCGCTGAGGTTCTGCTCGCCATTCTGTTCGGGCCGCTTTCGCCCATGCTTACGCTCGGGCGTTGGGGCGTCGCGTTGGCTCTAGGGCTTGCGTTGGGTCGACTCTGGGGAGCGGCGCGCGCTGCGTCCGAGCGCATCTGCGCCCGCCAACCCCGCAGGGCGGCGGGCGGATGTCGTGAGGCTCATCGGTTGCGTGCATGCGGGGCCGTGTGGGTCACTTGTGGTGCGAGAATAGCCGTATGAGATCTTGGATGATGCTACTCGGGAATTGGCAACCGCGCACCTCGACGGGTCCGGGGTCGCTCTGGCCGTCTGCGATTGGCACCAAGAGGAACGGATAGAAGTTGACGTAGGCCGCGTCCGACGCGTACCCGATCATGGCGCCCGCGTCGTTGATCCCGACGACGCTGTTGAGGGAGAGGCCGGAGGGCGCGTTGACGACGAGACTCGCCAGATCCAGGCGCGTGCCGGGCTCCGGAACGAGATAGCTTGTGCCCACGCCGGGGCCGAAGAAAGCCAAATTCGTGATGACGATCTGGTCGAGGTCATTGAAAAAGAGCGCGTTCGTGTTGATCGTCTCGTAGAAATAGGGCTGGTAGACGCCCGCGCGGTTCCAGATGCCGACGCGCTCGTGGTACGAGGAGGCAGATGCGTAGGTGTACGAGTAGCCGAGGACCTCGCCGCCGACGTTGATGCCCTGAACGAGGGCGAGCACGTCCGTCGGATCGCCAGCGTAGGGCGAAAGCTCCGTCGCGTGTTTGGTGATGGGGTCGTACCGGTATCCGCGAGTGTAGGGCTGCGTCGCGCTTTCCTCCTCGGTCACGGCAACCTGACCCCACTCGTTCATGTGGCCACCAAAGACGGGATTTGGCAGCCCGAACGGAATGACCGTCTCCGTCCCCGCCAGGTAATAGGCATACGTCTGCTCATACGAGGCATTGACCGACTGCACGAGCGCCAGGCCAGCGAGGCCAAGGCCGACCACGCCCGCTGTCGTTTCGCCCGGAAGTTGGGGGATGAGCGTGGTCGAGTTTCCGAGGAACAGAGCCGCTCGATTGGAGGGGCTGGAGCCGCCGATCAGGCCGAAATCGTTCGCGACGTTCGCGGATCCCGCTTGGCCGACCGTAATGACTCCGTTGTTCCAGACGGCCAAGGCCTCAGTGACGAAATTGGCGTCGTAGATCGTGCCCACGACAATGCCTCCGTCGAGGATGGCGGACGGGCTAAAGTTGCTGGCCACGTACGGGGCAGGCACCGTGGCCTGATCGAGTGAGACATAGCCATAGCGGATGGAATTGGAATTCGCGTGTGCAGCTGGCGCGGCGAGCGACAGGACGAGCGCCGTCGCGGCACCGCATGACAAAGTGTTCTTCGGCGACATGGTGGTTCCTTTCTCGAGAGAATCTACCGACCCGTGGACACCCTCAATCCGGCAGTAAACCACACGTAGGTGTCGGAGGGGTGACAAGTGCGAAGCTGGTCGTCCACCTGGTGCCTGCCGCAGCGAATCCGTCAAGCCGAGTGATGTCTCGGTCAAGCCAAGACGCGAGCCCGTCAAGCTATGCGCATGCCATCCCCGCATGGTGAGCCCGGCGTCGTGGCCTCTTTCGATCATCCTCCGACGCAAACTTGCACTTCGTCGGGCGCCGGCCGCCCCTTGCCCGTCTCGAGGAGCTGCTTCAGGCTAAGGAGGAAGGTCGCCCACTTCGTACTGCAATGATGCATGAACTCGACAGGCTCAGCCCACCCGGCGTGCTTGAAGAGCACGAACGTCTGATCTTGCCTGTAGTCAAGGTCGAACGTGACCTCCGTGTTCGTCCACTCCGGAGAGCCCTCCACGCACTTCCATCGCACGCGCCGGTTCGCAGCCGTCTCGACGACGCGGAAGTCGTGATTGAAGAAGGTCAGGATCCCTCCCTCCGCGGCATCGCCGGTCGCGTTGGAGTCCCACCATGCCTTGTTGCCATCGATCGTGGTCAGCGTCTTGTAGACCTTTTCGATGGGCGCTCCGATTCCGACTCGATGAAGAATGTCGACCATATGAATCTCTCCTTGTGATGTGTGCTTAGGTTTTCCGGTGTAGTGACGGACGCCGTCGTTGGTGTCACGAGGCCGGAGTCGTGCCTACGTTCTCGCGGGTCGCTTCACGGCGCGTACGACGGGCGTCTTGATACCGCCGCAGAAAAAGAGGTCCCCCTTCGCCTCGAGGCCCGACACGTCCGACATCTCGAGCGTCTCGAGCACGCGGCCCGTGGCAGCGTCGACGCGCCGCAGCTCCGACGCTTCCTCTTCCCAGGTGCCGTGCCACAGGTCGCCGTCGACGAACGACACGCCCGTCACGAAGCGATCGGATCGCAGCGTTTTGAGTACCTTGCCGGTGGTCGCGTCGATCTGATGGATCGCGCGCCCCTTGTACTGCCCGACCCAGAGCGTGCCCCCTTCCCACGCGAGGCCCGAATTGTCATTCGTCATGCCAGGCGTCGCGAGCGTGGCGACTACGCGACGTGTTTTCGGGTCCACCTTCCGAATCTTGTCTTCGCCGATTTGATACAGGTGCTTGCCGTCGAACGCGGTGCCAGCCTCGGCGGGGACCTCGATTTCCTTCTCGAGCGCGCCCGTCTCGGGATTCATCGCCGCGAGCTTCTTGCCGTGTGCAAACCAGACGTGCGTGCCGTCGTGGGTGACGCCGTGGACCCGGGCGACCGGGAACGGTCCGTACTCGCGGACGACGGTGGCTTTCTGACGGGTCGAGTGGGTAGACGACGCGGTGTTCATGGTGAGAGCTCCTTCGCGGGCGCGTCCTCGCGCTCCGTCGAGACTTGATCTACGGCGCGGGAGGCCTCGGCGGGAGTAACAATTCTGTCGGGATTTCGAAGAGCCGCACCCATCTGCGCCCGCGGCCGCTGCCCGTAGGGCCGACTTTCCCTGCATTCTGGAGCTCGCCGAGGCTCCGCTGGACGGTCCGCTCGCTGACGTCGAGGGCCGTTGCGAGCGACGACGAGCTCCAGGCGTCGCCGCCGTGCATGAGCGACAGGAGGCGCGAAGCAGGGCTCTCTTCGAGAGGCATGACGAGGGCGACCCCGCCCGTCGCGGACAGCGCATAGCCCGACCCCTCGGCGACGACTCCGAGCCTGGGCCGCACGATCTTACGCAGGCGGCCGACCTCCACGCGCAGCCGGACGCGATGGGATTCGTTCGGCCGGCGAGAGCCGAACGCCCGCGCGATCAGTGCGTCCCGCGGAACGGCGGCGGGCCACGCCTCGGCGAGCACGCGCAGCACCTCGAAGAGGACCGGCCTCCGCGCGAACGGGATGCGCTCGCCGGACGAGCGCACCTCGCGCCCGCCGCCGTCGATGACCACGTCTGCCGAGCGCCCGAGTGCGCAGACCTCGCAGAACGATGCGGTCCGCGCTTTGCCGCCGGACGAAATCACTGCGGTGGGACCCTCGTAGTGATCGCGAATGCGCGCGACCTCCGAGACGAGCACCGGGATCGCAGCTCGTTCGGCCGCGGCGCCGGCGCTCGCAAGTGCAGACGTCAGCAATTCCGGGTCGCCCCGCTTGGCAGCCAGCTCGACCCGAACGAGCTCCGCGAACGTGCGCTCGAGCGGTGCGGCAGGGGCGAAGTTGGCGTGACGGAGCAGGCGCTCCGCGTCGGCTGGACGACCGAGGCGCAGCGCCGCGCGGGCCGCCACGAGCTGTAGATAGGCTGCGTTACGAGAGTCCCCTGCGGCGTCCAGCTCGGCGACGGCGCGTGCGACCGGTTCCGCGCTCCAGCGCAGGTCGCCGAGCGCGAGCGCGATCTCCGCTTCCGCTGCGAGGCAGCGCGCGCGGAGCAGACCGCCTTCGGGGCCGAGCGCTCGCAGTGCCGCTCGAAGCTGCGCCTTGGCGCTGGCAAACGCGCCGATCTGCGACAGCGCCGCGCCGCGCATGGCTCGCGCCCGCGCATCGGTCCGCTGCCCGAGCCACTTCAGGGCCGAGAGCGCGTCGCCCAGAGAGAGCGCGCGGGCAGCAGCAGTGAGAGGCGCCTCCAAGGCCTCCCCCTACCTAGAGTCCTCGCCCGAAACGTCAAACAACCGCTACGGTTCGCCTACGTCGTCGCGGGTCCACCTCGACGAGGTACGCGCTGCCCCCGACGACGTTGCTACGATCGATGGAGCGCGGCATTCCACGTTTGCGCCTGGGTCGACACGTACTCGCGGTAGAAGCTTAGAGCCGCCGTGATGGTTTCGTCGGCGTTCGCGGCCGCGTCGTGCTCATCGGCGGCTGCGTTTGCGGCCTGGTCGGCGGTGGCCTTGTGCATGGCCGCGTCGGCATCGAGCGAGGCCTTGTCGGCGTCGGACGTAGCGGCGAATACCTTCGCCGACGCTCCTGCGGCCTGCCCGACTCCTCGGATCACCGCGGACCAATGCTGGCCGGAGGCCCGGCTCGCGTCCGTTGTCGTGCCTTCGCCGAGGCCTGCGACGCCGGCCCCGCATTCCCCCAATCCCTCGACGATGCCGCTGACGCCCGTCCAGGCGGCCGACTCGCGAATGCGTCCCGCCTCGTCGCGCATCGCCTGAACCTCGCGGTCCTCTTCCTGAGCTTGCTGCTGCTCGTCGGCCGCTCGCGCTTGCTCGTCGGTCTGCCGCTGCGCCTCGCCGGACTGAACGGCCATCGAGGCGATTTCGGCTCCGATGTCACCCAAAGACGCGAGCTGCGAGGTGGGGTCGGGTAGCAACGAAAAAGGCGGCGAGGCTGAAGTCGTGGAATCGCTCCCACCCGCCGTAGGCGGCTGGACGCTTCTGGCCGCGATCGGGGCGGCGTTCAATACGCTCATGGTCACACTCCATTGTTCTTATCGAACGCGGCCGAGCACGGCCATAGCTTCGGTCTGTTCGTTCGTTTGCTCACACCCGGCGATCGATTCGACCTGTCGTTCTGCCGTCTGGTCACCGTTCTTCATCGCTTCAATGACGTCTTCAATCAATTGACTCAGACGTGTGCTGCTTTGGGTGTCGGCCACTTCGTCGGCGGACGCGCTCTGCGCGTCGGCTTGGAAGTCGCCGACGTGCACGTGGGCGGCACCGGCTCCGGCGGACGCCACCCCACCCGTGACTGACGCGACCGCACCCAGCTGCCCGACGACCTTGAGGCCGCCCGCGGTGGTTGACGCGAAGGTCGCGCCCATCGTCATGGCGGTGCCTCCTAGCTCCATCGCGAGGCCGACATTGGCTGACCACCCCTGTCCCATGAGGCCGTCGAGGCAGCCGGTTTCGGACACGGCCATGCCGCCGGCCGACATCAAGAGAGCCACGGCGACGAGCGTTCCTCCGGCCGCTCCGACGGTGACGACGGTGGCCGCGGCCGCGCCGACAGCTGCACCGACCTTCGCGACGATGAGAAGACCCTGTTCGAGGTCGTTCCAAAACGCGGGGCTGTTCCACGCTGCTTCGGCATCCTTGGCCGCGTCCTCAATTGCCTTGTCGAACTTACCGCTCGTGAGATCGCCGACGGTGTCCTCGAAGAAGCGAGCGATGGACGAGAAGAGGCCGCCGCCGCTGTCCGCTTCGGCGGCTGCCCGCCGCGCGATGGCATCGCGCATGTCGGCGATGGCCTTGTCCTGTTGCTCCTTGAGGATTCCCACGTCGGTGCGCCCGTTCTCCATGCCTGCCGTTCGGAGCTGGGAGACCATTGTGTAGAGTGCCGACATGGCGTCATTCACGTCCGCACACGACATCGGTTGGGCGTCGGGCAGGAGCGTGCTGTCGGACGAGCAAGCGGACGCTGGCGAGTACGTTGTCTGAGGCGCAAGCGCCGCAGGCGTCGCGCTGACGGCCGCGGTCATGCGCGACTCCGTTCGATGTCGACGAGCGACTGAAGATCGGCGTCGTGGATCTTCTCCGCGAGGACCGCGGCGTAGTCGATCGCCTCGCTGGCTTCGACCGTGAGACCTCGGGCTCGGAGAATCCTCGCTCTCGCTAGGTGGCATCGAGGCGCGGCCCTGGTGACTTCGGCTGCTGCCCCATAGAGCTCGAGCGCGATGGAGTGTTGTTCGCGCGCCTCGTGACAGGCGCCGAGCGCGAGCCAACCGCGTTCGTCTTGCGGTGCAACATGGATCATCGCCCGAAAGACGACCGCCGCTTGTGCGATGCGCTCCTGAGACAGGAGCCAGTGGCCTGTTGCGTAGAGGGCCTCGATGGCCCTTGCGGTGGGGGCGCGGGGTGCCTGTGCCGGGGTCATCGCGTCCCTCAGTGCCCTATGTTGTCGACGATCTTGTTTGCTTGATCGTCGAGCGACTGCATGAGATTCGTCGTGAGCTGAACCGCCGTCTCGCGCTGAGACATGAGGGATTGAAGGTTGATCATGGTCAGTTCAGAGTCGGAGTTCATGTTGTCCTGTACACTCTGTATGGATGAAATGTATCCCTGGACCTCGGTATCGCCGTAGTCCATGTCCCCCTCGGGGCCATTTTGCTCCGGAGGATAGGTCGCCTCGTCGATGTAGCCGGGGCCGTTGTTGCCGGGGAACGTGGCCGGGTCTCCCGATCCGGACCATACCATATTATTATATATTTGCGTCAGGGTGCCGATGCTGGGATTGGTTGGGTCGGAACTCTTGAGGCCATTGATGTAGGTTCCGAGTGCGTTCTCGGCCTGGACGATCTGCGTCCCATTGGTGGTGCCGTTGGCGAGTCCCTTCAGGTTCGCAAGTACTGTCCCGATCTGCTCGAGTTCAGCGTTGTTCGTCTGTTGCGAATCGAGGCCCGACTGAATCTGGCTGTCGATCGATTGCAGTCGACTCTGGCAGTAGGTGAAGAGCCCGTCGGGAGTCAGCGACGCGGTCGGGTCTGCCGAGGGAGCGTCGAGCGTCGGGTCGGCACTCGTGGCGTATGGGTTGGACGTGGCGGTCGTTCCGGATACGTTGGACATGGCAAGGGTTCCTCTCGAGAGGGTCAAGCGCGGATGCCCGCGATCGATGGCCGCGGGGGTTGAACAAGACTATCCATCGCGTCGATCCATGCCTGCGGCACGCTCAGCTGAGCGCCGCCCGCCTGGGTGAGCGGTTTCATCGCCCGGGCCCACTCTCGATCCTGACGTTGCAGCTCGCGCCGGATGGCCTCGAGCTGCGCTGCTCTGTTCATCGCCATGTTGACCTCCTCGAAGGTGTGCCCTCCCATCGGACACTCGCGCGAGGCGGTTGCGTTCTCGTGGCTCGGTCGGCTCAGAACCGCAGTGGGCTCGAAAGCGCCACGACGACCTCGCCCGAGGAGCGATGGCGCACGCGCACGACGAAGCCGCCACTGGCGACGGGCCAGACGGTGAACCCTTGGCGGTCCAACGCCGTTCGCTGGGAAAGCTGCACGCCGCCGACGCTCACCCTGGAAGGACGCGCTGTCAGGCGCAGAGTCTCGGTCGCGTCGCTGTCGAACGTGGTCCACGCGATGCGCCCGGGACCGTAGTCGACCCGGTTGACCACCGAAGTGGACTGGAGGATGTGATTCTCCCGCGCGGGCGCCCACTCCGGGACGGCCCCCATGGCCACGAGAAAGTGGCGAATGTAGTCGCCATAACCATCGCTGAACCAGTAGCCCTCGTTCGCATCGGGGCCGACCGCGACCGTCCCGTTGTCGGAGCACGTGTACGTCGCCCAATTGAGCGAACGGGCGGCGCGTTCGACCGCGGTCTCGTCGCCGGTTGCCGAGAACCACAAGGCAAGAGTCGCGCCGAAGCGCGCCGTGTGGCTTCCCATCTTCGCCATGTCGGCCGCCTGTTCACTGAGGACAGTCGCTCCCCACTGGGTCCCGCTTTCCGTCTCCGTGTCGCGGCCGAATTGCTCGGCCGTCCAAGCGAGCAGGTGGGTCGCATCCGCTCGCCAGGTCGGATCCTCGTCCGGATGGGCGATGAGCCACCGCGCCGTGCGCAGGGCTGAGTACTGATTCGGATTGGCCGCCGGATCCGACTGAATCTCGATGTCTTCGAAGTATCCGCTCCACGCATCGTTCTTCAGCGGTACGCGTAGCAGCCAATCGAGCGCCGCCCCTCGGGCCGAGGTATAGGCCCCCGTGTCCCCGAGGTCGAGTCGCCCGAGTTCATCGAAGAGCACGATCGCCGCGACGACGTTCGACGAGTACTCTTCCCGTACGACGCCCGTTTCGGCGTGGACCCGAAAGGGCCACGGCGAACGGAGCGCGTCCCCGCTCCTCACGTGCGTCGCGAGCGCATCGGCGCACGCGACGGCTCCGTCACGATACCGAACGTCTCCCATGACTTCGAAACCTTGCAGGTACGCGAATCCGAGCTCCGCGACCTTGTCGGGCTCGATGACGCCGGTTCCGTCGCCGCGCCCGCAGGAGTCACACCAGCTGTCGTTGGCCCCCCGGTAATCGATTTCCCCGGGGTCGGCACTCGCATAGGGGACGAGCGCCCAATTCCACGATGAAGGCGTAGTCCCGTGAGCGAGCGCTGCGTCGAGCCCCTTGAGCGCGGCGTCGAGCAGGCGATGGTCGCCACTGAACGCATACCAGAGCGTCGCCGAATCCATCACCATCGCGTAGAGGCCCGCCGGATTGTGGGGCCAATTGACGCCTTCGAAGCTCTCGGGGTCGAATCGTGACCAGGCCAGCCACGTCTCGACGCCCGATTCCTGGACGGCAAACCTCGTGACGAACGCGTCGGCGGCCAGGCGCGCAACCTCGGCGTAGGGCGAGTCCGCGTTCGACCACGAAAGGAGGCGGCGGTCGGCATCGAGAACGATGGCGTGATCCATCAGCCGCTGACCGGAGCCGAACGCGGCCGGGCGAGCGCAGCCGGCGAGCGCCATGCAGATAGCCAGAACGCAGGCGATCGGCGTGCGGCTCGAGCCCATGGTCTGACTGTACACCCGCGCTGGGCCGCACGCGGATGTGAGGAGGGGTCGTGATTCAACGCCGTGCGGGCTCCGCCGTTCTGCCTCCCCAGGAGCGCTGCGCGGTGCGACCGAGGTCGGACGACGCGCGCATCGAGGTCACGGCACACACGCGATGCAACACCACCTCACCTCAGCAGCATTTGTTACATGGGCGCTCGTCACGGGATCCGCAGCCGCAGCCGAGCCGTTAGACACGCAAGCGGATGAAGCGGCTCTGTCGCGCGTCACGCACAGGCATCACAAGTCCGCGTGTGCGCAAGACGTGGGGCCGCAGAGGGCGCGATGCTTCGCGCGGATCGTGACCGACGATTCGGGCGATGCCGTGCCATCGGCGACGCCGTCGGGATACGGCCCCGCCGACCTACAATCGGCGTACCATCTGCCGGCGAGTGGAGGACACGGCAAGACGGTGGCGGTGATTGACGCCTTCGACGTGCCCAACGCCGAAGCTGATCTCGCTCAGTATCGCTCGACATTCGGGCTGCCACCGTGCACGACCGCCTCCGGGTGTTTTCGTAAGGTGAGCGAAAACGGCGACGACAACCTGCCGAGCTTCAGCAAGGACTGGGTCGGTGAGACGACCCTCGACATCGAAATGGTGAGCGCAGCGTGCCCCGACTGCTCGATCCTGCTCGTCGAGGCCTCTTCCGACAGCGTGACGGATCTCTGGACCGCGCTCACGACGGCCGTCAAGCTCGGAGCTTCGGCTGCGACCAACAGCTATGGGTTTTCCGAGGTTCCGCAAGTGTCCTTGGTCGACCCCTACTTCGACTTTCCGGGAGTGCTCGTCACGGCGTCATCAGGCGACTCGGGCTACGCCGTTCAGTACCCCGCCTCGTCGAACCACGTGCTGGCGGTCGGAGGGACCACGCTGACGGCGTCGAACTCGACCCGGGGTTGGGCCGAGACCGCTTGGTCTTCGGGCGGGAGCGGATGCAGCGCGTTCGTGCCGAAGCCGACGTGGCAGAAGGACACCGGCTGCGCGGGACGGATGGAAGTCGATGTGGCGGCGGTCGCCGACCCGGACACCGGTGTGGCCGTGTATTGCTCCGATTGCGGGGCAGCCCACGAGGGCTGGCAGGTCATGGGGGGCACGAGCGTGGCCGCGCCGTTCGTGGCCGGTGCGTTCACGGTTCTCGGCCTGTCCTCGGTGGACCCGTCGTTTCCGTCGGCGCACGCTGCGGACTTTTTCGACGTGGTATCCGGGAGTAACGGTGTCTGCTCCACGTTGTCGTTCTGCAACGCGGGCCCGGGGTACGACGGTCCCACGGGCTGGGGCACACTCAACGGTAGGCTCTTGGGCTCCGAAGCGGCGGCGGGAGCCAATTCGGAAGGCGACGGCGACGCTGGAGGGACTCGGGTCGCGGCAGCGGGCGCTGGCCAAGACGCCGGCGCGCGGTCGACGACGGACGCCGGGCCTGCGGGGCTCGTGGACGCCGGCGCAGCTCGCTCGGATGACGCGTCGACGCACGACGACTCGGGGCCAGCCGTGGCCTCCGACGCGGGACGGAAATCGGGAGCCTTCTCGCCCTCGGACGCCGGCGGAGTCCAGCGAGGGACCATGCCCTCGGCGGACGCAGGCGTCGGGTCGACCGCGGCCGACGATCCCGGCGCGGCCGTCGATGGGGGCTTCACCTGCTCTCTCGGGTCTCGTCGAGGGCGACCGCCGTGGACCGGGCTCGCGCTCGCATGGTGGGTGGCGAGTCTTGCGCTGCTGCGCCGGCGGATCGCCGGAGAGTGACCCTCTCGGCCCTTTCAACTCGCTCGCGGCGCCGTCGACCGGTTGGACCTCGCCTGCACACTGGCCCAACGGCAGGCGTCAGTATCCCTTCCTCGCGACGACGGAGTCGCCAATCTCGATCTCCTTGCGCGCCTGGACGACCATACATGTCGAAGTGTCCTTGCGCGTCGCGATGACACGCAATTCGGCGATCGTTTCCTCGGGGAGCGTCTTGTCGTCCTTGCGCGTGCCCGGAGTGTTCTCCATAGGGGGCATGGGCTTGTCGTCGTCAGGGGATACGCGATATCCCGCGATCGGCGCTAGTAGCGTGGAGCGCCAGGCGTCCCCTCGCCGAAGGATGACGAGCCGGTTGCCGGGCGCGAGCCCCGCGGCTGAGCCTTTGTCGATGAAGACGACCTGATTCTGGCCGAAGAACTCGTTCGGATTCACGCTGGCGAGAACGTGGGCATGCACGTCGGCGGTGTCGCGCACCGCAGGCACGACCTCGAAGCTCCGCGCCAGAGGCCCCACCTTCGCGCCTCGCTCGATGACGTTGAGCGCCTCCACGACTTGCGCGCGTGCCACCCGGTCCGCCGTGCTGAACTGATCGATCCGGGCCGTGCCCTGAATTTGCACGATCGTTCCCGCAGTGGCGGCGCGGATCGGGCGGAAGATCGTGAGCTCCTGACCGAGGTGCACAGCGTGGCCCGGGTCGATTCGCACGTAGATCTCGTCGAGGTCCGACAAGAACATCTTGTCCGCGGCCGCACCTGTGATCTCCCCCCAAACCTCGTCCGATCCGTCTTGGATCCACCCCTGGTCACGCAAGAAGATCGTGTCGCGTATCCGCGCGTGCCGACGGTCGACGAAACCCCCTAGCGTTTGAGTCGCGCGCGCGGCGGGCGCGGAGATCGCATCCACGGTTCCGGTCGCGTCTGCGCCCGAGCCCCCGGGGGCCGACGCCTTGAGGTGCAACTCGTCGCCGGGATAGATCCAATTCGGATTCTTGACGTCCGGGTTGTACGACCAGAGGCGCGGCCACTCATACGGATTTCGGTAGTACTGGTCGCAAATCCCCCAGAGGGTGTCGCCACGGCGCACGACATAGGAAGACGGGACCTCGCCGGGGATTGGCGCTGGGCGATTCGAAAAGAAGATCGGACCGTTGTCCGATCCGTGTACGGAATCGCCTCCCGCCCCGTGGGTGCCGAAATCGAACGTGTCTTCGGTGTCGCCGGTGACCGGGTGAGCGCTCGATTCGGTAGCGTTGCCGCCGCCGATGGTGCCATTTCCAGATTCTGGGAATCCGAATCTTCCCGGCTCGATGAAGGTCGATCCGGGTTGTGGCGTTGGCGTTGCGGCGGCCGCGCCGGCTGCGCCCCCCGAAGAGGGCGTCGCGGTCTGACCCCATGCTGTGCTCGCCAGGAGGGCGGCCGCCGTTGCGGAGCTCAGGCGGATGAGGCTCGACGCCGCCGGTCGCGTCACGTCAGATTCCATTTGGTCGGGACGAGGCATCGAAGGCTCCTAGTGGGTCGCGTCCGGCAATGGGACATCGGCGGCGCGCGTCGGAGGCAATCGATGCGCCGCGGTGCTCTCAGGAAAGCGCTGCGCGAGGCGAGCGAACCAAGCTCTCGCCCTGTCCGCGTGCCCCAGTTTCTGCTCGGCCATTCCCAGCTTCAACATGGCGTCCGGCACCTTGCCGCCTTCGGGATAGCGCGCGAGCACGCCCTCGAGTTGTTCGACTGCCCGCACGGTGTCGCCGCGCGCATAATAGCATTCGCCCCGCCAATACATGGCCGCGTCTGCATAGGGATGGTCCGGCCATCGAACGAGAAATGCCGCAAAGGCGTCGAGGGCCTTGTCAAACTGCTTGGCGCGCACCAGCGCCATCGCCGCGTCGTAACTGCGAGCGGCCTCGGGAGCGAGCGCTCTATCAGCGTCCGCGTGCCCGGTCGTACCGAGCTCGGAGTCTGAACGCTCCACCGACTCGTCGCCGCGCACGGCGCCGCGTCCCGAGCTGCGCACGGCGCCGACGACACGGACGGAGGGTCGCGGTGTCGTGTCTTCTGTGTCGGCGCCGTCCTCCGGAGCCTCCGGAAGGTCTTCGCCGCCGCCGAGCTTGGACGTGGGGCGCGCGACGGTCTGCGGGCTGGCAGGCGCTTGAGCTGCGGACGGGGCTGCCGCCCCAATCGGGTCGTCCGTGGTGGACGTTGCATCATCGCGGTCCAGCGTCTGCTCCAGGTCCTGAATCTGGTCCCGCATCGTGTCGAGCTGTCGTTGCTCGGCGTCTCGCACGCAGGCCCCGATCCAAAGCGCAGCGACGACGAGCGACAGTCGCTCGCGAACGTTTCTGCTGACATCGGATGGGCCATCCACGCGTCTCATTTCCATCCAGCGTATTGCGGGCAACCTTGATGGGCCAGTTTGTGCTGCCGTGCGTGCTAAGACTACATCTTTCGGACGGAGCTCCGCCCCGGAGGGGGCCGACCATGGGTCGCCTGCCTTTACCGAAGAACCATTCTGTGGGAACGATTGCACTTTCAGCCCGCCCAAGGGGTCCGACGTTGCCGTCTTCACGAAAACTCGATCTAAGACGCACGCTTTTTCTGCTGCCAAACCTCATCACGCTCTCGAGCATCTTCTGCGGGTTCGACTCGATACGCATCAGCGCCTCGGCGCAGGCGGACGACGACTATTATCGGGCCTCGCTGTTGCTCGTGTTCGCCCTATTTTTTGACATGCTGGACGGGCGAGTCGCGCGGCTCACGCGCACCCAGAGCGCTTTCGGGCTTCAGATCGACTCTCTGGCGGATGCGATATCCTTCGGAGTCGCGCCCGCCATTCTGGTGTTTCGGTGGTCGCTTTGGCAGCTTCCCACGGCGGGGCTCTGGGCGTCCTTCGCGTTTGCGGCTGCCGGGGCGGTGCGGCTCGCTCGCTTCAACGTCCTCTCGATGGGCGAGAACGGGGCTCCGACCAAGCCGGGCAAGTACATCGTCGGCCTCCCCGTGCCGGGAGCCGCAGGAATTCTGATTTCTCTGGTGCTCGCGAACCACGCCATGAAGGATGGTCTGGTGCTGGCGGGTCCACGGTACGCTTGGGCCATGCTGGCGCTCACAGTGTTTCTGAGCGTGCTGATGGTCTCGACCATCAAGTTTCGCAGCTTCAAGGACCTTCGCCTCAACGCGAGGACGTTTCTCTTCGTGGCGTTCGCAGTCGGTTCGAGCGCTATCGTCAGCTTGCAAACGCGGCCGGCTCTCGTGCTGGTGTGGCTCCTGGCGTGCTACGTCGCCATAGGTCTCGTCGAGAGCGTGCTGAGTTTGTCGAGGCGAGCAAAGCACCCGGCGAGGCGAAGCCTGCCACGGGTCTAGAGCGTAGGCGTCTTTCGGTCGATCCCTGCGCCGGCCTCGCTCGGTTTCGACCGAAATACGCCGACCTTCTACCTCCTAGCGGCAATCCCTTCAGGGCAGCGGATTCGTTTCTCGGACGGGTTGGCGAGCCACCGCGGCGGCGAGAGCTCGTCTTAGCTCGGGGAAGTCGAACGAGAAGCCCGCCCGGAGGAGCTTCTCGGGGGTGACACGCTGTCCGGTCAGGATCATCTCGGCTCGCTCGCGCCCGAGAGCCACCCGTAGCAAGGCGGCCGGAACGCGTAGGGACGACGGGCGGCCGAGAACGTCGCCCAGAGTACCGGCGAATTCGTTCATCGTCACGGGTGCGGGCGCGACGAAGTTGACCGGGCCGGACAGATCGTCCCTGTCGATGACAAATGCCGTGGCGCGCGCAGCGTCTTCGAGGTGGATCCAACTCATGACCTGCCGGCCATCTCCAATCGGGCCGCCCACGAAGAGCTTGAACGGCGTGAGCATCTGAGGGAGGGCGCCTCCGTCCGCTCCCAACACGATGCCGAACCGCGCGAGCACGACCCGGACTCCGGCGTCGCGAATGGAGCGAGTGGCGGCCTCCCAGTCCGCGCACAGCGTCGCGAGTGCGTCGTCCGCCGCGGGCGCGTTCTCCGCAATCGGTTCGTCGCGGGGCCCCGTGCCGTAGATTCCCACGGCGGAAGCGCTCACGACCACTCGCGGTTTGTTCCTCGCAAGCGCGACGGCGCGCGCGATGCGTTCCGTGGTGGCGACGCGGCTATCGCGGATCTCAGCGAGGCGTTCGGGGGTCCAGCGCCTGGTGGCGATCGGCTCACCGGCGAGGTGGACGATCCCATCAGCGCGCGCGACTTCCTTGGTGACCTCGTTCCAGGGCAGCGCACCCGGCGCCGACCGCGAAATGAGAACGATTTGGTCGCCACGGGAGCGAAGCCGCGCTACGACAGCGCGCCCGATGAATCCCGTTCCGCCCGTGACGAGGACCCGCACGATGATCTTCCCGGAAACAATCCGATCGTAGGCTAGCCTCTCCTAAGGCACGCGGCAACGATGGCCATTTGTCATGTACCCTTCGAGTTCGGGTCCTCTTTATGATGTCGCCTGGCGCTGTTTGGTACATGGTCCGTTCCCACGTCCCGATGTCGAGGTGCACTTCACGAGGGTGTCAGGCGGCGAGAAAGAGCGCAGCGCCACGCCCCAGCGGGAGACCCCCGTCCTATCTCGGGCGCGCGCGCGCTCGTCTATCGTCCTAGAGGCTCGCTGTTATGTGGAAGAGACTGAACGCGCTGGTGTTCGGCGCCCCCAAAGACATCCGCTCCGAGAAGACGTTCCACAGCATTTCGCTCATAGCGATGCTGGCATGGGTCGGTCTCGGAGCCGACGGGCTGTCCTCGTCAGCATACGGTCCTGAGGCTGCCTTTCGTGAGCTGGTTGCGGACGGGCATGACTATTCGTCGCTGGCTGTCGGTCTGGCTCTCGGCACGGCGCTAACGGTCTTCATCATCTCGTACGCCTACTCCCGGATCATCGAGCACTTTCCCTCGGGTGGCGGAGGTTACGTCGTCGCGACCAAGCTTCTGGGAGCCCGTTTCGGCGTCGTGAGCGGGTCCGCCTTGCTCGTCGACTACGTTCTGACCATAACGACTTCGATCGCATCGGGCGGCGACGCGATCTTCAGCATGATCCCGCGAGCTTGGTTCGGCGCGCTCGCCTCCGCGGTGCCCGCGGACACGATTGGGACGTGGGGCGACCCGGTGCAGCGAACGAAGATCCTCGTCGAAATCTTCGCCGCGGGCGTTCTCATCGTCCTCAACATTCGCGGGGTCAAGGAGTCCGTCCAGGCCATCGCGCCTGTCTTCGCGGCCTTCATCGTCACGCACGCGATCCTTCTCGGCGTGGCCATCTTCGGGAACGTCGGTGCTGTCGAAGGCGTGGCGCACGAGACGGCGGTCAACTACCGGCACGCGGTCACGGCGCTTGGAACTTTCGGCGCATTCATGCTGTTCATTCGCGCGTACTCGCTCGGTGGCGGCACCTACACGGGCATCGAGGCCGTGTCGAACGGCGTGCAGATCATGCGCGAGCCCAAGGTGCGCACTGCGCAACGCACGATGGGATTGATGGCGACGTCGCTCGCGGTGACTGCCGGAGGCATCATTCTCGCGTACCTCCTCGTTCATGCGAAGCCCGTCGACGACAAGACGATGAACGCGGTGCTCCTGGACCGCGTGTGCGGGGCCTGGCACATCGGAGGATGGAGCTTCGGCTGGTGGTTCGTAACGGTCGCTCTCGCTTCGGAAGCGGGACTCTTGCTCGTCGCTGCGCAGGCCGGTTTTGTCGACGGGCCGCGCGTCATGGCAAACATGGCGATTGACTCATGGATGCCTCATCGGTTTGCGGCTCTCTCGGAGCGCCTGAGCATGCAAAACGGCGTTGTTCTCATGGGGGCGACGTCCGTCTTGGCCCTGCTTTACACGCACGGCAACGTCGAGAAGCTCGTCGTCATGTATTCGATCAACGTCTTTCTGACGTTTTCCTTGTCAAACCTCGGTATGGCGCGCTTCTGGATTAAGCACCGCCGCGAGCATCGCAACTGGTTGACGCACCTGCCCATCCACTTGATTGGGCTAGCGCTTTGCCTGACGATCTTGATCGTCACGATCTTCGAAAAGTTCGCGGCCGGTGGATGGTTGACACTGGTCGTGACCGGGCTTCTCGTCGCTGTCTGCCTCGCAATCAAACAGCATTACAACAAGGTGGTTACGGCCATCCGCCGCCTGGATGAAGAACTCTTGGACCCGCTCACGGGTCCTCCAGCGAGCAAACCGAGCGTGACGCGGGCGTACGAGACGACCGCGCCGCCATCGACCATCGACCGTAAGCAGCCCGTCGCAGTCCTTTTCGTGGGCGCCTACGGTGGTCTCGGACGTCACGCGCTCCTCACGATGCTCCGGATGTTCCCAGGCCACTTCAAGGGGATCGTGTTCTGCTCGGTGGCCGTCGTAGACTCTGGAACGTTCAAGGGGCTGGACGAAGTTCACGCTCTGGAAGGACGGGTTCAGCATGCCCTCGATCAGTACGTACGCTACGCCGCGTGGCTCGGCATCCCAGCGGACAGCATGTACGGGACGGGCATCGAGGTAGCCGTTGTTGCCGAAAAGCTAGCGACCGAAATCATAGATCGGTACCCGCGCTCGCTATTCGTCGCCGGTCAGCTCATCTTCGACGAAGAATCCCTGGTGACTCGGCTCCTGCACAACGAGACGGCCTTCATGATCCAGCGCCGCCTGCAGCATGCCGGGGTTCCTATGATCGTCCTGCCGGTCCGGCTCACCCTCAAGGAGGGTCCGCGGCTCCTCGGGCCAAGCATGACGGAGGAGCGCGCCGTCTAGGCGCGCTCTCGTCGCCACGTACGGGCGATGAGAGCGGGGCCCTATTTGACCACGCGCAGATAGGGCGGTAGCTGCTTCCTCTTGGGGCGCTCGGCCGGCGTCGCCGGACGAACCGGCGGCGATGCGGCTGCCTCGGGCGAGCGCGCCCGCTCAGGACGGGTAGCTCGCGCCGGTTTGGCCGCCTTCGAGGGTGTCGCAGCCGCTCGCTCCGCCACGGAGGCGAGCGGAGGACGTTTGCGTGGCTTCTTCGTCTTCGATGCAGCGGGCTGCCGGCCCACCACGGGCGGAGCCGCCGGCTCCTTCTGGGCGCGCCCCTCGATGCCGTGGACTTGAGCCTGGCGAGCGATTTCGACCGGCACGTCTTCGGGCCACACCATGCCGCGCCCGTCGTCGCCCACCATGGCAAACACGCTCGCCCACGGAACGACGCAGAAGAACGGCGACCGATTGAAGCTGAGAGTGCAGCTCAATCCGTCATCGTCGACGTGCAGGTCCGGAATCGGAACGGGCATGTTCATCCCAACTTGGAGCACGAGCTGCGGCTGCTTCTTGAACCATGCGGGCACCACCGCGGTCACATGCCGCGGGTCGAGGTGAACATACACGCTCGAACGCTCGAGCAATGCGAGCGCGACGTCCTTCTTAGGAGGCAATGGTTGCGTTGAAGACATTCCGGATCTTTCGTCGGACAGCCTTTAGCGCGCGGCGCCCATCGGTGCAAAGTGCCTGGGCAAGCAGTAGGAGGTTACAACGGGTAGCCGCCGGTGTTCGAGGAGCCTGACGACCCCACCGGCAAATCGTTCGGACTGGCACGCGGACCCGAGGCCCGCATGGCACGGTCGTATAGCGGAGCCGGAAGAAGCCTCGCGAGGCGCGTTGCCACGACGAGCGGCCACGGGAACGCGATGACGGCCGGCGACCGATCGAGCGCGCGTATCACGTGCCGAGCTGCGCGGTCTGCGGGCCAGCGCCACGGGGTCCGATGGGTCGCGCGCGCCAGCATCGGCGTATCCATGAACCCGGGCTGAACGTCAGTTACGTGAATGCCAAGCGGCGCGAGATCGACGCGCAGCGATTCGAGGAACCTGCTGAGCGCGGCCTTGCTCGCACAGTATGCGGCCGAACGAGGCATCCCACGGGCGCCCGCAAGGCTCGACACACCGACCAGATGTCCGCGCCCGCGCGCGCACATGAGCGGTATGGCTGCGAGCAGCGTAGCCACCGCGCCACGGATGTTGACGTCGAGGATGGCGGCGACATCGTCAAAGGTAAGATGGGCGGAGTCCTGTATCGCTCCGCATCCGGCGTTGGCGATCACCAGGTCCAGGCTGCCGAGGTTGCGGGCGGCGTGGAGCACGCTGCGACCCACCGCCGACGGGTCGCTTACGTCTAAAGGGACCGACAGCGCTTCGCCCCCGAGCGAGCGCACCTCGGTTGCCACGGCTTCGAGCTGGTCCGCGCGTCGCGCGCAGAGCGCTAGGTAGGCTCCGCGGGACGCATACTCGAGAGCGAGCGCGCGACCGAACCCACTCGAGGCGCCGGTGATGAGTACCGTGCGACGGGGCATGAGCCTGCGGATCAGCGTAGCAGGAGTCGGGCGAGTGCGGGCGCGTTGACGCGAGCGGAGGGGCCCCTACTGTGTCTGAACGGAAACATGGTTGCCGATACGGATTTGGACGCCACGCGAAAGGGGGCGATCGGTTTCGACGGAGACGGTGAACTCTTGACTGCGCACCGTGGCCCGCAGGTCCACGTAAAAACCCGCGGAACCCATGATTGCGAACGATAACGCGATCGCGCTCGCTGCCTAACTAAGCACTGAGCGCCGTCCGAAGGAAGGGTCCTCCAGCACCCTCCGGAGGGCGTAACCGAGCTGGATAGCCGATCGTCGGGTCACCGGACGGGAGGCGAGATTAGACAGGTGACTAGCTCCAGGGAAAGCCCGCCGGCAGGCGCGCTCGGGAGCGATTCAAACTGCCGGATACGTACGTAGATGTCAGAGCGAACCTTTTTCGGACCCGGGTTCGATTCCCGGCGCCTCCACCATGATTTCTCGAGAAAAACGCCCTTAGCCTAAGTTTTCGGAAGCTGTTGCCCTACTGTTGCCCCGCACATTGAGCAAACCGATGGCATCTCGCCGTGCGGACGGGGTGAGGTGCGCGTAGCGCATCGTCGTCTGGATGTCTTCGTGACCCATGAGTTCCTGCACGGCTTTGAGGGGGGCACCGCGCATCGCCAAGTGTGAACCGAACGTGTGCCTAAGGATGTGAAGCGCTCCCGTCGCTCGCGGGAGGTTCGCACGCCGCTGCGCTGCCGCCAGCCATGTGCGCAGGATCTTCTCGGTTGCGGGCCGGCCGTCGTCGCGAGCCAAGACGTATTCGCTCCGAAGGTGCCGGTGACGCGTCAGTGCGTCGTGCAAAGATACCGTCATGTCGACGACACGCCCGTGGCCGCTCTTGGGGGTATCCGTGATTCCGTGCCACGTGGCCTGTCGGACGACAATCTGACGGCGTTTGAAATCCACGTCGCTCCAACGCAGAGCGAGAAGCTCTCCGCGTCGCAGGCCAGCTTCTGCTCCTAGCCGAACAAGGGCGGCGGTCCTCGTGTCGATTCGCTCCGCGGCCTCCGCCAAGTGATCGTATTCTTCGAAGTCAAGGAAGGTCGCTACCGTATTGTCAACCTTGAGAAGGTCGATCGTGCAAGGCATTCGGTCGATGACTTTCCAACGGAATGCCACCTTCAGGAGCTTGGACAGCGTCGTAAGAATATTGTTTGTCGTCTTGCGCGACTTGTCCGCGAGCTTGCCTTGCAGCTTCGCTACCCGCTCGTCCGTGATTTGGTCGAGAGGGAGCTTGCCGAGCTCGGGGTACAGGTGAACGCGCAGAATGCTCTCCTTGGATGAGACTCCGCTGGCTTTCTGTCGTGCGGCCCGCGCGTGACCGTTGATGAAACGCGGGCCAAATTCTTTCAGTGTGGGCACATCCTTCTTCGGAGCGGGCTCTTGTGGCGACGGCAGCGCCGGACGTGGCTTGCCGGCGTGGAGCAATGAGCGCTCCCGTTCTTCACCCCAACGCTGGGCAGCGGACTTGCCCGTCACGGGGGCTACGATGCGCTCCCGATAAAGGGTCCGGTCTTCAGGCCAACGAAAGCGAAGTTCCACCCACCACCTATCAACGTTTTTCGGATATGGTTTGATCTTGACTGTCATGCCGGTCTTCCCGGCGTGGCGGCCGCCTTGTCGTCCAAGGCGGAGAGTAGCACCTGGCGCTTGACGAGTACCCTACGGCCGAGACGCACGACGCCCGCTAGCTGGCCCCGTTGGATCAAGCAGTAGACCCCCTTCGGCGTGGTCCTCAGCAGGGCGGCGGTCTCGTGGACGGTCAGGTACGTGGGCGGCACATTCTGAGAAGGCCTTGTCACGCTCACTCTCCAGCGTTGATGGACACGCCGCAGGGGCAACTCGGCAGTGGTCGAACGTCCCGACTGTCCGGAGCCCAATGCATGCACGCGTTTCCATCGGGGTGGAATCGGTCGCACGCGAGGCGCTAGCGCAAGTCTGATGCCATGGGGTTCCGTCGCACGGGGACCAGTCAAGTCCTTGGAATCACGTCGCCGCAGCGGCTGAGGCCGAGGCAAGTGGTCAGTTTCATACCAGGGGGGTGGTCATTTTAATATGACCACCCCGCGCTGTCTGCCGAGCCCCGTACGAGGACTCGAGCGGGTGCTCGTCGGCATTCCGCACGTCGGATAGCTCGCGCTGTCGTGTCCGCTCACGTTGACGAGCGGTTATGGTAGCGCCGCGGACGGCTGTCGGGCACGGTTGCGCGTACCGTGCTAGGTTCTGGAGGCCATGAGGGTCATGCACGGGCGAGTCGAGCAGGGCCGCATCGTCGTCGACGAGGCGATTCCCGAAGGAACCGAGGTGACCGTTGTCGTCGCGGCAGGCGAGGACACGTTCGATCTGGACGAAGAGCAGATTGCCGCCCTTCGCGAGTCCCTCGAAGAAGCGGACCGCGGTCAGATTGTCCCGATGGCCGAGGTTCTGAGCGTTCGGTGACTGTGCCGCTGACCGTCGCCTTCACCGCGCGGGCGACCAAGGAGACGAGACAGGCAATTGCCTGGTGGCGCGAGAATCGGCCCGCCGCGCCTTACCTCCTGGAGCAGGAGCTCCGGAATGTCCTCGCGCTCGTCGCCTCGGCCCCGACACTTGGAGCGGTAGCGCGGGACGCTCGCGTAAAGGGGGTTCGGCGTGTGCTGATGCGCCGAACTCGCTACCATTTGTATTACCGGATCGATGCTGGCGGCACTCTGCTTGAAGTGGTGGCCCTGTGGCATGCGAACCGTCGAGAGCCGTCACTATGAAACCCCTAGGAGCACGGCAATGCTCCGCAAGGGCTTCTCGGCTCCCGGCGCGTTCTCTATCGGGCCTCCGTGCCTGCAACGGCTCGCGCTGTGCGCGCCGTCCATGGGGAGTCGGAGTCAACTGAAGGTGAGAAGGGATGCCCACCCCCCGTCCGTGCTCGGCGCGAGGCGCCTGCGGGCGGGCGGCCCCTCCCAAAATCGCTCGCTGTCGCTCGCTCAGGGAGGGGTCGGCGAAACAGCCAGCTGGCAGTCCGGCGGGAACGCGACCGGGAATCGCTACCGTACCCGCCGGCATGGACCCACCGCACCCGATCACTGACAATCGAGATACCGCGCGAGTGGGGGCCGCACGGCGCGGCGCTCGGCACGGGGCTCGCATCGCGGGATCGTGAACGTCCCGCCCTCGAGCCGCGTGTCAAGCGCCGGACATGGTGCTGGTAGCCGGTGCGGGAATGTCCAGGACTGTCATCTACTCTATCGTTGACAGCGAGTGCGTGACGTCGTTTGGTCAAAGCTCTACATTCGATGCTTCGCGACACGTCGTTCGAGCCAGGCCTCGGCGCGGGGATTGAAAACCGACGTACTCCTGCCTTGAGACCGGACTCGATGTGGAATCGCTGGGCAGATCGGTTTGCATCGCAACTGCGCTATTCTATCTTCTCCACGGACATGTGCGTGAGGACGTCCACGCTGTGGCTCGAGGTGGCCCACGGACGGCGTCCGGGAAGCATTCCGTAGAGGACCATTGCGAGCGCGCACTGATCAGTTTGTCTACAGGCTCCTTCGACACGGATTTGCTCTGGCGCCATGTATCGGGGGTGCCCATCGCAATTCTTGCCTGTAGGCCCGGTTCCCGAGCCACGCCTAGGTCCAGAAGCTTGACCGTAGCGCGACTGTCACCGCCGTCCGCGCCGGGGCCCACTTTCACCGGAATCACCGGGACCCGGGCACGAGCTGACCGCGACGCCAGGAATTGGCGCCCGACCCCGCTCGACCGCGCCCTTCGCCGACGGTGGCTGGGAGAACGTTCGGCGCACGATGGCGATCAACTTCGACGCAGCGGTAAGGCTCACTGAGGCCCTGTTGCCGATCCTGCGCGAATCTTTGCCGAGCGCGATTGTAAACGTCTCGAGCCTCGGCGGCCGCGTGGCCCGTCCCGGAACGGGGGGCTACGCGGCGAGCAAGGCGGCGATCGCGGCCTGGTCGGATTCTCTTTCCTTAGAGGAGGCCACGAGCGGCGTACACGTCGGCGTCGTACTGCCGGGCTTCGTGGTCATGGAGGGGTTTCCGCAAACCGAGCTCCTGGCGCGCCGCTTGACCCGGTGGACCGTGGCAACGCCCGCCTAAGCTGCGGACGCCATCTTCGAGGTTGCGACGACACACGAGTCTGAACGCTACGTCCCGCGTGGCTACGCACTTGCCGCGGCGGCCCGAGTGCTGTTCCCCGGCTTGGTCAGACGCCTGCTGTGCTCCAAGGGTGCCGCTCTTGCGACCCCCAAATCGGGGGGCGACGCCCCCAAGGCGGCGAACGGAGCCACGCGGACCGGTGCAGCGCCTTCCTCGGACCAGAGCCGAGTGGCCGTGCCGTCATGAGCGGGCCCGCGGATCTCAAGCTCGAGACGCTTCGCCTCGGACCCGCTGTCGTCGACGCGCCCGATGGATCGGACGTCGTCGACACGCTCGACGGGCTGAGACCTCGATCTGCTGCGTCACCCGCTGCGAGCGCTGCGAACTAACGCTTGATGCCGGACTGGAACCATCGAAAGCATCTGAAGGAGGCCGAGCCATGAAGAAACATGCATTCGTAACCGGCGCGAGCGGATTCCTGGGTCGCAATCTCGTCGAGGAACTCGCGCGGCGAGGCTGGGAAATGACTGCGCTCTGTCTTCCCGCGGACAAGACCGAGTCGCTGAATCGGCCCGAGGTCCAGATAGTCACCGGCAACCTTACCGACGTCGTGTCGCTGGTGGCGGCGATGCCGACGGCCCCCGATGCCGTCTTTCATCTCGCGGCGAACACGAGCTCTTGGTCCGCACACGACGCGCAGCAGTATCAGGACAACGTCGTCGGAACTGGGCACATGCTCGATGTCGCCGTTCAGAAGGGAGCGAAACGCTTCATCTACACGTCGTCGATCAGCTCGTACGGCTACCAGCCCGGGTACCGGCTCGACGAGAGCACACCGTCCAACGCCTTGACGTGCGGCCACTACAACTACGGCAAGACCAAGTACCTCGCGGAGCAGCTCGTCAAGAAGGCGGTGAAACGCGGTCTCCCCACCGTGATCCTGAACCCGGCTAACATCCTTGGCCCCTATGATGTCAACAAGTGGACCAAGCAACTCATCGGGCCCGTCTTCGAGGGCAAGCTGCGCATCGTACCGCCGGGAAAGGCGATGTGGGGCAACGTGAAAGACACCGTCGACGCGCACATCGCGGCAGTCGATCGTGGTGCGGTCGGCGAGAACTATCTGCTGGGTGGCGACGAGGCTTCGTTCAAAGGTGTCATCAACGAGATCGAGCGCCAGATGCACAAGCCCTTGTCGACTCGAGTCACGCTCAAGGGCGTGCTCTGGCTCGCGATGATGGCGGGCGCCGTGAATTCGAAGGTCGACGGCCAGGAGCCGACGCTCACAATCGAGCGGTACAAGCGGGAGGTCGCTCACATCTCGTGCAACTCCGACAAGGCCACCCGCGATCTCGGGTTCAAGGTGACACCGCTGCGAGTCACGCTCGAGGCGACCATCCGGTGGCTCACCGACGAGCACTTGCTGGGGGTGACCAAACCCGCAGGCGAGGGGCCGCGGAAAGGCCCGGGGGCGATCGCAGCCGCCGAGCCCCTGCGAGGTTCCACATGATCGCGCACGCTCTGACCGATGCGAGGCTCGGCATCGAGTACGTCGAAGTCAACGACGAGCCCAATCACGTCGAACGGTTCAAGAACGACTGGGTGCGCGTCTACATGGCGACGATCGCTCCCGGCGCGAAGACGCTCTACCACCGGCACTGCCAGAACACGCTCTATGTCGCCATCCATGGCGGAATCCACCACAACGACTTGCCCGGAGTGCAGAAGCAGTGGTCCATCGGGCTGCCATTGTCTCTGGGGCTCGCGACCAAGTTGGCCTGGTTCGTGAGGCGGCTCGTGTTCGGCACCGTGGATCTGCCCACCTCGACCATGGTTATGTAGTTCCACCGGGACTTTCCCATCATTCATCGGATCTGTGCGTCCACGAAGAACGGCCATCCGATGGAATTGCTGGGCATTGAGGTATTCCGCCACCCCACGCTTCGCAACGAAACGCTGCTCGACGCATCTGGATTCGCGCTGGAATACACCGATGCCGAGCTCACGGTTTACCGTGTTCGCCTAAGCGCGGGGCACTCGACCGGACATCTCCGCATCCCACGGCCAAGCGTGCTGGTGATGACCACAGGCAGCGGTCGCTTGAGCACGGGGGAAGACTTCGCCTCAAGCTTCGCATTGGGCGCAGGCGGCGTTCGATGGCTTGGCGAGACTGCGAACCTCGACCTGGCCAACGTCGGCAACGACGGGCTCGACGCGCTGCTCGTGACGATCAAGTAGGTCGGTTCCACCCGAATGGAGATGCTAGAGCGCCTTGAGGCTCATGAGCACCGCATCGCCTCCGTCCCGACGTCTACGTCGAAGTTGCTCTAGGCGGTGGAGGGCCAATGAGAGATCTTGAGTTGGTTCTCCTGGTCGGCGAGCTGCTGACGTTCTTGATACTCGTTGTCCCGTCTCTTCGGTCCGTATGTTGGGCGCGGATCTCGGCAGTCGTGGCGGTAGTGCTAGCCGCAGCTCAGGTCATCTTCGAAGGTCCGCGCTGGCAAATGGCGCCCGCCTATGTGCTGAGCGGGCTGCTCCTGGCGGTGTCCTGGGCGCACTCGATGGAACGCACGGCGACAGCGCGACCGGCTCGTCTGCGGATTGCCGCTTTTGTCACCTTCGGGGCGTTTGCACTCGTCCTCGCGACGGCACTTCCCGAGCTCCTGCCGGTGTTTCACTTCCCACAGCCGACAGGACCGTACGGCATCGGCACGGTGACCTATCACTGGGTGGACGCAAGCCGGCCGGACATCTTTGGGCCAACGCCCGGCGCCCATCGCGAATTGATGGTGCAGGTCTGGTACCCGGCGCAGCGGAATAAGGATCCACGGCGCGCACCCTACGTGGCGCCCGGGACCCGTTTCGAGGCGCTTAACCGACTGGGGCACTTGCCCCCGTTTTTCCTCGACCACCTTGAGTACGTCACCACGAACGCCCAGCCATCCGCCCCGATGGCAGCGGCGCCGGTGCGCTTCCCGGTGCTGGTCTTCTCGCCGGGTCGAGGCGGCTTTCGTCAGAACAGCACATTCCAAGTCGAGGAGCTAGTTTCGCGCGGCTACGTCGTCGTGGGAATCGATCACGCCTACACGGTAGCCGACGTGGTCTTTCCCGACGGCCGCCACGTCGCGCTCGACCCGCGCGTGGCCGCATTCATGCTCGACGAACACGTCGTCGACGACACATTCATGCTCGCAGTGTTCGACAATCTGGGGCAGGTCGCGGTGTTCACCCTGAACCGGCTCTCGTCGCTCGACAGCGGCGATCCCGCTCAGCTGCTCACCGGACGACTGGACCTGCAGCACGTGGGAGTCTTCGGCTCCTCTCTGGGCGGCATCGCCGCAGCCGAAGCCTGCCGACTGGATCGCCGCTTTCAATGCTGCCTCATGCTGGACGTCGCTGCGCCCCCAAACGTCGTTCGATCGGGCTTGCAGCAGCCCGCCATGTGGATCAGCGCAACGCTCGAGACAAAGCGCCGCGAAGGTTGGACGCCATCGGCCATCCGTGAACAGGAGACCACCACGAGAGACGTGTTCTCGGGCCTTCCTGGTGACGGTTACAGGGTGCTCATCCCGGGTATGTTCCACGCCGAGATCGGGGATACGCCGTACATCTTTGCTCGGCCGCTCGGCACGTGGCTCGGAATCACGGGTCCGGCGGATTGGCGGAGAACGCACGCCATCATCAACGCCTACTCGCTCGCGTTCTTCGACGAGTACCTTAAGAGTGAGCCCGAGCCTCTGCTGAACGGGCCGTCGCAGGCCTTCCCGGGCGTCACTTTTGAGCGACGAAAAACAAGGCTGGCGCAGCCAGCGCAGGAGAGTGGACGATGAAGTTTCTTTTCAAGGACCGGTCCTTCTCATTCGAGGCGCTACGCACAGCCGGTTTCGCGAACTATGGCGGCGCGGACCTCTCGGACGTCCTTGTTACCGCGCGGACCATCAAGGATGGGGACGAGGCGAGTTGGCTCCGCTCGTGGAAGGCCACCGCCCAGCGAGTGCATGCAGTTGCGGAGCAGGCGCTCGCCCAGGGTCATCGGGTCAGTGCCCGTGAGGCGTTCCTCCGCGCTTCGAACTATTACCGGACGGCTGAGTTCTTCCAGCGCGTCACCCCTGCGGAGGACCCGGAGGTCGCGCTGCTCTCGGAGATGTCGCGCAAGACGTTCCGAGCGGCAATGAAGCTCCTGGACTCACCAGTGGAGGAGGTGACGGTCCCATACGGCGGCTCGACGCTGCCTGGGTACCTTTTCCTCGTCGACGCTTCAGGCAGGCCCCGGCCCACGATCATCTACAACAACGGCTTCGATTCGACCTCCGAGGAATCCTACTTCGCGATCGCAGCGGCCGCGCTGCTACGCGGCTACAACGTCGTCGCCTTCGACGGGCCCGGTCAAGGCGCCGCCTTGCGCGTTCAGCGGCTCGTCTTTCGCCACGATTGGGAAGCGGTTGTTACGCCTGTCATCGACTTCGCACTGCTGCGTCCGGAGATCCTGCCCCAGAGCATCGTGTTGTTCGGCTACAGCTTCGGCGGCTACCTCGTCGCGAGGGCGGCGGCGTTCGATCATCGTCCCGCGGCGATCATCCTCGATGACGGTTTGTTCGACTACAGCGTCTCCGGGTCGCGCGCGATGCCGCGGTTTCTGTTCCGCTGGATCATGGAAGGCCGCGACAACCTTGCGACCCCGCTGCTTCGCGCTGCGGCGGCGATGAACACGCAGTCGCGCTGGGGCATGAACAACGGTGTCTGGGCGATGGGCGCCTTGTCGATGCCGGATTACGTCCGTCGCACCACGAAGTACACGCTCGCTGGCGTCGCGGAGAACATCACCTGTCCCACGTTGATCTTGGATCCCGATAGCGATCAGTTCTTTCGCGGAGAGCCGCAACGCGTTCGGGCGGCACTGAAAGCGCCCTGTACGCTGATAACGCTCACGGACGCGGAAGGCGCCGGCGAGCATTGCCACTACGGAGCAACATCGCGCGCGCATCAGCTCATGTTCGACTGGCTTGACACGACGCTCGAGCAGGAGTTCTAGCCGTGAACCCCGGACCCGATGCGCCCGAGAGTCGTCGTAGCGGCGAGCGGTCCGCCAGTTCTGCGCGCTCCCTGCTCCCGTTCTTCGCCCTGGTGGGCGCGCTCAGCGTCCCCTTCTACGTCCTCGGCGCGTTCACGCGGATCGATCTACTCCCGCGCCTGCCGATCAGCGCTGTTGCCACCGTGTGCCCCGCCGCCGCGGCGCTCATTCTCTCGCGCCGACAGGGCGGGGACTCCGCCGCTTGGTCGCTCCTGCGCGGCGCGGTCGACATCCACAGCATCATCCCGATGCCAACCATTGCGGCAGCAATCCTCGTCGCGCCCGCGGCCGAGTGGGTCTCGTACCTAGTCCCGAGCGCACTCGCCTCATCGACGCACATAACGCCCATCTCGCCCGGGCAACTCGTCGCGCTGGCCACCGCCTTTCTCGTCGCCGCGATCGGCGAGGAGCTTGGCTGGTCGGGGTATGCGCTGGGTCGGCTTCAGTCGCAGTCGCCGATGCTACGGGTGGGACTCGAAATTGGCGTGGCGTGGGCTGCGTGGCACGTTCTGCCGCTTGTCAGCGTGGGGAGGAGCGCGGAGTGGGTGGCGTGGTGGGCCATCGGCACGATTGCCCAGCGTGTGGTGTTCGTCTGGCTCTATCGCGCGACGGGCCGGAACGTGGGCGTCGTGGCGCTCTCTCACGCGCTCCGCAACCTTGTGTGGATGCTCATCCCGACCTTCGGCTCGGAGTACGACCCTCGCGCGGACGCTATCGCGACGATCGCGGTGGCAGCGGCGGTGGTCGCGATCTCGGGCCGGGTCGAGCGCGCCGGCGCGTCCGCCAATACCGGGCGGGGAGCCTAGCGCAGCAGATTCTGGATCGTCGTCTCGAGGTTGCTCGGGTCATCCGACCAGTCCCCGCACACTTCGAGGCTACAAGCGCCGACCTTCCGCTCATTCGCCGCACGCCACGCCTGAAGCCCGGCGTGGGCTGTAGGTTCTGTCCGTGCCGTCTGGGGTCACCGACAGGACCCGACCACCGCTCGCTGTCCCTCAGTCGCGGGACGGCGAGCGATAAGGCGCTCTCGCCGGTGGGGGCAGGAGAGCCCCTTGGCTCGCGTCGTGCTCCGCGACGACGCGCGAGCATTGCAGGCCACGTCTCGCGACCACAAGCACTACACCAGCCGCTTCCGAAATCGCGCGACCGAGATCGCCAGGATCCCGAACCCGAGGACCGTCAACGCAATCATCTGCTGACCGAGGTCGTGGATCCCGGCCCCCTTCAGGAGACATCCCCGCATGATCTCGATGTAGTGCCTCATGGGAATGAGCATCGTGAACGGGCGCAGCCACGTTGGCATGCTCGAGATGGGCGACATGAAGCCGGAAAGAAGCATCGCGGGAAGCATGAAGCCGAACGCCCCGAGCATGGCTTGCTGCTGAGAAGAGCTGAAAGCCGCGATGAAGATCCCGATGCCGAGCGTCGAGAACAGATAGAGGAACGACCCGAGCCCGATGACCCAGAACGAGCCAAGGAACGGGACTTCGAAGATGAGGTTCCCGAGAAGGAGGATGGCGAGGATGTCGACGAGGCCGAAGAGGATGTATGGAAGGCACTTGCCCGCAAGGAGCACCGACGGTCGGATCGGCGTCACCAGAACCTGTTCGAGGGTTCCGGTCTCTCGCTCGCGGGCCAAGCCCATCGCCGTGACGAGCGCCGTGACGTTCAAGAGCAGTGTGGCGAGCACGCCGGGCAGCATGTAGACGGGCGTCTTGAGGCGTTCATTGTACATCACGCGGAGCGCGAGAGACGCGCCAGCGACCGCGGGCTGGACAGTCGGGCCCGTGCCGATCCCCCGTGAGAGCAGGAATTGGCTCGCCGCGTTGGCCGCCACCTGCGCTCGCGTGGAATCGGTTCCGTCCACGATGACCTGCACTTCGGCATCGTCCGCGCGCGCGACGCGCAGGGCGAAGCCACGCGGGATGATGACCGCGGCGGCAGCCCTTCCGGATTCGAGAGCGTCCTGCGCTTGACCGGGGTCGGGAACGTACGCGCTGCGGAGAAACGTTCGGTCCGCGAAGAACGCCTGCGCGAGATCTCGGCTCCGCGGCGTCCGATCCTGGTCGCAGACCACGGTCGGGATCCGATCGACGTCGAGGTCGATGGCGTAGCCGAAGACGATGAGCTGCAACACCGGAGAGATGATGAGCGTGCTCAGGATGCGCCGGTCGCGCATTGTCTGGCTCAGCTCCTTTTTCATGACGTTGAGGAGCGATTGCACGGTGACCACGATCTTCAAGCGAGCCTCCGGCGGAAGCGCCACACGGCTAGCGCCAGCGTTGCCGCGGCGAAGGCGGCCAGGGCGACGACGTCGCGCGCGAGGACGTCGAAACCGTTGCCCTTGAGGAGGACGCCGCGAAGGGTGGTCAGGTAGTATCGGCCCGGCACGGCCATGGAAATTCCCTGGAGCCACCACGGCATGTTCTCGATGGGGAACATGAAGCCGCTCAGCATCGCGACGGGCATGTACGAGACCAGCATCGCGAACTGTACAGCCACGAGTTGGGACTTCGCCATGATGCTCGCGGTGAGCCCCGTTCCGAGCATCGCGAGCAGGAAAAGCGTGGAAGACACGAACAGCGTGACGAGCGAACCGCGCAGCGGGACATCGAACAGGTACGAACCTAGCGTGAGCACGAGCAGCGTCTGCACGAATCCGAGACCAGCGTAGGGAATTAGCTTGCCAACGATGATCTCCACGCGCCCGACCGGCGTGGCGAAGAGCTGCTCCATGCTTCCGCGTTCCCATTCGCGCGCGATGGTCAGCGATGCGAGGAGCGAGGCGACCATGGCGAGGATGAGCACGATGACGCCGGACACCATGTTGTAGGCAGAACGCATCGCCGGATTGAACCGCGCACGAACTCGCGGCCCCTGGTTCAGCGAGGCGCGTACCGCCCGCCCGGACGCCGTCGCCTGGACGATACCGGCGGCGTCGCCCATCGCGATCGTCGCGGTCGTCCCGTCGCTGCCGTCCACGAGGAGCTGCGCGGCCGCGGGAAGGCCACGCGCGAGGTCACGCCCGTAGCCTCGCGGAATGGCGAGCACCGCCTTGACGCGCCCGCTTCGGAAGACTGCGTCCGCGTCGTCTGCCGAGGCCAGATCCGCGCCCCGCATGAAGTCCCCGGCCGCCACGAGTGCTTCGCTCAGCCGGCGGGAGGCCGGAGTGTGATCCTCGTCGGCCACGCTCATCGGGATGTGATCGACGTCCTGGGAGATGCCGTAGCCGAACAGCATGAGCATCACGACCGGCAGGCCGAGCGCCATGTAGACGGCGCGCGAATCACGAATGATGTGCAGCACCTCCTTGTGGGCGACGGCCAGGGTTCGCCGGAGAGGGTCCTTCACGACGCCTTCGCTTCCTCGGACTCGGGCGCCTTCTTGGGATTCTCGGCGCCGCCGACGACGCACAGGAATACGTCCTCGAGCGTCACCTCTGCGTCACTCACATCGGTCAGGTGAACCCCGCGGCCGGTAAGCTCGCGCTTGAGCGTCTCGGCGTCCGGACCTCCTTCGGCGACGCGGACGTGGAGCGCCGCGCCAAACGGCTCGACGCTGAGCAAGGAGAGGTCGGCCGCCGCCTTTTGCACCTCGGCAACGTCGGCGCCGTGCACTTCGAGCATGCGACCGGGGACGAACGTCCGCTTCAGTCCGTCGGGCGTGTCGAGCGCGGCCAGCTTGCCCGCGACCATCAGCCCGACGCGATCGCAGTACTCGGCTTCGTCCATGTAATGGGTCGTTACGAAGATGGTCGTTCCGCCGTCCGCGAGGCGGCGGATCAAGCGCCAGAAATTCCGTCGTGCGCCCGGGTCGACGCCCGCCGTCGGCTCGTCAAGGAAGACGACGCGGGGCTTGTGGAGGATCGCGCACGCCAGGGCGAGACGCTGGCGCAGCCCACCCGGGAGCGATCCTGTGAGCTCGCCCGAGAGCGCGTCGAGCGCGAGGTCGTGCATCACGGCGTCGCGGCGCGTGCGGAAGGCTCCGCCAAAGAGCTCGTACGCCCCGCCGAAGAATTCGAGGTTCTCCAAGACGGTCAGGTCTAGGTAGAGAGAGAACTTTTGGGACATGTATCCGATCGCGCGGCGCACGGCGTTCGCGCGATGAACCACGTCGACGCCAGCGACCTCGGCCTCACCGCTCGTGACGGAGAGCAGGCCGCAGAGCATTCGGATGGTCGTCGACTTGCCGGCCCCGTTGGCCCCGAGGTAGCCGAAGATTTCGCCCTTCTTCACTTCGAAAGAGACGTCGCTCACGGCCGCGAAAGCACCGAAGGTCTTGCTTAGCCCCTTCACTCGAACCGCGACGTCCTCGCTCATGACACGCTCTTTTCTTCGCGATTGCCGTCGGAGCGCTCGCGCACCCGCGTCAAGAACAGCTCCTCGAAGGTCGCGGGCGCGGGCGATGTCTGAGCGCCGAGGCCCGAGAGCAGAGACAATACCGGCTGCTCGCAACCGCGCCGAACTACGATGCGAAGCTCCGTTCCGGCCGGAGTCGATGCGAGGACGTCGACATTCGCCTCGACGGCAGCGGCAACCTTGGCCCGCTCTCCGCGAACGCGAAACACGGGATACTGGAATGCCTTGAGCATCTCGCTGGGCTCACCCTCCTCGAGCAACTTGCCCTCGAAGAGCAGCCCCACCCGGTGGCAGCGCGCCGCCTCGTCCATGTTCGGGGTCGCGAAGACGATAGCCATGCCCTCGGAGAGAAAGTCGTGCAAGAGGTCCCAGAACTCGCGCCGGCTCACCGGGTCGACTCCATTGGTCGGCTCGTCCAGGAGCAGTGCCTTGGGCTCGTGGAGGAGCGCGCAGGCGAGCGCGAGCTTCTTGTACATGCCCCCCGAAAGCGCCTCGGCGCGGCGGTCCTTGAATGCGGCAAGGTGCGTAATCCCGAGGAGCCTCTCGCGACGTTTGCGGAATGCGTCGCGTGAGAGACAGTACATCTCGCGATAAAAGGCGAGGTTCTCGGCAACCGTGAGATCGCCATAGAGACTGAACTCCTGCGGCATGTACCCGAGTGCCTCGCGAATCGACATGTCCGTGCCGAACGGATCGCGCCCGATCAGACCAACACTTCCGCCCGAAGGATCGAGCAGGCCGGCGAGCATCCGCACCGTCGTGGTCTTGCCAGCCGCGTCCGGACCGACGAGGCCGTAGATCTCGCCGGCGGGAACACGCAAGGTGAGACCGTCCACCGCGACGCGCGTCTTGAAGCTACGCCGAAGGTCGGTCGCCTCAATCCGCACTTCGGCGTCGGTCATTGCCAACTTCCCTCGATCGCGACCTCGACGGGCATGCCCGAGCGGAGTCGCATGTCCGCGTTCGGGATACGGACCTCCACGGCATAGACCAGCCGCTCGCGGTCCTCGCGGGTCTGGACGTTTCTGGGGGTGAACTCGGCGCGCGGCGAGACGTAGAAGATGGTGCCCTCGAAGGCCTGCCCCGGATAGGCGTCCGCGACGACGCGAGCCTTGCGTCCCGGCGCGGCCGCTGCAAGCTCCGCGTTGGGGAGATAGAATCGCGTGCGCGCCTCGGTGACGTCCGTCAGCGCCAGCACGTTGGTGCCAGACTGCACGGCTTCGCCCGGCTCGAGGTTGCGCGTCACGACCATTGCGGTCCGCGGCGCGAGCAGCTTGCACTCGCTGACCGAGAGCGCCGCTCGCGCGACGCCTGCGGTCGCATCGGTGATGCTGTCTCGCGCTGCGGCGACCTGCGATTTGGCCCCCTTGCCGGACGCCCAAAGCGCGCCCGCCTGGTTCCTGTTCATCGAATGGATGTCGCCCTGCCCCGCAACCTGGCTCAGGAGCGCAGTGTCCTTCGAACGAGCCTCGTCGAGCGCGGACTGGGAAAGTGTTCCGCTCTTCACGAGCTCCTCAGTTCGGGCCAGATCGACGCGCGCAAGCTCTTCCTGGGCCTTCAGAACCTCTACTTGGGACTTGGCCGCGCTGACGTTCTCGGAGGCGCCCGACGCGTTTTGGGACGCCGAACTCGCATTCGCCACCGCGCCCTGGAGATTCTCCTGCGCTGCCGCGAGCTGGGCCTTCGCCTGGCCGAGCGCGGCATCCTGGTCGATGCAATCGAGCTCCACGAGAACGTCGCCGGGCTTGACCATGTCGCCCTCGCGCACGTTCACTTTCGTGATACGCGCGGCGATGCGGCTCGTTACGTTCACGTCGACGCCCTCGATGACGCCGCTGCCGCCGGCGGGCCCGTGCGCGGCCGCCCGCAGGTGCCACACGCGCAGGACGAGGGCCAAGAGCAGGCCCGCGCCGAGAATGCCGATGAGAATGAGTGCGCGCTTCATGAACCCCTCCTCGCGACATCGCGCCCCGTCGCGTGCTCGATGCGAACGCGCGCGATGCGCTGGTCGATGCGCGCCGAGACGGCCGCGAGTCGTGCACGAAACAGGCTGGCCTCGGCGTCTGCCAGCTCCACGCTCGTTCCCTTGCCGTAGAGAAACAGCTCACGGCGGGCTCGGTACGCTTCCTCGGACGCGCGCAGCTGCGCATCCGAGCTCTCGATACTCGAGTCGGCGGTGCGCATCGCCAGAACGGCCTGCGTGACCTCCAGGAAGGCGGCGTCGCGGACCTTCGCGCTCTGCGCTCGCGTCGCTTCGGCGTCGGCCCGCTGCTCGTCGCTGGCCGCCTGGGCACCGAAGACGTCGTTGAATGCCCACGTCACGCGAACGCCGAGGTCCCAGAAGCCCTTGAACTGCTGCTCCGGGATGAAGACACGAGGGCTCGGGTTGGCGTAGACATAGTCGGCGGAGGCCGACACCGACGGCCACTGAGCCGCGTGCGAGCTCGCAGCGAGCTTGTCTTGGGCGGTGGCGCTCATAAGCAGCGACCGGATCTCGGGTCTGCTCGCCGCCGCTTCCTGCTTGAGGGCTGCCAGGTCATACGCGTCATGAACAAGCGGGCTTGTGACGTCCTCGCCAATCGACACTGGCTCGCTCGGCAGTGCGTGAGTCGCCAGCCGAATCTGCTCCTCCTCGATGCTGACCATCTCCGCCGCCTGGTCGATGGCCAGTTGTGCCGCCGCGACGTTCGCGACTGTCGCCTGGACGTCTGCGTTCGACCCACGGCCGACGCGAAATAGGTTCTGTGCATCCTGGAGGTGCACCTCCGCAACCGCTTTGGCCTGCACGAGCACGTCGTGCTGCGCGACGGCCTTTACGTATTGATAGAAGGCAATCTTTGCGTCGGAATAGGCCTGTGCTTGGCTCGCGAGCATGTCGAGATCGGCCGCGTCCGCGCGCCGACTCGCTGCGCCGTGCTCTTGCGAGAGGCGCAGCACGTAGTCAGTCAGTGGTACGGTGAGCGTTGCCTGAGCCAGCCAGTAGTCGAGCGGGACGGCGAACGAGAGGGGAACGGCTGAGAGCGGCGTATTTGGAGGGAGTGGTCCCGGTGACACCTCGGTAGTCGGCTCGACGAGTGTTCCGAGACTCGGCTGCGCCAGGTCCTGGTAACGGGTGTAGGTCGCCAGACCCGAGAGGCGCGGAAAGAAGGCGACTACGGCCGCGGTCACGTGGGCTTGGGCCGCTCGAAGTGACGCCTGCTTCCCGGCGACGTCAAAGCTGGTCTTGTACGCTCGGACACCGACCGCGTCGGCCGTCCATCCGCCAGGGACGCGCGCAATATTGGGCAGACTATCCGAAGGCAGCGGCCGGTCGCCGCTGTCGATCGAAGTTGGCGACGGCGGCAGTGGTTCGGCGCGAGCCACGGAGGCCGCGAGGACGCAGGTGGTCGCCGCGATGAGGAGCTCGCGACGAGCGCCCCGACACTTCGCGGTCGAACCGCCGCGTTCGTAGAGTGTTGTGCGCAGGTCCATCCGTTGGCTGTTCCCATGAAGGCTCTCGTCTAGGGGGACCTGCAGAGCATCGCGCGTGCCAGTCACTCTCTCGGGCGCCCCCGCGATCAAGCGTATTGTGCCTGAAAGGCGAGTCGCGACATTCCGCGCGAAAAACACAGAAGGCAATGGTCCCCAACGCTTGGCATCATGCGGTCGCACAATGCCTCTGGCATGGCATTTTGCGCAAACCACGCAGAACTGGTGGTGCCCTCTTCACTCTGGAGATTCGGATGGGGAGTCGAGCATTCGCCATCATCGGGACGGGAACGGTCCGCAACTATCAGCGCAACAGGCCGGAGAGGAGCCCGGCGAGGCCCGACCAAGAGACGGTATGCTGCGAGTGTGGTCGTTCGGCCCCAAGTACAAACTCGAGCGATACGCGTGTCAGCAAAACGGGGTGGAGGCTAACGCACACGAGCGGCACAGCTACCTTTGAGCGGCGCTGCCCCGGATGCTGGGCCCAACGAAAGTCATCCCTGGCCGCGAGGGCCGGTACCGTGTGGCCGGCGACGGCGCCCAAACCCGACCGTTGACCAGGCGGTCTCGCGAATACGGCGGGGCCGGCAACCGACTCCTCGCCCGTTGCGCGCATGCGGTTCCCGTCGCGCGCCTCCAATACTCGGCGGTTCACGCGTTGAAGCCAGGAAGCTGCCTGTCCACGTGAAGCTCGCGCTGCGCATGCACGCCGGCACGGTTCAATCGAATAGGACGCTCCGTTCATCTTCCGGGTGAGGTGCACGTCGGAGCGCACATCCCCTCTCGAAGGCCGAATCTTTTCATGTCGGGCTCATCGACTCAGGAGGACCATGTGTCGCTTCTTTTGTCGATTGCGAGCCGCGAATGTCGGATCGCGGCCCGCCGAAACGTCGCGTCGATGAAAGGCAGGTGCGACATGAATATCCAAGGAAGTGTTGCTCTCGTCACGGGTTCCAATCGCGGCCTCGGAAAGGCCCTTGTTTTCGCGCTCTTGGAGGCCGGCGCGGCCAAGGTATACGCGGCGGCTCGGGACGTGAGCCAGGTCTCCTCGTCCGATCCGCGGGTCGTTCCGATCGCGCTCGATACGTCGAAACCCGAGCAGATCGCGGCGGCCGCTCGGGCGGCCGGCGACGTCACGCTCCTCATCAACAACGCGGGAATCTCCGCGTCAGCAAACGTCCTCACGGCGAGCCGGTCGGCGATGGAGACCGATTTCGGGACCAACGTCTTCGGGACGCTTGCGGTAGTGAAGGGCTTCCTGCCGGTGCTCGAGCGCGCACCTGCGGGTGCGACGATAGTGAACATTCTGTCGCTCGCCTCGCTCGGGAGCTTCCCGGCGCTCGGCGGCTACTCGGCGTCGAAGGCGGCCTCTTACTCGATCACGCAGGCGCTCCGTCCGGAGCTCAGGGGAAAGCACATCGAGATCCTGGCGGCGTTCCCGGGCCCGATCGACACCGACATGGTCAAGGACCTCCCGATTCCGAAAATTAGCCCGGCCGACGTCGCGACCGCCGTGCTTGCTGGTGTCGCGCGCGGCGAGGAGGACACTTTCCCCGACCCGATGGCGCAACAGATGGGCGCGCTCTGGGGCAAGAGCCCCAAAGAGTACGAGCGCGCGTTCGCGAGCATGTGAGACCACGAGAACGAGCTACCCAAAGGAGACGATCATGAAGACGAAGAATTTCACGATGACCATCCTGGTCGATCAGACGCCGCAGGAAGCCTTCGACGCCATCAACGACGTTCGCGGCTGGTGGTCGGGAGAGATCCAGGGACGCACGGACGTGCTCGGCGCCGAGTGGACGTACAGCTACAAGACGGTCCATCGCACCACGCAGAAGGTCGCCGAGCTCGTGCCGGGCAAGAAGATCGTGTGGCACGTCACGGACAGCCAGATCAACTTCGTACGCGATAAGAGTGAATGGGACGGAACGGACATCGTGTTCGAGATCTCGAGGAAGGATGACAAGACCGAGGTCCGCTTCACACACGTGGGCCTGGTGCCTACCATCGAGTGCTACGATGGGTGCTCGGGCGCGTGGGGCTTCTTCGTGAACGAGAGCCTTCGCAGCTTCATCGCGAAAGGCAAGGGGCAGCCCAACCCGGACGAACGTCGTCCGAGTCGGTCGAGGAGTCGCGGCGAGAAACGCGCACACGACTCATGGAGGTGAGCCGGTGACGGAGTACCTGGTGATGACGCGGGAAGACGAGCACGCCCACGCGTCGCAGTCGCCGAAGGCGATGTCGGAGCTCATCGAAAAGAGCGCCACGTACGCCGACGACCTGCGCCGCGCGGGGCGACTCAAGGACAGCGGACGTCTTCGCCCCAGCAAGGAGGGCAAGCGCGTCCGTCGCAAGGGCGACCACCTCGAGGTCCAGGGCGGGCCCTTCGCCGAGGAGGGCAAGGCCCTCGGCGGCTACTACTGGGTCGAGGCGAGCAGTTTCGACGAGGCGACGGAGCTCGCGGCGAAGGCTCCAGTGCTCCCGAGCGACGAAATCGATATGCGTCCAGTGATGAAGGGCAGGTGCCCGAAGGACAAAGAGGCGAAGCCGGGCAAGATCTTCGCCTGCGCGGTGCTCGGGAGCACCAAGACGGAAGAAGCGTGGGTCGACGTGATGAACCGGATCGACGAGGAAACGCGCGGTCGCTTCGCGGAAGCGTTGTTCCTCGGCGGCCTTCGTCTCGAGCCTCCGACGACCGGACGGATCATCGTGACGCGCGCCGAGAGGCGCGCAACGTTCGACGGACCGTTCCTCGAGAGCAAAGAGGTCATCGGCGGACTATTCTTCGTGCGCATGACGAGCATCGAAGACGCCCTGCGGTGGGCCGCCGAGACACCCTTCGTCGTACACGGCACGCTGGAGATCCGCGAGCTGTGGCGGACCTGACGACACTCGTCCAAGACACGGTGCGCGCCGAGCGCGGGCGCATCATCGGGGGGCTCCTTCGCCTGTGCGGCAGCCTCGACGACGCCGAGGAGGCTTTCCATGAGGCGGCGCTCGCCGCGATGCAAGCGTGGCGCGAAGAGGTCCCGTCGAACCCCGGCGCATGGCTCATGACGGCCGCAAAGAACAGCGCGCGGGATGCGCGACGCCGGCGGGTAGTAGCCGAAGCGAAGGCGCCGCTCCTGGTCGAGGACGAAATGGACACGCGAGACACGATCGATACGGTGAGCGATGACTATCTCCGGCTCATCTTCACCTGCTGCCATCCTGAGCTGTCGACCGACAACCAGATCGCCCTCACGCTGAAGGTGGTCGCGGGGTTCTCCACCGAGGAGATCGCGCGAGCTTTCGTCTGCTCGGAGGCCACGATGTCGCAGCGGATCTTGCGCGCGAAGCAGACGATCGAGGACAAGAGTCTCGGATACGCGACGCCGGAGCGCACGGACCTCGCGGAGCGCGTGGGGGCGACGCTGGCGGTCCTCTACGCGATGTTCAACGAGGGGCACACGGGGCGGAGCGGCCCGCTCATGCGGCTCGACCTCCAGGCAGAAGCGCTGCGCCTCGCGCGGCTACTCTGCGACCTCGTGCCGCGCGAGCCCGAGGCGTTCGGCGCGCTGGCGATCATGGCGTTTGGCGCTGCGCGCGCGCACACGCGCGTCGACGACGAGGGGCTGCCGATCCTGCTCGCCGCGCAGGATCGCTCCCGGTGGAATCGGGAGCTCCTCCGCGAAGGGTTGACGGCGCTTAGGCGCGCGCGCTCTCTCGGAGGGCGAGGTCCGTACGTCTTTCAAGCCGAGATCGCGGCGGTGCACGTGATGGCACCGACGTGGGAGAGCACGGACTGGGCGGCCATCGTCGCGGCCTACGATAGGCTCGCGGAGGTCTCGCTTTCCCCGATCGTGGCGCTGAACCGTGCGATCGCCGTCTCGATGCTCGCGGGCCCCACCGCGGGCCTCGCGGCGCTCACGGCGCTTGAGCGACGGCTCGCTGACTACCATCTCTTCTACGCGGCGCGCGCCGACATGCTCGAGCGCACGGGGGGCGACCCACTGCCCGACTTGGAGAGAGCGATCTCGCTCGCGACGAACGGTGGCGAGAAGCGCTTGCTTGAGCGACGGCTCCAAGATCGTCTCGCGTGCATGCAGCCCTCCTGAGTCGGGCCTGCCGCGTACCCGTGTCGGGGCCCCGGCCAGGGCCGCCTGCCTGCATCGCACCAGCGTCCGCCTCGAGGCCCTTCTCGGGCGGCTCGCGGGTGTGCTTGACACAGGACAGACCCAATCAGCCGGTCGATGGCTTGCGGGTGTAAACTGCCAGTTGAGCGTCGAAGGCTCGCTTGTAGGCGGGCCGGGCTTCGCCGCGGGCGACATAAGCGGACAGGTTTGGGTACTCGTCCAGAATGCCCGATGGTTTCAACCTGAGCAGCACTGAGACCATCATCAAGTCGCCAGCGCTGAACGCACCATCGAGCCAGTCGACATGGCCCAGACGAGCGGAAAGTTGGTTTAGCCGGACGCGAACGCGATCGGCCACCAGAGGAAGGCGCTCCGCTTGCCAGGGCTTGTCGCGCTCGAGGAGCTTCGCGATCCCAAGTTCAAGGATCGGCGGTTCCACCGTGTTGAGCGCGGCAAACATCCAGGTGATCGCGCGCGCCCGGGCGTTGGCGCTGTCCGGCAGCAAGCCTGCATGGCGCTCGGCAATGTGAAACACGATCGCCCCTGTCTCGAACAGGACGAGATCGCCTTTCTCATAGGTCGGAATTTGGCCGAAAGGATGAAGCGCCAGATGCGCGGGCTGCTTCATCGCATCAAACGAAACAAGGCGAGCCTGGTAGGGCTCTCCCACTTCCTCAAGCGCCCAGCGGACGCGCATGTCACGCGCCAGCCCCTTGCCGCCATCGGGTGAGTGTTCAAAGGCGGTAATCGTGATCGTCATCGACAGGTTCCTCTCTCACCTTCGGACCACGATTCCCGCCTGCATGCACGATTCAGCTGGGCCGATAAGGCGTTCTATGTGACCGCAGGCGCTTGCTTCCTCGACCCCTCTTTCACTGCCTAGCCGCTGCTGTCGTCGGCGTTCATCGAGTCTGGCGGCGAGCACTCTGGCCACGTCGAAGGCGCCCGCAGTGACTGCCTGAACGATCGCCCGCTCAAGTTCGGCATCCGAAGGTTTCGCAACGCTCAGCGCGAATTGACGCGAATCAGACACTGAATGACGTGACGCGCAACCGGTACGCGTAGTTTCGCAATGTAGCTCCGAGCCAGTATCAGATAAGTCGCCGTAATTGTTCGAGTATTCGGCCATCATGTTGCGGGTTCGATTCCCGGAGCCCCCACCTTCTGCTCCATTAGTCTCATATTGCTTGCAAAATGAAGGCGGAACACAAGTGGCTTCACAGCCCTGACGTCGATGACCTGCGCTCATTCGTTCCAGCCGTTCCGGAGCGCTTCAGCGTATTCGTCCAGGCGATGACCGGGCCTGCGGAGGGAGGACTCTTCCGAGTCCTCGCCTGCCGGGGCTGTGACTACGTATTCTTTTTGACCGACGTCGTGAGTTTCGCGCTGTACGTGACCCCGCCGCTCCACTTGAGCAGTTCCCTGCCGCATTTTTCGCAGTCGATGCTGTCCGAGTCACGCATGGCCATCGACACGCTCGTAATCTCGTATATGGCTCCGCACCCTTCGCACGTCTGCTGATGTGTCTCAGGTTTCGGTCCCTGGCGGTTCTTCATGGCCCCGGATGATCTTCCCCGCCAGCCCCGCGCGTCAACCGCCCCCGTCTGAATCCGGTGCAGGTCAGCCGTAGCCCCACTTGCGGCGCTTGCGTCCAGTTCGCTGCGCGCTCTCGTGCTGGTCGAGTGCGCCGCACTCTCAGGGTCTCGCCAGAGCAGAACTCGATCACTGCGTCAGTTGGTTCCCTTCATGAGGACGTTAACTCCGTCCCATTCCTTGTAAATGAGGCCTGGCCGACGAATCGAGTCTGCAGCGTTTTCACCCCAAAATGCAATAATCTCCAACTCTCGTTTCTTTCGGGCGGCAGTGTACTGACTAACATCGAGCATGAATGCCTCGAAGGTCTTGCCAGGTCTATCGGCGACGGTAATCCTGCTTCGTACGCGGTGGACCAGACGCAAGTCCACAAGTTCCTCAATAGGCGCCAACTCGGCATCGGGCAAGCTCTTGTCCATCAAGAACACATTGGCCTTCGAGTAGTGGTTCACAAAGTGAGCAATCTGGCCAAATTCATCCTCAAGGGCCTGTCTCTCATCCAGGGTGTCTCGGGTTAGCTCTTCGCGCTTCGCTGAGTCATATTCGCCTGCCGCCGCATTGATGTCTTCAACACCAACTTTCTTCCCTCGCGCGGTTTCTCCCCGCTCTTTCGCAATTAGAATCGAGCGCCGAAGGAGGCCAAGGAAATCCCGAGCAACGCCGCCGCTCGCGAGGACCAGCCGGTCGAACGCATCGCGGACGAGGAACGCTGTCTTGGTGACGCCAGCCTCATGCAAGAACTCCTGGAGGACCTTTTCGAGAAAACTGCTGGTGATTCGGTACTTCTCAAGAGTGAGGTCCAGATCGATCTCTGAGATGTCATCACCAATCTTCGCACCCAACGGGGGATCGCCGTGAATATACCACTGTGTGCGATGCCGAATAGTCCCGATCTTTAGCCACAAGTTGTTGCCCTTCGCCACTCGGTGAAGGTAATCGAGAACCTGGGCCTGGTACTTGCGCGGGATGTGGTACAGGTCATCCAAGAAGAGGAATGCATCGCCACCCGAAAGCTGCGACATTCGGCGGAATAGAGTTTGATAGTCAAGGATGTGGCGATGCAGATACTGCACCTTAGTTTGTGTGAAGAGCGCCTTCTGCTGCCTAGAACGCTCTGCGGAAGCCGACGACTGATCTGTGACACCAACCCCCACGCCTTGCGCCACGACACCCAACTTCACAGAGGTTCCGTCACTTTCCGACTGTTTAGTGGCGACAGAAACCTCCATCTTCAAGTCGTCCTCCGAGAAGAGGACGTCCCGCAACTTCCTCGTCTCCTCACGCAAGTCCTTGGCGAGTTGGTCGGCGCTTCGTTTGTCGAATGGAGGTCTGCTCGGCTTCCGCCCGAAAACGCGCATCCAGAAGTTGGTCTTGTTCGCAGGCGCAGTTGCGGCGGTTTCCAGCCACTCAGCGAAACGACCGATGGTTTCGACTAAGACGCTGAGAAGGACGTCAGGGTATTCGTGGCCCTTGAACGACTCAAGGTCGACAAATGCCATGGGACGGCGATCGAGTGTCAAGTCCTGAGCCGCCTTCCTGAGCAGACTGGATTTTCCGGAGCCGCGCCGCCCGAAGACAAGGTGGTGCGTCCTGGACGTTGCTCGGCTGAGCGTTCCGCTGGCAGGTTCGACGAAGCGGCGTACCCCATCCGCAGAAGATCTGGTTGCCTCTTCGAGCAGAAGTTCGAGCTTCACAACTTCCGCTGACTCAAGAATCGGGCTGTCCGTCATGGCGCAGGCATGGTCAATGTATCACGGCCTCAGCCGAACCAAACGTACTTAGACTGCGCCCGACGGCAGAGTGGAATCGAACCCGACGAACGGCAGCGTTTCGATCTCGCGCTTCTTTTGGTGGAATAGCCAACCGTTCCATGCACTTGACGAACAAATCGGTAGGAACGAACCGCTTCTCTTTCGTGCGATCGCTTCCAGCCACCGCGGCTGGGCGCCGGCAGACCAGTGTGAAAGGAGGGCATCCGGCTGGCATAGGTGACGCCGAGGGCGGTGTGCATGCGGCAAGCATGCGCGAGCGTTCCGCCGTAGGCCGGTAGCCTCGGCCACGGAGGCGAGGTGCTCAATTGGCGGACGAGAGCACGGCGCGACGACTTTGAAGTTTCGTTGTAGGCCGCCTGTGGAGCGCGAACATGGCATGATTCAGAGAATGCGCCTCTCGTTCCTAACGGTCCTGGCCTGTCTCTCAAGTCTCAGCGTCACCCGTACGTCGCGCGCTCATGAGCCCGACGGCTCGGGAGACGTTTGCTCGAGTGCTCACCTTCGGACCACGATTCCCGCCTGCATGCACGATTCAGCTGGGCCGATAAGGCGTTCTATGTGACCGCAGGCGCTTGCTTCCTCGACCCCTCTTTCACTGCCTAGCCGCCCTGAACCTCGAACGGCTTGGCCTGATCCGACGTACCCCCGGAGCAGCTCGCTCGATCAAGCTACTCGTCGAACCCGCCTCTCTGCCCCTGCTCGAATCGCGTTAGCCTTCGCGCGCCGAAATCCGGAACGAACTTCCGGCCGGCCGCACTAGTCCCGTCGGTTGGAAGCGATCTCGCGAAAGGGTAGGTTTCGATCCTGCCGATCACTTCGCCAAGTTCATGCAATGGTTCGGTATTCGGCGAAAGATCGAGAGATCGAAACGCTTGGCAATTTGGGATCGTTACCACTCTAACGGCCCGTGGGTCAGTCCTTGTTACCGCCCAATGCTGCCGACAGTTGGGTGCGATTCATCTCGTCGGCAACGAAGGTCCGGAACCTATTGACGTTCCACACCTCGACCGGCCAAGCCAGCGTTCGCGATACATCCGCCACGCGCGTAGCAAGCTTTCTATCCTCCGTCACGAGCACGTCACAGGTGCTGTGCGCTGTTGCCGCGATGATGCCGTCCTCAGCGTCAGTGGATTTCCCGGCCCAGACACGATCGTAGATGGCATGTTCGTCCGGTCCCCCGAACCTCGCGCAATCGATATTCGGTCGGTCGAGCACAAAGACGCTGGGGGCGACGACTTCGAGACCCGAGAAGATGTCAGCGAGTGCTGCGCGCCGTTCCGGGTTCGGTGTAGCCGCGTGCTCCTCGTCCTGAACGAGAGTTTTTGCCGCACCCACAACGCCAGCCGCCATGAGTGAGTGGACGGCCACGCGTAGCGCCTCATCCGCGAGGAGGGCATCGGCAACGTTGCTATCGAACATGAACCGCTTTGGCATTGCAGGTCCCCACAATGATCCTCACCAGCCTACGCCCGAACCGCTGGTTGGCGCGAGACTCTCGCCAGGATGCCCCGAGACGCACGATCGGGGCGGGGTTGGGGGGGATTTGGATGTTGGCGGTACACTTGCGGCCGATGTTCAGGGCTCAGCAGACAGGGCGCGAATGGACGTCCACGTTTCGGTCACCTCGCCAGACGCCACGGCGAGCCGCCAGTTGATGAACGCGATTCCGAACATGAAAAGGCGCCGGGCTTGGGCGAAGGCGCCGCTCAGGGAGCATTCCATAATCCAAGCAAACACGCCCCCGGTCGTCGTTGACGTCTCGGTCACTTGGCGCATCGAGTCTTCGTCGAGGCTGGCCTCGTCGTCAAGGTTCCACATGACGATCTTTCCCTGCGAGAGTGTCGCACCGAATGAGATCAGCGTGCCGGCTGCGCTGCTAAAATCCGCATGCAAGAGCTTGTTGCGGAGGCGGACGCATTTCTTCAAGAGCACACCGTCTTCGGGCACGAGGTCCGCTCGCTCGTGTTCGATGAACAGCTTCACGAGCCCTTCGAGTTTCTCTTCCTTGTGCTGCTGAAGCGTTGGAATGTTGTCCGCGAAGAGTCGGATCTTCAATTCGAATTCGCAAGCCCCTGCTGCCGCAGCCGCGAAATCACCAAAGAACCGGTCGGTCGGCTGAGGCGCCATTCCCGTTCGCATGATCTCGCGGTTTCGGAACCAGAGCCACGACTGGTGCTGAAATTCACTCATGATTGGCCCTCCTCAGGCAGCGCATCACCCTCGGACGCCAGCCGCAAAACCGGCGATTCGGCCCACTCAGGCCGTGCCTCCGCGACCGAGCACGGAGAGCGGAACCCAGTTGGTTCCGGACCACTGATGGCCGCTGACGTCGAGGCAGCTCTGACCGGCCGTCCACTCGCTGGGATGCGGAACAAGGACGGCGAGCACGGTCCCTGTGCAGTGGGCGGCCGCGGCGCTTAGGGGTGCCAAAAACGTCGCCTCGCTGGTGACGCGCGGACCGATGAAGAGCTTGCACTCTGCCGCGCACAGCACGAGCTTGTTGAAGTCGTACATCGCCTCGCGCGAGTCGCGGGCGAACTCGGACTCAACAGCCAGGACGCCACGTGCAATGAACGACAACTGCTCTGTCCCCCTTGCGGCGGCGGTCGAGTCGGTCTGACAGACGAGAATATCGAACAGCAATTCGTTGAGGCCGAAGGTCTTGCGGTGTCCGCCAAAGTACTTCGAGAACACGGCGATGTGCGGTTCGTCACGGTAGGTCTTGCGCAGGCGATCCGCCAAGGCTTCCACGAAGTTCCGCGATCGGGCAGCATTTCGCGGTCCCGGACGGCCAAGTCCGTCGGGTTTGGCAATGGCCGTTGAGAGAGCTCCTCTCACTTCTTCGACGACCTGTCCAGGCATCATGCAGCGTGCTCCTTCGTCCTCGCATCCAACACTCGTTCAATGACCATGCCGATCAGTCCGAGTGGAGACAATCCATCGAAAGCGCAGCGTTTCGATCGCGTTTATGGGAGTCGAAAACGAGGACGGTACCGTAATCGGCGGGAATGGTGCCGTAATCGACCGCAATGGGCGCGTCGATTGCGACCTAAACGTGCAGATTGCGACGCGAGTTGGCCCAAACGATCGGACCCCCGCGAGCGCGGAGGAGGCCCTCCGCCTTGCCGCGAAGCTGGCGATCGATGACGGTGACTTGGACCGCGCCGTGGGCGTCGTCGATCTGCTGCGTCGAGGCCGACGTCCGGCGACGGTCACCGAGATCTCCGTCGCGCGGTCGGAGGCGGTCGTAGGACCGAGACCGATAGCGGCGCGGTCGCGCGCTTCTTCTTTGCGGACGGAGGCATGCCTTCGCGGCGCCGCGCGGCGGAATCAAGGCCGCACGGGGATCGCTAGCGCACCGGAGATATCGGACATGAATGAGGCGCACCGCGAAGTCGTGTCAGGCGACGAGCCGATCGAGCCGCGTCTCGCGACCGACCCAGAGGTCGGCCACGGTTCACGGCACGCCGACGGTGAACGAGTGCTCGAGCGAGCAGGGCTCTGCGGTCAGTGGAGGAGGCATTGCGCCGCTGCAAACGAGTTGATGAGGCCACGATGGGCTCGAGCATCCGGATCTGGCTACGGCAGATGGTTCACATGAGTAGCTGCCCTTCGCCGGGCTCAGCCCGATCGAGGCAGCCCACACGCTCCGGTCGCCGACGTGCCGCTACGCGCAGCCTTCTAGGCACCCCTGGTTTGAAGCCGCGAGGGAAGGCATCAGCCACCCAGCGGGCGCTTCAGGGACGCCTCGGATCGCCGATGAACACATCCTCTGGTACTCTCGGGTCCGTGCGATGACACCCTATGTGATCTGCCAGGGCGACTTCTTGGCGAAGCTCGCCCATCGATTTGGGTTCGACGCAGACGAGGTGTGGAATGACCCGGCTAACGAATCACTCCGCGACGTCCGCAAAGACCATAACATTCTTGCCCCTACCGATGTTCTGTACATTCCGGACGACGCCGGGACGAATCTGCCGGTCCACAACCTCGCAATCGGCCAGACGAACACATTTGTATCCGACCCGCCCATGGTCACGATCGCGGTGAAGTTCGCGAACAAGGACTCGTCGTCGCACGCCTCCAAGGCCTTTACGATTCAAGAGCTTGACCATCTCACGGACTTGACGACCACCGGAGATGGCGTCGCATCCTTCCAGGCTCCCGTGACGTTGAAGACCGCTACCCTCACTTTCACGGAATCGGGGGAAATCTGGAAGCTCTGCATTGGAACGCTGGATCCCGTCAACACGATATCGGGTATTTTCCAACGACTTCAAAACCTCGGCTACATTCCGGCGAGCGCACAGGTGAACGGGGACGATCGTACACAACTTCACAGAGGGCTCTATTATTTTAGGTCCCAGCAGACGCCGCCACCCGGCGATTCATCGACGGACGACAATTCCGGGGATGATTCGGGGGCGGACGATTCAACGGGAACAGATGGCAGTGACGTCGGTGACTCGGATGACGGGGACGACTCCGTCAACCTGTCGTTCGCAGACGACGTGTGGTGCTTCGATGGATGCGGACTTTCGGATAGCGGCGCTCTCGAGCCCGAACTCGAAGCCTCTCTATTGACCGAACACGGAGGATGAGGACGTCGGTCGCGCGGTAGGCCGTCGCCGACGGTCGTCGGGCCACCCGTCACGGATTGCACGCATTCGCAAGGTCGTGCTGGACGGTCTCCGGCACCGACACTTCCGTGCCGTCCACGCTCACCGTGAGATGCCCCGTCGTCCGGACGACCGTATAGTCCACGCGTGCCTCGAATCGTTCGGCCGAATTGACCCCTATGCTCCCGCTGAACGTCCCATCTCCGTTGTCCTCGGGCCCCATACCTCCCAAGGCGTGACCTTCAGTCGATCCTTCGATGAGCTCGTCCTCCATCTGCTTCACGCGAGGCATCGCATGGACCGCGCGGGAGGCCGCCTCCTCGCAGTGCTCTTGCACCACCGCGAACCACGCTGAACGTGCGCAGGCGCCCACATTCGCCGATGATCCATCTGGGTTGCCTTCGTCGGCCTCTTCGAGGAGGCGCCAATCCTTGCCATCTGGATCTTGTCGAAGCACGAGACGTGCGGGCGTATCACGCAGGCGCTGGCGAGGTCCCGAACGCTTCGTGAACCGGGCCAAGACGAAGTGGTCATCCGTCCGTTCGACCTCCACATCGCCCACAATCAGTTGCGCAAATGTGCTACCAGGACCGAAGCTGTTCGCCTTCTGCTTGAGAATGGCCTCGGACGAAACGATGTGCCCATAGTAGCAAACCTGCTTAAGGTACAACGCCCCAAGCGCCGAAGTGTTATGCGCATTCAGCGCAGCGTTCCACGCGTTCACTCGAGCAACGACCGAAGCCACGTCCGAGGACGGCACCACCGGAAGCGCCGAGGTAGCGGGCGTTGACTGCGCAGACGCCGATGCCATCGGAGCGCCTCCGTCGGCCGAATTGGAGTTGCGCGAGCACGCAACAAGGAACAGCACGACGATGGGGGTCCAAATTCTCATGAGGAGTTGACCTGTGACTAGCTTCCCGACGGTGTCGAGGGTTTGGAAGGGGTCGCGGGCGGAGCAATGGGGCCCAAGGTCTTGTCAATCGTCGCCTTACACCTTCGCATGCCGGCCTTGTAGTCTGACTCGTTTGCCGTGTAGTAACCCTTCATACGGAGGATATGCGCCACCTTGTCGGTATCTCCCGCGAGAATGGCAGGAAGATACTC
>JBEKXD010000015.1:0-75927 GCA_049512415.1 Polyangiaceae bacterium
GGTGCCCCGTCTGTCACCGGGAACGCGCCGATTGCGACGACCCCCCTCGCAGCCACCGCGCCGGGACCCGACCGGCTCGATCCTATTCGCCGTACCCGATCAACCTCTCGCAGTAGTGCTAGGAAGGGGATTTAGGCGGCTTGAAAGGGCTCGAAATCGACCGCGGCACGGAAAGGCATTAGATACCTCGCTGTGACAAAGCCAGGTCCAGCGGCCCGATGCAGCGGCGTCACGACGCCGGCGCTATCGCTCCTTTGGCTCGTGACAGTGCTCGCCGCCGCGGTCATTCAGGCGTGCTCGGTGGTTGTCAACGGGATTGAGGGCTCGGGGCGCGGAGGCTGCTCGACCGACAACGACTGCCCGAGTTCGATGGCGTGCGCGTTGTCGGTTTGCAAAGGCGTCTGCGGGAGCAACTCAGATTGCCCGCCCGGGCAGCTGTGCGCCGCTGTTTCATCGGGTTCGCCCGCAACCGTTTGCGTGGTGATTGACGTGGACAGCCCAGGGGACGGTGGCCAGACGGACGCGACCGGTCAGATGGACGCGGCGATCGCGGCGGATGCCGGCAGCGCGGCCGACGCGGGCATCGATGCAACGCTCGACGCGGCGTTCGATCAAGCCGACGGGACGTCGGGAGACGACGGCTCCGCATCGGATGGCATGGTCTCCTCCACGGACGGCGACTCGGGGGACGACGGTGGAGTGGGACCCGACGCATTGGGACCTTGCGGAACCCCACTACCCGTCTGCCCCGACGGCGGATGCGCGCCTGAGCTCGTACTGTTCGGTGGCGTGGACTTGAACGGCTATCGCTCCGACACGTGGGTTTGGGATGGATCGCAGTGGACCGAGCGATCCGTGGATGCAGGGCCGAGCCCTCGAGGTTATGCCGGCGCCACCACCGGTTGCGGCGGAGTGATGCTCTACGGCGGCAAGGTGAGCGCGCCGGAAAATTTCTCTTCCGAGCAGTGGGTGTGGGTGAACGACGCGTGGTACCAAGTTCCCGAGTCGGATTCCGGTCCTGGCGGACGATCGGACTTCGCTTTCGCGCGGGTGACCTCGACCCAGACCGTGCTTTTCGGGGGGTGGACGAACGAGAGCGCGACGACGCAAGACACGCTGATTTGGGACGATACGACGGGCTGGGTTGAGCCGCATCCTCCAAACTCCCCGCAGGGACGCAACGACTCCGCGTTCGGCGTGGTGGGAGGGAGCTTCGCGCTATTTGGAGGTGCCAAACTTGTCGGCGGGTTGCAGTCGCCGTTGGGCGATACGTGGGTTTGGGACGGCGATGAGTGGAGTGAGCACTATCTCTCCTCCATCTCGCCGGGGCCTCGGCATTCCGCTGCCTCCGCGTCTGTCAACCTCAACGGAACGGACTTGCTCGTCGTCTTTGGCGGTTACGGCCCCATTGGCGACGGCGGATCGATGACGCTTGGGGAGACATGGGTCTGGGACGGACTCACGTGGACGATGGAGAGCCCGGAGCATTCACCGGACGCGCGCACCCATGCCTCGGCGGCGAGTCTCGGGGCGAGCGTCGTGCTATTCGGAGGATATGACGTTCTCGGTTCCCTACTCGACAACGCAACGTGGACCTGGGACGGTACGGACTGGACCAAGCACTCGGTATCGGGCCCGCCTGAGAGAGCGGGCGCATCCATGGCGGCGACGCCACAATAGTAGTAGTCCATGCACGAAAGGCAGCGATCACCATGTCATTGATAAACCTAGGTCCCGTTCTCAATGAAGGGGAAGGCACGTTCAACTGTGGAGCGTGCCTCACCAACGGCCCGTGGCAGCTTACGTTGCAGAGCAATGGATGTTTGAAGATTCTCTACTTGGGCGGTTTCCGAAGTGACTATACTTCGAACGTCCCGTGTCCGTCCGACGACAAGCCCAACATCTGCTCCATCTTTGGCGGAGTGATCTGGCTCCAGGGCGTAAGCGGAAACAATTACGCGTATTCGAGTAACATCCAAACAGTCCCGGGCTCCTGCCTTGCCCTGACCTCGAATGGGCATGCGCAGATCCTACTTCCAGGCGGCGGCGCCGCCGTATGGGACAATGGCCTGTTCACGGCCACGGGCGCCTCCGCGTCTCCGGGCGCTCCTCAGGCCCGCCTCGTCGAGTCCAAAGAAATCCGCGTGCAGGCGGAGCTCGACGGATCCGTCGTCGAATACTCCCGCAGGATCACAATGAAGACGGGCGGAGCTGCCGACGTAGAGTAGTCGGGCCAGCCGCCCGCGGGCTTGCGCGACGAACGAAACGTGCCGTGTCCGACCTGGGACGAGCCCAACATCTGCTACATCGTTGGCGGGGTGATCTGGCTCCAGGGCGTAAGCGGAGCCAACTACGCGTATTCGAGCAACATCCAAACGGTGCCGGGCTCTTGCCTTGCCCTGACTTCGAACGGACATGCCCAGATCCTACCTCCTGGGGGCGGCGGCGCCGCATGGGACAATGGCCTGTTCACGGCTACGGGCCGTGCCCAAGCCCTTGTTATCGAGTCACGGGAAGTCCGCGTACAGACGCAGCGCGGCGGTTCCGTTCTCGAGTTCTAGCGCAAGACCACGATGACGAAGGGAGGTGCGGCCGACGCAGAGTGGTCGGCCCCGCAGACGGGGTTGGCACGCACTGGCTTCGGCGACGCGCAGTCACCAGCGCCCGCCGAAAGTGACACCTGCCGAGCCAGGGGTCACGGCCGCTTGCAGCGAGACATGCCCAGGGGGGCCATGTCCGGTCGCAGCCGCTGCCCACAAGAGCAGGCCAGCGACACCGGCCACCGCGGCTATGCCGAACGCCGCGTCGGCGGCGTCCGCGTCGTGACCGGCACGCCGTTGGTCAGCTTGCCCTTCGGCATTGCACAGGCCGTTGACGCAATTCCTATCGCTCGTGGAGTTGTGCGCGTTGATGAGCGCCGCCACGCCGTAGCCGCCTCCGACCACGAGAGCGGCCGCGCTCACGCCGCCTGTGACGAACGCGTAGGGCACGAGGGGCGAGGATCGCGGCGCTTTGGAGCCCGTGGGTGCGGTGGGCGCCACGGGAAGGTGTTCGCGCATCGCCGGTGCTTCGGGCCGGCTCGGTGGCGTCTCGGCCTGGGCGGGGTTGAGCTCGGGAACCACGATGGACGGAGTGTCTCCCTCTTGCACGGAGAGATGGGTCGACCACGTTTCCATGCCCGGCGCGGAGGCCCGTAGCTCGTACTCGCCGCGGTCCAGGGGGACCGGCACTCCCCACCGGGCTCGCTCGAACGGGGCGCCCTCGAGCGTGAGCGCGATGCGGTCGTACGCCGGCTGGGGCGCCACTCGAATCGTCACACGGAGCAAGCGCGGCTCGAGCCAGCGAGCGCGAAGCAGGGCGAACTGCTCGCGCTCGTGTTGATCCTTCGAGGCCGCGAAGGACGCCGCCTCCATCCACGTCGAGAGAGCCGTGGCCGTCTTACCCACATTTTCATAACAATAGGCAAGATTGAGCAGAGTACCTACCTGAGGGTCGATGGCTTCGCTCTCCGCCAACTTGGGACATGCAGTCGCGAAGTCGCCACGGCCCATGTCGGCTTTCGCCTCCTCGAAGCGAGCCGCTGCTCGAGCTCGGTCGGAGTCGGCGTCAGCCCAGGACAGACAAGGAGCCCACAGACTCGCCGACGCTAGCAACGCTGTGAGGCAGGGACGTGTCCGCATGTTCGAGGCCACCGTCAATCGAGGGCCTCGGTCGTAACGACTTTGCAGTCTGGGGTCGATTGAATTGTGAGCCTACCTTTGGACGGATGTGCAATTTCGCCACGAAGACAGAACCGGAAAGGTTGACGCGGTAGACATCCGACGCGCATGCTCTCCGGTCGGACACGGACAATATGGGCCCGATCGATCGCTAGAGGTTTGGCGAATGCGGGAAGGCGACTTCGAGCTGCCTGAGTACGTACGCCTAGGAGACATCTTCCAGGACCGATACCGCCTGGAGACTGTACTGGGGCGCGGCGCGGTGGGCGTCGTCGTGGGGGCCCAGCACTTGCTTTTGGATCGGCCGGTCGCGATCAAGTTCATGCTCGGGGCCTCGTCCGAGCAGCCGGACTCCGTCGCTCGGTTCGTCCAGGAAGCGCGCTCGGCGGCCCGCCTGAAGAGCGCCAACGTAGTCCGGATCTTCGACGTGGCGGTGCTCGACAATGGCGTCCCCTACATCGTGATGGAGCGCCTCGAAGGAACCGACCTCGCCGCCCTTCTGCGCCGCTCGGGACCCGTGGGCGTGCAGCGCGGGGTTCAGTACGTGCTCGAGGCGTGCGAGGCGATCTCCGAGGCTCACGACGCCGGCATCGTGCACAGGGACCTCAAGCCAGCCAACCTTTTCCTCGTCGAGCGCCCTGGGATGCAGCCCGCCATCAAGGTGCTCGACTTCGGCATTGCGAAGAGCAGTCCGACGTTGGCTCCGACAACGCTGGACCTCTCGCAAGGCGACGTGGTCGTAAGGATGACGCTTCCGAGATCGATCATGGGTTCGCCCCTGTACATGTCGCCGGAGCAGATGGAGTCGTCGGGCGACGTCGACTCGCGGACCGATATATGGGCGCTGGGCGTGACCTTGTTCGAGCTTGTCACGGGCAATGTTCCGTTCGCCGGGACCACCATCGTCCAGGTCTATTCGCAGATGCTCGGCAAGGAAGCGAAGTGGCTCGACAAGCTCCCGGCGGATGCGCCGCCGTACCTGGCGCGCGCCATCGAGAAATGCTTGAGGCGCGACCGGACGGAGCGACATGCGAGCGTGCGAGAGCTGGCCCGAGCGCTCGCGCCGCTGGTCGTCCCACCGCCGCTAGAGCACACCCAGCCATCGCCTTCGCCGTCGTTCGCAGCGGGTCCCATCCCTCGAGTTCGACCTCCGCGGCGCCGGGCGACGCCCGTGATCGCCGGGCTCGCGCTCGCGACCGCGGTGGCGATGGCGTGGGTGTTGTCGCAGCGGCGGCCTATGGATCGCGCTTCGGCCGAGACGGCTTCCCCGCAGATGGTCCGTGCTGAGGTTGCCGCGGAGCCGAGGCGGGCGCCGGCGCCGAGCGGCGATGTGCAGGCGGCACGGACACCGCCCGTGGAGGCTCTCGACCCAATTCCGATGAGGGTGCCGGCCGGGCCGCGGCCGCCTCCTGCCGGGTCCGCCGTCGGGCCTTCCGTTTCGGCGCTGTCGCAGGGCGGCCACACGGACTCCGGAGCGCATGCGGTCGCGATTCCGAGGGCGTCCGCGGCCCCGGTGCCGCCCACCGACGGCTCGTCGCTGCCTGCCTTCAACGTGGATGACATGCTGCGCCGCCGCGAGTGATCGGACGCGTTCCGTACTAGACGATGGCCACCGAGATCAGCCCAGTACCAATTCGAATCTGACGCGCGCGCAAGCGCCGTTCGACGATGTTCGCTGCGTCGAGCAGTCCAATGCCCGCGAACATCTGACGAATCCTGAAAACATCGATGTTTAGCCGGGGAGGTGCCATCGATGGGTCTCGAGCGAGCTCTTCGATCTCGCTCCATCCGCAGGTCGTATCCGTCAAACCGCGGGCGGCGTCCGCCAATCGCCGTCGGCCCAGCGTCAACAGAAGATAGTTGGGAGCGCGCGATCCCAAGTCGAGGGTCTGGCCATCGGCCGACACGCGCAGATTGACGTGTTCCTCGTCCCTGGAAACGTCGAAGTGCACGTGGAGGGTCGCGACGCGCAGGGACACGAGGCGCGGATATGCGTCGGAAGGGGCTATCGTGCTCGGAGAAAGGTCTGCGCAGCAGAAGCGCCACAGGCGACCTACGGCGTCGAAAATGGATGCATTGCGCACGGGGATGACGAGCTCCTCGGAACGTTCGAGCGCCCACTCCCCGTCCCCGGTTCGGTAAATCGTGGCCTGCGGGTCCTCGCTCGACGGCAGAGCGATCATCTCGCCGTCCATGCGCGCCGGTGGGCCTCCGTCGAGCGGCACGGCCATGACCTCCGGCGCGTCCGCGTCGACGAGCTCCCATTCCTCGGCGGGCCTCCCAAATCCGATGCGGGCTCCCTGCCGTAGCTCGCTGGCGCCCGCCGGGTCGATCCGCCGTCCGTCTAGGTAGGTGCCGTTGCGGCTATTGAGGTCTTTGAGCTCCCAGCCGAGTCCCGTCCAACGAAGGACCGCGTGCACACCAGACACGTACGGCTGGTCGAGTGTTTGCGAGCACGCGGGGGGTGTGGTGCGGCCCACAATGTGTTGCGGCTCGAGTGCGCGTGTTTGGCCGCTCGACGTCTCTCGAATGGCCCCCATGCAATCCTGCCTTCCCGGACATCGATTATCGCCGGGCCTGAAGGTGGGTCAACGGGATTGCGCACACGCGTGTCCTTGCCGAGCCTCAGGGGGGTGGCGTCGCACACCGCCCCGATCCGACCCCGGCGCTCAGCTGGAGCTACGCCCACAAAAAAGAAGAGGCCGGCGTTCTACCGCCGACCTCCTCGTATCCACAGCCGACCGAACCGGAGCATCCCATGGGCTGGGTGTGCCTAGAGCCGACCCAAACCGAGATGACCTCGAAAGTAGGGTCTTAGCTTCCGATCAGGCTCCGGAAGATGCTTCGAGCGACTGTCCAAGGCGCAAAGTCGTGTTTTCAACCAGGGGGAGCTTGCGTGCCTCACCTCAAGGTCACGCGATCGTAACCGGTTCTCCTTTCGCCTGACCCAACAGGTAAATCCCCATTGAAGAGTGTCAAGGCTCCTCGAGCAAAAGTTCACCCTGCGTTCGTCCGTTGCCTCTACGGGAGCATGATGCGACCCGGTGCACCGTTCGCGCCCGCCGCCGTATGGCACGAATTGCAGTCACCGTCGTCCACCGGATCCGTCATCGCCAGGACCCCATTGGCGGTAACCACCTTCGCAGTAAATGGCGGAGCCAATCCGTACGTCGTCAAAAAATTCCCGACCGAGTTGAACTGCATTGTGACAGTCGCCCCGTCGGAAGCGATCAAGAGCACCGCGGCATCCGTCGTATCGACCCCTCCGTCCTGCCCATTGACCCCGTCGCAGTCGTCCGGTTCGTGAGCCGTGGGATAGACCGTTCCCGCAGCCGTAAACGACTGCCCGTGGCAGCTCGCCGCCCCGCAGCTCGCCCCCGGCATCATGAACGGACCCTCTCCGTCTGTCCAATACTGACCACTCGTGCACACAGCTTGGTCCGTCGCCGAGGACGAGCACGCAATGAGGGGCGTCGCAATCGCTACAAGAGGCAGGAGCTTGGTTCTACGCATCTTCTATTTCGAACGTGCGGACTCCGAGACGAAGCTGACCGGCGCGCGGGCGTCGCTCGACTACGTCCGCCGGATCCAAGATTCCAAGAGAGGCAATTTCCTTTCGCAGCCGGAACACGTCCACATGAATCTGAAGCGATGGAATGCCAAGCTCGCGGACAATGTCGTCCTCGTACGCCCAGCCTGCGCTCGCATCCGGTACCGCCCTCTGGAGGTCGGCCAGCCGATGCTGTGCGAGTCTCAGCAGGACGTCGTGGTGCGGGCGGGCGCCGAGATCGTAGGTCCCGCTAGGAGTCTCGACCGTGAGGTGCGCGCGCCCGCCGTCACGACTCGCCGCAAGAACGAGGCGGCTTGCGCGAAGCTCGGGCTGTTCCGTGGTCGTCTGCGGTGCACTGAAGATCGGGCAGGTGAATCGGAACGTCCGGCCGCCGATTTCGAACCTGGTTTGGTCTTCGAGCGACGCGGTGACCTCCGACCGCCGCTCGATTCGCCAGAGCCCGTCGGAGCCGCGGAACACCGTGGCCTGGGGGTCTTCGGACGACGGCAGCGCGTGCACGTCTCCGTCGAGAATCAGCGGGGAACCAGGGCCCAGCGGGATCACCATGGGGCGAGGCGCCTCCTCGTTGGCGAGCTGCCAGTCCTGGCCCGGCTCGCCGAAGGCGACGAGGTCTCCGCGCGCGAGGGTGCAGGGCTGGCCCACGCGCAGGCCGTGGCCATTTACGTACGTGCCGTTGCGGCTGCCCAGGTCCTTGACCTCCCAGACGGAGCCAGTCCACCGGAAGGCCGCGTGCCAGGCGGACACGTACGTCTCCACAATCTGGAGCGAACACATCGCCGAACGACCGACTAAGTGTTCCGGCTCAAGTATGGAAACTCGCGTCGAAGTCACATGGCGCAACACTGCCATTAGATACGAGCGACGAGCATACCGGTGCCAGCCGCATCGTTCAAGCAGAGCTAGGAGGCCGGCGGGACTTGCTCTCTGCCACGGCAGCCCGATGGGCCTTCTAGCGATGAGCGAGCGGGCGCCAGGGGTGCAAAGAGGTGCCTACAACGTAATGAGATTCGGGCTTCGAGGGGGTGGACAGCGTCGCGACGGCGTCCACGAACCCTAACAAGGAGCTCTGGAGCGGTCGTTTCACATGCAAGGACGGCCGCCCATCGGGCGCTCTCGAGCGTGCGGTCGAGCCGGAAACCAACATGACTAAGAAGATTCTCGTTGTGGACGACTCCGCGTCGGTAAGACAGCAGGTCGGACTCGCGCTGGCCCCGGTCGGCTTTGAGGTCGTCGAGGCCGTCGACGGCGTGGACGGGTTGAAACACATCGAAGGGGACGCGCAGCTTTCGATGGTCCTCTGTGACGTGAATATGCCCCGCATGAACGGACTCGAAATGCTCGAGAAGCTACGTGACACCGGGTTGCGCCCCGGACTTCCTGTCCTCATGCTGACCACCGAGAGCCAGCCCGCGCTCCTCAAACGCGCTCAAGCCGCGGGGGCCAAGGGTTGGATTGTCAAGCCGTTCAAAGCCAATATCTTGGTCGCGACCGTGCAGAAACTCACTGCCTAGTTCCAATAGGCCGACCCTCACGAGAGAGCCAATATGTCCCACGACAAGCGACTCGACCAGCTCACTGTCCTCATGTCAGACGCGTTCGAGGAGCTGGTCGAGCACTACGGGTCCAAGCTCACGCGCATATCCGAGCTCAGGGGCGAGCTCGACCTCGCGGCGATCATAGGGTTTACTGGGGAGCGAATGTCTGGAACCGTGGCACTCGTGACGTCCACCGAGGGGGCCAGCGCACTGCGCCGCATCGCGCCCGTGACAGCCTCCGACACCGACTGGTTGATGGAGCTGTCCAACCAGATGCTCGGGAGTCTCAAACGCAAGCTGGCGGCTCGCGCGGCATCGATCGATATCGGGATCCCCACGGTGATTCAGGGCAAGCGTCTCGCGGTGCGTCTCATGGTTCCTGGACTCATCGTGTGCACCCAAATCTGGGACCTCGCTGGGACGAGCGTGTCGCTCCAGCTTGGCGTTCTCATGTCGGACGATCTCGACCTTTCGTTCGAGTCGCAAGACGAGATTGCGGTGGTCGAAGGAGCCGCGATCGTCTTCTGACTACGCGGTCTTGAGCGTCGGCTCACTCGATCGTACGTCCGCCGCGACCGGCCTGGCGGAGGAGGGATCGCTCGCCGACCGAGTTTGTTGCAAGTCCTCGATGCCGCCGCTCTGGTCGCGCCAGCACACGCGGTTTCGACCGCGGTGTTTCGCGCCATAGAGGGCCTCGTCCGAGGCCCGTAGCAAGGCCTCGACCGTCGTCCCTCCCGCGGGGTATGCCGCAACGCCGAACGACGCCGTGATTCCCGCGAGGGGAACGCCCCGGTAGTGCACTTGTTGTTCGCCGATCGCCGAGCGAAGTCTTTCCGCGCAGCCCACGGCGTCCATGACGTTCATCTCCGGCAGGATCAGCACGAGTTCCTCGCCGCCGAATCGGCATGCGATGTCTTCGGGGCGGATGCGCGAGCGGAGTAAGGCCGCGGTGTCCCGCAGCACGACATCGGCGGCCGCATGCCCGAACGTGTCATTGTAGCGCTTGAAATGGTCGATATCGATCATCACGGCCGCGACGGTTCCGTTGGCACGCGCGGCGCGCGAAAGCTCCCTCTCCAGGGACTCCTCCATGTGGCGCCGATTGAAGAGACCCGTCAGAGGGTCGCGAATGGCCTGCATGCGCAGCGTGTCCCGCAGGCGAAGATTGGCCAGCGCGAGCGCCACGTGCTCGGCGACCGAGATGATCGTGCGCACTCGTGACTCGGCCACCGCGGCGCTCAGCTCCGATTTCGTGGTGGCTGCCTCGCCGGACTGCCGCACGTGCAGGATTCCCAGGGCTTCGCCCTGACCCATCATGGGCATGCACACGTAGGCCTCGGAGCTCGAACTGGTGGCGTGGTCGCAGTCCGGACCGAGGGCATCGCCGCCCGACCGGTGCATTCTCCCGCGGCGAAGCGCCCAGCAACCGTCGGGGGCAAAGACGGTCGCTCCCTTCGGATCCCACTCGCCCCAGCGGACGACGAGTTCGATGGCCGAGCGCGAAGGGTTGACCACGTAGACCGCTCCGGATTCGTTCTCGAAGATGCGTGAAGCGTATCGCGACACGACGACGTGAAACTCGTCCATCGTCCGGCTGCTCTGAAGGAGTTCGGCCATCTCGTTGGTGTGCCAAGTGACCTGGGCGCGGTGTTCGAGCTCCGAAACCCATTCTCCCAGTTTGGAGTTGGCCTTCCGCAGCTCCTCTTCCGCCTGCTTGCGAGCGCCGATGTCGTGAAAGATCGCGATGCCTCCCACGACGCGACCGTCCGGAGCATGCAGCGGTCGGGCGTTGAGGCTCACGAGGGCTCCGTCGGCCAGCGCGGGATTTTGAACGAAGAGCTCGACCCCGTTCGTATCCTCGCCGCGAAGCGCCCGGACGAGCGGAATCTGGTCCTTGGCCACCGGACTGAAGTCGTGGAGGTAGCTGAGATCCGCGCCCTGCGTCACGACGTCCGTGCGCTGGCCTTCGGCGATCCCCATGATGCGCCGGCCCGCCGCGTTAAAGTAAAGCCTATCGCCCGTCGCATTCGTGATCGCGACGCCATCGCTGACGCTGGACAATAAGAGTTCCGTGACAGCCTCGGGGGTGGGACCCTCGGCGGTCAGCATCGCGAGCATGGCCTGTAGATCGAGCTCCCTGGACGACATGGGGGCGTTCTCCATAAGAGCGGCCCGGTGGCGCAAGACTTGAGTGCGGTACAGCGTCTCTCTCGCTCGCCTTCCGGTCGGGGTGAGCGACTAGACGGCAGGCAGCGACAGGACCGGCGCCAGGCTCGCCCCGAGACTGGGCCTGAGCGAGCCGCGGCCATCCATGGACGGCTGTCGGCGGAATCGAAACGTCCAGGTCGTCCCTTTCCCGGGAACCGAGTGGACAGTGACCGCACCTCCCATCGCCTCCACGCGAGCGCGCACAACCGACATTCCAACCCCGCGTCCCGAGATCGCGCTCACGCTCTCCGCCGTGCTCACGCCGTCGACGAAGAGCGCTGCCACGAGGTCCTCGTGAGTTTCCGCAGACAGGCCCAGTCGCGTCGCCTTCGCGCGAACCGCCTCGAACGAGATGCCTCGGCCGTCGTCCGAGATCGTGACCACGAGGTCGGGGCCCTCCCAGGCGGCCGTCAACCGGATGGTGGCTGGCGGTTTGCCGAGAGTCTTGCGCTCGTCGGGCATCTCCAGTCCGTGGTCGACGGCATTTCGCACCACGTGGACGAGGTCCGACCACAGAGGTGCCCAACGCTTCGAGTCGTACCGAATCAACTCGGCCTGGACTTCGACTTGAATGTCCCCCTTTCCAAGCCTCTTGGCGAGCGCAGCGGCCTGTTCGGCGAGACGCCGAAGCGGGACTTGGATGGGCTCGAGCTTCCAGCCCTCGACCTGGGTCGCGAGGTGGCGCGCAGCGGGAATGCTGTCGAGTGTGACGATCAGCTCCTGAACCTCCTCGCTGGGCACGTCGAACGTGGGTCCCTTCGATCTCGACTTTGGGATTATGTTGTCGGTGAGCGTTTGCCATGCCTCGCGGAGCTCATCGATCGAGGAGTCCGGGGGCAGGTCTCTCGTCTCGATCATCTCCTCCTCGATCCTGTGGCAGAGGGCTTCGAGCTGTTCGAGTCCGAAGATCCCGGCGTTGCCCTTGATGGTGTGCACGATGCGCTTGAGTGTGAGCGGGTCGCTGTCGTGCTGGCCACTGCACACCGCGGCCACGTTGTCCGTCATCTCCGCATGAAACGCCATAAATCCAGCCCGGTCGCGCATCAACCTCTGGAAGGCGTTCAAGAGGTCGCGCTGGGCCTGTTCCTCGCGCTGGCGTGTCAGCTCTCCGGTGATGTCTCGAACGACGACGAGGACGACGTCGAGCCGCCCGCTGCTCATGATCGGCGTGTAGCGCACCTGCCACGTGCGTCCGCGAGCCTCGATGTGACGGGGCAGCTGTTCGATGCAAACCTCGAGGGGCAGAAAGCCCGCCGCGATCGCCTCCCAGGCGACGCTCAGATAGGCGGAGAACGCGGGCGAGGTGCGTTCGAGATACGCGCCAAACGACGTGTTCTCGGCGTAGGCTCCGAACCATCGGTCGAGAATCGCGGAATGCTCCATGGCCATGACGCCTGAGGGCGAAAGCGTCAGGAGTCCATCCTCGACGTTGTCGAGCAGGGTACGCATGTCGCGGTTGCGGCTCGCCAGCTCATTGGTCCTCGCCTCGACCCTCGTTTCCAGTGTCCGATTCATCTCCTCCAGCGACTCGTGGGACTCCTTGAGTTTGGCCACCATGTCGTTGAACGCCTGCCCCAGATCTTCGACCTCATCGTCGGAGCGAATGTCGACCCTCACGTCGCGATCCCCGGCCGCAAGGGCTTTGGCGGCCGCGGCCAAGTCAGCGACCGGTTTGGCGATCCGAGCCGCCGCCCGCCTGGATGCCATCGCGGCGACCCCCGCTGCCGCCAAAGCCGCCGCGAGGGCGAGGGCGAGACTCGTCAGAATGTCTCTTTGGCTCGCTTCCCGCGCTGCGCGGACAGCGGCATGCATGCTTCTCTCGGACAAGCCGAGCCGCAGTGTTCCAGAGGTCTCCGACCCGCCGAGCACCGGCAGCGCGACTTCGAAGACGTACTGACCGAACGCGGTAAGCTCGCGCATCGTGTGCCCGGACACGTTGGGGCTCTGGGGCCCGAGATCGACGGATGCGCACGCATTCGGGTCGGGGCGGTCGGTGGAAGCGCCCGGACCGGCAAAGGCCAGGACGCGGCCGCTGCGGGACGTCAACATCCCGTAGACCACGTCGGGATCGCCGAGCACCAGACGCTCGATCAAGCGCTGCGCGTCGGGAGACACGTCATCGAGGGCGAGGCCTTTGAGCACGACCGCGTTGCTCTCGGCCAAGGCGGTGGCTTTTGACGCGAGGGCTTCGCGATGGTGCGCCTCGACGTCGGCCAAGTAGCGTTGGGAAAGGCGGACGCTGACCGTCACGAGCAGCCCAATCAGCAGCGCGGCCACCGCGCTGAGCGTGACGACCATCGTCCACGCGAGCTTCCTGTGCAGCTTTGCCCGGGCCAATTTCCTCACCTAGCGGTTTCGTTCTCGAGGATGGGGCGGATCGAAGCGAAGACCCCCGGCCTGCAGGCGCGCCGTGCGTTCGGCCGCATGCGAGGTATCCGATGCGAGGGTTCAAGGAGGACAACGTCTCGAGGTGTGAGTCGATTAAGTGCTTGAAAGCCGCGCGTTTCCTGTCCCTGCCTCGATCGGTGGACCGACGCAGAGCTCGCCACGGTTGCGCCCCGGGCAGTACCCAATCCCACTGGGTTGCCCGAGACGTCGAGATTCGGATCGTAAGCTCGAAGGGTCGTAGACCCGCGCCTCGCCGGAAACGCCGGCGAAACCTCCGGGCTCCTACTCTCATGATCGGAGGTAGAGCACCGTAGCTCCAAGCATCCCCATGAGGTTTGACGCTTACGAATGCGGTCCCTTTTTCGACGAGATGTTCGACGGGACGGGGCAGCCGCGCGAAGGGTGTGCACACCTGGTCCGCGCGCTTGCGACCATTCCGGACGAGGAAGTGCTTCGTCGGCAGCGCGCGGCGGAGACCTCACTGCTGCACATGGGCACGACCTTCAACGTGTACGGGAGTGAACGCGGGGTCGAGAAGATCCTGCCTTTTGACATGATTCCTCGCATCGTGCCGGCCGACGAATGGCGAACGCTCGAGCGCGGCCTCGTGCAGCGGACGCGAGCCCTCGACCTCTTCATCGACGACATCTACCACTCACAACGCATTCTCGCGGACGGCTCGGTCCCGCGCGAGCTCGTGGAGAGTGCGACCTCGTTCTTGAAGCCGTGCGTGGGTCTGACTCCGCCGCGCGGCATCTGGTGCCACATCAGCGGGACCGATCTCGTGAGAGACACGGACGGGCGAGCGTACGTATTGGAAGACAACATGCGCTGTCCTTCGGGGGTCTCGTACGTCCTTCAGAACCGTCAGGTCATGAAGCGAACATTCCCGCGCGTGTTCGACGTTTCGCGCGTTCGGCCCGTGGATGCGTATTCGAGTCGACTCCTGCAAACGCTCGAATACGTTGGGCCGGCCGACGTCGCGAAGCCCACCGTCGTGCTCCTCACCCCCGGGGTCTACAACTCTGCATACTTCGAACACGCCTTCTTGGCACAGCAGATGGGCATCGAACTCGTCGAAGGGCGAGATCTCGTCGTTCATGACGGGCGAGTCTGGATGCGGACGACTCGGGGGCTCGCGCGCGTAGACGTCATCTATCGACGCATCGACGACACGTTCCTCGACCCATTGGTGTTCCGGCCGGATTCCATGCTTGGCGTTCCGGGTCTCATGGAAGTCGCGCGATCCGGGCGAGTATCGCTCGCCAACGTGCCGGGCACGGGCATTGCGGACGACAAGGTGATCTACGCCTATGTCCCCGCCATCATCCGCTACTATCTCGGTGAGGATGCCATTTTGCCAAACGTGCCGACGTTCGTGTGCTTCGACGACAAGCAGAGGCGCCACGTGCTCGAAAACCTCGACAAGCTGGTCGTCAAGGCGGCGAACGAGTCTGGCGGATACGGGATGTTGATGGGGCCGCAAGCGTCGTCGGCTGAACGTGCCGATTTTGCCGATCGAATCCGAGCTAATCCCCGCAACTACATCGCGCAACCTCTTCTCGGGTTGTCGAGGTCCCCGACGCTCATCGACGGGACCGTGGAGGGCCGCCACGTGGATCTGCGCCCCTACATTCTCCATGGCGAAGACGTATTCGTTCTCCCTGGAGGGCTGACCCGCGTCGCGCTAAAGCGCGGCTCGTATGTCGTCAATTCCTCTCAGGGGGGAGGCAGCAAGGATACCTGGGTGCTCGCCGACAGCGTAATGGATGTCGAGACGGAAGGGTCCCCGGCGACGGAGGCGACCGCCGGGCGACTCGCTCGCGAGCCGCGTGGGAGGAACGTGCGGCCGGACCTCGAAGCCGAATCGCGAGCGGGAGGCTGACCGAATGCTGAGTCGAGTCGCGGATGCAATCTACTGGATGAGTCGTTATGTCGAGCGGGCCGAGAACGTCGCCCGGTTTCTAGATGTCAGCTTGCAGGTGACGCTCGACCTCGCCCATCCGCAGAGCGATCCGTGGGCCGGTATCGTGACAGCGACGGGCGACCAACGTCTCTACACGGAGCGGTACGGCGAGGCGACGCGCGATGGCGTCGTCCGGTTTCTCACGTTCGACGCCGGCTCGCAGAACTCGATCCTGTCGTGCCTGGCTCAAGCGAGGGAAAATGCGCGGTCGGTTCGCGACGCGATCTCGTCCGACATGTGGGAGGGCATCAACACGTATTACCTGTTCGTCCTCGATGCCTCGAGGAACAGCAGTATCTTCTCGGATCCGCACGATTTTCTGGACGATGTGAAGCGATCGGCGCACCTGTTCGTCGGCACGACGGATCTGACGATGACCCACGGAGAGGGTTGGCACTTCGGCCAGCTCGGTCGACTGCTGGAACGGGCCGATCAGACGAGCCGAATCGTCGATGCCAAGCTCGTGCTCCAACAGGCGCGCGGGACCGACCGCGGCAAACAGTTCGACGAGTCGACGCTCGTGGCGCTCCTTCGCTCGGTCAGCGCGCTCGAGATGTACCGCAAACGATACGGGCAGATCTCCTACGGTTCGGTCATGGGATTTCTCTTGCTCGAGAGGATGTTCCCACGGTCGGTCCGCTACTGCCTCAATCAGGCCGAGCGCTCGCTGCACGAGATCAACGGAGCCCCGCCGGACGCGAGTCCGACCCCCGCCGAACGCCTCCTCGGCCGCTTGGCTTCCGAGTACGAGTTTGCGGTCATCGAGGAGCTGATCGCCGCCGGCCTCCAGCCCCATCTCGACCGTGTGCAGTCGGGACTCAATGCCGTGGGGCGCTCGATCTATGAGGCCTTCTTTGCCGTGGACGCGAACGCGACGAACGGGGAGCCCGATCGACGGGCGATCGCGGCCGCGTCGAACCATCAGTCGATGGGGTCGACGGTCACTTCGACGGCAAGCCTCTCGCTACCCCCGCCCACGTAGATCGTCCCGGACGTCGGCGTTGCGTCGACGTAGTTGCGCCCCACGGCAACGCGAACGTGGCTCGTGCTCGTCACGATGCCGTTAGTCGGGTCGAGGCCCCGCCATCCGATCTCGGGGAGGTAGACCTGGACCCAGGCGTGGGACGCTTCCGCTTGGACGCGGGCGGGGTCCTTCGAGCCCGTGTAGAGGTACCCGCACACGTATCGCGCCGGCACGCTCATGAGGCGAGCGAGGCAGATGAAGAGGTGGGCGAAGTCTTGGCACACTCCCCGCTTGGTCACGTAGACGTCGAACGGTGTCGTCGAGAGTGTCGTCGCGCCCTGCGAATACGCGTATTCGCGGAATATCGAATCGTTGAGATCGAGCAGCGTGTCGAGCAGGTCCCCGTCGTTGCGAGCGACGAAGCGCATGGCGTAGTCCGCGAGCTCGGCCAGATGGGTTTCGGGCAGCTCCGGGGGCAAGAGAAAGGGCTCGAGCATGATGCGCTGCCACGGCATCCAGACCAACGGAATCGTCGTTCGGATCCGGCGGCTCCCGAACGCGAGCGGATCGGTGTCGAGTAGCGACGTCTCCGAGCGACCCACAATTGTGAGCTCATCGTACGGAGTATCAATTGTTACGCGCCTCACGCGATTGCCGAAGACGTCGTCGAAGTCGCGGGTCCGCCCACCGACCGACAGCGAGATCTCTGATCGCTCGAGCGTTTGGAGTCGATCATGGGATGGCACGAGGCGAAGCAGATGGGTGCTGCGCTCGACCGGCCACCCGTACGAGTACGTCGTACGGTGCATGATCCGCAGACGGCGTGCAGTCCCTCCCGCCGCGTCGCGGCGTGCCGCGCGCGACGTCGGTCGGTCATCGGGGGACCTGGAGGGAGTGTCGGCCCGCCGCACCCACCGCCGCGAGACGGCCCCTTGGCGGACGACCACGATCTCGCCGCGCTCGAGAACTCGCCAGGAAGTTCGCGCGGCCGTCCCCGTGCTCTCGAGAGGGGACGAGGACACGATGATCCCCTTGCGTTCGGTCGTGCCCTGGCGGCTCGTAAAGTCAATCTGGACGTCCGCATCGCCCACGACGAGACCGTTGAAGGGGGGCAGCAGCTCCCCGAGGTGGAGCGCGGGCGTGGTGTGAAGATCTGCGTAGACCAGAAGGTCCCTACCATCGCAGAGGACGAGATCCAGCGTTCCGAGCGCGTTGAACTCGGCAAACCACTCGGATACGACGCTGAGATCCGCGTCCGCGAGAGAACGCCAGCCCTGCGACGCGAGGCGACCGAGCAGCACGCAGAAAACGCGCTCGGTGTCTGTGGACCCGACGGGCTCGAAGGCGGCGTTGGGGGCGACTTCGAGCGCGCGGGAGAGGCTGCCGGCGTGACCGATAATCCAGTCGCGCGCGCCCCAGCTCTTGACGAAGGGCTGCGTGTTGGCATCCGTGTTGGGGCCCCAGGTTGCAGCCCGCACGTGGAGGACGAACAAGGACGATTCGAGGTGATCCCAGGCCTTGATGAGCTCCCGGCGAATGCTGCCGGGTGCCGGGGCCGGTTCCTTCAGCACTGCCGCCGATGGCTCCCCGGCAGGGTAGTAGCCGACGCCCCATCCATCGGGGAGCGTGTCGCCCGATCGCAGGCAGCGCAGGTCGAACGAGGGGGCGATCTCGCCCTCAAAGGACATTGCTAAGAGATTGGGCATGGGACCGGGAAGTTCGCCTCTCGGCGGCCGCACGTCAACCGCGGTGCGACCCAACTCGCCGCTCCCAGCTACGCTTGGCGAAGCCTGCCATGCCCGAGCTTCCCGACGTCAATCTCTACGTGGAGCACCTGCGTCGTCGTGTCGTCGGCGACACGCTCGAACACGTTCGGGTCTCGAGCCCCTTTCTCGTGCGCTCCTTCGATCCGCCGGTGAGCGCTGCCGAGGGGCGACGGGCCCTCGCGGCGCGTCGAATGGGAAAGCGAATCGTCCTCGGCCTGGACGGTGATTTGTGGCTCGTCATTCACTTGATGATCGCCGGGCGCCTGCGATGGCGTGAACGCGGATCCAAGATTCCTGGGAAACTCGGCCTCGCGGCGTTCGACTTCTCGAGCGGCTCGCTGATCTTGACCGAGGCCTCGACCAAGAAGCGAGCGTCTCTGCATCTGGTACGAGGAGAGGCCGCCATGCGCGACATCGACCCCGGCGGCATTGAGCCTATCGAGTGCACTGTCCAGGACTTCGCGACAGCACTGCGCGGCGAACGGCACACAATCAAACGGGCGCTCACCGATCCCCGCCTGCTGAGCGGCATCGGAAACGCGTACTCCGACGAGATTCTCTGGCGCGCGCGCATGTCCCCCGTTCGGATGACGACTGCGTTCGACGACGACGAGATCGCCGCCCTCCACGAAGCGATGCAGTCGGTCCTGCGCGAATGGTCCGAGCGCCTCGCCGCGGAAGCGGGCGACGACTTCCCCGAACGGGTAACCGCGTTCCGCGAAGGGATGGCCGTGCACGGACGCTATCGCCAGCCGTGCCCGCGGTGCGGCGCCCCCGTGCAGCGCATCGCCTATGCCGACAGCGAATCCAACTACTGCGCGCGCTGCCAGACGGGCGGAAAGCTCCTCGCGGACCGATCGCTCTCGCGCCTGATGCACGGCGATTGGCCGAAGACTCTCGAGGAGCTCGAAAGGCGCAAGGACGAAGCCGGGCGCGGCGCCGAGGGCAGCGAGCGGACGCGCTGACGTATGCGTCCATTGCCGTCGGCGTTCGGCGTCGTGGCCCGCGTCTGCGATGCGCTGCTTATCGCTCCGCTCACCGCTTGCCCCAGTCCTCCGCTCGACGGTTGATCTAGAGTGTTCTACGAAAGAGAAGCGTCGCCAACGTCATCGTCACTATCGAAAACAGCGTCAGAAACATGAGATCGAACCCGATGGCCGCAAAGCCCGTGTTCTTGAGGAGCAGGTTCTTGAAGGCATGCACCGCATACGTGAACGGGTCGACCACGGCGATCGCCCGCATCCAGTCGGGAAAGGCCTGCTGCGGGTAGACGGCCCCGCTCGGGAAGTAGAGGAACGTGTTCAGGACGCCGAAGGTCGCCCGGGGAACGAGCGGGTCATTGACCCGGACCATGAGCAGAAACATCATGCTCACGAGCGCGAATGCCGTAACCATAATGACCACGAGGAGGCGCAACAGGCGCATCGGGGCGAACGGGTCGGGCACTCCGGCGATAACCGATCCGATCGTCATCAGCACGACGCCGGCGATGACCGCCTTGATCGCGCCCGATAGGTTGAATCCGAAGATGAGCTCCAGCTTCGTGATCGGCGTCACCAAATAGCCCTCGTGAAGGCCTCGCGCCTTGTCGTCGACGAATATGATGCCGCCTCCGATCATGACCATCATGAAGATGGACATCACGATCGAGCCGGGTAGCAAGTATTGGATATACGGCACGTACGGGTACACCTCGACCACATCGAGCGATGTCTGCGCGGGCATCCTCGAGGGCGGGATCGCACTCTCATTGTACGCCCCCACCAGGCTTTGCAGCGAGGCGCCCAAGCTCGCGCTGACGAACGTGTCCGTGTTGTCCTCGATCAGGGCCACGCGCGGATCTTCCTTTTTCAGCGTCCGCCGAGAGAAGTCCGGTGGGATCGTGAGCACGCCATTGAGGCGGCCGTCCCTCAGGTCGCTCAGAGCTTGGCCCATGTCCGAGTAGTCCCGCGTCTCGAATGTCGCCGCGTTGGCGCCGACGGCGCTCGATAGCTCATGCAGGCGCACGGCCGGGACGCTGTGGTCCTGATCGACCACTCCGACCTTTAGGTGCTTGACCTGCCCGCCGAAGGCATAGCCGAGCACGACGAGTTGGATGATCGGCATGAACAGCGACATGATGATGAGCGTCGGGCTTCGCCGAAACCGGCGGAGCTCGCGTTCGACGATGGCCCATGCGCGCGCCATTGGCTTTTTCTCCTCAGCGACCTCGGTGGAGCATGGCGGAGCGCTCGGCAGTGGAAGCCTCCTGCAGAGCGTCGCGAAACTGGCGACCGGTGTAGTGGACGAAGACGTCGTCCAACGTCGTGCTCTGGACGGCGAGCGACAGAATCCGCACCCCCGCAGCCGCGGCTTCGGAGAGGAGCGCCGTAGTCGTCGCCGGACCGCTCTGGGTCGCAAGGCGTGCCACGTGCCCATCGCCGGTCACCTGCTCCACCCCGGTCAGCTCTCCGAGAGTCTCGAACCAATTCGCCGGCGACTGTTCGAAGCTGACGTCGATGGTGTTCGAGCCCGGCACGGACGCCTTCAAACGCAGCGGTGAGTCGAGCGCAACCAGCTTGCCGCGGTCGACGATGGCGATCCGATCGCAGAGCTTGTCGGCTTCGTCCATGTAGTGCGTCGTGATGAGTACCGTGAGGTCGTGGGTCTTCTTGACGCTGCGGAGCATCTCCCACACCGCGGCCCGCGACACCGGATCGAGCCCGGTCGTCGGCTCGTCCAGGAAGAAGATCTTCGGCTCGTGAACGAGGCCGCGAGCGATCTCGACCCGCCGGCGCATGCCGCCCGACAGGTTCTTGACAGGCTTGTCGGCCCACGCCGTGAGCTCGACGGCCTCCAGCAACTCGGCGATGAGACGCGCGCGGCGTGCCCGCGCAACGCCATAGAGCTTCGCGAAGATGAGGAGGTTTTCGCGGGCCGAGAGCTCGAGGTCGCTCGTCAGGGCCTGGGGGATGACCCCGATCGCGTGTCGGACCGCGTTCGGGTTGGAAAGAACGTCGAAGCCTCCGACGAGGGCTGAACCTGCCGTCGGCTGAATCAGCGTGGTGAGCATGCGAATGAGCGTGGACTTGCCTGCGCCGTTCGGCCCGAGCAGGCCGAAAATCTCGCCTTCTTCGACGGCGAAGGAAATCCGGTCCACGGCCGTGAAGTCGCCGAAGCGCTTGACGATCTCCCGGACTTCGATCGCGGCCATGGCTCCCCCTTCAGTGCTGGGGAAGAAGGACGTAGGCGGTCATACCGAGGGCGAGTCGACGGTCGCTGTTGTCCACGCGCAATCGGAATTCGAACGTCTTGATGTCGCGCTTCGTACGACTGACGTCCCTCTGCGTCGCGAAGCCCGCGTCGACCCCACGGAAGAATACGACGCCGGAGCGCGTCTCGCCGGACGGAAGGCGCACGGTGAGCGAATCGCCGAGACGGACGCGATCGATATAGCTCTCCTCGACGTCCGCTCGGACCCAAAGGTCGTCGAGATTCAGGAGCGTCATGAGCGGCGCCGCGGCGGCGACAACCTCCCCGCGCCGAACCGCGAGCACGTCGACCGTTCCCTGCGCTGGCGACCGAACTTCGGTGTACGCGAGACGGACCGCTGCTTTCTCGGTCTGCGCCGCGGCCGCCGCACGTTCCTGCTCGGATGCCGCGACCGCGGCTCGCCGCATGGCAACCTGGGTGACATTGGCTTGTGCGAGGGCGAGCGCGGCCTGCTGCGCCTCGAGCTGCCTCTCGGCTGCGTCGAGCTTCGCGCGCGAAGTCTCGAAGGTCGTGCGCTCCTTATCGACTTCCTGAACCGACACGGCGCCCGTCTTCTCCAGAGACCTGACGCGATCGTATTCGACGCGCGCATTTTCGAAGTCCGCCGTCGCCTCCTGTCTCTGGGCCTGGGCGACTGCGAGATTGGCCGTCGCCTGCCGAATTTGCTGGGTCGTTTCCTGTTGCTGGAACTTGAGCGCCTCCTCGGTCTGCTGGACCTGTACGGCCATCCCTTCGGCGCTGTGCGCGTAAAACGCCCTGTCGGCCTTGAGTTCGTCCGGAGAGATGACGGCGAGCAGCTGGTCTTGCGCCACACTGTCCCCCTCACGAACGAGAAGTTGCGTCACCTGTCCCCCCACCTGAGGGCTGATGACGACGTCGCGCGTCGTCACGATGCCAGTGAGCACGAGAGGGGCTGAGCGGCCATGCACGAAATAAGTGATGCCTGCGGCCGCGCCGATAAGCACCACCAGGCCGAATATCCAACGCTTCATGGGGGGGGTGGCAACGCTCCGATGCGAGATCGGGCGCGTCCGTTGCGAGAGGGTGCTCATCGGACAGCGGGTAGCGATTGCGCGGATGTCGAGCATAGTCCCGAAGGGGGTCTGCTTTCTCTCCGCTGCATCCGCAATCGTTCGCCCTGCAGACACGATCGCGCTCCCAGCCGCCGCAATCGCTCGCTCGGGCACCGCGATCGCGCTCCCAGCCACCGCGATCGATCGCCCAGCCACCGCGATCGCTCGCCCGGCCGCCGCGATCGCCGGTCGAGTCGACGCGACTGCCGGTCGAGCGACTGCGTTCTCGTGTCCAACAGGTTCGTTCTCTCCCCGAGTCAACTCACTTCGCAGACCAGCGATCGAGCCTCGCACGCCTGCCAAATCACCTCGCAGCCTTGCGACCGCTTCCCGCGCGCGCGCGACCGCGTTCCGACCGTCTACGATCGCGTTCCGACGTCCACGAATCGTCCTTGTTTGGCAGGAGAACGCCATGTCGAAGCCGCGGGGCGCGATGACAGCGTCCTTGGTGGCGTTTGCACGCTGGTAAATCGCGTTTGCACGCTGGCGAACCTCGTTCTCAGCCCTGCGATGTCCGATGGCTGTACGGCGATGGGCTTTCGCACCGCTGCGATGCACGTGTTCTCGGCCGTAACGTGCCTCTCGCACGCGTGGGATGGAGGACTGCGCATGGGACCGGAAAGATCGCCTCTCGGCGGCCCAGCTTCCACCGCGGTGCGACGTCGAGTGGCACGCCGCGTCAGCTCGGACGGGATCGACGTTTACATCGAGGCGCGCGAGCGGCTAGAGATAGGGCCGGCGATCGGTCACGGCCAGGACGTTCAGAAAACCTTATGCGGAGCCAGGGAACCTAGGACTACAAAGACGGGGACGGGGGCCAGGGCTCCGTGATCGAGAGAGCCAGCCAAAGATCGTTTACGACAAGGAAGAGGACTCTATGGAAGCACCTGGTTCGAAAGCTGAACTCGAAAAACCTATAGCAAAGGAAGACAAAATTCCCTTGCTCGAGAAGGTCATTTTCGCGTCGGGAGACATGGCGTTCAATCTCATCTGGATGCCCCTCGCGATTTACGCGAATCCATTTTTTACGGACATCTGCGGGATCCCCGTGGGGTGGGTCGCGGCCATATTTCTATTCATACGAGTCCTCGATCTTCCAGCAGATATTGTCGTCGGAGTGATCGCCGATCACACGACGCCACGCCAGAAGCTCGGCAAGTTCAGGCTCTATATGGCGTACGGCGCCATTCCGCTGGGAATCATCAGTGCGGCGATGTTCTACTCGCCCAATCTGGCAACAGAGGGAAAAGCGATCTGGCTGTTTGTGACCTATCTCCTGGTCAGTCTGCTGTACAGCGCTACCAATGTGCCTTATTCGGCTCAGATGAAAATCATGTCGCCCGACCACCGGGAGCGAAACATGCTCGCCGCCTTCAGGATGGTCGGCGCCCAGCTGGGCGTGCTCATCGTGTCCGCGGGGATGTTGAAGCTAGTCAGCTTCTTGGGGGGTGGGAATCAAAAAGCGGGATACTTCTACACCACCAGTCTGTTCGGCTTGATCGTGATTGTCTGTCTGTACCTGACCGCTTTGTGGGCAAAGGATCGAACCAAACCGGAGGCTGTGGACTGGCCTACGACCAAGAAGAATCTGGTCGAGATGGCCAAGTGCTCCGTGTGGTGGATCCTACTGGTCACCGGGCTATTCACCATTCTAGTCTATACGATGCGTTTCGGGGCCATCGTGTACTACATCAAGTACTATATGGATCCTGGAGCGATCGCCAGCTGGGGTGGCAAAGACGAGGTGGCCTCGATATTCTTCACGAGCGGCACCATCTGCGCTCTCGCGGGTTCGGCGCTCTATGCGCCCATCGCGAGGATGTTCGACAAGAAGTGGATATACATCGTCGTCGTGGGCCTCTCGACGGCGGCGTCTATCGTGTTTGCCTTCGTTCCCAGAGACGGTGTGGGGATGCTGATCGCCATCCAGGTGGCCTTCTCGACGCTGATGGGGCCGACCGGGGCGATCATGTTCTCGATGTACACCGATGTCGCCGATTACCTGAAGGTGAAGAACGGCAATGACACCGAAGGGGTGGCGATGGCTGTCGGATCGTTCTGCAACAAGCTGGGCTGGTCCATCGGACCGACCATTTCACTCATCGTCATGTCCGTTCTCGGATATGTGCCGGACGCGCCCCAAAGCAAGGATATCCTGAATGCCTTGGTCGCGACCCTGAGCTGGGGACCGGCTGCTGCCTGCATCGTGTCCATCGTCTTCATGCTTCTCTATCCATTGAATAGGAAGAAAATGAACGAGATCACGACGACGCTCAAAGCGAGAGTCGCCGCCGCCGCCGGGCAATAACCTCTTTCGTGCCGAAGGAGGAGCACTCCGAGCGGCGGACGGGGGGCGCGTCGAGACCTGTGCGGGCTGAACGGCGTATCTCAGGATACGCCGTGCTCGCGACCGCTCCGTCGAGCGCGCTCCGCGGGGTGTCTCGGTTTCACGACTTGGATGGCTCGGTCGCCGCGGCGCAGCTCATGCCGAGCTCCCGCGGTCCCACGAGCTTCTGCCCGCCCGCGATCAGAACGTCCACAGCGCGTGTGATGTCGCCCGTCCGAATCAAAACGAGGGCCGACTGACCGTTGGCAAACGCATACATGTAGTCGATGCTCACTCCGGCGCTCGATAGGTGGGCGAGCGCCCTGTGCAGGGCTCCGGGGACGTTGGGCGTTTCGAGGCACACGACGTCGGTCAACGTGACGGAGAGCCCGCGGTCCCTCAGAAGCGCGGCGGCCCGAACGGGGTCCGAGACGACCATGCGAAGCACGCCGTAGTCGGACGAGTCGGCGACGCACTGGGCGGTGATGTTGATGCCGGCGTTGCCCAGAGTCTCGGTGACCTCGGTCAATCGGCCCGAACGGTTCTCGAGAAAGACGGAAAGCTGCTGAACTTTCATTGTGTTCCCTCGGATGGCGCGCTGTGTCTCCGGGACGCGCCCGCTACTCGTTTACTGTAGATGCCGGCGGTCAATGACGCGCTTGGCCTTGCCCTCGCTCCGCGCGATGGTCTTGGGCTCCACCAGACGAACGCGAATGGACACGCCGAGCGCGCTCTCGAGCTCCTTGCGGATCGACGCTGTCCACGCTTCGAGCTGGCCGACCGTGTCGGCAAACAAGCGCTCGTCGACCTCGACGAGCAACGACAGCACGTCGAGATTGTGTTCGCGGTCGACCTCGATGACATAGTGCGGGGTCACCCCGGCGACTCCGAGGAGAACGGCCTCGATCTGCGACGGAAAGACATTCACGCCTCGTATGATGAGCATGTCGTCGCTGCGGGCGAGGCACTTGGCCATGCGAACGGTCGTGCGTCCGCAGGAGCAGGGCGCTGCGTCCAAGGTCGTGAGATCGCGCGTCCGATACCGAAGGAGCGGCAGACCCTCCTTGGTGAGCGTCGTGAATACGAGCTCTCCCTTTTGGCTCGGGTCCTGCGCCCCCAGCGTCTCGGGATCGATGATCTCGGGCAGGAAGTGGTCCTCCTGTACGTGCAGACCCGTCCGCGCCGAACACTCGCACGCGACGCCCGGCCCCATCACCTCACTCAGGCCGTAGATGTCCATCGCGGCAAGCCCGAGTCTGCGCTCGATCTCGCGCCGCATGCCGTCGGTCCACGGCTCTGCGCCGAAGACGCCCACGCGGAGCCTGAGATCGCTGCGGTCGACGTGTTCCTCCACGATCGCCTCGGCGAGATGCAGCGCATACGACGGCGTGCACGCGAGGACCGTCGTGCCGAAGTCTCGCATGATGTGGACCTGCCGCTTGGAGTTCCCTCCCGAGATCGGAATGACGGCTGCGCCCAATTTCTCCGCGCCGTAGTGGAGTCCGAGGCCGCCCGTGAACAGGCCATAGCCGTAGGCCACCTGGATGAGATCCTTGGATGTGGCTCCCGTCGAGGCGAGCGATCGCGCGATGACCTCCGACCAGACGCCGATGTCACGGCGCGTATATCCGACGACGGTCGGACGTCCCGTCGTTCCCGAAGACGCATGAAGGCGAACGATCTGGTCGAGAGGAACGCCGAACAGGCCGAACGGGTAATTGTCGCGCAGATCGCTCTTGGTCGTAAACGGTAGCGTCGGCAGATCCTCGATCGAGCGAACGTCCTCCGGCATCATTCCGAGGCGCTGCATCTTGTCGCGGTAGAATGGAATGCCGTGATACACGCGCTGGACGAGTTCGCGAAGACGGCGGCTCTGGCAGGCGATGAGTTCGTCGCGGCTCATGCACTCCTGGCTTGGATTCCAGATCACTCTAGCGGTCCTTTCCGGTCATGCCGGGACGCGGCCATCTCGGAGTCGTAGAGGGCCCACCCGGCCTCGAGCGCCGCGAGATTCACACGCGCGTGGGCCGGCGAGATGCAGGCACGCACTGCCTCCTTCCACGCCTCGAGTTCGTCCGTGAGATGACGGGCGAGCACGCCGAGCATTAGCGTGTTGACGGTCCGGATCTCCCCTAGGGCTTCGGCATGGCGACGGGCGTCGATGAGGAGACACCGGATGGGGCGTGCGAGGAGCGATTCCTCTAGGTTCTCCGGGTACGCTATCGTCCCGGTGAGAACGGGCAGGGGCAAGATTCGCTGTTTGCTCGCGATGAGCATCCCGCCCGGACGGACATAGGGAGCGTAGCGGGCTGCCTCGAGCAGCTCGAAGGCGAGAACCGCATCCGCCGCGGCGAGTTCGACGACGGGCGAATGGACCTCGGCGCCGAAGCGCACGTGCGTGACGACGCTTCCTCCGCGTTGGGACATGCCGTGGATCTCGGAGACCTTGACGTCGCACCCACGCGAGGTTGCGTAGCGTGCGAGCACCCGGGAAGCGAGCAGGGCTCCCTGACCTCCGACGGCCGCAATCACTACGCTCGTGGGGTTCACCCCCGGAGACAAGGGCATGTCGGGCACTGGTTACTCCGGTTGGACCCTGGCGATCGCATCAAAGGGACACGTCGACGCGCACAGGCCGCAGCCGGCGCATAGGGATGGATCGATGGACGCCAGCGAGTTCACCACCGAGAGCGCGGGACATCCGAGGCGCACACACAACCGACAGGCTTTGCAGAGGTCCTCGTCCACTTCGAGCGCTAGGCCTGGCTTCTTGACGCCGCTAGCGAGCAGGCACGGGCGCTTCGTGATGATGACCGAGGGCGCCTCCCGCGACACCTCTTCGCGGATGACCTTTTCGAGTTCGTCGAGGTCGTACGCGTCGACCTCGCGAACCGACTGAATCCCCAGGCTTCGGGCGAGGGCAGCGAAATCGATGGCTGGAACCGTCGCGCCGCCGAGCGTCGATCCGGTCGACGGGTTGTCCTGGTGCCCGGTCATCGCTGTCGTGCGATTGTCGAGGATGAGCAGCGTCGTGATGCCGCGGTTGTAGACGACGTCGACCAACGCCGTGATCCCGGAGTGCCAGAACGTCGAATCCCCGATCACCGCGACGGTCTTCTTGGCGAATTCGCGACCGCGAGCCTTCTCGTATCCGAACGCCATTCCAATGCTCCCGCCCATGCAGACCGCGGTTTCCATGGCGGAAAGCGGCGGGAACGCGGCCAGCGTATAGCAGCCGATGTCTCCTGAAACGTGGAGTTTGAGTTTGCGCAGGACGGTGAACGGTCCTCGGTGGTGACAGCCCGCGCAGAGCATCGGTGGACGTACCGGCAGGTCCGCCACGGCCGGTGGTGCTACGGGCGCCGCCAAAGGAGCGTCCCCGAGCGCGGCTCGGACGATTTCGGGGCTGAGCTCGCCGATGACCGGAACGCGGTCCTTGCCGGACGCCGCGATGCCGAAGGAATGAATTGTGTGCTCGAAGATGGGCTCGAGCTCCTCGACGACCAGGAGTTTGGCGCACTGGCGACTGAACTCGAGGAGGCGTTCGCGCGGCAGGGGATAGGAGAGGCCAATCTTGAAGACGCTCGCGGTCGGCGCGACCTCGCGCACGTACTGATAGGCAATCCCGCTCGTGACGATGCCGAGCGACGGGTCACGCATTTCGATGCGATTGAGCGGCGTCGTCTCCGCGTAGGCTTCGAGTTTGTGGAGGCGGTCTTCCGCAACCACGCGGCGCTTTTTCGAGAAAGCCGGCGCGTTGATGTACTTGCCGTGGCGCGTGTCGTGCTCCCGAAGCGGTATGTCACGGCGCGGACCCACCTCGACGAGGCTCATCGAGTGAGCGACCCGCGTCGTGAGGCGCACCAGCACGAGGGTGTCGAAGCGCTCGCTGAGCTCGAACGCAGAAAGAATGAAGTCCTTGCACTCCTGGCTGTCTGACGGCTCGAGGACAGGCAGTTTGCCGGGCGGAGCGAACGTGCGGGTGTCCTGTTCGTTCTGGGAGCTATGCTGCCCCGGGTCGTCTGCGACCACGACGACGAGCCCCGCGTTGACGCCTGGATAGGCGATCGACAGGAGCGGGTCCATCGCGACGTTCAGCCCCACGTGTTTCATGGACACGAGGGCGCGCGCCCCCGCGATCGCCGCGCCGATTCCGATCTCGAGTGCGACTTTCTCGTTGACGGACCACTCGGAGTCGATCTCGGCGTACTCGGCGAGGTGCTCGGTGATCTCGGTGCTCGGCGTGCCGGGATACGCCGTCGCCACGCGAACGCCGGCTTCGAATGCGCCCCGCGCCACGGCTTGGTTGCCCAACATCAGGTCGCGCATCGACACTCCAACACTAGTCCGGCCGGTCGCGCGGGGTAGCTACCCAGAAACGACCAGCGCGGTCAAGCGGGGTCGCGGGCTGGTGAAAGCTACGAGTAGGGGGAGAATCGGGGGGGAGGCGCGTGAGGCCAGGGAGCGCGAAGGAGTCGCGCGCCGTAAGGTGGAGCATTATTGCGTCCATGTGTATGGAAGTATATAACGTTTGGGTGACCGAGGTCGAGGCATCGCCTGCGTCCCGCTGGGAGCTCTACCGCGTCCTATCGGAGCCGATGCGCCTGCGGCTGCTTGCGCTGACGGCGGACGAAGAACTCAGCATAGGCGAGCTCGCGGAGCTCTTGAACGAGAGTCAGCCCAACGTTTCCCGGCATGCCGCCGCGCTGCGCCAGGCCCATCTTCTGGCCGACCGGCGGGAAGGAACGCGCACGTTCGTGCGTGTGGCGCCGCAAGCCCGCTCCGATGCGGTGGTGGCCGACGCGCTCGCGAGCGGACGGAGTCTCTGCGAAAGGGAAGGGCGCTTGGCGCGCATCGTCGAGATTCTTCGGGCGCGCGAAGCTCCGACCCACGAGTATTTCGCGAATCCCAGCAAGAGTCGCCTTGACGCATTTCCTGCGGAGACCGGGGCGTACCTGACCGCGCTTTCCCCGCTGCTCAAGCGGAGCGGCCTGGCGGTAGATGCTGGGACAGGGGATGGACCCTTGCTCGACGTGCTGGCGCCGCTCTACCGGCGCGTCGTCGGCGTCGACCGATCCGCGGCCCAGCTTGCGCGCGCGCGAGAGCGCGTTGACGTGCGGGGCTTCACGAATGTGACGCTGCTCCAGGTCGATCTGGACTCCCCCGAGTTGCGGCGAGCTGTCGGCGCGGACGGTCCGGGCGGGGGTGCCGATGCCGTGTTCGCCTCGCGCCTCCTTCATCACGCGCCGCAGCCAGGAAAGCTCGTGGCGGACCTCGCGGCGCTGTGTGCTCCGGGCGGCACGCTCGTCCTGCTCGACTACGGTCGTCACGACGACGAGTCGATGCGCGACCAGGCCGATACCTGGCTCGGGTTCGACGCCGAGGAGCTCCGGCGCTTCGCCCGCGCGGCGCAGCTCGACGAAGCCCGCGTCCTGGGGATTGCCTCGTCGCTCTGCGGCGACGGGTCGGACCACCACCTGCCGTGGCAGGTTCTCGTGGCCGGAAAACGGTCGGATCCATCACAGAAACCGAGCAACAGCCGACGAAGGAGAAGTGACGATGACTGAGAACTACAAGGTGAAGGACATTGGGCTCGCCGAGTGGGGCCGCAAGGAACTCACGATCGCCGAGAGCGAAATGCCGGGCCTCATGGCTCTTCGGCAGGAGTTCGGGGCGTCCAAGCCGCTACGCGGTGCCCGCGTCGCGGGGTGTCTCCACATGACCATGCAGACGGCAGTCTTGATCGAGACGCTCCTCGAACTAGGTGCCGAGGTCACGTGGACGAGCTGCAACATATATTCGACGCAGGACCACGCGGCGGCGGCGATTGCCAAGGCTGGCGTCCCCGTGTTCGCGTGGAAAGGGGAGACCGAGGCGCAATACTACGAATGCATCGAGAAGCAGCTCGTAGCCTTCCCCGGCGGCAAGGGGCCGAACATGATTCTCGATGACGGTGGCGATCTGACGGCGGTCGTTCACGATAAGCACGCCAACCTGTTCTCGGGGTCCGACCCGATTCGAGGCCTCTCGGAGGAGACCACGACCGGCGTGCACCGCCTATACGAGATGGCCAAGAAGGGCAGCCTTCGGGTGCCGGCCATGAACGTCAACGACAGCGTCACCAAGTCTAAGTTCGACAATCTCTACGGGTGTCGCGAGTCGCTGGGAGACGGCATCAAGCGCGCGACGGGCGTGATGTTCGCCGGCAAGCTGGCGGTCGTGTGCGGCTACGGCGACGTGGGCAAAGGGTGCGCTCAGTCGCTGCGCGGGCTCGGAGCTCGCGTGGTCATCACCGAGATCGACCCCATCTGCGCGCTTCAGGCCGCGATGGAGGGCTACCAGGTCTCCACGATGGAAGAGATCGCTCCGCTCGCCGATATCTTCGTCACCGGGACCGGATGCCTCAACGTCATTCGGCCCGAGCACATGCGGGTCATGAAGGACCAGGCGATTCTGTGCAATATCGGGCACTTCGATTGCGAGATCGACGTCGCGTGGCTCGAGAAGAACCCCGAGATCAAGGAAGTGAACATCAAGCCTCAGGTGGACCAGTTCGTGTTTCCGGACGGACGGCGGCTCACGATTCTCGCGCGGGGGCGCCTCGTGAACCTGGGGTGCGCGAACGGACATCCTTCGTTCGTCATGTCCACGAGCTTCTCGAACCAGACGCTTGCCCAGATCGAGCTATGGCAAAACCACGGTAGCTACGAGCGCAAGGTGTACACTCTGCCGAAGAAACTCGACGAGAAGGTCGCATCGCTCCACCTCGCAAAGCTCGGGGTCAAGCTGACCAAGCTCACGAAGGAGCAGGCGGACTATCTCGGTGTTGCCGTGGAGGGGCCGTTCAAGTCCGACATGTATCGGTACTAGGGAGCCCCCACCCCCAGCTTTACGACTTTCACGCACTTGCCCTCCCTCGCGAGCGGGGGAGGGAGAGGCCCTCGGGCCCGCTCATACGCTACGCGCGCCGGCTCACCGATCACCGCCCGCCCGAGTCAGGCTTGGCAATACTCGCGAAGAGGAACCAGGCGCGGCGCTCGGTCTCGTCGATCCACACCTCCAGCAAGCTTGCCGTCGCGATGTCGCGGTGCTTCTCGCAGATCTCGTGCGCTTCACGCATGCGCGCGGTCAGGGACGCGTTGTCCTCGCGCAATTCCGCGAGCATGTCCGACGGCTCGACGTAGTCCGCGTCGTTGTCGAGGATGCGCTGGGTTTTGGCGATCTGGCCGACTGACTTGAGCGTCGGGGCGCCTATCTTGCGGACGCGCTCGGCGATCGCGTCGGTCATGGCAAAGATCTGGTCGGCTTGTTCGTCGAACATCAGGTGATAGTCGCGGAAGTGCGGTCCGGTCACGTGCCAATGGAAGTTCTTCGTCTTTACGTATAGGCAGAAGACGTCGGCAAGGATGCCGTTCATCACGCCGCCCACCTCCTTCGCGGCCTTCCCGTCCAGATCGCTCGGCGTTGCGAGCGCTGCCGATCGCTGCTCGCGCAGCTTCTCAATCTTCGTCGAATTCATATCCGTCATCGGTGATTCTCCTCTTGCTCAGCGCTGCTCAGCGGCGCGCGCGTCAGCTCGGCACGCTTGGATTCGAGCGTGCTGCAAAGCGGGGCGAGGTCGTGCTTTGCGGGCTCATGGTTCCGGTCTAGCAGCGTCGTCCTGACTTGGACTCCACGGCAGCGCCTGGTGGTGAAGTTCAAACGACTTGCCTAATTGCGAGATCGTAGGGGCGGCGAGAGCCTTCGACAGGGGGTAATCGCAATTGCCGCCCTTGCTCGCGACGGAATGCCAAGTCAGAATCCCGCGCCATGAACAACGTCGTCGCAGAACGGCGAGACCAGGTGTTCCCCAAGCTGAGCGATGCTCAGCTCCGCCGGATCGCACGCTACGGCGAGCGGCGTCATGCCCTCGCCGGGGAGATCCTCTTCGACCAGGGCACCTCTGCACTCGGCGTCCACGTCATTCTGAGCGGCGCCGCCGAGATCGTCCGCCCCGGCATCCTTGGGGACGAGCTCATCACCGTCCAGCGCGCCGGAGAGTTCACCGGCGAAGTGAACGTGCTCGCGAGACGCCGCGCGCTAGTGCGAGCCCGCATGGTCGAGGATGGCGACGTCATTGTTGTCGGCCCGCAGGGGTTCAGGCGGCTCATTCAAGAGGATCCGGAGATCAGTGAATTGCTCATGCGTGCGTTCATCCTACGGCGCGTCGTGCTGATCGCCCGCGGCTCGGGCGATGCGACGCTGATTGGCTCGGCGCACTCGGCGGGCACGCTGCGAATCAAGGAGTTTCTTACCCGCAACGCCCATCCCTACACGTTCATCGACGTAGATCGCGATGCCGACGTACAGACGCTTCTCGATCGCTTCCAAGTCGCCGTGGAGGACGTACCCATCGTCATCTGCCGTGGAGAGATCGTGCTCAAGAATCCCTCCAACGAGGCGGTGGCAGAATGCTTCGGCCTGAACGCCGCGATCGATTCCGGAAGGGTTCGCGACCTGGTGGTCGTCGGGGCCGGGCCAGGCGGCCTCGCCGCCGCGGTCTACGCCGCGTCCGAGGGGCTTGACGTGCTCGTCCTCGAATCCCAAGCACCGGGAGGCCAAGCGGGAACAAGCTCGAAAATAGAGAACTACCTCGGCTTTCCGACGGGCATTTCGGGGCAGGCGCTCGCGGGGCGAGCGCTCGCTCAGGCCGAGAAGTTCGGCGCGGAGCTCGCGGTGGCGTCCTCGGCTGAGCGGTTCGCGTGTGATACGCTCAAGGGCTACGAGATCAAGCTATCGAACGGAACCGCCGTGCACGCGCGCGCGATCATCATCGCGACCGGCGTTCAATACAGGCGTCTGACGATCGAGAACCTCGAGCGCTTCGAGGGGGCGGGCGTCTACTACGCGGCGACGACGACCGAAGCTCTCCTCTGCGGCGACGACGAGGTGGCTGTGGTTGGCGGCGCCAACTCCGCCGGACAGGCCGCCGTGTTTCTCGCCGCGCAGACGCGACACGTCCACATGATCGTTCGCGGGCCAGGCCTCGCCGACAGCATGTCCCGCTACTTGATCCGTCGCATCGAGGAAACGCCAAATATCACGCTCCACCCACACACCGTGCTTGTCGCGCTCGACGGTGACGATCGGCTCCGGAGCGTGACATGGCGCGGACCGAAGGGGACGGAGGCCCATCCCATCGCACACGTGTTCCTCATGATCGGCGCCCAGCCGAACTCAGAGTGGCTCGGCGACTGCGTCGCCCTCGATGACAAGGGATTCGTAAAGACCGGGACGGATCTCACCGCCGACGACCTGTCTCGCACCCACTGGCCAATCACCCGCGCGCCATTCCTATTCGAGACAAACCGGCATCGCGTTTTCGCCGTCGGCGACGTGCGCTCCGGGAGCGTCAAGCGGGTCGCCTCCGCCGTCGGCGAGGGCTCCGTGTCCGTGCAGCTCGTTCATCGCGCGCTAGCCGAGTAACCGTCATGATGAGCATTGCGGAGGAGGACGGCGAGAAGCGCGATCGACTCCTCAAGCTTTACGCGGCGACGCGAGCACGGACCGAAGACCTCGTGACAGGGCTTTCGCCGGAGGACCAACAGCTCCAGTCGATGCCCGAGGCGAGCCCCACCAAGTGGCACCGAGCGCACACAACGTGGTTTTTCGAAGCGTTCATTCTCGAGCCGCACGGGGTCGAGGTCGTCGATGCGCGCTTCGCGTTCCTATTTAACTCGTACTACGAGGCCGCTGGCCCGCGACATCCGCGCGCCTCGCGCGGCGTCTTGTCGCGACCAAGCTCCGCGGAGATCGGCGACTATCGGCGATTGGTCGACGGGCGGATCGCGCGTCTGGTGCGTGCCGCAGGGGGCGCGCAGCTCGCGCGGATCCTCAGAGTCCTCGAGCTTGGTATCGCGCACGAGGAGCAGCACCAAGAGCTACTACTTACCGACATCCTTCACGCCTTCTCGTTGAATCCTCTCCGGCCGGCCCTGCTACCGGAGGCTGCGGCAGACCCGGCGGAGGTCGCCGCCCTTCCACTTCGCTTCGTCCCCTTCGACGGCGGGCTGTGCGAGATCGGCGCGTCCGCGGGATTGGACTTCGCGTTCGACAACGAGCACCCGCGTCACAAGCGCTGGCTAGAGCCCTTCGCTCTCGCCAATCGCCTCGTCACCGTCCGCGAGCTGAAGGCGTTCATGGACGAGGGCGGGTACCGGACTCCGTCGCTCTGGCTCGCCGATGGCTTCGCCTTCGTCCGTGAGCACGGCATCGCCTCGCCCCTTCACACGCACTATGAGGGCGGACACCTCGAGACCTTCACCCTCGCGGGGCCTCGCGTGCCGAACGAAGACGAGCCCGCAGTGCATCTCAGCTACTACGAGGCGGATGCCCTCGCGCGCTTCCTCGGTGCACGGTTGCCGACGGAAGCCGAGTGGGAGGTTGGCGCGACACGCCAAACCGAGCGCGGGAACTTCGCCGACGACGGCGTACTTCGCCCGCTCCCTTGCCACCGAGCCGAGAGCGACTCACCCGAGCTGCGACAGCTCTTCGGCGATGCTTGGGAGTGGATGAGTTCGAGCTACGAGCCGTATCCGGGCTACCGCGCTCCGTCTGGTCCACTCGGTGAGTACAACGGCAAGTTCATGGTAAACCAGGTCGTGCTTCGCGGGGGGTCATGCCTCACGCTGAGGCGGCATGTCCGCGCGTCCTACAGGAACTTCTGGCCCCCGCACACGTCCTTCCAGATGACGGGCGTGCGCATCGCGCGGGGGATTTCGTGATCGGTTGGGGCGCGACGCCCGGCCCAGGGCGCGCGTCGATACGCGACGACGTGCGACGCGGATTGACGGCGCACCCGAAGACGCTGCCCCCCTATCTCTTCTACGACGATGCGGGGTCGCGACTCTTCGAACGCATCACGGAGCTGCCCGAGTATTACCTGACGCGGGCTGAACGAGGCATCCTCGCGTCGCACGCGCGCGAGATCGTCGAGCGCGTCCGGCGTAGCGCAGAGGCGCTCACGGTAATCGAACTCGGCGCGGGGAGCGCGTCCAAGACGGAGATCCTGCTGGGGGCGATCGTCGAGCAAAGGGCTCGCTGCACGTACATCCCCATCGACGTCTCTCGGAGCGCGCTCGCGGAGGCGACGCAGCGCCTCGGCGAAGCGCTACCGAACGTGACGGTCCGGGCCATGCCGGCAACCTACGACCGGGCGCTCCGCGCCCTGAACGACACGCCCTTGCCCCGCCTCGTGCTCTTTCTCGGGAGCAGCGTCGGGAACCTGTCCGACGACGAAGCTTCTGACCTGCTGCGACGCGTCCGGTTCGCTTTTCCAGGGGAAACGTGGCTGCTGCTCGGTACCGACCTGCGAAAGGCCCCTGCCGTGCTGTGCGCCGCCTATGACGACGCCGCTGGCGTGACTGCCGCGTTCAACAAGAACCTCCTCGTACGCATCAACCGCGAGCTCGGAGGCAACTTCGAACTCGATAGCTTTCGCCATGTGGCGCGGTGGAACGCCGACGAGTCTCGAATCGAGATGCACCTCGAGAGCATGCGGGTTCACGAGGTCGTGATCGACGCCCTTGGGCTGCGCCTCCGGTTTGATGTCGGCGACACGATCCACACCGAGTCTTGCTCCAAGTATGATCTGCCGAGGGTAGAGCGACTGCTGGCGGCGGGCGGCTTCGCGCTCGCCTCGACCTTCCCGGATCGCGAGCTAGGTTTTGCCCTTCATCTAGGCGTTACACCCCATAGCGGAGATGATGATCATGCTTAGTCGACACCGGACGCCAGTCGATTTGTCGGCTCCGTGCGCGCACGTCACGGACTCGATGCCGCGAGCGGTGGAGCGACCTGCGCCGGGGTGCGAGGAGTGCCTCAAGATCGGCTCAGCATGGGTCCATTTGCGGATCTGCTTGACGTGCGGACACGTCGCATGCTGCGACGACTCGCCGCACCGACACGCCACCGCCCACCATCGCTCGACCCGGCACCCGATCATCACGTCCGCCGAGGTCGGGGAGACATGGGCGTACTGCTACCCGGACGACCGGGTTTTGTCGGACGAGTAGCGTGCGGCCCGGCGGTACGCGGCCACGCTCGCGAGACAGGGCGGGTTCGTGCAATAGACGACGATCTCGTCGTCTTTCTGCAGTACCGAGAGCATGTCGGACGTGATCGGAGAGGTGGATCGGATGGGCCCTGAGAGCCTCGCGTTCCGGGTGGGCGACCGAGTCGCCGCGCTCACCGTGACCGGCTCGTACGCCCGCTGCCGCACGCTTGCCGTGACCGATCTCGTGCGCGTCCCGCGCGACGTCGACCCGGCAGAGGCGGCCGCGCTGGTCCTGAGCTGGACGACTGCCCACCAGCTGCTCCACCGCGAAGCTGGCGTGGAGGCCGGTCAGAGCATCCTGGTTCACGGCGCAGCGGGCGCCGTCGGGCAGGCGCTCGTCTCCCTCGTCAAGCTTGCCGGCCTGGAAGTCTGGGGGACCGCGCGCGGCGAGCACGCGGAGCTCGTGCGGTCGCTCGCCGCGACACCCATCGACGTCGCGAACCACCCACCTCTCGACCTCGTTCCCAGCGGTTTCGACGCTGTCTTCGACGGCATCGGAGAGCACGGCTTCTCTGGCTCTTGGGCGTGCGTGAAGAGGGGCGGGATCCTCTGCGCGTTCGGCTTCTCGGACGCAGTCAGTACGGGAGGCTCTATCCTCGCGCTGGGCGCCGTTCTTGTGAGGCTCCGGCTCTGGAATGCCTTCGGACACGCGCACGCGCGGTTCTACTCAGTGACCGCCATGCGCAAGGCCCATCCGGAGTGGTATCGCGCCGATCTCGAGGCACTCTTGGAGCTGCTGTCGAAGCGAGCGATCCGACCTCGCATCTCCGAGCGAATCGCGCTGGCAGATGTCGCCGGAGCGCACCGACGGCTCGAAGCGGGCCACCTCGACGGCAAGATCGTGATATGCGAGTGACTGCCGTGCACTCCGAGGCATCTCGCGCGCGTTGTTTTCGACGTCGACTCCAGACGTTGGGCGCAGCGGGCGTCGCAAGCGGCCTGACCGCGATGTCGGCGGCCGCGAGCGCCGACGAGCCCTGCGATCGCTGCCCGCGCCTCGCGCTGGGGTTCAACCTCGATCTTCTCCCGACGGCTCTGAGCGCCGCCAACGGCGAGTTCGGGTACGCGCCGCAGGTGTGGCTCGGGGTAAACCACGTGCGCCTGCGCTTTGTCGGTGCACACCTCGAACCGCCGGACGCGTTCGCGTTCGCGCCGAGCGGCTTCCGCCACCCGACGACGACGGCCTTCGCCACGCTCATCGACTATACCTTTGGCAGGCGCTTCGACGGTGCGTGGCTCGGCTCCGGTTTCGAGATCTGGCAGAATACCATCGACCACGACGACGTGCAGGGAACGGCCCGTTGGGCCAGCACGATGTTTACGGTCGGCGGGGGTTACATTTGGCGCTTCGCCGGCGACTTTTTTCTCGACCCCTGGGCAGGCCTGCACGTCGTGCTGAACCCGCAGACCGTCACGATTGGCTCGTTCGACTATAAGCCATTTCCTCTTCAAGGAGAGGTGTCGCTCAAGCTCGGATGGTTTACGCCGATCTGATGCTGACCGGCAGCTCACCGCTTCGCGCGCGCCAATTGGGTCCTCATCGGAGCTTCGCGCTGCGGCGCGCTCGCTCACTCTTTTCGACTCTACGGACTGGTCTTCTTCCACGCATCCATGTCGCTGATGCGAGAAAACCATGCCTGAATGTTGGGGAACTCCGCCAGAGGCACATCCGTCTGCTTCGCGTACATGAGCGACGAGGCGATCGTCAGGTCCGCGATCGTCAATGCGTCGCCGACAACGTACTTCTTATTGCCCTCGAGCCGCTTGTTCAGCACGGTGCCGAAGCGGCGGAAGTTGGTGAGGGCGTCGTCGACCTTGCGCTGGTCGGGTTCGCCCATGCCCATCATGCCCTTGATGAGCCTCTCGAAGGCGAGGGTGCCGAGCTGCGGGGAGAAGTGCGAGGCATCCCAAAACTGCCAGCGCGCCACGTCGGCGCGCGCCCTTTCATCACGCGGGAGCAGCCCCGACTCCGGCTTCTTGGAGGCGAGGTACTGCATGATAGCCCGCGACTCGGTGAGCACGAAGTCGCCGTCCACCAGTGTCGGGACGGCGCCGTTCGGATTGAGGGCGAGGTACTCTGGGTTCTTGTGCTCGCCCTTGGCAAAGTCGAGCTTCTTCTCCTCAAGCTCCATACCGAGCACGGCTGCGGTCAGGCGGGCGCGACGGACGTTTGGGGACATGGGGTTTATGTAAAGCTTCATGGTTTGCCTCCGGCCATGCGATGCTGCTTGGCGCACTACCGTTTCGCTCGGCTTGGCAAGTAAGGAAGGAGCCGCATGGACCGAGGAGCGGTTCTAGCTATGGCGCCAGTACCTCGTTCCACTCGCGAATGGTCCATCTCGCTGACGACCCCGTGGGAGACGAATGGGTCTGCATTCACGAAGGTCTCAGCGGCATCGCGAGTCGCGAAGACTCCCATGGCTGCGCCCGCCGGCGCGTCCGTGACCGGTGGGGCGAACGGTTCGCCAACGGCTCACTGCAAGCAAATGGCGGGGCAATAGTTTTCGACGCACTCCAACGTAGTGGTATTCGCGTAACCCGTCGGCAGATTCTCGTTTGAGACACCGTCATTGTAGATGGTCAATCCGTCGGCATCGGTTGGCGAAACACCGGCAACCCACGGCGCCGCACATAGGCCGCCGGAGCTCAATATCGTCGCGACTGGCTCCGAACTGCTCTCGCAAGTCACAACCGGTATAGAACCGCACAGGAGGCCGTCGACACCATCGGTTCCGTACGTGCTCACCGTGCCCGTGCAGTCCGCCGGCACGCTCGCGCCCGTGCAAGCGGCACCGACAGTGACCGCACACTGGACCATCGCAACACACTCGCCAGTACCGGTCGAGTCGAACTCGGCGTCCTCACACTCCATGCCTCCGCCGCCGCTCGTGGTGTCTAAGCAATCGTTAGTGAACGCACAGCCCAAGCAAGTGGCGGTGGTAACCCCTGCGGCGGCGGTCACAGGTGCCGTCGCGGCTGCTACACCGAGCTTCACCACGTCGCGCATAAACAAAGCGAGCTCCGTGCCGCTGCACTGCGCGTTCACAGGAAAGTAATTGGCAGCGTTGTTGGCGAGCGCCTGAGCGCAGAGCTCCGACATCGTCGACCCGGCATCCGCGGCGGCCCCGTCCAGTTGCGCTCCCGCGTCGCCGCCCGCATCGCTGAGCGTCACAGCGCCGTCCCCGCCATTGGCATCGCTCGTCGCGTCCGCGCCGCCATCGAGGACCAGGTCGCCCTGCGCGTCAATCCCCACGTCCCCCTGCGCATCCATTGCGTCGGTAGCGACATCCAGACCCGCGTCCGCCGCGGCATCAGCCTGAGTGTCGCCGTTCGCATCGGTTGCTCCTGTTTCCGTGTCGGCCTGGCCGCCGGTCTCCGCGTCCTCACCGCCCGTCGCGACATCGTTCCCGGCGTCCGGTGCGCTTACGTCCGGGCCCGTATCGGCCGGACCGAGCGCATCCGGGCCACCCGTGTCCCGCTGCTGCGACGCCTCCGCCCCAGCGTCCGCGGCCGCAGTGGAGGTCGTGTCGTCGCTGCACCCGGCGAGCTGACTGCCGACGGCCGCCGCCACGAAGACTGAACAGGACCAAGAAATCGTTCGCATTCGGCTCATTTCGACCTCCAAACAAAGGACGATTCACGGAGATTACGCACGTCCGCGCGGCTGCCAGTCTTGCGGTGGCGAGCTTTGCTTTCCTTCGTGCTCATTTCCAGTCGCTGCACTTCAGCCCAAGACCATCGACGTCAGCGATATGACGACCGTCGAATAATACATGGAGCACGCACCCCTTATCCAGGAGAACCTCCACCGCAATCCTGTTTGGATCCGTTGGAGGGACCTTCTTGGCTGGGATTGAGGTCACGATCGATCGGGGCGGATGACAGACACTTCGGGCCTACGGTACCTCGTTCACGGTCCTTCGCCCGGTCTTGCTGCCCAAGAGGGCGTCAGCCGGTGGCTGCCGAGCGCGCCCATCGCACTCGACCGCACTTCAACCTCGGCGTCGATGAGCCGTTCCTTGGGTTGGGCGGAAGGTCGGGCCCGGATGAGCGACATGCCCTCGCAGTGTTATCTCCCATCCACCGATGCGTCAGCGGACCGACGCTGGCCCACATGGCTTTGGTCTGTAGGTTACGCAAGCGCGCAGGGTCCGTCTAAGAACTCGCTTGCACCGACGGAAGCACGATGAGATCCGATGAAGTGCTTGCGACTCCCACGACAGGATTTGACCGGCTTGAGGGCGACCTCGCGCGCACGGAGGCAGTCCAGCTTCGAGGCCGGTCCCTTCCGTACGTGCGAGCCCTCCAGCTCCTACAGGAGATTGTGGCGGGATTCGATCGCATCCTCGCGATGTCGGCGCGGCCGGCGGACTGAACTTGATTGGCGATAGGCTGCCAGATTGTTGGATAGACGGCTTGGGCAAACGCCTGCGCGTCGCGTCCAATCTCGATGTGTGCATGCGCGTGGGGTTCGACGTGCAACCACTCGACTTCACGCGGGACGACGACGTGGCGTGGGGCCGGGCCTGCATCTGGGCGGCTCGGAAGTACGAACATTCATCCAGATATCGTTCATGGGCAAACCAGAGGTATCACGGAATTCGTGAGATACTTCTCGTCGCCGTGACCCCGGGGCGAATTTTCTTGAGCAGGCGCCATAACCGGCATTTCTACCGATCTTCCCGCTCCGTCAACCAGCCGACGAGCCGTCGAACGTAGTCGTCCTCGGCGGATGCGAGAGCCCCGAGCTCCTCTGCCCACGTCGTTCGTCGCGACCACAACCTTCGCACGGCCCGCTCGAGGGCTGCGATGCTCCCTTCCGGAATCCCGCGCCGCCGCAATCCTACGACATTGACTGTTCGAACACGGGCCCTGTCGCCCTGCACGACCACGAAGGGGGGAACATCCCTCTCGCAGACGGCAGCGGCCGCGACGAACGCGCTCTCGCCCACGCGGCGGCACTGCGCGACGCCACTGAGGCCGCCGAAAGTGACGTAGTCCTCGACGACCGCATGCCCGGCGATCTGCACGCTGTTGGAGAGAACGCAGTGGGAGCCGATCTGCGCGTCGTGCCCGACGTGCGCGCCCACCATCACGAGGTTGTCCGCGCCGAGACGCGTTGCTCGTCCTTCAGTCCCTCCGTGTACTGTCGAGTGCTCGCGGAACACGTTGTCCGCTCCGCCGACGACCGGCGCTGGGGATCCGTCGTGGTGTCGAGCTTGCGGGAGGCCACCGACGACCGCAAAGGAGTGAACGACGCACCGCGGTCCGAGCGAGACTTGGCCGTGGACGATGGCGTGGGCGCGCAGAGCGCAGCCCTCGGCCAGTTCGACGTCACCCTCGACGAGTGCGTACGGTCCGACCTCGACATCGGTGGCGAGACGGGCGCGCGGGCCGACGATGGCCGTAGGGTGAACTCGAGTCACGGGTTACTCCGTCCGCTCCGCCATTGCGTCTTGGCCCATGGGAGCGGTTTACCCCGCGGGCGCGAGGCCGCGATAGAGTCTTGCCAGCGCCCGCAGCCATCGTCCGCGCGCGACCGCCGGATACCCAGCCACTGTGGCGCCCGCCGGGACGTCCGAGATCACCCCGCTCTTGGCTGCGATTCGAGCGCGATCCCCCACCGTGACGTGGTCGGCAACGCCGACCTGGCCGCCGATGAGCACCCCCTCGCCAATGGTCACGGACCCAGCAAACCCGCACTGGGCGGCGACGATCGTCTCTGCGCCGATGTCGACGTTGTGGCCCACGTGGACATGAGCGTCGAGCTTTGCTCCGCGCCTGACACGCGTCGGCACGAGGGTGCCTGCGTCCACCGTGCACAGGGGACCGATGGAGACGTCGGCCTCGATGACCACGCCCGCGAGTTGCGGCACGGGCCGGATCGCTCCCGATGGCCCCGTCGCCCAGCCGAATCCGGGATACCCGATGACCGCCCCTGGACCGACGCGCACGCGGGCCCCGATCTCCACGCGCGGGCCTAGAACCGCCGTGGGGGCGATGTCGCACTCTGGCCCCACGGCCGCTGGGTCCTGCGGCGCGAGTGCGGTGCCGAGCAGTGCCGCCAACACCCAAGCAGGGTGTTCATGGGCCCAGAGTCCGGCCGCACATGTCAAGGCGGGCGCCAGGTCGGTCCTGGCGAGGATCGCCGCGCCACGTCCGACCGCAATGCGGGCTTGATGCACGAAGCGAGGGACGAGAAGCGGGGCGATATCGCCGGCCTCTGCGAGGGCGGGAGGCCGGAGGCGCGAAGGCACGAGCCTCGGCCCTGCGAGCACTACGCCGCCGTGACGCCCGGCCAGCGATTCAAGGGAGTTGGCAGGGAGTCGGAGTACGCGATCCCAGACCAAAGGTTCCGCGTTAGTGTTTGGGTGGGGTCGGCGCGGGGGTCGACTTGGCGGGCGCGGTACCGGCTGTTGCCGCGGGACTCGCTGCGGACGAAGTCGCTCCGCCGTTGGCCAGCTGAATGACGCGATCGGTGAGATCGAGATCCCCGCGCGAATACGCGACCGTGGCGCGGTCGACAATCAGATCGTAGCCCTCTGAACCGGCGACACGCTTGATGGCGCCGACGACGCGCTCGAAGATGGGATCGGTCAGCTCCTTCTGCTTCTTCTCGAGCTCCTTATTGTACTCGAGAAACGTCGTCTGAAGCTCCGCCATCTGCTTTTGCCAGTCGTCGACCTTCTTCTGCAGCGCTTGTTGTGACAGGACGCGCGACTGTTTGTCGATGTCCTCCTTTTGTTTCTGCAAGTCCGTCTGCTTCTTGTTGAGCTCCTGCTGGCGATTGTCGAAGAGCTTCTTCAGTGTCGCCTGTGCTCGGAGACCATCTTCGGTCTGCATGACGGCACGCTGGACGTCGACGACGGCTACCTTCGCTTGCGCGGCAGCCGAGCGACCGAAGAGCGACACCGTGGTAACCACAGCGGCAACGAGAACGAGGCGCGCGGGGCTCTGCATGGTCGCCACGGGGTACTCAAACGCTTCCGAACGGTCAAGCGTTCGTGGACGAATCGTACTCTCCTTCGTCGTCGGGGAACTCTCGGCCGGTCGGCTCGACCTGCACGGTGACGTACTCCACTCCGAGCGCGTGCCGCAAGCTGGCCGCGATCCGGCGCCCAAGCGCAAGGTCCGTTCCAATCGCACGGACGTGGACCGTGACTGCGTCGTGTCCGGCTCCGAGCGCCCACGCATGGAGCTCGTGAACGGCAGTTACTCCCGGGAAGGCGAGGACGAGGTCGCGGATGGTCTCCACCGGCAGGTGGGCCGGCGCGGCCTCCAGGAATACGAGGCCGGCGTCACGCAAAAGGCCGGCCGCGCCCACGACCAGGATAGCCGCGACCGCGAAGGCCCCGACAGGGTCCGCGATCGTCGACCCGCAGGAGCGCACTACGAGCGCGGCGACCAGCGCCGCGATCGCCCCGAGGGCATCGCCGAGGGCATGGAGCCACGCACCGCGTAGGTTGAGCGAGTGCCCGGCGAGCGCGACGTTGGCGGGATTGCCGGTACTCGCGCCCGCGGGCCGGTCCGCGCGAGCGCGCGAGTGCCCCCCGCCCCGATGTTCCGAAAAGAGAGCGCCGTGTAGAAGCCAGGCGCTTGTCCCGTTGACGACCAGCGCGGCGATCGCCACGGCGAGCATCAGGCCGGCGTGAGGAGGATGGCGGTCCCGGAGCGCGCTCATCCCTTCGAAGAGGATGCCAGCGGTTGAGACGAGCACAAACCCGGCGCTGATGAGCGCCGCAACGGGCTCGACGCGACGCAAGCCGTAGGTAAACCTCGGCGTCGGCCGGCGTACTGCGATGCGCATCGCGAGAAGGCTGCCCGAGAGGGCGAGGACGTCGGTGAACAGGTGAATCGCTTCCGCCTGCAACACGACGCTCTCGGCTACGATCGCTCCGGCAAGTTCGAAGACGAAGAAGGTGGAGGCAAGGGCCAGCGCAATCGAGAGCCGGCGAGCCTGGCGGGCCTCGCCCGACGTGAACAGCGAGTCCGAGCTGCCGCTCCCAGTCCCTGCTTCGCGGCGCCCTGCCCGAACGCTAGGGGACCGCATCATAGGAGAACATAATCGGAGAGCGGGGCGAGCGACGAGCGAAGGGCGAGGGAGGTTTCCTCGTCGCGACGTACCGCAGTCATGTAGAGCCCGTGAAGAATCGACGGGTAGTCCGCTACGAGCGACAAGAAATCCTCGCGCGGCAGGAACAGCGTCACTGTCGGGTGGAGCGCGATGACGTCGGCATTGGCCGGGCGCCTCAGCACCAGAGCGACCTCCCCAACGGTCTCTCCGGCTGGCAGTGTGGCAAGCACCGTTGAGTCGCCGCCATCTCGGGCGACGACGGAGACCTCGCCCGAGACTACGATGTGAATCCCGCGCGGCTCATCGCCTTCGCGGACAAGCCGATCGCCTTTCTCGAACAAACGAGTTTGAAAGCGTTCGACGAACTTGGCGCGCTCCTCCGGCGGAAAGCCGACGAGTACGGGCGACGTCCGAACGAGGTTGGCCACCATCCGACGCCTGCAGTGGGCGGCGAGCTCGACCCCGACCTCGGGATGCGCCAGAGCGACTGCCTCGAGCGAATCGCGCGACGCCACGAGCAGGATCGAAGGTCGCGTCGTGACGACGCTGGCAGCTCGTGGAGCTCGCGACAAAAGCGTCATTTCGCCAAAGAGGGCGCCACTCTGTAGACGCGCGAGAACGATCGGAGGGGCCCCCTCATCCACTGCCCGCCGCCGAACCTCGACATCCCCTCGCGCGACTATGTAGGCGTCGGTTCCATCGTCACCCTGCTCGATCACCACATGCTCGGCCGGCACGGTGAGCATCTCGAACGACAAGATGACGTCCTTCAGGGCTCCCTTCGACAACGCGCTGAAGAGTGGAAGGGGAGCGACGAGGGGGACGGAGCCCGACGCGTCCTCGAACTGTTTGGCGGCAGCGCGCAGTATCTGGGTTGCCTTCGAGCTCAAGGCGGGGCCCGTCAACAAAGAGCTCAAGGGCTGGAACTCGTCGAAGTCGGGCACGGGGGGCGGCGGAGCGGCGCTCTCTTCGATGCGCGGCGATTCGGCGCAGAACGCCGAGGCGACTTGATCGAGCGAGTCCTCCAAGTCGACCCGTAGCGCACGCAGATCCCCCAGAGCCGCGATGGCCAAGGGCAGATTGCCCGCGTCGATCGCACGCCGAACGGCGAGCCGAAACCCGTCGATCGCGGCTTCCGTGCGTTTCATTTGGGCCAGAAGCCGGCATGTGATGACGAGCGCGCTCGGAATCGACCCGTCCCGCTCCACGACCGCTGCGCTCCAACGAAGCGCGGCCTCGACCTCGTTAGCCAAAAGCAAGCTGAGTGCTCGGTCGATGGGGCTGTCGGTCGTCGGTGCACCTGGCAGGTCCGGCGGAGCGGCGCGCATTTGCGTAAGGACTCTACCAGGGACGCAAGTCTTGGCGTCGAGAAGTCGTCGACGACTCGAGGCTCTCCGCGGCCTCATGCAGCTACGCACCCGGGGCCGCGCCGTATCGCGGTGGGCGCGCGACTGCGATAGGGTCGCGGTCCATGGGCGTCGACGGTTACCGAATCCGAGTGGACGGCATCCGCTTTCGTAGCCGGCACGGAGTGTCAGCGTCCGAGCGCCGGCTGCCACAGGACTTCGTTGCGAACGTCGAGCTCGTTTTGCCGACCTCGAGCTTGCCTGCTGGGGACGAGCGGCGCGACGTGGTGGACTATGACCACATCGCGTCGGCCATCGTCGCCGAAGGCACGAGTCGGAGCTGCCGGCTGCTCGAGACCCTTGCCGAGCGAATCGTCGAACGCCTTTTCGCGGAGTGCCCTGCGACCAGCATCAAGATCGTCATTACGAAGTCCCGCCCCCCGACTCTGAGCAGCGTCGAATCGGTGTCCGTCGAGCTGTCCGTTGGCCGGAGCGACTGGTGATCGACGGCAGAGCGCGCCGGTCCCGACGCCCGTCTGCGGATAATCCTTATGGATTGGCAGCGGGCCGTGAGGTCAGAGCGGAGTAGACGGCGGACCGAATCTGCTCGCGCCGCTGGAACGAAAGCGAGCGTCCGTCCCGCTCCACGAGCTGGAACCGATTGTAGGCGCGCTGTCCGACCGTGCGTATGAGCGAGCGTGCGATCTGCGCCCCTTGGAGAAACACCTCCAGCGCAATGGTCAAGAGCATGCCCGTGCGATCCGGAGCCTCCACAATCAATACGGCTCGTCCGTCTTCGTCCGTGTCGTCAAAGCGTACGGAGGTGACCGCGCTTGGATACGGATTGGGAGCCACTGTACACGCGGCGATGTCCTCGACCGCAATGCGGCCTTCGAGCAGCGCGCTAAGGACTGTGACGATGGACGCCGCCTCCGCCGCGCCGAGAGCGGCCGTGTCGGCCGGATTTGCGCGTCGGACCCACAGCAGGTCCACGGCGTCGGCCCGACCCATCGCGCGATCCGTGCGTGAAAATGCCAGTGCGGTGATCACGTCCAGGCCGTGCGAGACCAGTGCCGCTGCGATCGCCGACAGCAACCCAGGGCGGTCATCGGCTACGACACAGATGGCAGCGCTGCGATCTGGAAGGAGGCGCCAGATTTCCACGTGGGCCACCTGCTGCCCACGGCGTGAGACGATGCCGCAGTGTTGACGTATGGCGCGCGGATCGAACAGAACGCGATAGCTCTGCGGCATGCTCGACGAAAATTCGTCGACCAGCGCCCACGACAGCTGTTCACCGTCCGCTCGACTCTCCAAATTTCCGTCGTGGGTGTCGGTGGTGGCAATCATGGAGGTCATCATGCACCCACGGTGTCGCATGTGGGTGTCCGTCTTGTTTCGCCCGCGTCTCGGAGGGCGATTTCTTGCGAGAAACCCGAAGCGACTGCAGAGCCATTCGGCCCGCTCCGCTCCACTCCGCGCAGTCTGGGTCCGACAGGCTCTGTAACGGCGCTGCGGGGTCTCGAGGGTTACTCGATGGCGCGTAAGTGTACGACGTACCAGCTCCCACGCCAGGAGATGAGCGACTTTACCTCGAAGGCGTGGGTTGTCTCGTCAATGCCGTAACGAACCCTTGAGCCGAAAACGCGAAAATATCCAACCTTGTTGTACTCCTCGCCTGGATCGACCCAGCGTGCGCGGCCCTCTGGAACCTCCATGCCGATGAGTTTGGCGTCTTTGGGATCTCCCGCCTGGCGTTCGAGTCGACGATGCAGCGCGTGAATGTCTCGGATGAAGGCTGCGACCAACCGATTCTTCCAGTCTATCCCTGGGCGCTCGACATCTTTGACCTGGACGTACGCGTCCAAGGGGAAAAAAAACGGCATGGCGCGCTCAGGACAATCCGAGACAATCGCATCCCACAGGCCGCGAACCCGCCCGTCGAAGACGGGTCCGGAAGCGTGCGGCCTATCACGGGTCTGGGGGAGACCCGTCGGGTCGGCGGCGGCTGCCTCACTGGAGGAATCAGCATTCGTGGCCGCATCCGCGAACCCTGGAATCGGCAGCTCTGGCACAGCCACAGAGGGGGACCCCTCCGGAGTTGGCGGCGGGTCGCCGCGCGTGCAGGCGATGATCCATACCGCGCCCATGAGCCACGGTGTTTTCAGTGTGTGTGCTGCGCGGACACGCATGTTCGATGATCTCGACCCCTCGGGGCGGGTTGACTGGTTCGGTTGACTTGGGTGCCGTGGGTCGACGAAGCTTCGCCGTCGGCTTCTTACAAGGAGAACCCAGGATGCGAACGCTTCTAACGTGTGCGACGATCGTTGCGGCTTTCGCGGTCGAGTCGGCGTGTGCAAGAAAACAGGACGACTCGCAGCCTCCCAATACTGCGGCGACAGCATACGCGGGGTATCCGCAAGCATATCCAACCGCCCCCGGATATCCGCAGGCGGGGGCCTATCCGCAAGCGACGGCCGCCCCGACTTTCGCCCCGGGTCCATATCCTGCTGCGCCTGCGCCGACGTCCGCGGCTCCGGTGGTCGCTCCGACGACGCCGGCTACGTCCGCAACCATGGCGGTTCCAGGCCCCCTTGCACTTCCATGCCAGAATGATTTGTCCTGCGGAACGCACCACTGCAACACGCAGTACAGTAAGTGCGCGTTCCCCTGTCAGTCGGCGGCCGACTGCCTGTCGCCCAATCAGTGCATGGCCGGACTGTGCGTCCCGAGCGTCCCCCAGCCACACTAGCTAGTGCCCCGTCTCTGAAGTGGAGTGAACCTGGGTGAGCTGCTCCGTGCCCACGTCGCCCGCGGTGCCCTCAAGAACCACCGGCTCCACAAGAGTCACGACACTTCGGAGATGGGACACTAGCCCATTCGGTTGGCTAGCGTGAATAAAGCGGCGGGGGACAAACCGATCAGTAGTTCACTGTCACGAAGTCGGTCTTCGGACTCTGGGCCCAATTCAGGTTTCGCACGACGCGGTCGATGCAGGCGGCGACGGCCGAGTTAGCGGGGTTCGTCGTGACCGTAGCTCCGACGGCACGGCCCATTCTCACGGCCACCCTAACCGTCACCTTCATGTCGCCGGGCGCGCCACAAGAACCCAAGAACGATGCGTATCGAAGTGGCGCTGCGAGCTGCCCGTTCGTAAGGTCGGGGACACTGACAGCGTTGGGTCGGCCCATGACCACCGAGTCACCTGCTCCGTTCAGGATCGCTTCGTAGCTCAGGCCGCCCGAGTAGCCGCCGCCGCCAGCCCCCCCGCCTGCGCCAGCGTGCGGATGATGTTTCACCCCTTTGATGTCGCCGGCGACATCCACCGAATCGGCGCGGTCATTGACGACCACAACCTCTTCGTGCCGCGTCCCTCGGCGCGAGAAGAACCATACCCCCAACACTCCCGCGGCCGAAGCCACAAGCGCTCCAGCGACGAAGAGCTGAAAGATGCCACGCTTCTTGTCCGCATGGGCCGCGTGGACGACGGCTTTCTCCTCCGCCTTCTTGTGGCGCACGAGCTCCGCCTGATGCGCAAATGGCGCGAACTCCTCCCATTCGACGATCGGCCGCGCGACTCCTTCGACGTCGTCTCGCAGGACGTGCATGCCACCGAACGACTGCGATGCGATCTGTTGCAAGAGCTCGACAGCCGTGAAGGGACCGTGATCCATGCGGTCCTTGCTAACGACGTACCTCGGACGCGGATCGCTCTCGAGTTTCTTCTTGAGCTCTGCGAGTCGGGCGGTCTGGTTTGCCGGGGCCGGCTTGCGCGAGTGGGGGTGTCGGACGTGGTGGTGAGCTGCCGTCCCGCCGGCCACGCGCAGCGAGGGCGGGGCGGTGGCCGCAGTCGACTTTGGCGGAATCGAGGGAACAACCGAAAAGCGGACGTCGACGTCCCCCTGCGCTGGCGGCAGCGGCGGCTCGGTCGGAATGATCGAGAAGCGAATGTCGATGCCCGGCGGTTCCGACGGCGGGGCGATGGGCACGCCGGCCAAGGGACCGAGCTGAGGCGTCATTTGCATCAGTGCGGCGACCAGCGCCTCGAGATCAGCAGGACGACTCTGGCGGTCCGCGACGATGGAGTTGCCGAGAATGAACTCGAGCACTTCCGGCAGCGTCGGATCGACCTCCCGTGGGCGCCTCATGTTCGGCCCGACCTGCTCCCCCGTCACCATCTCGTACAGCATGACGCCGACCGCCCACACGCTCGCGCACTCGTCACCGGGCTCCAACGAGGACGCCTGTTCCGGTGCCAAGCAGACGCGATCCCGCTCATGGGTCGGCGCAATAGAGAGATTGCGCTGTACCCGGGCCATCCCGTCCGCGCTGGGCGCGATCGCGGAAGGGTGGACGAAGAGCTTCTCCCCACGCGTGTGCCGAGAGTGCAAATCCGTGCACACGGGTGCGAGGACCGCGACCGCCTCTTGGAGGGACATGCGACGGCCCTCAGCAAGTCTCCCGTTGAGAAGGGTACGCAGCGTCGTCGGCGCCGGCGGGGTCGGGGATTGCACCACACGCGGTGCCAATTGCGCGGAATACATGGCCATGGGCTTATGCAAGGATACGGCATCTGGGGCCGTTCCCTCAACGCGAATGCGCGGCAGTCGGATTTCCGGGATCCAGGCCGCGCGAACTCGAGGGGACCTCAGCCACGGACTTTTGCGCGTTCGGCGATCACCGCCCTACCCCCGATGACCTGACCCCCTAGAGCGCGGACAGCCTGATCAAAGGATTCCTTGCGAATGCCGACGTAGCTCATGCGGTCGCGAATGCGTATTCTGCCGACGTCCATCGCCGGGATACCCGCATCCAAAAGAAGTTTCTGCAAGTCCGTGTTCCTAACGCGCTCGCGTCGTCCAACGTTGACGAATATTTGCAGCAAGTCTGCGTCGGACTCTTCGTCCGGTTCGGACCGAGCTTTCTCATCGGTCGGCGGCGCAACGGAATCATTCAATGGTTCCAGAATGGGTTGCTCGTCGTCGCTCTCCTTCGGCGGATGCCAGTCCAGAACGGGGCCGGGCTTTCGGCCGGAGCGTCCAGGATTCTCGAGCGGAGCGCTCCCGCTCTCAGCGCCCGGTGTGCCTTCCTCAGCGTCCGTCCCATTCCGCGAGACGGTCGGGCCGTCCGCGTCGCGCGCAGCAGAGGCTTCGGCGGTCACTCCCGCGGGCTGAGGGGTTCGACCCCGGCGAGCCTCCATTCCCTCCGCGACCGGGTCGCCGCCCCGCGCACCGAGATGGTCGCGCAATAGCCCCGCCATGATGCTCTCTGCATCGTCGTGGGTGAGCAACCTGCGGGCCAGTGCGCGATCCTCGGGATGGACCGCTCGCTTGGCGAATGCATCGACGAAGAGCTGAACGACGTCTAGCTCGGCGCGAGTCTTGAGCTCGCCGTCGGACGGGATCTGCTTCTGAATCGGGCGAATCCGATAGGTCAGTCGAAGCAGGTAGAGGTTGCCGATATCCGTCGGGCCGACGATGGAGATCGCTGTCCCGGTGCGTCCAGCCCGGCCCGTGCGGCCCGTGCGGTGCACGTACTGTTCCGCGGTTTCGGGGAAGTCGTGATTGATGACGTGCGTGAGATGCGAGATGTCAATCCCGCGAGCGGCCACGTCGGTCGCAACGAGGAAGCGCAGGCGCCCCTCGCGCGTCGCGCGCATCACGCGCTCTCGGTCGGATTGTGGCAGATCCCCGTTGAGCCAGTCGGCGTCAAACCCACGGTTCTTGAGCGCATCGGCCACTCGCTGCGTTTCGTCTCGAGTGTTGCAGAATATCAGCGCGCTCTCGGGGTCCTCGACGTCGAGAATGCGCACGAGTTGGGCGATCTTGTCGCCGCGCTGCATCACGTAGACATAGTGATTGACTTCGAGCGCTCCCACTTGGTCGCTCGAGAGGGTGATAAACTCCGGGTCCTTGAGCTGGCTCTGGGCCAAGCGCTCGATGTCAGGCGGGACGGTTGCGCTGAACAGCAGTCCCTGGCGTTGTTTCGGAAGCGCCTCCAGAATCGCGTGGAGCTCCCGCGCGAAGCCCATCGACAGCATCTCGTCGGCCTCGTCGAGAACGAGTACGCGAATGCCCGTCGGGTCGAGCGTTCTTTGGCGCAGGTGATCCAGCACGCGGCCAGGCGTTCCCGCCACGATCTGCGCACCGGACGCGAGCGCCGACACCTGTCGCGTCATGGGCGCACCGCCGTAGATGGCGACCACCGACAGCCCCCGGAACTTGGACAGCTGTTCGACCTCCCTGGCGACCTGCAGTGCGAGCTCGCGCGTGGGGCACAAGATGAGGGCCTGGACTGCCTTGATGGACGGGCGGACGATGCGATCGGCGAGCGGTAGCGCGAACGCCGCCGTCTTCCCCGTGCCCGTTCGGGCCTGGACGACGAGATTGCGACCCTGTACCGCCGGTTCGAACACCGCGCGCTGCACGGGCGTGGGGTGCTTGTAGCCGAGCGCATCGACAGCGCGGCGTACGTCCGCGCCGAGCGGCAGCACGTCGAAGGTCGGCTCGCCTTCGGGAGCGTCGCTGGACAGGTTCATTGGATTAGCCTTCTACCGCAACTCGGCCGGGAGGTGAGCGAAGACGTTGCGCCGCAGCGTGGCTAGTTCGGCGTCACTGCCGGCAGGAAGTTGTCTCCGGGCCTCCTCGAGTCTCAAGAACGACGCCCACGCGTCGAGGCCAGCCGACGAGTAGGAACACGCCGATCCCACCGCGGAGGCATCCACGGCGCGCTCGCTTTCCCGCGGCGATTTCGTCGGCGCGTCGCGCACGCGGGAATCGGGGTCCCGCGCGAGCCGACTCACTCCGTCGGCGCAGAGTCGGTCGGAGGAGCCGGGTGGGCCGCTCGGAAGCGGCCGTACGCTCGCTTCGAAAGCCCCCGCGACGATTTGGTCTGCACTAGCGGCGGTGAACGCCAGGGCGATCGCGACGACGAATCCGAGGCCGGCACGGCGGCCCATTCGCTGGGCGGCGGTCTCTCTCCGCCGAACAGACTCCGTTTGCCCGTCTGGGCGTTTCGCTCCGACGTCGCCGCTCATTGGGACGTCATGGCCGCCCGGCGTCTGCGTGTCAACGCACATCAGGACTTGACCGAGCCGTCCGGTGCCCTAGATAAGTTTCAAAATAATTTGAACACCCCGGCATCCGTATTCGCGTCTCTGGCGCAGCTTAGCGATACCGCCACCGTCGAACGGTCCGGGGTCCGTGCCGCCGCGCGCATCGCCGAGATTCATTCGGTGCTCGGGGAGCACATGGGCGCTGTGGACCACGAGCTCCAGCTGTTGGCGGGCGACGGTGTGTCCCCGTCGACGGACGCGGCGACACACTTGTTCGAGGGCGGCGGCAAGCGCGTCCGGCCGCTGACGGTCCTGCTCTCGGCGGCGTGCTTCGGTCCGATTCCGCAAGCGGCTCGCGATGCCGCCGTCGTCGCGGAGCTCATACACCTCGCAACCCTGCTTCACGACGATGTGGTCGACGAGGGCACCGAGCGACGCGGCCGTGCGACCGCGCGCATGCGATGGGGGAACGCGGTCAGCGTTCTCGCGGGAGACCTGCTGCTCACGCACGCGCTCGAGCGAACTTTGTCGATTGCGCCTGGCCGGGTGCTGGGCGAATTGCTTCAGACCTTGAGGATTCTAGTGGATGGCGAGGTGGTCCAGCTCCGGGGTCGGGTCGAACTCGACCTGCGCGAGGACGTCTACTTTCGAATCGTTCGAAGCAAGACCGCGTCACTTTTCGCGTGGGCGGCGCGCGCCGGGTCGACGATCGCGGGTGCCCCTGCTCCTGCGGTCGCTGCTCTCGGAGACTTCGGCGCGCGCGTGGGGGTCGCGTTTCAGCTCATCGACGATGTGCTCGACTACGATGGAGACCCGGGTCTGACGGGCAAGGCGCTCCTCGGCGATTTGAGCGAGGGCAAGCTGACGCTGCCGCTGATCCGTGCGATCGAGGAGCGGCCCGACCTCGTGCGCGACGTCGAGGCGGTCCGCGGGGGCGATGTTCTTGCCGCCGGCAGGGTGGTCGCGGCGGTCCATGCCTCCGGTGCGTGCCACAGTGTTCGCGCAGAGGCTCGCGAGGAGACGCAAGGGGCCGTGGCAGCTCTGGACGTCCTTCCGCCCAGCGCTTCGCGAGACATGCTCGCCGGAATCGCGCGCGAACTCGTGGAGCGGCGCGGCTAAGCGAGGAGGCGACAACCCATGGTGATCGGGGGCCGTCGTGACGACGAGCGATAAGCCGAGGACGCTGTGGCCCACCGAGGTTCTCGTCAGTGGAGCGATTGGTCGCGCGATGCAGTTCTGGGGATTTCGTCGGAACATGGGCCGCGTATGGACCGTCCTCTACTTGTCGTCGGACCCTCTCAGCGCCGAGGACCTCAGGACGGCGCTCCAGCTCTCGAGCGGCGCGGTGAGCATGACGCTCTCGGAGCTCGTGCGTTGGGGGGTCGTTCGAAAGGTGTGGATTCAGGGGGAACGCAAGGATTTCTTCGAGGCGGAGGTGCACCTATGGCGCATGGTCAGTCGCGTCCTTGGCGAGCGCGAGAAAGGCGAGATCGTTGCCGCGATTGACGCGCTGACGGACGCGCTCGACCAGCTCGAGAAGATTCGACGAACGTCGAGCGATGAACCGGTCCGGGCGCGGGCGGAACTTCAACGTGAACGGATCTCGCAGCTATTGGACCTGGCCCGGCTAGGACAGCGACTGCTCGACGTTCTCGTGTCGACTGGAAAGGTCGACGCGTCGCCTCTCTCGCGGTTTCTACTGGGTCACAGGCCGTGAGTCCTCCTCACTTGCCGAATCACGGAATTCGAGTCGCCCGCCCCGGATACCGCGCCACGATTCCAAGGACTGCGCTCCCATAGCGCTTTGCGAGGGCCGGCCCAATGCCGTGGACGCGGAGAAGAGCGTCTTCGTCGTCGGGGCTCTCCGCGGCGATGGCCAGGAGTGTCCGGTCCGAGAGAACGCGAAACGCCGGGAGTCCGCTGCGTTTGGCCTCGGCGAGTCTCCACGCGCGGAGCGCCTGGAACAAGGCTTCGGCAGCACCGTTGGGAAGAGCTTGATCCTTGGAAGACGGGTGGCTCCCGTCCGCGGTTCGGCGCCCCTTGCCCTGTTCGCGCTTGCGCACTCGAAGGCGAGTCGACGGGGAGCCGCCGATAGGCATTCGGAACTCGGGAGCTTCGGGACGTCGCGGCGAAGCCCCATCCGGCGCTGCAAAGTAGACCCTTTGAAACGTAACGACGGCGCCTTCCTTCTCGAACGAGTCGTCGACTAGGGCCACCGTGTGCGCGCGTACGAGACCGCCGAGCACGTGCTCGACGGTCCGGCGATCCACATCCCCCGCGGGGAATAGCTCTCGATGGAGCTGGCCCACCGTGATCCCGTTTCGTTGGGTCAGAGTCGCGAGGATTCGAGAGGCCACCTGCTTTTCGGCTGGGCTCGGCTCGCGACGAGCCTGCGCGACGCAGTTCTCGGGCGCGCAGACATCGCACTGCCCGCACGGCGTGCCTTCGTCGCGTTCGTCGCCGAAGTGCCTGACGAGTTGCAGCATCCGGCACGCGGTCTTCTCGGCGAAGCGGCGCATTCGGCCAATCTGGTCGAGCCGATACGCCGCCTGCTTCTCGTACGACTTGGCAAAATCGGGGGCACCCCGGCGCACCGTCTCGTCGGGCGCGATCTCGGCGCCTCCGTGAAGCCACAACTTCTCGAGGGCCTTGTCGAAGATCGCGGGTTCGACGGCCATCGCAGCCCTGAGAGCCTCCCGGTCGACTGGACGCGCGGTGAGCTCGGCAAAAATCTGGTCGAGCACCTTCGTGTCCGGATAGTCGCGTCGGTGGAAAAACTCGAGCATCTTGGCGTCGACGAACGAGTGGAGCAGGATGGCGCGGGACGGAGCGCCGTCGCGTCCCGCGCGGCCGATCTCCTGGTAAAAGCCCTCGAGGGTCGACGGCAGGGCCGTGTGGATCACGGTGCGTACGTCGGGCTTGTCGATGCCCATGCCAAAGGCCACCGTCGCGACGATGATCGGAACTTCGCCGTCGAGGAACGCACGCTGGGTTCCGGCGCGTTCGGAGGCCGGCATCCCCGCGTGATAGGGCGCCGCGCGACCGTTTTCGGCCAGCCTGCGCGCGAGCGATTCCGCTTCCCGGCGCGTGGGCGCATAGATGATGGCGGGGACCCGCGCGGGATCGGCCAGAAGCGCACACACGGCATCGGCTCGATCACCCGGGTTGGTCTCCACGACCTCGACGGCAAGGTTGGTCCTACGAAATCCGTGAATGAAGCGCACCGCGTTGTCCAGCCGGAGTTGAGAGACGATGTCGTCCTGCACGTCTGGAGTGGCGGTTGCCGTCAGCGCGATGACGGGCGCGGGGCGCAAGAGAGGAAGTCTCTCCCCAAGCATGCGGTAGTCCGGCCGGAAGTCGTGGCCCCATTGCGAGATGCAGTGCGCTTCGTCGATGGCGATGAGCGTCGGATGCCGACGAGCGAGCATCTCTGGAAACCCGGGGACTTTGAGCCGTTCCGGAGCGATGAAGAGATAGTCGAGTCTTCCGTCGAGGTATGCGCGACACGCGGCTCGCGAAGCTTCGCGGTCCCGACCCGAGTGGATGCGCGCAGCGGCGAGGCCGAGATGACAGAGCTTCGCAACCTGGTCTTCCATCAGTGCGATGAGCGGGCTGACGACCAGCGTCGTCCCTCCGCGCGCGAGTCCGGGGAGCTGATAGCAGAGCGACTTGCCCGCTCCGGTCGGCATCACCAGAAGGACGTCGCGACCCGCCGTCGTCGCCTGGCACACCTCTTCTTGAAACGGCCGAAATGACGCGAAGCCAAACCGCTCGTGAAGCAGCGATTGAAGATCGGGGGTCATGCTGGGCGACGGCGCGGCGGCCTCAGAATGCCCACGAGAGGCCGGAAATGCCAGGTCAGAAGGCGAGCCGTCGGTGCTCCCTCTCTCGTCGGCCTTGCTTCCGACCGTGGCCACGACGTTCGCCACGTACTCCACGATGCCGTTCATGAACGCCTCGAAATCTCCAGGCCCCCGTTCGATCTCCGCGAGCCGCGCCTCCCATTGGCCGGTCATGGCCGGAGTCTTGACGTCCGGATGGACAAGGGCGACGAGCGCCATGCCCTTGTCGGTGGCTCCGAGCGAGGCACCGTCGCGCACCACATACTCGCGTTCAATCAGCACTTCCAGAATGGCAGCTCGGGTCGCCGGAGTTCCGAGGCCGTGCTCGCGCATCGCGTCGGCGAGCTCCTTTTCCGGCAGGGATCTCCCCGCGGTCTCCATGGCCGTGAGGAGGGTGGCATCCGTGAACCGAGGCGGAGGGCGCGTTTGCTTTGCCACCTCCTTGACATCGACGACGTCCAGCGCGTCGCCCTTCGCGAGGCCGCCTGGGAGAGCGCTCGCTTCTGCGCGCCTCTTGCCGGGGTCGAGGACCTTCCATCCGACCGACTCCACGCTCGTTCCCGTGCTTGCGAAACGGTCCACCTCCGTCGAGTCCACGCGCGTCACGACCTTCGTCACCGCGTAGACATGGTCCTCGTGCCACGCGGAAAGCAGGCGGCGGCAGACGAGATCGTAGATTCTGCGCTCGTCCTCGGTGAGGTGAGGGCTCGGGTGGGTCGCGGTCGGGAGGATCGCGTGGTGATCGGTCACGCGCGCGTCGTCGACGAAGCGGGGGCCGAGGGGTCGCGTCCCGGACCCCGCCGCCACGAGCGCGCCGTACGGCGCTGCGATCGCGGCCACGATGCCGGGCAGCGTCGCCGCGACGTCACGGGATAGATGTCGGCTGTCTGTCCTCGGGTAGCTCAAAAGCTTGCGCTCCTCGTAGAGTCGCTGCGCCACGTCCAGCGTACGCGCGGCACTCATTCCAAAGAGGCGATTGGCGTGGCGCTGAAGTTCCGTGAGGTCGTAGAGGCTGGGCGGCGCGATGGACCGCGCTTGCTGTGTGACCGATTCGATGGAGGCAACGCCTCCCCGGGCTCTCGAAGCGATGCGCGCGGCCTCGTCGCCGTCTTTCGCCAAGCGACGTCTGTCGTCCGTGAACCATGTGCCGGGATAGACCACGGGCTCGCCACCGGCGCCGGGCTCCGCGCTCCCCTCGGTCGCCGGACGAAACGTCGCCACCACCTCGACGTAGTCCTCGGGCACGAACTGGCGAATCTCGCGCTCTCGCTGGGCGACCATGGCGAGGGTCGGAGTCTGCACTCGACCGACGGAGTAGCGGTCGCCGTGAGCGAGGCTGTACGCGCGCGAGAGATTCATGCCCACCAGCCAGTCGGCCCGACTTCGGGCGCGCGCGGCGCGTGCGAGGGCGTCGTACTGGCCGCTTGGGCGGAGGTTCCGAAACCCTCTCGCAATGGCGTCGGACGTCAGCGACGAGATCCACAGGCGCCACACGGTCTTCTCGCAGCCAGTGGCTTCGTAGATGTTGCGAAAGATGAGTTCGCCCTCCCGTCCGGCGTCCGTGGCGCACACGACGCGTGTGACCTCGGGGTCGGCAAGGATTCGCCGAACGTGTCCGAACTGATCCGCGGTCGCTTCTGCGACGACCAGCGTCCACGCGCGTGGGACCATCGGCAGGTGTTCGCGACGCCACGTCTTCCATGCCGGATCGAGCACGCCCGGCTCGGCGAGCACGACCAAGTGTCCGATGGCCCACGTCACGACGTAGCCGTTGCCGCGCAGGCAGCCCGGGGCGGCGACGTCCGCCCCGAGGACGCGCGCGATGTCGCGGGCGACGGCCGGTTTCTCGGTCAGAACGGCGATGGTCATGGGGCGGGCGCTGCCGAGTCCATCGTTACCCATGTCGACCGGCGACGCGCAACGGTGCTAGCGATCGTGGCGTGGTGTCCGTCGCATTCGTGGCCGGAACTCTCGAAGTCCGTGGGTGGCCCGAGGGCTGCGATCTCCCGCGCGGATGCCTCTGGGACGAGCGGACAAGTTGTCACCGCGCGCCCGCTGTCTCGTATGCCGAGCTCATTCGCGCGCTCGTGGCCGCGAAGGTGCCCTACGAGGACCTCGCCCGGTGCTACGCGGAGCTCGCGCACGGAGCGCGGACCCGGCGTGAGCCGCGACCTTACCAGGCCGAGGCGCTCGCCGCGTGGCTCCGCGGCCGAGGGCGCGGAGTGGTCGTTCTTCCGACGGGCTCGGGCAAGAGTCATCTGGCGCTCATGGCCATCGACCATAAGCGCCGCAGTACCTTGGTCGTCGCTCCCACGCTCGATCTCGTGCGTCAATGGTTCGACCTTCTCGTCGCAGCGTTCGGTGCCCCCGTGGGCGTCATCGGGGGCGGCGAATACGACGTACAAGCTTTGACCGTCACGACGTACGACTCGGCCCTGATCCACATGGAAAACCTGGGCGCGCGCTTCGGACTCGTCGTGTTCGACGAGTGCCACCACCTGCCGAGCTCCGGATACGCTCTGGCGGCGCGGGCGTGTCTCGCACCGTTCCGGCTCGGTCTGACGGCCACGCCGGAGCGCGCCGATGGACGGGACGCCGAGCTCGCGGAGCTCATCGGGCCAGTCGCCTATCGAAAGGACATCGTCGAGCTCTCGGGCGCCTACTTGGCCGAGTACGACGTGGAGCGCATCTCGATCGAGCTGTCGCCCGAGGAGCGAGCCGAGCATGATGCCGAGAGGAACGTCTACCGCGAATTCGTGCAGGGCTGTGGCATTCGCATGAGCACACCCGCAGGCTGGCGAGATTTCGTGATCCTCTCGTCGCAGAGCGAAGAGGGACGGCGCGCGATGGCGGCCTATCGACGTCAGCGGGAGCTGGCGTTCGCGCCCGCCGCGAAGCTCGAGTACCTCGAGCACCTGCTCTTCGCTCATCGACGCGACCGCGCCATCCTGTTCACGCAGGACAACGCGACAGCCTATGCGATCGCGCGTCGGTTCCTCGTTCCCGTCATCACTCACCAGACGCCGGTGCGCGAGCGAAGCGCCATCCTGTCGGGCCTCTCCGAGGGGGTGTACCGCGCGGTGGCGACGTCCAAGGTGCTAAACGAGGGTGTCGATGTGCCCGACGCGAATGTGGCGGTGATTCTATCGGGCAGCGGTTCGGTGCGAGAACACGTCCAGCGGCTCGGGCGCATCCTCCGAAAGCGCGAGGGAAAGCGAGCGGTCCTCTACGAGCTGGTGACCGAGGGCACGACCGAGACGTTCACGAGCGAACGCCGACGGGAGCACAGTGCTTACCGCTGATCTCGTCCACGCGCGTCGTCGCGGCAAGGAGCTTGTTCTATCGACCCTCGACGACGGGGCGCGACAGCGCGCCGTCGACATCGCTGCCGAACTGATCTCGCGCGTTCGAGGGCTCGTCGGGCGTTCGCGCGAGGAGGTGGACGCTGCACTGAAGGCGGTCGATGTGGCGCCCCGCGAGTGCCGACTCCGCGACGCACTGAGCAAACTCGTCGTGGACCGCTGCCAATTCGACTCCGCGGATGACGTCGATGTGATCGCTTTGCGCAGGGACGTGTTCACGCGAGCCAGCGCGCTGCGATCGGCGCTGCCCGCCGGAGAGCGCTTCGATCGGACGGCTGTGATCGCGGCGGTCGCGGCGGAGCGCGAGACGACGCCTGAAGCGATCGAGCGGCTCCTCTTCGCCGACTTACGCGGAGCGCAGCGGCTTCGCGCGTGCGAAGCCCCGGACGCGTGGACGCTCGTCTCGGCGTACCCGCGGGCCCAGGCGCAGGCGGTGTTGCTCCGGGCGGTGCGCGTCTCGGTCGACGTCCAGTGTGCGTCCGCATACGCGCTCCGCGCGTTTTTCCAGCGCCTGAAGTTCCTGCGCCTGATCCACACGATCTGCCGCGCGCAGGACGGGCATCGCATCCTCATCGATGGCCCGTTCAGTCTGTTCGAGTCGGTGACCAAATACGGTTTGCAGCTCGCCCTTATTGTGCCGCTCCTCGAAGACTGCGAGGCGTGGAGTCTCTCCGCAGACATCCGCTGGGGCAAAGACAAGACGCCGCTCGAGTTCCGCATGGCGGGTGGCTATGGCACTTCGCCAGAGGCCGAAAAGGTGCACGCGGTGCCATCGTCTTCCGACGAGGTCCAGGCGCTCGTGCGCAGCTTCGAGGGGCTCGGGACGGACTGGCACGTGTCCGCGGCCTCGGAGATTGTCGACTTGCCCGGTGTCGGACTGTGCATTCCCGACCTGGTGTTCGAGCGCCGCGGCGACAAGGCGGCGCCGGTGCGCGTCTTTCTCGAGGTCATGGGCTACTGGAGCCGCTCGGCCGTGTGGCGGCGCATCGAGCTCGTTCAGGGCGGACTGCGCGAGAAGATTCTCTTCGCCGTCAGCGTGCATCTGCGGGTTAGCGAAGAAGCGCTGGGAGACGATGTGCCGGGTGCGCTCTACGTGTACAAGCGAACGATGAGTGCGCGGTCCGTGCTCGAGAGGATCGAGCGACTGGCGAAGGGTGAGCGGTAAGAGCGGAAGGGGGGGGAATCTCTCCAAGATCCGCGACAACCAACGGGCTACGGCCGAGCCCACCGAAGCGACTCGCCGACGTCCGACGAGATCTTCTTCGCGAGCCACGGGCGAGCGATGGGAGCGATGAAGAGCCCCGCGCCTTGGCCGCGTTTGCCCGTCGAGAAGAACGACACCAGTCGCCCGTCCGGACTGCACGCTGCGTACGTGTTGGCGCCCTCGTGGCGCGTGAACCGTCGGAGCCCTCCTCCGTGGGTGTCGGTGGCGATGATGTCCGCACCGCTTCCGACTCCCACCGTGTAGACGACGAGGAGCCCTTGCGGTGTGTCGCAGAAGACCGGGGCGCTCGCCATGAACCCCGCCGGAGAAATCGGCTTTCCGTCGACATAAATACGCTGCACGGGCGTCCCGGCGACGTACGCGATCTTTCCGAGCGGACCGAACACCGGACCATTGGCGAACGGTGGAACGTCCACGGTAGACAGCGTACCGCGATCTCCGATCCAGAGCGCACTGCGGCCGTCCACCATGGACACGACCGCGAGCCGGGTGCGATCGGAGCTGAAGACGAGGCCCATGACGGATCCCGGGATCGCCACGGGCACGCGCGTTGCGAGATCGCCAAACGCGATCTGGAACGGGCTGAAATCGGTCGAGAGGGCATAAAATACTTGGCCGTTCGGCCCGAACGTGGGTGACAGCGCGGTGGCATCCACGGGGCCCATGGGGTGCAAGTCGAAGCCATCCGAGTCGATGACGAACACGCGACGCCAACGGCCGACCGTCTCGGCATACGTCATCCGGCTTGCAAAGCCGCCCGGTTGGCCGGTGAGCGCTCCGAGAAGGCGATCGACTAGCTCGTGGGATGCCGACCGGACCGCGCGAGTCGGCGTCGGCACCGCGGTGCGGAACAATGGCTTGACCTCCGGCGCGGGAGGGGGAGGCGAGGCGTCTGCCTCGGGTGAGGTCGCGGGGGCTGCGGCCGCTGGCGCAGCGGCGCCCGCGGTTCTTGGCGTCAGATAGGCTTCGCCGACGAGGTCCGTCTTCATCGGGTCCGAGGCGCTCGGCTGGGCGTACACGCGAAGCAGATACTCGGCACCATGGGCGCGCCACGACGGCAGGTCGATCGGCGTCGTGCGCGTGAATGGGCCTGGAGGCGATTGACTGTCGGGCAGTACGTCGAACTGTCCGCTAAGCTCCATGTCACGGCGCACGACCAGGTTGACGATGCTGTCCGGGGCGCCGGTCGGGAAGATCGGGACCAACGCCAATTTCGGCAAGGGGGGCAATGATTCGGACGATCCGTTGACCTCCACGGTGCCGAGCAGGCTCTCGTCGGGCGTCGGTACGGCGGCTCCGGGCTGCGTCGGTGAGGTGTCGGCGAGGGCGACCCGAAAGCAGCAACCGAGGATCACGGCGAGCAGGAACCGCGGGGCGGGCGACGAGCGTCTCATTGGCATCGGCTCGCGATGGTGCACGAGAATCCGACGGGTAGCGAACTCCCCAGCATCTCCGGGTACATCGCCGGGGGCGCCGGCAACTCGGCGCCGCTCGACTGAATGCGCGAGAGGGTCGCGCGCACCTGCCCATCGAAGACCTCGTCACCGCTCGGTCTGTGGACCGTGAACGCGACCACCTTCCGGTCCGGAGATATCGTGACCGAAGCCAGAGCGTGCAGCCCCCGGAGCTTGTCGAACGGAACCTTGCCCCGGATGTCGAATTGCGCGCCGAACCACGCTTGGAGCGTCGCTCGGTACATGTCCGCCGCGCGGGCCTTGAGCGGGTCGGTCTCCGTTCCCGTGGCGGCACCCTGCTCCGAACCCTCGTTCGGCAGGGCGCTCGGGCCAGGCGACGGCGCGTTCGCTGAAACGGCGGGGATCGGCGCGTCGGTCGGCCGAACCTCGGACACGACTGGGTGCGGAGCCCCCGCGTCCGAAACGCGGGTCTTCGGGATGGCCTCGACGGTCTTGTCCGCCTGGGGCGAGGGCACTGCACCGTGCGGCGGCGGCACGATGGCCTGTTTGCGCCGCCACGCGGCCGGCACGTGGGTCGGGCTCTTGCTCCCGAGCTTGAGCACGGGAGTGATCGAAACGGCGATGGGCTGCGCGTTCGCGTTGGAGATGTCCGCCTCGACGAGCTTGGGCGATGGGAGCGAGAAGACCAGGAGAAGAGCGACTTGAGCGGCCACGGCGGCTGCCAGCGCGAGGGACACGTCCCCGGGGCCAAACGCGGGGCCGACGCCGGAAGCGATCACGGTTTCATGTCCTCCGGATCGACGAGCAAGTTGAGCGACGTGACGTTGGCGACTCGGGCGGCGGCGATGGCGCGGGCGACGACGCCGTAGCGTGCGTCCTTGTCAGCCCGGATGAAGAGCTCGTGTTCTTGCTGGACGCGGGCATTGCTGAGCAGAGCGCGCTCGACGTCCATCGTCACGTCCTCTTCTCCGAAGAGAATGTGCTCGTCCTTGGTGACCGACAAGACCAGCTTGGAATCCTTGACGGGAGTATTGGCGGCTTGGACCTCGGGCAAGTCGATCTTGAGCCCGGTGGTGAGCAGCGGTGCGGTCACCATGAAGACGATGAGCAGCACGAGCATCACGTCGACGAGCGGCGTGACATTGATGTCGCGAAACGCGCCTGCGCTTCGACGGTGACTGCCGGAAAGTGCCACGAGCGAACCCTCCAATCACGTCCGCATCGGCGCTGAGTTAGGGCCGCACGCGCGCGCTGCCGCCAGGACGAAGAGGCACGGTTGGTTCCAGGCTTGCAGAAGCCGGTTCCGACATGAGAGCCACCCACTCCTGCGCGGCGGCTTCGAGCTCCTCGATGAAGTCGCCGACGCGGCGGTCGATCCAGTTGTAAAAGAAGACCGCCGGTATGGCGGTGGCCAGGCCGATCGCGGTCGTGACGAGCGCTTCCCCGATCGCCGGAGCCACGACGGGCAGACTGGCGGTCTTCGCGGCTCCGATTCGAACGAACGCATCCATGATTCCGTAGACTGTTCCAAAGAGGCCGATGAACGGCGATGCCGCGGCGATGAACGCCAGAAACCACATGAGGGCACGAGCATTCTGACCCTCAGCCACGATGGCGCGGTCCGCCAGGGCGCGAAGTCGCTCCGGACGGGCTCCGGAGCCGCGCACGCGAAGCAGGCCGAGGACTCGCTCCCCCGGTGAGATGCCGGAGCTCCGAGCGACGATCTCCATCAGGTCTCGCGCCGAACCAACGTGGCGCGTGCGATTCTCGAAGTCACTTTCGGCGAGCCGCAACCGTCCTACTTGAAGAAGCTTGAGCACGGCGATCAGCCACACGAGCATCGAACACACAATGAGCAGGCCAATCGTAATGCGAACCGGCCACGCCGCGTGCTCGAAGAGTCCCAGCAGATCGAGCCGAACGGTGGGCGCGGACGCCTCGCTGAGATCGGGAGCGACTTCTAGCAATGTCATTGGGCGAGGAGCAAGTCTACTCGACGATCGTGCGCCCATGACGGCTCGTCGGAGCCGACGGCATCCATCGCGCCGCGCGACGAGCTTTCGGCCTTCGACTTGTCGAGGCCGCGTTCGACGATATAGTGGGCCACGGCGTCCGCCCGCGACTGGCCGAGCGTCATGTTGTAGTCGCTTCCGCCGCGCGGATCGGCGTGACCGACGAGTCTGAGCGTCCGTCCCTTGAGCGGACCCGTCGAGAAACACGTGACAACCTGCTCGAGAACGCGCTTGTCGTCAGGCCGGACATTGGCCGAGTCGAAGGCGAAGAAGGCGTCGGGCTCGGCGATTCCGCAAGTCCTGGTGATCTCTTCCGAGATGTGAACTGCACTCACCGTCGGCGAGCTAGGCGCTTCCACGGGGAGGCGCGGCTGTGGCGCCGGAGGTGGCGGCGGGGCCACCGCGACCGGCGTTTTGGCGGCTGGCTGTTCGCCGCCGCAGCCGATCAGAACAGCGCCTACGACCGACAGAGCGAAAGCGCCGACAACACAAATCTTGATCGCATTCATGGTGTTCCTCCAATGGCGCGCTCACAACGTTTCAGCGTTGCCTTACCTTCCCGCTGGCGCGGCACGTCACTGTGGGCGGGCGTGCGGCGCCCAGCGTACGCCGAGCGTGAAGCGGAAGCGAGGTACGGTGATCGCCGATTCGCTGTCGAGCGGGATTCCGCCTCCGCCCGAGAGCTGAAACGAGAGATCTCCGTCGTGCACGGGTGCGGATCGCGCCGAGAGCGCCCATTCGGCAGGCGTAATGTAGTGTCCATTGGGCATGCTGACGTACTGAGCGCCCTGCAGCACCACGTCGGCCTGTTCGGCGAATGTCGGCAGTGCCCAGGCCTCGGCGGTGACCGAGAGCCACTCGCGCGGCAAGAGTTCGGCTCCCACGCCGAGGGCAGCGACCCCTTGAGTGCCGACTCTCGCGCCGAGCAGCTCGGTCGTCGGCCGGAGGCGCGCGCCGAGTTCCGCTCCTGCGAAGAAGCGGTCGTATCGGACGTCGGCCGCGAGACTGGGCACGAACACGCCGGCCCGCTCCCCGGAGAACTGGTCGTCATCGCCGGTCGGGGCGCTCACCTCGAACCTCGCGGCAAGCCCGGCAAGCCCCGATCCGAGCACGGTCTCGACCGGGTAGTTTTTCACAATCTGAAACGTCGTGCCGAAGCGCATGTCTCGCGTCGCCGTGTCGCGCAGCCCGGCGCCGCCCGTCACGGCCCCCAACCCGAGACCGCTCTGGCCGAGAGTGAGCGGAAGCACCAAGTCGAGCTCGAGGCGCTCCGTGACCCCATAGGCCCAGGCGAACGTGGCGTTCACCTGGTCTTCGACGGCGTCGAGGTCTGCGGTCGATCCGCCGCCTGGCGTCGTCAAGTGCAGTACGACCGGTCTTGACAGATAGCTCGTCACGAGCCCGAAGGAGAGCTGTTGCGCGGCGACAGTCTCCGTCGAACCGACGGCGACGAAGCGTGCGGGCCCGGCATGGGGCCAGAGCGTGTCGTCGTTGATGCAGGTGCTCGTGACGCCGCTGCAGTCGGTCGCTCGCGCGCCGCTCGGCCAGAGCGCAGCGAACAGCATCGAACAAACAGGCGCCAAGCCAGTGCGGATTCGCATCGAGTGCGGACGTTATCACGGCATGTCCCGGTCGGGTCCCGTGCTAATGAGCCGCGTCGTGAAGGTCTCGCCTCAGACTCCGCTCGTCCTAGGAAGCGCGTCCGCGAGGCGGCGCGAGCTCGTCGCTCGCCTGGGCCTTCCGTTCGTCGTCTGCTCGCCGTCGCTAGACGAAGGGCGCGATGGATCGGAAACTCCGGATGCGTATCTCGAGCGCATCGCGCAGGGCAAACTCGACGCCGTGCGGACGCAGTGGGCGGGTGACGCGGCCGGCGTGCTCGTCGCGGACACGATCGTCGTGTCCCCGGCGGGCAACCTACTGGGCAAACCGGCGAGTGTGGAGGAGGCCGCGGAGATGATCGGCGAGCTCTCGGGCGCGACCCACGAGGTTCGGACACGGTTCGTGCTCGCTGCAATCGCGAGGGGCGCGCCCGCCGTTTGCGCCCAGACCGTGGCGACCCGAGTGACTTTTCGCCGCGTGTCCGACCGCGAGCGCCGCAATTATGCGGCATCGGGCGAAGGCCTGGACAAAGCCGGGGCGTACGCGGTCCAGGGGATGGCTGCCGCGTTCATCGAGCGGATCGATGGCAGTTACACCAACGTCGTCGGGCTGCCGCTCTGCGAAGTCGTAGTCGCCATGCGCGAGATGGGCTGGGTATAGGACGCGGGATTTTGGCGAGCCGCGAGCGCCCCGGCGCGCCGCGGCAAGGCGCCCGGGTTTTTCGGTTGATCGCGTTGACCAAAGGCCCGTCGATGTTATCTTTGTATGTGTTCCCTCTGCCGGGTACGTGATTGTCGGCATCGCATGGATCCCGAACAACCACGAACCCGGGGTGCAATGACCGCTCGGTGAGCATGCTGGGGGCGATTGAAACTCGCCAACTCGGAAGCCTAAAGCGCGGTCAACGCTCCCCACCTAGCCGTTGGCTAGGGGTTCATGTTGTCCGACACACGGCCCAGGCGGTACGGAACGACTGACTCGACACACGACGGCGCTACAATGCGGGCGGTCAATCGAAGCTGAGGGCTCGGTCTTCTCCTTGGCGGCCGATCGCGGCATCGACGATCTGAAGGACTCGCAGCCGGCGGGATTCGGCCGCGGCGGCGTTGCGTTCGGAGAGGAGTGGGGATCCGCGCTCGTCCCTCTCCAGGACGGAATGCATCGCCGGTCCGTCTAGGGCGCGCAGGCTCATGACGAACGACCTCGAGAAGCGCGCCACTCGACCCAGCAGGGCAAATTGTCGGCTTAGCTCGTCCGCCGGGGGTTCGTCGTAAAAGGCGCCATCGTTGTCCACGTAGAGCACCGTCCCCGTCGTGCGGTCGCGCGCGACGTTGGCGCCGCTCCAACGATCCCAGTTTGCCGTGACGCAGTCGAACGCGATGAGCGTCGAGATGGCGCGCGCCATGGCGCGGTCGGACCGATCCACTTCGACCGCCTTGTCCGTGAGCCACGGCATCCATCGTGAGCGCCACGCTGGGGTTTCGAGCGGCAGGACCTCGTAGCCATCAATCCACTGGGTGAGGGCCCCCTCAAGGTCACCTTCGGGGCCGGGGCGCGCCACTTGGTCAAACTCGGCTTTATCCTCCAAGCCCAGTGCATTGCGAACGTCCGCGGCTCGAAACGTCCGTCCGACCGTCCGAGGTACGTTCTCGACGCCCAGGGCCCTTGCAAGTCTAAAGGCGGCGATCTCGCCCTTGTAGCGGCGGTCCCCAAGCGGCTTCTTGGACTTCGGCTTGAATGCCCCCACGGATCCGTTATCGAGCGTGACCTTCAGCACGTAGGACGTGTGCCCAATGCTTCGAGCCCGGCGCGGCGTCCCGATAGCGAGCGGATCCACCTGCGCCGTGGGGCCAACGGTCGAGGCGTCGGTCAGTCCGGTCGCGGACGCCGCGGCTGAACCGGGTTCTGCCGCGGTCGTACCCGCGGGCGTCGGCGTCATTCGCTGCGCGTCCGCGTGGGAGCGCGCACAGCCAACCCCCCAGAACACGCCAGCCAGGGCCAGCGTGCAACTGAGCCTCCGTCCGCGACGGATGGACGCCGCGCCTTCGTGCCCTCGCCTCAGGTCGCCTCCTCTTCCTCCGTGCCGTCGACCTCGTTGACGCTGGGAAGCTTCTTGATCTCGACACGGGAAATCTTCCACGCTCGCTGAACCACCCACGAGAGCGAGCGATCGAGGCGTGCCGCCTCCTCCTTGATCTCCTGCAGCATCGACTCGGGAAAGTACAAACTCTGCTTGCGCTTGTCGGTCTTGGAAACCGACAAATTCGGGATCGACTCCTTGTCACTCGTCGCCAAGGGGAACCTCCTATGGGATCAACAGGGTGCTGCGTTCCAAGTGTTTGAGAACGGCGCGGACGATTTCCTACGCGCTTGCGATTGTCGGTCGCATTCCGGCGCGGATCAAGCAGAGCCTCGCCTCGTCGGTGCATATCGTGACGTTCCTCCCCCTTTTCTTCCCGTTCGCCGGTGCGTTCGGTGCAGCGACGCAAGGACCGAAGCGGAGTAGGTTCGTGTCTGTCATGGCACGTTTCGCTCTCCATCCGGTCCATCTGCTGGTCTGCTCGTTCGCTGCGTTTGCGGGGGGCGCGTGCGTGACGTTTCTCGGGGGTCGGGCCGCGACGGCGCGCGGCGACACGCCGTATGGGGTCCTGGATCTGCTCGGGCACGCTCTCGTCGCCATCGAAAACGAGTACGTCGACCCAGTCGACCGCCGGAAGCTTCTGGAGGGTGCCGTGCGGGGCATGGTCGCCGAGCTCGACCCGCACTCGAGCTACATGGATCCTGCAGAATTCCAGGCGTTCGACAGCGACACCGAAGGGCAGTTCGGCGGCATCGGCGTCGAAGTGGACGTGCGCGGGGGCCTGCTCGTCGTGATGGCGCCGATCGAAGGCTCCCCTGCCGAGCGGGCCGGCCTGCGCGCCGGAGACATCCTCGTGACCGTGGACAGGCGGGACCCGACGATCGAGCCGCTCGACAAGCTCGTGAAGCACTTGCGGGGTGCGCCCGGCACGCATGTGACCGTCGGCGTGCGGAGGCCGCCCGCGGAAGCCGTGCTCGCCTATGACCTCGTTCGCGAGGTGATCCACGTTCCGAGTGTGGCGTCGACGCTCTTCAAGCGGCGGATCGCCTACGTTCGAGTAAAGCAGTTTCAGGATGCCACGCACGATGAGCTCCTTGCGGCCGCGTCCGAGCTGCGCAAGCGTGCCGGTGGGACCCTCGGGGGCGTCGTGCTGGACCTGCGAGGGAACCCAGGCGGCCTGGTGGACCAAGCCGCCGACGTCGCGGACGAGTTCCTTGCGAGCGGCATCCTCTACACGACGCGCCATCGGGGACAGGTCGTCGACACGATCGAGGCGCGTCCGGGGGGCGCGTTCGTGTCGATCCCGTGCGTCGTCATCGTGGACAAGTACACGGCCAGCGCTGCTGAGCTCGTGGCCGCGGCCCTGCAAGACAACCATCGGGCGACCGTCGTCGGCGAGACCACGTTCGGAAAAGGGAGCGTGCAGGCCGTCATCGCGCTGCCCAACGGTGCGGGCATGAGGCTCACCGTGGCCCGCTATTATTCGCCGACCGGTCGAGCGATACAGGCCGAAGGAGTGCACCCCGACGTCCGGGTGGAGACCCCCGTTCCGAACGGCGTCGCGTGGGTTCGCGAGGAAGGCCTCGAGGGGCATCTGGCGGGCGAGCCCTCGCATGACCAGCCCCGGCCTGTTTCGAGCGACGTCATCGTCCTCGACGCGGGGACGGGCGTCCAGCCAGCGGACGTGGCCTCCAGGGAGGCGAAGCTTCCCGCCGATCCCGAGCGCGCGGACGACGCCGTCCTGCGTGTCGCCTGGAGGACGCTCCTCCAGTTGAAGCACGCGGAACCTGCGCTTCCGAGATAAGAGCTGGCCCCGCGAGTCACGGAAGAGATCTGCCCCCCGCGATGCTCGCGGGCCGTATCACGCCTTGGTGCGTTCTGACCGCTTGCGCCCCGGTCTGCGCTTGAAGCGGTCGACAATGTCGTCCACGGTGTCGAAGAGTTCCCGATTGCCATCCTGACGGTGGAGCGCGACGCGGGAAGCGTACTTGGGCGCTTCGCGCAAGAACAAGCGGAGGAGATCGGCATCGATGCTGTCGGCGGCGAGTCCGTACTCGAGCTCTTCGACGTATCGTGCATTGGCCACCTGTTCGAACTGGTTGTGCACGGGAATGCTCATGATCGGCTTGCCGAGGTATACCGCTTCGCCAATGAGCGACAGCCCGCCATTGCACACGACCGCGCGAGCCGCAGCCAGATCGCGCACGAAGGCCTCTTCGCTGAACGCGCGCAATTCGCAGTTCTTGCGAGGGACGTCGGAGGAGCGGCCGTAGACTAGGAAGTGCTGGTCCCGGACGGCCTCCAGCCTGTCGAGAAGGTGTTCGTCGCTGCTCGACGTCTGGTAGACGAGCACGTGAGCTCCGAGGTGGGAGCGCGACTTGGCATCGACTATGGAAGGACGGACGATCGGCGGAACGACGGTCGTGTTCTCGTGGAAACGCCTGCGAATGGGAGGGAAAAAGAAAGAAGTGATGACGTAGTAGTCGCAGGAGGGAAGCTTCGCCCGAACGAAAGCCTTGGTCATCTCGTAGTCGACTTGAACACCCGTTTTGGCAAACTTGCCAAGCTTGCAGCGGCTGATGATCTGTTGATTGTCGATCGAGAATATGGGCAGTCGGTGACGTTTCGCATAGAGATACGCGAACGAGTCGAAGTCGCTGATGACGAGCTCGGGGCGAAAGGGCGCGACCTTGTCGAAGTAGGCGCCGATGTTGGCGGCGATCATGGAGGGAGCGGCCAGCACGTTTCGGGCGAGCGTCCCATTGCGATCCAAGCGATTGTCGACGTAGCGGATCGACAGGCCTCGGATCTCGACGACATCAGGGAACGCTTTCGCCAGGAACGCGTGGGCGCGGCCGCTGACGACAATCTTGACGTCGTGACCGCTCGCCACGAGGTGTTCGCACACCACTTTGCTCCGCGTGGCGTGCCCCATGCCCTCCCCTACGACGCCATAAAGGATCCGCATGGCACGCGATTATAACGTCCTAGCACGCGACCGAAACGCATGCCCCGGCCGCTTCTACCCGCGGACGCGGATCGACCACGTCAGCCTGGCGAGGCTCCGAAGCACGTTGGGGACTCGCTTGAACAGATTGATGCTCGGAGGGCGCTTCTCGATGACTTGCACCGGGATCTCGCGGATGGCGATCCCCGAACGGTCTGCCCGAATGACGAATTCGCTCGCGAATACGTCCCGATCCACTAGGCACGCGCGCACGGTGTCCAAGAGGACAACTCGGCGGAACGCCTTCAGTCCGTGCGTGTCGGTCCCGCGGAAGCCGAGGAGCACCTTCAGAAGGCCGGAGTACGCGAGGCTCGCGGCGTGTCGAAGCAGGGGGCGGTCGTCCGCAGCGCCCTGAACGAGTTTGCTGCCGATGACGAGGTCCGCAGCGCCGGTCTCGAGAATTTCGATGGCGCGTCGATGGAAATCGGCATCGCATAGGTCGATCTCGTCGCAGATGACGATGTCGCCGCACGCGAGCAGGATGCCCTGCTTGAGCGCCTTGCCGTAGTTCGGCTCCCCGAGGCTGAGAATCGTGACCTTGCCGTCTGCCGGGTCGGAGTACTTCGCCGACAGCTCCTGGCCGATCTGTACCGTCCGATCCTTGGACCCGTTTTCCGCGAGGATGATTTCGTACGTCCACGGGAGCGGCTTGAGGCGCTCGCGAAGGTCGACGATCGCTGCGTGCAGGATGGCCTGCTCGTTGTAAATCGGGATGACGATCGAGACCTGGGGATGCCCGGGCTGGCTGGAGCCGTCGTGGTGTTCGGATGCGGTCACGGCGGCTCACCTACTACAAAACGTGACCGATGTTGAACAGGCAAGTGACAAGGCAAGGGCGGCACGCCTATTTCCCGCTGAAAAAGGAGGAGACGACGGCTCGCGCCTCCACGATATTGTCTTCGATGGAGCAGTATGTCCAACCTCCGTAGCGCCCAATCGACCAGATGCCGCGCTCCCTCAGAGCCGCCGACAGTCTGGCGTGCTCCGCGAGAGAGCGTTTCGTGATGTGGACATACCCCGGGTCGAGCACGATGGAGTGCTCCGCGACGAGTCGCTGCGTCGTGAGGACGCCCTCCTTGCGCAGCCCCTCGAGGACGCGGCCGCGCATGGCCGCGATGTCGACGGGCGCGTCCTTGGGGAACCCGATCTCCACGTACAGGCTCATTCGATCGGTGTCGAGGATGTTGTCGTACCAGCCGACCCGATAAAAGACGGTGTCCCTCGACGGATAGTACGTCCAGTGCACGCCCCTCGGACCCTTGGAGTCGAAGCCGAGATTGAAGACGAGGACCTTGTTGCACGCCCACACAGTGGGGTCGTGGTCGAGCGCGCAGAGGCGCGCGAACTTGTCGAACGGGCCGCTCGACACCATCCGCTCGAATCGGATCTCCCTGCGATTGGTCCTCGCGATTTTTCGGTCGATGTCGACCCCGACGAGCGCCTCGCCGAGGGCGATGCGGTCCGTTCGGACTGCGCGAAGCAGGGCGTTGACGTATTCGATGGCGCCTCCGGTCGGGTACGTGAACGTGGCGTTGTAGCTCTCGTTGTCGGAGTGCTTCATGTTCCGCACGATGTCGGTCAGGTCGGCGTGCGGGAAGAATCGTCCCATCGCGTCCTTGTCGAGAGTACCGAGGTCGCAGGCGTAGAGTTTCTCGTTGTAGGGCACGAGGAATTTCTCGCAGATGCTCCTGCCCAAGCGGGCATAGAGCATGTCGCGAAAATTCTCCTCGTGCGCGGCTCCGCCTCGAGCGGCTTCGCTCGAGCGAGCGAGCCAAGCGAAGTAGAGGTCGTGGAGACAGTCGATGAACTCGTCCTTCGGCAGCTGGTGGATGTTCTTCTGAAACGGGAAATCGATCCGCTGTCCGCCGTAGGCGATAAACGACTTCTTCTCGACGGAGACGATCTCCTGCCCGACCATCCGCTCTCGCAGCCACGCTTCGATTTCCGGGTGTTTGAAGTGGAAAAAGTGCCCCGAGTAGTCCCACACGAATCCGTCGGTCTTGACGGTCTTGCAGTAGCCCCCGACCTCCGAGCTCGCCTCCAAGACGAGGTAGTCGTCGTCGCCGCGCGACGAGAGTTCTGCCGCGGTAGCGAGCCCAGTGATCCCGGCGCCGATGACGAGTGTTCCACCCGAGTCCATCCCATTGCTCCCGTCGCCGCGAGGGCGAGCCCCCCGGCCTGTCAAGCCGCCTGCTCCCCTTAGGTCCTTCGCGCCCTCGCGTAGCTTCCCAAGTGTCGAACGAACGTGCAGTGTTCGCGGAGCCGCCGCAGTGCCCGCGCGATGGGAGCATCCTCCCGGTGCCCCTCGATATCGACGAGAAATACGTAGTCCCACGGCTTCTCGCGGCTGGGGCGTGACTCGATCCGCGACATGTTCACGCCCTCGGCGTCGAGCACCGCGAGCGAACGCATGAGCGCCCCTCGGCCGTGCCCGTCCGTCAAGCCAAACGCGACCGTCGTCTTGTCGTCGCCCGTGCGGGGCGCATCTTCGTGAGAGACAATGACGAAGCGCGTGACATTGTCGATGCGGTCCTGAATGCGCTCTCGCAGGATGGCAAGTCCGTAGAGATCGGCGGCAAGCTTCCCGGCCACGGCCGCTCCTCGGGCGTCGGCGAGAGCCTCGCGGACGGCCAGGATCGTCGAGGGCACCTGCACGAGCTGCGCCGCGGCGAGATTCTTCGCGAGCCAGACGCGACATTGTCCGAGCGGCTGAGGATGGGAGTACACGCGCTCGATCGACGCGAGACTCGACACGCGCGTCAGCAAGCATTGCGAGACCTCGAGCTCGTATTCCCCTCGAATGAGCAGGCTGCCGTAGATGAGGGCATCGAGGGCCATATTCGACGAGCCCTCCGTGGAGTTTTCCACGGGTACCACGCCATGCGTTGCCTCGCGCCGCGACACGGCGTCGAACACGCCCTCGAACGTCGTGGCCTCGCAGTAGCGCGCGGCGAGCCCGAAAAGCGCGCGGGCGGCCGCATGGGAAAAGGTTCCTTCCGGGCCGAGGAAAGCGACCTTGACCGGCTCCTCGAGCGCGAGGCTCGCGCTCATGATCTCGCGATAAACGGCCCGAATGGCTTCCTTCGGAAATGGCCCCTCGCGGGCGGCGAGTCGATCGAGCACCTGCCTCTCCCTCTCCGGGTCGTACGTCGGCAGGTTCGCCTCTTGCTTGGCCCGGGCAATATCGCCGACCACCCGCGCGCGCTGGTCGAGCAGGTCGAGGATCCGGTCGTCGATGTCGTCGATGCGCTTTCGGTGGTCGTCTAGGCTCATGGGGCTCTTGGCGCGTAGCGCGCAAGCAAGCGTGCAACAAGGTAGCCGGCTTCGCTCGTCCTGGCACTGGCGCCGAAAGCCGTCCGGGCGTAAAGCGAACGCTCGCCCGTCCGACAAGGAGCAATTGCCAATGGCTGAAGGGTTGAACCGCGTGATGCTGCTTGGAAATCTGGGTGCAGACCCTGAGCTCAAGGTGACTCAAGGCGGGCAGGCCGTGCTCAAGCTCCGGCTGGCGACGACCGAAACGTATCTCGACAAGGGCAATCAGAAGCAGGAGCGAACCGAGTGGCACCGGGTGACCATTTGGGGGCGGCGCGGCGAGGCCCTGGCCAAGTTCCTGCGCAAGGGCGATCTCCTGTTCGTGGAAGGGCGCCTTCAGACCTCGAGTTATGAGCGCAATGGCGAGAAGCGGTACTCGACCGACATCATTGCGGTGAACGTCGTTCTGCCTTCGAGCGGACGTGGCCGGACCGAAGGCCAAGTGGCGCGCACGGACGGCCCCGTGCGTGGAGCGCCAGCGGCACCCCGCGATTCCGGAGCGCCGGTGTTCAGTGAGTACGGGGACGAAGGCGCCCCGGTCGCGTCGGTTCCCGGCGGCGTGGACCCGGTTGGCCCGGATGGAGCGGGCGACGACGACATCCCCTTCTAGAAGGACGGCGTCTTTCGGCCGATCCCTTCGGTGCGCCAGGAAAAGCCTGGGTGAGGAGGAAGCGATGTAGAGCGACTACAGAAGCAGAAACCTCACGGAGCAATCCAGCGGGTTCGAATCCCGTCCG
>JBEKXD010000016.1:0-75102 GCA_049512415.1 Polyangiaceae bacterium
CCGAACTGGGCAGCCGACATCTCCTTGGACAACTCGGACAACCGGACCGCTTCAACCATCGACCAGCCTTACGCGAACCGGCCACAAATGGAAAGCGAGATGTGTAGGATGCTCAGACTTCCCGTACGCGAGCACGCTCGACGCCGGGATCGCGAAGGGATCGGCCGAAAGACACCGGCCTTCTCTTAGAAGAGCCAGCCGACGCCCACGTCGAGGACTGGACGGATGCCGACGAGCGGCGATAGCGCGCCCCCAGCCCCGTCTGACAGTGCGACCCCGTACGCTCCGCCCCCGCCCACGCGCAGCGTGCAGCCAGCGGGGCACACCCATTCGTAGCCCAGGGTCACGGCCGGCGACACGACCGCCGGCGTCGCCGGGTCGGTGTCACCGGAGAGTTCGACGCGAGGATGAATGTAGAGTCCACGAAAAGCGAACCGAAGTGGAAACAAGACCGCGCCCACGGCCGCCCCGTAGACAGTCTGATCATCACCCATGGCGGCATCGAATTGCACGCTGAGGGCGACGTGAGTGGAAACGGCAGTGTCGAGTTCGATGGCCACCAATCCCAGTGCTGTCGCGACGCCGTTGGCCAAGATTCCCAGGCTGCGTGGACCGCCGTCGTCGGCGGCGTCGATGTGATCCGTATCGACGCCGGGTTCCGAGGCGTGACCGGGTCGGGAAGCATCGACCAAACCCACCAGGACGACTATGGATTGGAAGATCGCTCGAACTCTCACGCCGTCCTGTCGACCGGCGGACGCCCCCCGTTGCGCCCGTCCCCGCAAGATTCCACGCAGCCCTCGAACCCGATGTCCGCCGACTCCGATCCCTTGAGCGAGGCCACTCCGCCGCGATTCCCGTTCGTTTCCGTCGACGTGAACCCTGACGAGGCGGAAGACGCTGGAGCCCTTCTCTTCGAGCTCGGAGCCACCGGGGTCGAGCAACGCGACGCAACGACCCTCGTTCGCGGACGCGACGGGAAGGTCACGCTCGTCGCGTCGTTCGACAACGACGGGGACGCCAGAGGGACTCTAAGCGAGCTACCGGCCACGTGGTCCCCGCGCGTGACCGAAGTGGTTGGCGATGGGTGGCGCGACGAGTGGAAGAAGCACTTCGAGCCGTTTTCCCTCGGGGGCGGCCTCGTCGTTCGCCCTCCGTGGCGCAGCTACCACCCGGAGCCGGGAGAGCATGTTCTGTTGCTCGAGCCTGGCCGCGCATTTGGAACCGGGCTCCACGAGACGACAAGCTTGACCGCCGCTTTGTTGACGGAGTTCTTCGAGCTCTATCGTATGAAGAGCGTCCTCGACGTGGGCTGTGGGAGCGGCATCCTCGGACTCGTCGCGCTCGTTCGTGGCGCCGCCCGTGTTCGCGCCGTGGACATCGACCCGGAGGCCGTCGCCGTGACGCGCGAAAACGCCGCACGAAATGGCATGGCGGAGCGCGTCGAAGTCGACACCACTCCGGTCCACGATCTCGCCGAGCTTTACCCGGCGATCGTCGCCAATATCGAGGCCGCCACCCTCGTGCAACTGGCCCCCCCCCTCGTCGCACGCCTGGCGCCCGGTGGTCTCCTCGTTCTCAGCGGGATTCTCGCTCCCGAAGTCTCCGCTGGCCAAATTGAGAGTGTACGCCATGCGTATGGCGCTCTCGCCGAACATGAGGTGCGGCGGAAGGGCGACTGGCTCGCCGTCGCGTTGCGTGGGTAGGTTGCGTGCGCCGATCTCCGGCCTCGTGGCTGGAGAACTGCGCCTGACTGGCGCGCTCGCACGGTATCTCGCGCGGGTGCTCCGTCTGCGGGCAGGCGATGCGCTCGTGGCGTTCGATCCGACGACACGGCGCGAAGCCGATGTGGAGGTCATCTGGGCGGAGCCCGACGTCGTCACCGTCCGTGCTGGCGAGCTGCGCGACGGGGCGTGCCAGGCCATGCGCGAGCTCACATGGGTCCAGGGACTCGCCAAAGGCGACAAGTGCGATGCCGTCGTGAGAGACGCCACCGAGCTCGGGGTCACGCGCATCATCGTGGCCTCGACACACCGGAGCATCGTGAGGCTGAACCCACATCGCGCCCACGAACGCCAAGCTCGCTGGGGCCGCATCGCGAAGGAGGCCGCGCGCCAGTCGGGGCGCAGCGATGTCCCCTGCGTCGACGCGCCCTGCGTGTGGAGCGATGCACTGGATCGGGCGTCGGCCCCGGAGGGACTCGGGTTCTGCCTTTGGGAGAGAGCGTCGCAACCGCTGGGTCCTGCGCTGGAGGAAGCGCTCTACGGCGGAGGTCCTCTGGCGTTCGCGTGCGGTCCCGAGGGCGGACTCGAAGAACGCGAGGTGGACGAGGCGAGGGCTCGCGGGTGGATGGTCGCATCCCTCGGCCGGCTCGCGCTGCGGACGGAGACGGTGGCTGCTGCCGTCCTCGGCGCCGTCCGCGTCCTCAGCGAGAGCTGACGGACGGAGCTTCCCAGGCGTCGATGAGAACGCTCAGCTCAACGAGGGAACTATAGAGCACCTCGAGATCTCGCTCGAGATTGCGTAGGGGCTCGATCGGGCTGCAAAAGTTGATGTTCAGGCTCCGTATAGCCGAAAGGACGGGGGCCATGGCGGGCATGGGGCCCGGGGCGAGTTGCTGGAACACTCGCGCGATGGCGTCGCGATGGACCTCGGTTCGTTCGCGCATAAGGTCCGTGTACGCGCTTATCGCATCGAGCGTCAGAGAGCACCACGCGTAGCTCGCACGCACGTGCTGCTCGAGCTCTCTGGCCGGTCGCAGGAGCTCGGCAAGGCGTGGGTCCGGAGCGTCACAATAGAGCTCGTAGAGAGCGTCGCGGGCTTGCTCCAAGACGGTCGCCATCCGCCGCACTGACCGGTCGGCTTCGCCACTCTCTGGCGCCCCATCTAACATCTGACGCAAACAGAGCAGTTCCGACGCAAATTCGACATGCGAATCCAGCCACCACTCGAGGCCCTGAACGTGCACCTCGCTCACGAACAGAGGAGGCGGAAGCGTCGAGGGTATCGACCGCGACGCACCCGCCTCAGCACGCTGAATCGTGGCGCGAACGCGCGGTGGAGAACCCAACTCCGGCCCGCGCGACGGCGATCGTTTTGGGTCGTCGGGCACCATGGCCACACCATTCCTTCGGTCGGGCAATCGTCAGCCAGCCATCGTGAACTGAGCCTCCAATTCCGAAGCAATGTCCGTGCCTATCCTTAGAAGACCGGCGTCTTTCGGCCGATCCCCTCGAGATCCCTCTTTGGGATCTCAGCCCCCAGGGATCGGAACCGGTTTGTGGAACTTGGCGGGCTCCGGCGCGGGCTCGAGCTGATCGACCGTCGTCATGGCGATCACCCCACCGGACGGCTCGCTCACCATATCGGAAACCACCGTACGTGAGATGTTGTACGGCCCCGTTACCCTGACCTTGGCCCCGACCGCAGGAAGCGGAAACGGCACCTGGACGTTCAGCATGTCGTCCATGATCGGGTCCTTGGGCTTCTCGCCGTCTTTGAGCTTCTGATACGCAACCATCGCGTCGTACACAACTGCAAAATTCCTGGCCCACCCGACAACCCGAATCTTCGGTCCGTTGACGCTGCCTTTGTTGTCCGCAATCCAGAAACTGGGAATCTCCGGCGCGCAGTTGTCAGGATCCTTTTTGCCGGTTTTGTGGATCGCGCAATCCGGAGCGTCAGGGATGTTCGACTTCACGACATAGCCGACCAATGAGATGGGCTGCGTCGTCACCTCTTTCGAGTGAATCAAGCTACGAAGTTGGTGCACGGCACCGTATACGGTGTATGCGTCGCCCTGTTTGATGGGCGTCGACGGAAGGGTCGGCGGCGAGGGCAGCATCGCGGGGCGGCCCGACCACGCGGCCTGAGGCTTGTATGGATTTTCGTCGCCACCACACCCGACGACCGAGCCGAACGAGATAATGGTGGCGAGACCCAGCGTGCGCAACGCATGCGTGCCAAACGTCTGCATGATCAGATTAGCTCCTCGGATCGCGGCGATGCAGCGCAAGACGAGTAACACGGTCGAAACTCGCGACACAAGGGTATCTGTCTCGAATCCACACGCCCCCCGCGCCTACGGAGCGCTTGTCAGGGTGTTCGCAGCGCCGGGATGCACCGCGTCGACGTCCGCGTCGCGTACGACGTCGCCCTCGCATCGGGCTACGAGACGTCGGACGATGCCGGTCAATTCCGCGTCTTCGCCAGGAAAATCGTAGTCGACGAGGCGGCTCAGGGCCGCACGCTCGATCCCGACTGGGCGACCCAGCGCGCGCAGACCCTCTCGCGCGAGTTGCTCCGTGAGGATATTTCGCAGATCCTCCGGTCGCTCGCGCAAACGGGGCAGGGCGACGGACTCGACGGGTGCAGCGGCGAAGATGGCCGCGAGTGTCGGGTCGAGCCGGCCCCTGGCGACGAGAGATTCGGGACTGACGACTGCTGTAATGACGACCTGAGCGTCGAGAGACTCCGAATCGTCCCAAGGCGCCCGCCGGTGTGCGACGGCGTTGGCCACGACCCGCTGAACATCCGCCGGCAATGCTCCTACGTCGAGGAGCACGAGAAGACCGCCGTCCGCGAGCGCCAGCGGCGACACGCGCGGATCCTTCCAGCGCGCCACGTCGTGCTCGCGAGCGCTGGTGCAATCCACGATCGCGAGCCCACTGTCTCGTCGCGGTCCCGAAAGGTGGGCACGCGCGATGGTTGCGAGCGAATCGACTCCGCTGGGAACGACGAGCGCGATGGGGCTCCCGGACGCCAGTCCACGCTCGATCGCTTCGAGCGCCAATCGAGACGCCGCTGAATACCCGCCGGCCACCGCCCCGACCGCAAGGCGCCTGGTGGCGAGAGCATTGCGCTCGAGCGCAACCCTGGCATCGCGCAGCGCTCGGTCCGCGATGCGCTCGGCGCGCTCACACCGGCGTCGGGCATCCTCTGCCCGCGAGAGCGTGCGGGCGAGAGTCGCTCGGACGCGACAGGCCGCCGCGAGCCGGTCGGCGACCCGCCGAAGAGCCCTCGCCTCCTCCAGCGTGAACTGCCCGCCGCGCGGCGCCTCGGGTAGTACGAGCACGCCGTCGACCTCGCCGCCGTACTCGATGGCCGTCGCGACCAGAGCTCCTTCGTCCGTCATCCATTTCGACGCGGTCCTCAGCTCTGGACGGCGCACCTCAAGACCTCGGAGCACGCGGGCGCTCACGGTCCTTTCGGGCTCCGCATTCGCGAGGGCAGCGATGCCCTCGGGCGGCTGCGCCACGCGGCGATGAACGTAACCCGCCGCATCCACGGTCACCGATTCTGGAGGTTGGAAGGTCCATAGGCGCGGCGAGGACGACGCAGAGCCCCCGGGGACGCGAAGAGCCATGAGAATGTCCCGGACGGCGTCCTCTGCATCGGCCCACGTTGCATCCGTGCCGGCGCGAAGACAGGCGTCGAGCCACCGGCCACGCTCAGGACGAAGAAGGCGCTCGACCCGGGAGATGCCCGCTCCCACGACAAGCGTCACCGCGGCCGTGAGGAGCACGACCAGGGGCGCGTCGGCGCCGCGCCCGGCGGCCACCGACGCCCCGAACAGCGCAAGACTCCCCCCCACGACGCCAAGGGCCAGGGCCCGGCGCGCGACTTGCGCGACGCGAACCGCGTCGGTTGTTAGCGCAGCCGTGCCAACAACGGCTCCAACTGCCGCGACCGCCAGCCGCCCAAGCCTGGCCGGCGCTATGTTGGCTACCAGGCCACAGACGCCCACCGCCAGCAGCGTGAGGATTCCCAGAGCGCGCATGGCCCGGGCCCGGTCTTCCATCCCGCTCTCGAGCGACCTCCGAATCCGAGTCCCTTCGATCGTGATGCCAACCGCTGCAAGGCTCACGAGCGTGGCGGCCGCAGACAGCTCGTTCGGATGGCCGGGCAGCCACTCCAGGGCGTCTCCGTGGCGGGGAACCGGGGCGAGCCACACGGCCACGGCGCTGAGCCCCGATCCGGCGATGAGAGCCAGACCGAGGACAGGGAAGAGACGCGTCGCCGGAACAACACCAGCCGGCGCGGGGATTCGCGCCACGCACGCGATGGCCACACCCGCGCAGACGGAGGCCCCAACGATGCCGCAGACGAGCAGGGCGCGGGATTCCTCGCGGGATCCGAACGACGCGACGACCACCGCCACGGCGGTCCCGAGCCAACAGGCCATGAGCGAGGAGCGCCCCGAAAAGTAGACTGCAAGGGTCGTCGCAACCGCGCCTATGATCCATCCACGTGGCTCGGTCAAACCTTCCGCACGAACCGCGACCAACGCCGCGTAACCCACTGCCAATACGAGAACGGCTCGCCGACGCCAAGAGATGGGAGACAGAAACCCTTGCCGGAGAGACATGCCCGCAGTGTCGCACGTCTGTGGATCCGCTTCTTAGGGCTGGCGGCCGACTGCGGCCTGTGGTGTCTTGGCTCGATGAATGGTAGCGAAGGGGGACACTTCCGGCGGCCGCGAACTCTCGCCTTCGGCTTCTGGCTGGCGTCTCGCGGCTTGCCCGCGCGGCTCTCGCTCCTGCTCACCGCCGTGGTCGCAGCCATTGGGGCATCCTCCGCGTTCTGGCTCGTCCGCCATGGCGCCACGACGCTCGTCGTCGTACCGAGCGTCTCGGTCTACGCACTCACCTGGGGTGCGGGCCTCAGCCTAGCCGCAGCGGCGTCGGCCCGGGCGCCGTACAGGGACGGAGAAACGGGCGTGCTGCCCTTCGTGCTCGCGCGCGGAGCCACGATCGGCGATTACGTCCGCGGGCGCGTCGGCGGGCTGGTCGTCTGGGTCACCTTAGGTACCGTCGGTGGCACACTCGTCACCATCGCGGGGACGCTCGCCGCGGCGCGCGCGACAGAGCCCGTGCTACGGGCCAGTCTGGGAGCTCTCGTCTATGCGCTGTCGTTCGGCGCGACCCTAGGTCCCGTCGCGATGGCGACCCTGGGCATGAGGAATCGGCTGCATGGGTACCTGGCGCTTGTGCTCGTCGTCGTAGCTCCGGAGCTGGCGGCCCCCTGGACCGAGCGTGTCCTGCTCCCCTACGGATGGCGCGAGCTAGCCAGCCTGCCCGCGGCTCTGGACGCTCTTCGTTCCGCGGCCTTGGCACCGCCCGACTGGCTGCAAACCGCGCGGGCGCTCGCCGGATTGACCGCGGTCGTAGCCGTGTCGCTCGTCGTCATCCTGGCCCACGCTGCGCGGGCGGCGGAGCGGGCGCAGCCTTGATCGAGCTCACAGGAGTCGCCGCGTGCCGAGCGCCCATGACCCTCTCGGACCTGAGCGTTTCTTGGGACGCGGGGATCCACGCCATCCTGGGAGCTCCGAAGGACGGAGGCCCGCTCTTGCTCTCCATGCTCGCCGGCGCGGAGCGCCCGCGAAAAGGCCAAATTCGTGTGCTGAAGGGCAATCCTCTCGAGAGGTCGGTACGCTCGCGGATCGCCTTCGTGCCGCTAGACCCCGTGCTGCCCGACGCGCTTCGAGTCCACGAGATCGTCATGTTGGCCCAACGCTTCAGAGGGGATGCGCGGGGATCCGCGGTCGACGGTCTGGCAGCTCTCGGCATTGAGACGCTTGCGCCGAGACCTGCCCGCACGCTCGGGCCTGCCGAGGGACGCGCCGTTCTCCTGGCGGAGGCGCTCGCATCTCCGAGCGTACGCGTTCTTCTCATTGAGGAGCCCGCCGTGTGTCTCGAGCCGCGCGCGGCGAGTCACCTCGGAGGCTCGCTTCGTGAGTTCGCCCGGGATGGCCGCGCGGTGATTCTGGTGACCAGTTCGGCTCGCGATGCCGACGCGCTTGCCGACGACACCTGGCTTCTCCGCGCGGGGATCCTGTCAGGACCCTGTCCGCCGCTGATGTCGCTCGCACGCGGACCGTCTTCGACTGGGGCAAGCTTTCGCCTGGCGGTCAGCGACGCCCGCGCGCTCACCGCAGCCCTCGCACGCGAGACCGATGTCGAGACCATGGCATACGACGAGGGCGGACTGCGCGTGAACGGACCCAATCCTGTCGCCCTGGCCGAGGCCCTTGGTCGGACGATCGCGGCCACGCAAGTCGTCGTCTTCGACCTGAGAATCGAGAGGAGCGATGCGAGTCCTCCGCCCGTTCGCCCGAGAGAGGCCGCCCTCGGGCCCGATCGCTCCCGCTGGGAGGTCCCGTGATCGCCGCAGCGTACCCGTCCGTCGCGCGCTTGCTGCGGTCGCCGCGCACCTGGACGTGGAGCGTGGCGTGGGCCTCCGTGGCCCTCTTTGGGGCGGGACACGCGCGACTCCGCGGATGGCCGCACGGTGCGACGGAGGCGCTGCTCGGCGCCTACGCGATGTTGGCCCTCCCGCTGCTCGCCTACGTCCTTGTACGAGGTTCGGTCGGGCCGGGCTCGTTCGCCAGGTCGATCCGGCCTCTCGTGCGTCTTGGCGCGGCGCCCTGGAAGGCGGCCGCGGCGACCGCCTGCGTAGCGATATTGGCTTGTACTCTGTCGGGAGCGGCGCTGGCTTCGGCGATCGCCGTAGTGGCCCACGGAGCCTCGGATCCGCCTGTCCTTCGCGATGCCCTGACGAGCGCGTTCGCAGGGGGCGTCGGCGCCATGGCGTACGGGGCGATGTTCGTCGCCTCGACGCGGCTCGGAGGCCTTGGCCCGGCGGCGTATCTGGTATTGGACTGGGTACTCGGCGCTGGAAGCGGGGGTGCGTCGATGGGGACACCGAGGGCTCACCTGCGAAACTTGCTCGGGGGGCTTGCGCCGATGGGGATTGCGGGACGGACGAGCGCGGTGGCTCTGGGGGTCATCGCGGCGATCGGACTTGGACTGGCGGTCATTCGGAGACGGTGAACGGCTCACCGCAACCCGGCCAACTCCACGCGCAGCTTCTCGATAGACACAGGCCGTGCCGTTTTCAGCTCGGGTGCGAAGATCGCGACTCGGAGCTCTTCGAAGTCCCATCGGAGCTCGTGGGCCGTGCCCCGGGGACGCGCTGTCGCCTGCCGCTCGACGAAGTCGGTCCACAGCGGAGCCATCCGAGTGAACTTCTCGGAGTCCTTTCTGGGATCGGCGATCGCGCGCCCCACTCGCACTTGGGCGGCGCGCAGGTAGCGCGGGTAGTGGTCGAGGCAAGCGAGCGGCACCCAGCCGAGCAAGTCCGCCGGGAACAACCACTCGAGATGAGAGCGGATGTCCGCGATGGCATTCTTGGCCGTCGGGTGTTTCGACGCGCTCCGCAGCGCGCGAAGGGTGGCATCGAGTTCGGACGACGCGCGGGCGATAGCCATCACCAAGCGCTCGAACGACGCGCTCACTCGCAAACTCCCCCGGGCGAGAACATCGTCGAACGCGAGCCTCGTTCGCGGGAGCGGCGCGTCGTCGTCGAGACGAAACGCGTCGTCCACGATGCGCGCCAGGGCAGCCGCCCGGAACGCCTCGTTGTCGGTCCGCGATGGGGCGTTTCCGTTCGACCGTGCAAAGGCCTGTGGAATCCTAGGTTCGAATGTCGATAGCGTGCCGTGCACTGCCAGCATCAGGAGTCGACGCACACCCTCGCGAGCCGCCGTGTTGGCAGCACACTCCGACTCCATGAGGACGAGATCCACCGACGCCCCCCTGTCCACGATGGCGGGATACGCACGAAACTCCGTCCCAGCCAAACGCCTGGTCACGAAGGGCTCCAAATCACCAAAATCCCACCCCGTGATGCCCTTGCGTTCCCACCGGGAATCAGGTGCTGCCTCCTGCCACGCGTCTCTTGCGCGTGGGCGATGTTCCGTCCAGAGGGTTTCAAGGTCCTTGCCTTGTGCGATGACGCGACCCTCTTCGCCGACGATTCGGCACGTCAGTCGCAGGTAGTCCGCGACCGCGTCGGGGCGGAACGCCTCCTCTGGAATTTCGACCTCGCGGATTTCGGCAATGGCCCTCGCAAGCGCCGGGATCATTCGCCCCTGAAAGGGCAGAAGTACGTCCGCGAGCAGGGCGGAAAGCTCCTGGACGGGCTCGAGCTCGCGGCGATAGGCGCGCGGCAACTCGTGCAGAAGCGCCGCTATCTTGTCCCGATGCCAGCCCGGGATCGTCCAGCATAGGTCATCCGGAGCGAGCTGATATAGAAGCGGAAGCGGGACGGTGACGGTGATGCCGTCGTCCTCTGCCGATGGGTCGAATCGATACGCCACGGGACACACGACGCCGCGAAGAGTGACGCTGTCCGGATAGTCGGAAGCCACGAGGCCCGGATCCCCTGCCAGCACGTCCCGCATCGACAAGTGCAGGATGCTCGGGTTCTGCGCCTCGGCGGCCTCGCGCCAGACTTCGAAGGCCTTGCCGTGGGTCACATGCGACGGAACGCGCGCCTCGAAGACGGCTGCGAGTGCGGTCCCGTCGGCCATCATGTCGCTCCGTCGTGCTTTGTCTCGCAAGCGCGCCACCTCGGCGAGCAGTTCGGCGTTCTTCGCTTGAAACGCCCCGCGCGACCTATACTCGCCGCGCACGAGCGCGTGGTCGATGAACATCTGCCACGCGGCGGTCGGAGCCACTGTCTCGTAGTCGACGTTGCGGTCTCGGAACACGGGAACGCCAAAGAGAGTCGCCTGCTCCTTGACGCACGCGCGAGCCGACTTCTCGGACCAATGCGGATCGGAGTAGCTGCGTTTGAGCAGGTGCGGCGCCGCCACGTGCAGCCATTCGGGTTCGATCTTGGCCGCCATTCGGGCGAAGAGCTGAGTCGTCTCGACGAGTTCGAACGCCATGACCCACGCGGGGGGTTTCCGGGCGAGAGAGGACGACGGGTGCAACGAGAATCTCGTTTGTCTGGCCCCCACGTAGACGCGATTCTCGGCGTGGTAGTGGCCGATCCTCGAGAGAAGGCCCGTCAGCAGGGCGATGTGAAGCGCGTCGAAGGGCTCGCTCGTCTTCAGCGTCCCTTCGCTCGGAACCGAAGCCTGTCTCTTTGCGTTCGGTTCCGTGAGCCCGAGCTCGTCCGCCACTTCCTCGAGCTGACGGTGGACGTCGCTCCACTCCCTGACGCGAAGGAACGAAATATAGTTGTCTTTGCACGCGCGCCGCAGGGCCGAGGTGCCTCGGCTCTCCGCTTCGCGCGCGAATTCCCACAAACGCAGCAGGCCTACGAACTCGGAGCGCTCGTCGCGGAAGCGCTTGTGACGTTCGTCGGCCTGCGGTTGCGCGGCACGCGGACGCTCCCTCGGGTCCTGGGTGCTGAGCGCCGCCGCCACGATGAGGACGTCGCGCAGGCAGCCGTGCTCCGCGCCCGCCAGAATCATCCGGCCCACGCGAGGGTCGACTGGAAAACGGGCCAGACGCTCCCCGACGGGCGTGAGCTCGCGCTCGGGGCCGAGGGCGCCGAGCTCTTCGAGGACGCTGTATCCTTCGGAGATCGCGCGAGAGTGCGGCGGATCCACGAAGGGAAACTCCTTGACGTCTCCCAGGCCGAGCGACTTCATTCGCAAGATCACCCCCGCGAGCCCGGTGCGTTTGATTTCGGGATCGGTAAATGCGGGTCGAGCGGCGAAGCTCGGTTCGTCGTACAAGCGGATGCAGATGCCGTCCCGGACGCGGCCGCACCGGCCTTTGCGCTGGTCCGCACTCGCCTGGGAGATGCCCTCGATCTGGAGACGCGTGGTGCCCGAGCGAGAGTCGTAGCGCGAGAGGCGGGCGAGGCCAGTGTCCACGACGTAGACGATGCCGGGGATCGTCAGCGAGGTCTCCGCCACGTTCGTGGCCAGGATCACACGCCGCCCCGCCACGGCGGCGAACACCTGCTTCTGTTCGTCCACTGAGAGGCGGGCGTAGAGCGCCTGCACGACCGTGTGGCGCAGGTTCTTCGTGCGCAGCACCGCTTCGGTCTCGCGAATCTCGCGCTCCCCGGGAAGAAACGCCAGGATGTCGCCGCGCGGATCGAGAGACGTGACGTTCTCGATCGCCCCGGCGACTGCGTCGGCCAGGTCCGCCTCGGGCGGTGGCGGCTCGTAGAGCACGTCCACCGGGTACATGCGTCCCTCGACCTCCAGAACGGGAGCTCCACCGAAGAACTCGGAGAACCGGTGCGTTTCGAGCGTCGCCGAGCTCACGACGACCTTGAGGTCCGGCCGCTTCGGCAGGATGCGCTTTACCCATCCCAGCAGAAAATCGATGGTGAGGCTCCGCTCGTGCGCCTCGTCGATGATGAGCGTGTCGTACTGACGCAGGAGCGGATCGCCTTGGATTTCAGCGAGCAGAATCCCGTCGGTCATGAACTTGACGTACGTTCCCTCCGACGTTCGATCGTCGAATCGGACCTTGTAGCCCACCTCCGTCCCGACGGGCGTTCCGACCTCGCTGGCCACGCGAGCCGCCACGCTCGTTGCAGCGATCCGCCGCGGCTGCGTGACACCAATCCTCTTTGCGACTCCGCGCCCCATTGCGAGGGCGATCTTGGGAAGTTGTGTCGTCTTGCCGGATCCCGTCGCCCCAGAAACGATGACCACCGGATGCTCGTCGATCGCCCGAGCAATGTCCCTCACGCGCGCCGAAATCGGCAATTCGGATGGAAAGCGAAGCGGAGACCCCATGTCCTCGGAGCGTGCCGACGGGATCTCGCTCACGAGTCTGCCACGGAGGCACAGGCCTCGAGCGCGAGCCGCTCTCTCACATCCCGGGTGGCGTCGAGCAGCCGTGCGTGAATCTCGAACGCCCCTTCCGCCACTTTGCGCGACACGTGGACCTTGACGCGGACCACGACGGTTGGCGGATCGTCGAGCGTCCCCTCGAGGCGCGAGCCGGGGGGGGACGGCACCGTCGACCTCAGAGTGACGACGTCCCCCGCGACCTGCGCCACGAGAGCCTCCCCACCTCGCAGCCACCGCACGCGACCGCTCATCGGGCACGCTCCCGCAGAGCCACCCGCGCGTCGCGCTCGGCGTCCCGCCCGGCGATGTCCGCTCGCTTGTCGAAGTGCTTCTTGCCTTTGGCGACCGCGAGCTCAATCTTGACGCGCCCGTCCTTGAAGTAGACCCGCAGCGGAACCGCGGTGAGACCGCCGCGCGAGAGCGCCGCGTCGATCTCTTCGATCTGGCGCGCATGCAGCAACAACTTCCTCGCCCGTCGAGGCTCGTGCGGGAACGCCGCGGCGTGTTCCAGGGGAGCCACAAACAGCTGTTTCAGCCACGCTTCGCCCCGCTCGACGGCCACGTAGGCATCCGTGACGTCGACCTTCCCGTCGCGCATCGACTTGACTTCGCTTCCGGCCAGGACGAGCCCGGCCTCGTATCGGTCGAGAAGCTCGTAGTCGAAATGCGCGCGCCTGTTCTTCGCGATAATCGACTCGCGATCGGACCTTTCCATGGGGGCTCACTTCTAGCATCTGCGACGATCCTCGGCGGACGACGCAGGTCGTGCGAGCGGCACGCCTCCGTGTTACGGGGGCAGCCTACCGATGGTGCAGGACCCTCCCCCGCTGTTTCGCGTTCCTGCACCCAAGATCGTCCCCTGGCGCGCGACGACGGACCAGCGCGTCGGCTCGTTTCGCATTTTCGACGTGTCGCGGGTCGAGTTCGTCGATGGCTCGGGTCGCCCCCGAGGCGACGCGTACAATCTCGCCTTCCGCGACTGGTGCAATGTGGTGGCGATCACCGACGGAGGAGATGCCGTGCTCGTGTGGCAATTTCGTTTCGGCATCGGGGCCATGTCGCTCGAGATCCCAGGAGGGATCGTCGAAGAGGGGGAGTCGCCGGAGGAGGCTGCCCGCAGGGAGCTGCGAGAGGAAACCGGGTACGAGGTGGAATCCGTCGAGCCCCTGGTCGCCGTCGATGCGAATCCAGCCATCCAGTCCAATCGGTGCTTCACATTCCTGGCGCGGGGAGCCAAGCCGACAGGCAAGACCGGCTTCGATCCTCAGGAAGAGATCGAGCTTGCCCTGGTTCCGGCGTCTCGCCTCGGCGACCTTCTGGACGGGGGACAGATCACGCACTCGCTCGTTCGATGCGCTCTGGAGACGTACGTGCGGCGCAGCGCGCAAGCCTCGGGCCGGCAGATGGAGGAGTTGGTAGAGGGCATGGAGGCGGGGCTCGCCGACAGAGTGCTGAAGCTCGCACGACGGCTACGCGGAGGTCTGACCGGCGAGGACATCGCCAATCCACACGACTTTCCAGAGCTCGGCGACCCGGATTGGCAGTATGCCGATGGCGAGCTCGCGGGCGTCCGGAGCGTCCTCGCCGCAATGCGCTCGCAGCACCACTCACCATGGCGGAAGCGATGACCGGCAAGAAGAAGGACGCCGGACCGTTCGAAACGCTCCGGTCGCTGCGCGATGATCTCGTGCGCAAGGCCAAACAAGAAGAGGCGTCCAGCGCCTCGGAGCAGCGCACGGGCGGCAACAAGCCGCCCGCCCCCTCGTCGATGAAGAAGGCCAAGAAAGCGCCCGCGAGCCCCCGCAACTCGACGCCTGACGGTCCCGAGGACGAAGCGCTCCTCTTGCACCGGATGTTTGCTGGGGTCCGTCCGCTGGCCCGACCCTATGAGCGCGTCTCGAAGCAGGCGATCGAGCGCTCGACTTCCGTCGACAATCTCGCCCAGCGAGGTCGAGAAGTGGCCGCCGCGGAGGCAGAAGCCGTCCACGAGCACCTGCGTGCGCTCGTCGAAGGGAAAGCCCGCTTCGAGGTCACCGACGACGGCCTGCGCGTCGAGGGCCGGCGCTCGGACGTCCCGCTCGACGTCCTCCGCCGACTGCGCCGCGGCCTCATGCCGATCGACTCCCGCGTCGACCTGCATGGCCTGAGCGCCAGCGAAGCTCGTGCCCAGATCGAGACGTTTCTCGCAACGATGCGCGCTCGCCACGAGCGCTGTGTCCTCATCATCCACGGCAAGGGCTTGCACTCGCCCTCCGGCGCGAGCGTGCTGCGCGGAGAGATCACCGCTTGGCTTTCGCAGGGCCAGGTCAGCCAACACGTGGCGGCCTTCGCGACGGCGGACGCTCAGGACGGCGGCGAGGGGGCTACGTATGTGCTGCTTCGGACCTAGTGGAGAGCTCCGGCAACCCGCTTCGCCGCCCCAAAACCGATGACGCGTCTCTTGCCCGTCGACCCCATCGCCCCCGACGCTGAGGTCGTCGACGAGGCTGCGCGAGTCCTTCGTGCCGGAGGCCTGGTGGGCCTTCCGACGGAGACGGTCTACGGCCTGGCCGCGTGCGCGCTCGACCCGGCGGCGGTGGCGCGCATCTTCGCGGCCAAGGGACGCCCGTCCAATCACCCTCTCATCGCCCACGTGCTCGGCGAAGACGCCGCGCAACGTCTCGCCGCAACGTGGCCCGACACTGCACACCGCCTCGCGGCCGCCTTCTGGCCGGGGCCGCTGACGATCGTGGTCGACCGCGCCCGCGGGACTCCTCCGGCGGTCTCCGGAGGGGGAGACTCCATCGCGATCCGCGCTCCATCCCACGCCGTCGCGCGCGCGGTGCTCCGAGCGCTCGGCCAACCCATTGCGGCACCGAGCGCGAACCGCTTTCAGGGTCTGTCCCCCACGACGGCCGACCACGTGCTCCGGGAGATCGGGACAGGTGTAGACGTGATCCTCGACGCTGGCCCGTGCGCGGCTGGCATCGAATCCACGGTCGTCGACGCTCGAACGACGCGCCCGCGCCTGCTTCGGCCCGGCGCCCTCGACCTGCCGCACCTTCGAACGGTCGTGCCGGACATCGAACGCGCCGACGAAGCCTATCGCGGCGCAGAAGAGCGCCCATCGCCGGGAATGCAAGCGAGACACTACGCGCCGCGCGCCCGCGTTCACATAGCGCCCGACCGCCCCGAAGCGCAACGCATCGCGGACGAGCTCGTCCATCAGGGCACGCGCGCGGGGCTCCTCGTGCTCGGACCGATGTCATCCCGATCGTCCGACCTGCTTTCCATCCGGTGCCTCGCGCACGACCCGGTGACCTACGCGCACGACCTGTTCTCGACGCTGCGCGAATTGGACGAAGCCCGGATCGACGTGATCGTCGTTGAGGCCGTCCCGCAGGACGACGCGTGGCTCGCCGTGGCCGATCGCCTCAGACGCGCCGCTTGCCCCGCGTAGAGCCGCCTTCCGCGGGCTCCCCGCCCTCGAGCCCATCGACGACCTCGGCACTGAACCCGTCCACCCGAACCGATTCGGCTGAAATGCGCACGCCAACGCCCTGCACGCCGCCTCCCGAGTCCTGTCGCTGGGGGAGCTCGAGGGGGGCCACGAAGCGCCCCCAGCGTCCATCTGGTCGATCGTCCGCAGGGACGCGAAGTGGCCTGTACCGGACCTGTCCGTCGTCCCCGACGTCCAAGGCAAGTCGCTCCGGCTCCCTCTTGGCGACGTCCGTCAAGATGCGGTCAGCCTCCGCAGCTGCAATTCCAATCGCGCGCCCGGCCTCCTGCGCGGTGCACGACCCGCGCTGAGCCGCCCATGCGATAAGCGCCTGCTCGTGCGCCTCCCGCCTGGCGAGCGCTCCACGGCGCCCGAGATATCGGGACAAGAGCAGCAACGTCACTCCCACTCCAAGGGCCACGAACGCCATCGGGAGCGCGAGCGCGAGGGCGACGGCCGTGATGTGAAAGACCGCCCACAATAGCAGACCCGCGCTTAGCGCCAGGGACAGACCGACCACGAGGACCAACCCGCCGAGGGCGGCAGCGAACGTGCCTCCCGCCTTGGACGGCAGCCCCGCGAGATTGACCGAGGGAGCCGACATGGGGGCGCGGAGCGCTCCGCACGCGGTGCAGTAAGCCGCGAGACCACGATAGACGAGCGGGGAGTCGGAGCCGCAGTGCGGACACATGAGGGCCTCCTGGCGTGAATCGGCCTACCGGACTAGACTTTCGCACGCTGCCCCGCGTATGGAGTCGCTCGTGCAATGATCGACAAGTTGAAGAAGATCTGGCTGGACGGCGAGTTCGTGGAGTGGCACGAGGCGAAAGTCCACGTCCTCGCGTACACGCTACACTACGGGCTGGGCGCCTTCGAAGGCATCCGCGCGTACAAGCGGTCCGACGGCACGACGCACGTGTTCCGCCTCCGCGAGCATATCGATCGGCTCTTCGACTCGTGCAAGATGTGCCTTATCACGCCGAACGTCTCGCGCGAGCGCTTCCTCCAGGCGTGCGTCGAGACGCTGCGCGTGAACGGGATGTCGGAAGGATACCTGCGACCGCTCATCTATGTCGGCGAGGGCGACATGGGGATATACGCGCCGAACAACCCCGTTCATTCGCTCGTGGCCGGCTGGGCGTGGGGTGCGTACTTGGGCGACGAGGCCCTCCGCAAGGGCATTCGGACGAAGATCAGCTCGTTTGCGCGCCACCACATCAACGTCGGCTTGGTCAAGGCCAAGCTGAGCGGCCAGTACATCAACAGCGTGCTCGCCAAGCGGGAGGCGAAGCTCGCGGGATACGACGAAGCCGTCATGCTCGACGTGAATGGCCTCGTGAGCGAAGGCTCTGGCGAGAACATCTTCGTCGTTCGCAAGGGCACCCTTCACACTCCCGACCTTTCGTGCTCCATTCTCGAGGGCATCACGCGCGATTCGGTTCTCGTCATCGCGCGTGAACTCGGGATTCCGGTCGTGGAGGGACGGCTCACGCGCGACCAGCTCTGGCTGGCCGACGAGGTCTTCTTCACCGGAACCGCCGCCGAAGTCACCCCCGTGCGCGAGGTCGACGATCGGGCTGTCGGCGACGGAACCGTGGGGCCGATCACGAAGAGGATTCAGAGTCGCTTCTTCGAGATCACGAGGGGCAGCGACGCATCCCATTCCGAGTGGCTCACGCGCGTTTGACGGGAGTGGAGCCACGGTGCGGCCGGCTCGGGATGTCGTTCCGGTGGGCCGCTGGCTTGGCCCTGTGCTTGGCGTCGTGCGCTCCGGCCAGCCACGGGGCCCGCGAACCGCCTTCGCCTTCGCCACCGCCCGCGATGTTCGCGGAAGACGGCAAATCGCTATTGCGCTTCCATTCGAAGCGCTTCGCGCTCTCGCTGCCGCTCCCGGAGGGACACGCTTGGCGCATTGACGACCACTCGCGACCCGAGCTCGTGGCGACTCACGATCCGACTCGGTCGCGAATTGTCTTGGCGGTCGTTCGCATGGAGGAACTCGTCGGACGGCAGCAGTGCGAAGCGCTGGCGCGCGAACGCAAGCTGGTCCCGGCGTCCCGACTCACGACGATCGAAGACGACGACACCGTCACTCAGGAGACATTCGACACCCGCGTGTGGGTCGCGCTGGAACCGCTCCGCGGGCCGGGGGCGCCCATCGTCGGGCACGTGATGGCGTTCGGGGGATTCCTGCGCAAGTGCTTCGTGTTCGACTACTCGACGTCGGTCGACAGTGCCGCTCAAGAGGACGTGCTGTCCGCGCGGTTGGCGTTTGCGCGTGCGCGCATCCTATCGGGTTTGTCGCTCGACCCATTCCTGCTACCGCCGCGGGAAGCGCCGAGCGGGGATGGATCCGGGACGGGAGATGGACAATCTCGCTAGCAATGTCTCCGCGAAGCCAGAAGCTTGTCGAACCGGGGCCGCAGAAGGCTCGATAGCGTGCGACAGCTTTGACGCATAATTCTGTCCAGACACGAACGCCCCTCATCTTTGTCGCGAAGAATCGGTTGACGCCGCCACACCTTCCCACCCATGGTGACCACGTCACGTCCGTCGTCGCGCCAGGGATCGCGGCGGAGCTGGGTCGCTTCGCACGCTCACGTCTGCTAATCCCTTCGGCGCGATCGCATAGGCTTACGCAGGTTTCACGGTCTCAAATGCCCTGGCGATCCCGCGGTCCGGTCGCCCGAACTTTCTGAACGAGGAGGCAATTATTTCATGCGGCACTCACTGTCTTTCACTTGTTCGTTCGCAGCGCTCCTGCTGCTTCCCGCGTTCTCGGGCTGCTCGTCGAACGGGTCCGACCAGGGCGGTAACAACAATAATGGCAGCTCCAGCTCGGGCAGCTCCGGCAGCAACTCGAGCTCCAGCTCCGGCAGCAACTCGAGCTCCGGCAGCAACTCGAGCTCCGGCAACAACTCGAGCTCCGGCAGCAACTCGAGCTCCGGCAAGTCCAGCTCCAGCTCCGGCAGCAACAGTTCTAGCTCGAGCTCGGGCAGCAACAGTTCCAGCTCCAGCTCCGGCAGCTCCGGCGGCAACAGCTCCAGCTCCGGCAGCTCCGGCGGCAACAGCTCCAGCTCGGGCAGCTCGGGCAGCAGCTCCGGCAAGTCCAGCTCCAGCTCCGGCAGCAACAGTTCCAGCTCGAGCTCGGGCAGCTCGGGCAGCAGCTCCGGCTCGGGCAGCAGCTCCAGCTCCGGCAGCTCCGGCGGCAGCTCCAGCTCCGGCAGCAACAGTTCCGGCGGGTCCGGTGGGTCGCCCTTGGTGATCGCGGACTTCGAAACGGGCCAAGACGTGAACAACGTCGTATCTGGCCGCACCGGCCCCTGGACCAACTACAACAGCAGCAACAACGCGATGCCGCTCTATCCCACGTCGACTACGGCGGGGATTTTTCCAGCGGACTCACCCGGCCTCAATGGGTCGAACTACGCGCTGCACTTCAAGGATGGGACGTACACGCAGTACTGCGGATTCGGCGCTCCGTTCAATGGCACTCTGACGGGAATCCCCAATGCCTACGACGTGAGCGCGTACGACGGGATCCAGTTCGATATCAAGTCGGCGGCGAGCCAAGACGTCGTGTATTTCGAGTTCCTCGGCCAGGAAAGTCGACCGGCAGCCAACGGCGGGACGGCCCCCCCGAGCAGTACCCCGAACCCCGCGACCGGCAACACGCGAGGCTACTTTCTAGCCGGCACGGGCGGATTCTCGGCCGGCACGGGGACGACTCTCAGCACTACGCTGTCCACGACGGCACAGACGGTAACCGTCCCGTTCTCGTTGCTCGTTCCGCGATTCTTCCCCAGCAACGCAGCTAGCTCGTGCCCCGCCGGGACGACCAACTGCTATGCTCCGCAGTACGTTCCCGCGCATGCCTTGGGCCTTCAGCTATCCATGTTCCCGGATTTCTCGAAGACGGGCACTTATGAGCTCTGGGTCGACAACGTCAAGTTCTACACGGGCGACAACGGCCTGACTCCCCCGAACGAGACGATGCCGACGTTCAACGACGGGGCCACGGGCTGGAACTGCGGGACGTCGACGCCGACGTTCCTTGGCTCGAAGAAGGCGGCGGGGAAGTACCTCTTGTGGGGCTATCACAACTGGAAGAGCTTCTTCCTCAAGGCGGCGGGGGCTGGCGAGCTCGTAGTTCAGAGTCCGGAAGTCAACGGAGGCTCCGTCGTCTCGGAAGGCATCGCATACGGAATGCTCCTGGCCGCCTACTTCAACGACAAGGCGACGTTCGATGGACTTTGGACGTATTGGGCCAACCACAAGGCGTCGGGGACGACGTATCTCATGAATTGGGAGTACAGTATGAGCTCCCCCGACGGCAGCCCGACGGGAAGTGGCTCGGCGACCGACGCCGACGAGGACGCCGCCTTCGCGAACTACCTGGCCTCGAAGATCTTCACGGGCGGCAGCTACTCTGCAAACTATAATGAGATGGTGGGCGAAATCCTCTCGAAGGATATCGACGGGACGACGCATCTGCCCACGTACGGAAGCAATGCCAACGGGTCGGGCACCTACACGAATCCGTCGTACTTCGCGCCGGCCTACTACCGCATTTTCGAGACGGCCACTGGGGGCGCCGGATTCTCGGCTGTCATCGGCGCCGTCTATACGGCCCTCGCAAACAGCCAGAAGGGCGGCCTTCCGCCTGCCTGGTGCCAGACCAGCGACATGTGCACGACCGCTGGAGGCGGCAGCTATCCGAACGCCCAGTACTATCAGTACGACGCCCACCGCGTCCCGTGGCGCATTGGGCTCGACTACTGCTGGGGTGGAGGAGGGTCCCAAGCGCAGACTTACCTCGCCAGCGTGAGCGGCACGTTCTCCAATCTCGCCAAGAACGGGATCGGCTACCTCGTGGACGAGTACGCACTCAATGGCGTTGCCTGCGCCGGATGCAACCCTACGCCCGAAAACAATTCGATGTCCCTCGACGGAACGGCCGCGGTCGGGGCCATGGCTGCGGGCACGCAGTATAGTTCGTTTATCAATCAGGTTTGGCAGTTCACGCTCGACGGCCTGAACCGCGGTAAGCCCAACGTCGACCTCGCCTCGAACAATCTATATTACTCGTATTACAATGCCACGGTCGGCCTTTTGACAGGGCTGACGATGAGCGGAAACTTCTACAAGATGTAAGGTTCCTAAGCCCATGGACGGGCCTACCCGGCTGGGGGAGTAACTGGCGCTGGGTAGGCCGGTCGTCTACGGTGGTCTTCTGTTAGGAGTGGTTATGTTCGCCAGAGCTTCTCTTGCCTCATTCATGTCTATCGCCTCGCTGGCCAGCGTGCTGGTGGCCGGGTGTTCGAGCACGTCTTCGTCACCCGCTGGTTCAGATGCGAGCAGTGGCCCGGACGCGAACGCCAGCGGGCTCGACGCCAGCGGACCGATGGACGCTTCCATGGACGTCTCTGCGGATGCCAACGCCGACGCGATCACTGACGCGGGTCTGGACGCGGGTGCGCTCGGCGGGCTCGTGGACAACATGACCGCGACCGTCGGAACGCAGATACAGTTGGGGTCAGACGCTGGCGGCGCTCCCCTTCCGGCTGGGGAGACGCCCGGCACGTTCTACGGCTACGTCGACGCATATTCTGTCGTCACGGCCGTCACGGCCGACACGCCGGTCAACCCCCCGGTGACAAACCCTGACGGTTCCCAGATCGTGGGCGAGATCTGTTTTGGCGGCGACGTCCTTGTGTATGCAGGCCTGGGGCTCAACCTTGCCTATCAGGCCAAGGCGCCGGATGCGTCGGCAAGCGCACCGTCCCCGGTTGAACCGTACGACGCGTCCAAGTACAGCGGCGTCAGTTTCTACATCTATCTGGATCCGGGGGACGGCGGGCCGCTACCTCAGCTCCACTTTGGCGTGCCCGACACGCAGACCGCCGGGCCATCGTGGCCGACGTCGTCGTGCCTGGACCTCGGCGATGGAAGCACGGCCGACTGCTACGACGACTTCGGCTCCGACCTCATCGTCACTCCGGGAACCTGGAGCAAACAGTCTTTCGCGTGGTCCGACTTGACGCAGGGCAACTGGGCGGCTCAGTACCCGTTGGGGTTGAAGACCAACCAGCTTATCGGAATGAAGTGGCAGGCCAACGGTCCGCCCGTCGATTCTGGCCTGGGCCCGCTGTCGTTCAACTTCTGCGTCTCCGACATCTACTTCACCCCGTAATCAGGGGATCCACGCCCGCCATGGTCGCGCCTCGGGTGTGCCAGAGCGTGCCACCCCGTGACGGGGCTGACAGCGTCTCGCGAGGTTGAGAGCCGTTTTTGGCCGGCATCGCTGATGGCGCGCGATCTGCTTCGTTCCCGCGGCCGGGTACCTGAAGGAGCGAATCATCATGCGGACGAACCTCGTATGGGCTCTTGCGCTCTTGGAAACTGCCCTCCTCGCGTCGCCCGCGAGCGCGCAGTTTTCGACGGACACGTGCACGATAGACAGCATCGGCCAACCATGCACCTACGGCACCTGCATCCCGGGCCAATGCTCGAGTCAGTATTCCGACGGCGGGTCTTTCTCCGGGGCGTGCGTGCTCTGCGAAGGCCTCCCCGGCCCTTACTGCCCTCCGGCAGACGTGGGCCAGGCGTGCGGTGACGGGGGTGTGTGCCAGGCGGGTATCTCCGGCGGGGGCGGCGGCAGCAGCGGCGGGTCGGACGACGCGGGACGATCGAGCTTCGAAGAGAGCTTCACCGAGACCTATTGCGGCAGCGTTCCGACCGCCGACGGCGGCCCGGTAGTCGCCCTGGACGGAGGGCAATTCGTCGAAGGCACGAGCAGCGGGAGCTCCTCGAGCGGGGTTGTGTCTGGCTCCTCCTCCGGATGGTTCCAGGCGGACGCCAGTGCCGGCGCGAGCAGCGGCTCGGGAGGAGTGAACTGCGCGGGATGGTGGGGCTCGGGCTCGACGTCCGGAGGAACCTTGATCTGCCTGCCGCCCTACATCGGGACGAGCAGCAGCTCCGGCGTCAACGGCAGCACGAGTAGCAGCAGCACCGGCGCGGGCGGCAGCTCGGGCGGCGGCCGTAGCGTCGGAGCGGGCAGTGGCTCCGGCGCCGGCGGCAGCTCGGGCGGTGACTGGGGAACGAGCAGCGGCGCCGGCCAAGCGCAGAGCAGTAGTTCCAGCAGCGGAGCCTCGACGGGATTCACGGACGACGCGGGCTCGGCCCACGCACAATCCGACGCCAGCTCGCCGGCAACACTGAGCGGGTCCCCCGACAGCGGTGGCGGCCCCGACGAGGATGCGGGGTCGACAGGCGAAGCCGACAATGGCGGTCGCGAGGCTGCGACCGGCATCGCGTGTTCGCTCTCGACGGGCAAGACGCGCTCCGGCGGACTCGGAGTCCTGACTTTCGTCGGCGCGGCCGTGACTTGTGGGCGTCGCCGCAGAAATTCCCGGTCAAAGTCCGCAGCTTGAGCGGACGCCGCGAGCCGCACCAGGGGAGCTCGAGGGGAGGGCCGCGAAATGCTCCCCTCGTAGATCGTGAGTTCGATGCGCGGCGACACCCATGGGGTCGGGCGACTCCCGGCCGCCGTCGCCTGACGGACGCCGCGCTCGCAGGTAGTATGCAGCCGCCATGCGCTTACGTATCTCAACCATCCTCGCTTCCGCCGCCGCCGGGTTCGCCGTCGTCGTAGCGTGCGGCTCTCGCACCGGTCTGTACGGAACGGACCTCTCTCCTGTGACAGACGGCGGAAGTCCGTTCGCCGACGTCGGCGCGCTCTACGAGGGGGGGCCCATCGATGCCCACGTGGACACGGCGGCCCCGCCGTACTGCGACCCCGGTGACCCTGGATACATTTATCAGGGTGGCCAGCCCGTCTATCAGTGCGGCTCCCTCGAGCAGTGCGAGCTCCGCGGGGGCACACCGCAGTGCATCAACCCTTGCTTGGACTCATTGGGCAACAACACGTCCAACGGCTGTGAGTTCTATGCCGTCGAGATGGACACCACCGACGAGGCCATCGGAACCTGCTACGCGGTATTCCTGGTCAATCAGTGGACGACCGGACAGCCCGCGCGCGTCCTCGTGACGCTGGCCGGACAGGACCTTCCGCCGATCGAGCAGTACGCGCGAATCCCTACGGGGACCGGAACGGGGATCACGTATGGGCCGTACGACGGGCAGGCCGGGTTGCCGACCGGCGAGATCGCCATCCTCTTCTTGTCGCGCGACCTATCTGCGGAGCAGGAAACTCCTTCGACAAGTCCGCGATACTTGGCGGGCTGCCCTGCCGGGGTGACGCCCGCCTTGACGACCGATGCGGCACAGCACGGTACCAACTATGGCACGGCGTTCCGCATACAGACCAATGTCCCGGTCGTGGCCTATCAGATGCTGCCGTACGGCGGAGGTCGAGCTCGGATCACGGGCGCCACGCTCCTCATGCCGACCAATACGTGGGACACAAACTACGTAATCGCCAACGCCTACGGGGGTTCCCCGCTATTTAACCCAGACCCCCCGTTGGGAATTACGGCCGACTTCCGCGCAGGCCCCACCATGGTCGTCATCGCGAGCCAAGACGACACCCACGTGACGATCAATCCGAAGGTCGACATCACTGCGAACCTGTCCGTCCCGGGCACCACGGCCGGGACGGCCGCGACCTACGCGCTCAATCAGGGCCAATACCTCCAGATTACGCCGGACGACCCCGACGGATTCAGCACCAACAATCTAGAGCTCACGGGGAGCGCCCTCCAGTCCGACAAGCCCGTCGGCGTAATCGGTGGCTCGACGATCATGGACGTACCGGCGGATGCAGGCACGTCGAGGGCAGATCACGCGGAGCAAATGCTCCCTCCCGTGCGTGCCCTCGGAAGCGAATACGTGGCCGTGCGCTACCGCAATCGTTGGACCGACGCGGGCGATGAGAGCCCGCCCTGGAGATTGGTCGGCGTCGTCGACGGGACCCTGGTGACATTCGACCCGCCCCGCAGCGCCGTCAACTTCGCCGCGCGGCGCAATGGGGTCCCCTTCGACCCGTCCGTCAATGGGTCGATCAATTCGATACAGCTCGCCGCCGGAGACCTCGTAGAGTTTAACGACCCGGGTACGTTCGTGGCGACGAGCCAGGACGCCAACCATCCGTTTTTCTTCGCGAGCTACATGACGGGAGGCTGTCAAGCCAATCCCGACACTGACAACTACGGGGGCGAATGCCCGCCGGGCATCCCGTTCAACGGCTTCGGCGACCCGGAGTTCATCGTGGTCGTGCCTCCAGCTCAGTTCCTCCCGCGATATACGTTTTTCACGGACCCCACGTACCCCGAAACGAACCTCGTCATCGTGCGCGTCCGAGACGAGGCGTCGGGACAGTGGCCGGACGTCGCGCTCGATTGTCCAGCTCCTCCTCCCGTCGGGGCGGGCGTCCTCACGGGCTGGACGCCCGTTGGAAGCTCGGGAAAGTACGAAATGACGCGATGGGATTTGTCGACGGGCAACTTCGCGGGCGCCAACGGCTGCAACAACGGGCCCCACTCGATCACTGCAAGCTTCGCTGCCCCGACCTTCGGTGGCGCCGTGCTCACGCCTCGACTCGGCGTCACGATATGGGGTTGGGGCAATGACCAGACCTACCCGTACGACGGAGACGGGCCAAATTCACTGGCTGAGGACGAGTCGGACCCACGCTTTTCTCGCTGGGTGAGCTACGGCTACCCGGCCGGCGCCAACTTCCAACCGCTCAACACCGCTGTCATGTCGACCCAGCCGTAGGCGTCCGAGGATGCATTGCGCTGGCGTGGTACCCTTGCGCGATGACGCTCACGCGCACCCTCCGCTTTTCTTCGCTCGCTCTCTTCTCGTTCGCCGCGCCAGCCTGTGACAACGTCGCCGGAATAGCTCCTGACTACGTGTGCACGTCGACGGCGTCGGTAGTTTGCGCGCCCGGCTCGACTGGCTATCAGTGCGCCGATGAGGTGACGGTCCCATCCCAAGAGTACTCGACGGTCGGCGAGTGCAGCCCCGGCGCCAACTTCGGGGGCGCGGATACCTATTACTGCTGCGCGTCGCCCACGGGCGCGACGAGCACCTGCGCGCCGAATTCGGCCGTCCCGTGCACGAACGGCACTGGGTACGCGTGTACGGGCCCAGATTCTCCCTCGTGGAGCAATTCTTCACTCCTGTGCAACACCGGGACGCCCGCCGGAAGCTCCACCTACTTCTGCTGCCAACCGATTGGGACCGTGACGAGCACGTGCGTCGCCGACTCCACGAACGTGTCATGTGACACTGGCACTGGGTACTCCTGCGCCGGCGCGGATACCCCGGCTTGGACGAATTTCTCGCTCGTTTGCGGCCCGGGCGTCGCCACGGGCGTCAGCACAAGCTACTGCTGCGCGTCCGCCGCCGGCGCCGCGCCCGATGCCGCGACCGCGGACTCCGAGACCGACGCGTCCACCGGCACGACCGAACCCGACGCCTCGACGACCGACACGGACTCCTCCGCGACCAATACCGACTCGGCCACGACGGACGAGGCAGAAGATGCGGGGAGCTGCCCGCTCGGCGTCGACACGGGTGCCCCCACATGCGACAGCTGCCTCGAGGGGAGCTGCTGCTACGAGCTCGTGGCCTGCGACACTCCCGACGATGCCGGCGTAAACGATGCCGGGATGACGGCGTGCGAGAGTCTCGTCACGTGTATCGATCAATGCATGGTGGGCAATCCCGCCGCGGGCGTCCCGGGAGACACGCTGGCCTCCTGCCAAGTCAGCTGCCAAATAGACTACAGCGATACGGAGACGGCGAACGCCATGGCATTCGTCACGTGCCAAACCACGACGTGCGCGGCCTCCTGCCAGTGACGGGACGGTGCGATATCGCCCGAGAAGCGAGCGAGAGCGCACGGGCTGACAACTCCGGGGGCACTGCGGTCGATGGAGAGGGGCGACGAACGCTCGCCTCCGGAGATTGCCCATGGACCCCATCCGCTCATCGACCTACATCCCACCCGATTCCGTACGGCATGGCGACCCCAACGACCCGCTGCAGCCTGGGGCGCCCGCGGCAGGCTCCAGCCCGCAGCAGGGCAATTCGGGCGTCTCCGGCGGCGCACCCGGTGATGACGGCTGCCCTGCCTGGATTCCTGCGGAGAACTACAACTTCGACGAACACGTTCAGGCCACGGTCGTAGCGCCCGAACTCTTCATCCGGAACACGCCCAGCGACATCGAGGAGATCAGTCCGCGGGACGTCAGCCAGAATCAGATCGGGGATTGCGCACTGCTGGCGACGCTATGTGCGCTCGCGAATACCTCGCAAGGGCGCGCCGTCCTTCGCAACTCGATCGTCGAGAACAAGGACCCCCAAGGTCACGTGGTCTCGTATTCGGTCACCCTCTTCGAACGTCGACCCACGACGCTCGGTTCGGTCTTGAGGAATGCGAATGAGCTGTCGAAGGAACTCGGAGAGTGGGCCGTGGACCTGTTTCACACCCTCTCCAAAGTGACCGTAACCGTCGATGGCAAATACGCCTGTGGACACGCCGACGCACGGGCGACCGACTCGGGGACGCAGGAAGTGTGGCCACTCGTCCTGGAGAAAGCGGTGGCGCAGATCGTAGGCGGATATGACGCGCTAAACGGCGGGTCCCTGCCTCATCGGCCCATGGAGATGCTCACGGGAAAACCAGCCGCGTTTCATCCACTGGTCGGAGCGACGCTCTCGAGGGTCGTTCCCGGCAGCTTCAGTCCGAGCGACGTGGCGAGCGCCGTCGCCGCGGGCAGACCCGTGGTGCTCGCCACGAAGCCGGCGCTCGTGCCGGCCGCGCCACCGGGTCAAGCACCGCCTTATCGTCTTCAGGCTCAACACTCCTATGCTGCGGTGGGAATCGTGGAAGCAGGAGGGAAGAAGTGCCTAGAGCTCATGAATCCGTGGGGTTGCAACGACCCCACACCGATACCTCTGGACGAGCTGCCCAAGTACTTCCTCGGCGCGAGCGCCGGCTCCGTGAACTGACATGGAAACCGGAACGTTGCGCGCCCCCGCGTTCTACTGAACTCGGACCAGAACGGCACTCGCCGGTGGAACCGGCACGGAGACCGTGTTGCCCGTCTTCGTCATCGCGTACGGGGCCGTATAGTTCCACGATCCGTCCTTGCCGATGCCGGCGCCGGCCAGCGTGATTCCTGTCTCCGCGGTCAGCGAAGCGGGGGTGGACATCAGGTAAATCGCGCTCGCGCTGGTCACCGCGGAGCCGACGTCCACCGTGGCTTGGACTGCGTTCGTTGCGTCCGTGTTGTCGAGCACGACCATCTTGGTTCCGTCCGCTTGCTGGATGGTGTAGGCCGTGAAGTCTGCGTCGCCACTAGCGGACGCGGTCGTCGTGAGCAACTGACCCGTGCCCGCCAGATTGAAGAGGACCATCCCGTAAAACAGCGGATTGGCGTTCGTGACGACGCCGTCCAATTCCTCGATCGGCGAATAGTAAAATGGCGTATTTCCGTCCATGCCCTGTTCCCCGCCATGGAAATTCACACCCGAGGCGCCGTGGAGAGCCGAATCGAACATGAAGTTGATCCCCCAGAGCGCCGAGATGAGCGCATTGCTCACGCCGTCCTCGCCGTGACCGGCGAAGGTATTGCACTCGCCCAGACGATAGCCGTCGCGAATATCGTTTTGAACGGCGGCGGTGTTCGTATCTTGCAGTGTGCCCAGCAGCCCGGTCAACCCCGTGTCCGTGTTGAGAGTTTGAAGTGTGGCGACCGTAGCGCCCGGCTTGTTGGCCGTCCCGGCGTAGTAGTGCTGGGTCAGGAGGACCAGGTTCTTGCCCTTCTCGGCTGCGGCAAACGGAGCGGTGAGCGACTCCATGTCTCCGCCTCCAGCCGCCGGGCCAATCAAGCTTGCCTGGGGAGAGGCCGCGAGAATGGCATCCGCGATCGCCTCCCACTGCGTCTCGAGCGTGCCCGGCCAGGACCCAAATCGATTGATCTCGTTTCCGATCTCGAAGCCGTAGAGGCTCGCGCCCAACTTGGTGTACGCGTACGTGGCCTCCGCGGCAGAGTTCATGGGGTCATCGGAATGGAAGTTCACGCCATAGATGATCCGGGCGTCCGCTGCGCTCAGCCAGGCGGCGAGATTGTCGACATCGGCCGTGCCGACGGTCTTCGAGAAGGGCGGGCTCATGCTACCGACCGGTGCGGTCGCATTCCACGTACAGTTGTCGACGTCGTCAGCTCCCAGTCGCACCACGGCCGGGGCCACGAGTTTGTAAAGCGCGATCAGAGCAGCATTCGTTCCAGTGAGCGACTGGTTGGTGATGTGCGTCTTCTCGTAGCTGAAACCGGCGAACCCCGACTTGACGGTGCCCGCATTGCTGCCAGAAGTCACAGTCACGGTGCCTGCCACCGGCGCCGTGACCGCAGGACCTCCTTGCACGGGGTTGCTCCAGTCGTAGATACCTCCAGAGCTGGACCCGCCCGAGCTCGAGCCGGTTGTCCCAGAACTCGAACCCGTCGTCCCGGAGCTCGAGCCAGCTGTCCCGGAGCTCGACCCTGTCACCCCCGAGCTGGATCCCGTCGTCCCGGAGCTCGAGCCGGCTGTCCCGGAGCTCGATCCCGCCGCCCCCGAGCTCGACCCCTTGGTTCCGGAGCTCGACCCCGCCGCCCCCGAGCTGGATCCCGTCGTCCCCGAGCTTGAGCCGGCTGTCCCGGAGCTCGACCCCGCCGCCCCCGAGCTGGATCCCGTCGTCCCGGAACTCGACCCCTTGGTCCCGGAGCTCGACCCCGCCGCCCCCGAACTCGATCCGGTTGTTCCGGAGCCCGACCCGGTCGTCCCCGAACTGGAACCCGTCGTCGTCCCGGAACTCGACCCCGTAGTCCCAGAACTCGAACCTGCCGTTCCCGACGAGCTCGAACTCGCCGTCCCCGAACTCGTACCTGAGCTCGACACGCCACCGGAGCTCCCCGAGGACCCCGTACTCGCGTCGGAGTTCTGGTCAGAACTTGAATCGGAACTGCCGCATGCGGCAAGCGTCAGTGCGAGGGACGGAACGACAAGGACGCAACCGAGGCGGGTGAAGGAGGACGACGGTTTCATAATTTTCCTTGGATCCGAGCCTTCGTGTCAGACAGAGAGTAGGCCAGGCACGAAGGTCCGGTGCTACACCAGACTCGGCGACTCCGCGGAGATGACGCCTGCCTGGAAGTCATAGTTCACTAGTCGCGACGAAAGCCCAAGGCCAAGTGGTTACTGGGCCGTCCAACGCAATCCATTAACCGTATGGGGCAGTGGCCAAGGTGTCAAGTGGCCTAACCACCAGCCATTAAGCCGGCTACGCGTCGGCAGGCGAGCCGCTCGCCTAGGCGCCATGCCCTCGCTTCTCCACGGGTCGGCGGCGATGCCCCCGTGTCCCACGGTCAGGCCGGTCGCCTGATGGCGCGAATTTCGCTCCCTCTTCGGTACTTCCGAGGCGGAAAACTGTTATTTTATATAATCATAGGAATGGGCGGCTCGCCCTGGCGACGCGGCCGCAGGGCTGCAGCGCGAGGTCGGTCAGGGGTCGCTGCATCGAGGCCGCAGGAGCGCCATGAAATGCCTTGTCGACGCTGGAAGCCGTGGCCCCTCGGTGCATCCCGTGCTTAACTGATGCTGCCGAGTTGCGCCGGGCGGTGAGCCACTTTTTGGTCGTGGCGCTACTGTCCGCTTGAGTGTTACCCGTCTATTGGAGATAGTTTCATGAAAGACCTTTCCGTTCGCCACACAGCGCTGGTGATCTCGCTCCTTGCGGCCTGTGCGGGCGTCGATTGTTCCAGCGGCGACGATTCTGGTGGCACGGCGGGCGACGCCTCGACCCCTTCCGGGTCTTCGGGAGGGAACGGCAGTAGTTCGGGTGCTGGTGGGAGCTCGAGCTCCAGCGGTGGTTCGAGTTCCGGACCCAATCAAGTGTACGGCACAAGCTCGAGTTCGGGCGCCGCCTCAAGCTCGAGCAGCAGCTCGAGCTCCGGTGCGAAGCCGTCCTCCAGCTCCAGCAGCAGTTCGAGCTCCGGGTCTAGCTCGAGTTCGAGCTCCGGATCTAGCTCCAGCTCGAGTTCCGGCGGCAAGTCTAGCTCCGGCTCCAGCAGCAGCAGCAGCAGCAGCAGCAGCAGCAGCAGTTCGAGTTCGGGCGGGAGCTCCAGTTCCAGCTCGAGTTCGGGGGTCGGGTCGAGCTCCGGAACCGGTTCCAGCTCCGGGGGCAAGACTGGCTCCAGTTCCAGCGGCAGCTCCAGTGGTGGCTCCAGTTCCAGCGGTGGCTCGAGTTCCAGCAGCAGCTCCAGCGGTGGCTCGAGTTCGGGCGGAGGCTCTGGGGACAGCGGCGCGGCCAACCCGGCCACTCCGTGGCTCAGCGTGACAGGAAACAAGATTGTCGATCCGAACGGCAATACCGTCATTCTGCGCGGCGTCTCGATGGAGGGCCTATACGACCAGTCGCAGACGTCGCTCGGCATCAACGGCCTGATCGACAAGGTCACCAACGTGACCGACGCCTCCGGGACTTCCCCGGGCTGGTACACGCGCATGATTCGACTGCCCGTCGACGTCTATGCACCCAACGACTACTTCTCCAATCCGACCACGTACGTGAGCACGATCCTGAAGCCGGCGGTCGCCTATGCTACGTCGAAAGGCCTTTACGCGATTATCGACCTGCACTACGTCGACAATCCTTACAACCTCATCTCGAACGTGAACGCGTTCTGGACGAACATTGCGCCGATGTTTGCCAACCAGTCCAACGTGATTTACGAGATATTCAACGAGTCGAATCAGACCGATACCTGGGAAACATACAAACCCACGATGCAAGCCTGGGTCACCCTGGTCCGTGGCTTTGCCCCCAAGAACCTCATCTTCGCGGGCAGCCCATCCTGGGATCAGTCGATGGGCGACTCGGCGACGGACCCGCTCACGGGCGGGAACATCGCCTACACCGTTCACATGTACGAGCAACACTACGCCAGCTCCTGGAACACTGGGCAGGTCGTGGCGGCCACCAAGGCCAACCCGGTCGCGATGACCGAGTGGGGATTCTGCGAATGCTCTGACCAGCCGGGCGGCACCGACAACGTCGACACCTACGGAACTCCCATGCTCACGTGGCTCGAAGGCATGAACGGAAGCTGGACGGCCTGGTGCGCGTCCAACAGCTGGCTTCCGGACATGTTCGACGGCAGCTGGAATCTGCTGGTCGGGCCCCAGCAGGAGGGCGGCTTCGTGAAGGACTGGCTGTATACGCACCGGAGCGACAACCAACCGCAATGAGCGCTCCGCCCACCGGGCGGCATCACCGCTAGGAGTCCGTCGGGCTTTTTGCAGGGGCAAAAAGGCCCGCCGGCCTCTGTCGTCATGGGTGGAGTTCGAGGGGAGCGCGGACGTCCGTTCGGTACGTGACAGCAGCGTTCGAAATTGGATCACGCACGGCGCGGTCGGAGTCCCGCGTAAACGTCCGATCGCTTCCATGTGGCCCTCACGTGCGCTCCCGTAGGCACGCTGATGCGCTGAGACCTGCGGGGCCGGCTTCGATCGTAACCGGAAGCCGGCTCACGGACAGGCGGGCGGCGCTGGGCACGGCAGCATCACGTCGAGCCGCTCCCAGTATCCACCGATGCAAGCCATCGACGGGCCGAGCCCGACCCCCCCGCAGATATCGCCATAGAAGCACGAGATGCCTTCAATGCCGCATCCGTCCCCGGAAAGAGGGCGCTCTGCTGGGCACGCGGTGCCGCCATCGGGCAGGTAATCTTCACCGGTGCCCCCCCAGGGAAACCCCGGACTGAAGCAGCTGCAAGCGAGCGACGACCCTACCGTTCCGCAGGCACAGACGCCCTCCGGGTAGTTGCATTCGAACTCGCTCTGCGGCGCCATGCAGTTGCCAGCGTCGGCAATCATCGCCCAAGTCGCGGAGGCGGCGCTGAAGGACGCTGGGCAATCGGCTGCGTTCGCATCGCACCCCATGCCGGCGTAGGACTCGAAGGCGAAGGCCCCGTCGGATTGCAGGGCACAGGCCGTGCTTTGCGTGCAGCGCCCGAGGGTGTCGCCCCCGTACTCGCACTCGAGCGCCCCCGCGCTCGGGTCGCACGCAGTGCCCGCGTCAGGAACCGAGCTAGGACATCGGGGATCGCGCGGCTCGGATGCCTCCGCCGCTGCATCGCCAGGCGAGGGCCGGGGTTGAGCGGAGGCGTCCATCGCCCCGTCCGATACAAGCACGTAGTCGTCAACCACGGTGAACCATCCGAGCGTGATTGGTTCATTCCCGTAGAAGTTCGTCGTGATCAGACTCAACTTCGATCCCGTCGCGGTGTACGGCGTGTCGAACCCCGATTTGCTCGGATCGGTCCCTGAAATACCCGACGGAATAAGCCGGTTGCACCCACCTTCCGAGCCTCCCCCTCCTGCGTACGTCGTCCGGCTGTACGTGTCGCAGGTGACTTCGATGAGTGCGGTGACGGGGCCTCCGCCGATCGAGCCAATGTTGGTATTTGATTCCAAGGGCGGGAGCGTTCCGTAGTACGTTTCGGCGACCAGCTGGTACAATCCGCTCGTAACGATTCCGCCGTTCGGCGTCGGGGCAGGACCAACGCCGGCCATCGCATTCACGTTGGGAGCGGGATTGGATCCCCCATCCGCGAGAAACGAGAGGGATATTTGATCGCACGTCATATTCCCGGTCGTCGTGCACCCGGGGCCGATTATCGCCGCATCCGTGCCGGCTTCCGTGACGGCTGTCTCTAGTTGGGCATCTTGCGCGCTTCCGGTATCCAGCGTGGACGTCTCCAATCCAACGCTAGACACACTCGAATCGCCCCCAACGCCGGCGCCGCCCTCGGAGCTTGCATCTGGCGCGAAGGCCCCGACGTCGAGTTCCTCGGTGCAGCCAAGGGGCACTGCGCCGAGAACGATCCACCCTATCAGCATCTTGTGTTTCATGGTTCACCCCTGGACGACCTCGCTGGGTCGCCGGTCCAAACAAGGATATGTCGCCGCGCGGGTGCGAGAGCTGCGCTTGTGTGGTCGCCGCGGCCGAGCACCGGTACTCACTCAGTGGCCTCGAACGTCACGGCTTATGAGTCGAAGCGTCGATCGCTCCGCCCAAGAGGGCTTCCACGCGCGGTCGGTAGGCGGTCCCTGGCACGGCGCCCAAGAGACGAGCCGCGCGAGCGCGGGCCTCGTCCGGTCGACGGAGCTCGATGAGCGCCTCGATGGCGATGACCTCGCGCTCCTGCGACAGCACGCCAGCGGGAAATCGAGCGGCGAGCTCGTCGGCGAGTGAGAGGGCGGCAGCGGGTGTCGATCGAAGTGCGTCTTGCGCCTTTCGAACGAGCGCGAGTTCGGTTGCCGGCCACGGCTGCGCGCTCGGGGGCTTCCATTCCTCCGCGGCGGCGATCGGCGCGGCTTCGGTCGGCGGCGACGGTACGTCCGGTGGCTCGACTTCGCGGCGCTCCACGATTTCAGCTACTGGGGTCTCCACCGTTCGTGGATGTACCAGCGTGGGAGGCGATTGGGGCAGTGCCGACGACGCCCTCTGCGGCTGCGTGATCGGCGGGTCGGGCGGCCGTGTCGGGGGGGGCAGCGACAATCTCGTCGCCACCTTGCCGGGGACATCGGTGGGCAATCGGCTCGCGGCGGGTGCCGGGGCTGGAGCGCGCGGTCCCAGCGTGACGGAGGACAACCGGCTCTCTGGAGCCTGCGGCGCCCAGTAACTCCGCGCGACGATGCCCCCCGCTGCCGCAACCATCACGAGGGCGACAGCGCCCATCTTGAGTCCCACGGAGGCAGCAGCGCCGCTCGACACGACGGGCCCGGCCCCCACCCCCAGAATCGGTCCCAACCCCACAGCCATCGACCGGAGGCACCGCTCGTCTGGCACGTCCGCCCGGGCAGCGCGAAGCAGCCCGCGGAGCTCCTCGGAACACGTCGAATCCGGTTCGGCCCATCGCTTGGGGGACGTCATGGTGCATTTCCCTTCGCGCGCAGTCGCCGAACGGCCGCTTCCACTTCGCGCCGCGCCGCGTGAAGACGGGAGTACGCGGTCTGCAGCGGACACCCTACGGCCTCTGCGATATCGACCATCGGGAGCTCCTCGACTTCGTAGAGGACGAACACTTCCCTCTTGTCGTCGTCGATCCCGTCGAGAAGGCGGTCGAGAACCGCCATCGCCTCCCGAACGCTCGCCTCGTGCTCCTGCCCTGCTTCGACCATCACCTCGGGCGGACTTGCGCAGGCCACGTCTCGGCGCCGGCGCATCCGCTTCCGATAGTCAGCGGCACAGCGAACGCAGATCTCGTACACCCACGTGCGAATCGACGAGCGCCCTTCGAACTCGGACAGCCGGCGGTGAACCGTGATGAAGACCTCCTGGCAGACGTCGTTGGCGTCGGCCTCCGAAACGCCGAGCCGCCGCAGAACTCGCCACGCATAGGGTGCGCACTCGCGGAATACATCCGCGATGCAGCGGGATTGGCCCACGCAAGCCACGGGCGCGCCGAGTGTCATCGCGAGGTTCTTCGGGAGCACGGGTCGAAACGCTCAGTCGTGCGGTCTGTGGACGAAGCTGGGCATGATTATTAGGCAACCGACCCTCAGGGCCGATGATGAATTCTAGCGGTCCCAACGCGCCCGCCGTCGGGCCACGCCGTAGCTTACGGCAGCCTCATCGACACACCGACGTCCGCCATCGCGTTCACGAGCGGTGCGACGTAGGCGACCTGGCGAGTTCCGGTTGTATCGTCGTAGGCGACGCGGTTGCGGATGGCTGCGATACCTCCGGTGGCACCGAGTCGGACTGCCAGCGGACCGGCGATGGGCACGACCAGAGAGACCGCGCCGACCAGATCGACGAACGGCGCCGTGTCGGCGCCAGAATTCTCGCTGAATCCTCCCCCGGTGGCGCCGAGCGATCCGACCTGAGCGCCACCGCACAGGTCGAGCGATCGGCGATGCGTGTCCTCGAACGTCGCTGGGCAGAGGAGGAGGCCACCGTACGCCACCGTCAACCTCGCCGAAGCCCCGCCCCCGACGGACCGAGTCTGCGGTGAAAGTGCGGCGGCGTAGGCGCGCGCGTGCCAGAACCCGGCAGAAACGACTGTGATGCCCGCGGCAACACCCAGAGACGGTGACGGCAGGAATCCATAGGCCAGCTCCGGACCTGAATCGGCCTCGACCCGCCATCGCCCGCTCGCCTGCGGGTTGGAGTCCGCGGCGGTGCAAGACATGTTCGAAGCGGCCTGGGGCGGGGCGGGTTCGGACACGGGAAGCGACACCCGAGGGGGCGCCGGCCGGATCGTGGCGTTCGGATCGATCATGAGCGCGACGGCGATCGCAACGGATTCGCGCAGCTCGTCACACGCGGAGGCCTCGCTCACGATGTCACGGCTGCCGAGAATAACCCCGTCCGCGTCGCGAACTACCAGGACCGCATGCCAATAGGGGACCACGCCGGCATGCTCCACCCGACCTTCGAGCGACAGGCCTGCTTGAGAGGGGGCCACGAGAGCATGGCGCCCGAGACGCTCCTCTACGAGGCGCGCCACGGCGAGCGCCCCGCCACATGACTCGGCGCCCGGAAGCTCCACCCAACTCAGCGACGAGGGCTTCGTCGCCTCGGCTCCTTCCGCCAGGGCATTGGGCGCGACCAGCAATACGGCAGTGAGGAGCAGCGAGGGGACATTGGAGCGACGCATCCTTCGAGAGGCGCCATAGTAGACGCGCGGGGCGATTTTACACACGCTTCAACGCCCTCGGCACCGGCGTTCTGGCCGATTCCGCTCACGTCTCGACTTCTTTGGGGGCGATCGGGCGAGCGACAAGCGCGTGGGCGCGGATGCCGTTGGCGGCGGCCATCCGTGTCCACCCGCGGGTCCCGCCCACGTGAACGACCCACTGCCACAGCGCGAAGGGTACGAAAGGAATTGGACTCTTGGCGAGTAGTGCGTTGGCTTCGGCCGGGACGTTCTTGCCGCGGGAGAGAGCGCTCGCCGCTATGTCGAGAGCCTGAATGACATGGTGCCCCGGGGGCCGTCCGTGGCGCGCGGATTGCGAGAGCGGAAGGCCGTTGACGATCGCTTCGCCACCACCGAGTTTGAGTCCCCCGCTAAAGTGCATTCCGGTTGCGGCGGCGAAGCGTTCGCATATGGCGAGTGCGAGCGTCGTCTGGTGTGCTTCGGGGAATCCGCTATTGCAGATTGCGAGCAAGCGCTGGCTCCCGTCGCCGCTGGCCCACTCGCTCCGGTGCGCCCACAGCACCTCCAGGGCGCGCGTCGCGAGCGTGGGCAACGCGTCGACGTAGAGTGGGAAGGCGAGCACCACGAGGTCGGCCCGCTTGGCATGCTCGACGAGGTCCGCCTGCGCGGGTGCGGACCGTAGCAGGGGCTTGAGGACGACCTCGGACGTTTCGATGCCTCGCTCGACCAGCCTCGCGAGGACGTGGTGGCCCAGTACCGCGGAGTTGCTGTGGCCTGCCTTGGGACTGCCCACGATGAGCAGCGCGTGCCGGGGCGCGGTGCCCGGAGCCTGTGACACCACAGGGTGCGGCTCGGGCATGAGGGTGTCGACTTGGAGGCGGTAGGGCCGCGGATCCGAGCGCTCGATGACCGCCTCGACGCAGCGGCGTAAGGCGTCGTTGGAGTCTCCGGCCGGCAGGACCTCCGCCGCGTGCGAAGGCGCGTGGAAGTTGACGGCGTTGCGTCCTGCGAGAACGCGGAAGATATCGGCTTCGCGAGGGTCCTCGCGCTCCTGCACACCCAGGGCGAGGAGCCGCGGAGCCCTCGCGTACCGCAGCGGGTGGTGGGTCTCGCCACGGAGGAACTTGAAATAGGGCAGGAGAGTCGGAAGCGCGAATCGGTCGACCATCTGTTTGAGTGCAGACGAGTACCCGCCGAACGAGACGGGCGAAAAGAGGACGAGCAGGTCAGCGCTCACCACCAGGCGCACTAGCTCCGCTCCGTCGTCGTGGATCGAGCACGCGCCCGGCGACTTTACCCAACAGCGAAAGCAGCCGATGCAGTGCGCGAGGCGTAGCGAATGGACGCTCACCACCCGCACGGTGTACCCGCGATGCTCGAGCGTCGGAACGAGAGCCGCAAGCGCTGGCCTCGAGGCATCGGCGCCCTCGCCGCCGTCCAGAATCACAACGTCACGTGCCATGATCCGTCCTCCTCCCAATCAGTCCTCCGCGCACCGTGCGCATGTGATCAATGTTTAGATCTAATCTGAGCGGTGTCAAGTATCGCGCTCGTCGGGGCCCCGATCCTTGCCCCCCTCCCTGACCTTGGGCATGATGTGACGTCGCCATGGCCCGACACCGCAAGTCCGCCGGCGCATACCACCATGGGGATCTCCGGCGCGCGCTCCTCGACGAGGCGCTGCGCTTCGTCGAGCGCCATGGTCTCGAGGCGCTGAGCCTCCGGGAGCTTGCGAGACGGCTCGGCGTGTCGCCAGCCGCGCCTTACCACCATTTCGCCGACCGAACTGCGCTACTGCGGGAGCTTGCGCAGCAGGGGTTCGTGGCGCTGCTCGAGTCCGCGCAGCGCGAGCTCGAAGGCGAGACCGAGCCAACCCGCCGTCTCCACGCAATCGGCCGGGGATACGTGCGCTTCGCGATCCGCCATCCATGGCACTACCGGGTCATGTTTCTGCCCGGAAACCAGTTGGAGAACGATCTAGCCACCATGACGGAATCGCCGACCTTCGCTCTCTTGCGCGAGTGCGTCATCGCATGCCTCGATCAGGCCGGCCGCGGGAACGTCGATCCGATGCCCACCATTCTTGCAATGTGGGGCGGAGTGCACGGCATCGTCACGCTCTGGTTCGACGGACCCCTTTCGCGCGCCGTCTCGCACGACGAATTCGAGGGCATGGCGCTGGCAGCGGTGGAAGTGCTCAATCGCGCCGTGATGGTGCCAGGCGACAGGAAACCGTAGTCTTCCGGGTGGATCGGCGCAAGGTCGGCAGCTCCCGAGGCATGGGCGCGCTCCTCCTTGGGTATGAGTCCGCGATCCAAGCGGATGGATGCGTTCCTCCTTAGGTATGAGTCCGCGATCCAAGCGGATGGGTGCGTTCCTCCTTAGGTATGAGTCCGCGATCCAACGGGATGGGTGCGTTCCTCCTTGGGTATGAGTCCGCGATCCAAGCGGATGGATGCGTTCCTCCTTGGGTATGAGTCCGCGATCCAAGCGGATGGATGCGTTCCTCCTTGGGTATGAGTCCGCGATCCAACGGGATGGGTGCGTTCCTCGTCGGGGATGGTTGGGTTCACCCTATGGGAGGAACGCTCTCTCACCTGAGATGGGTCCGTTATTGCGTTGGATGCGCAAGCCTCTCTCCCTCAACGTCCGGCGCACTATGTCAATCGTTGCGCGCGTTTGGGGGTGTGATCGGATTGTCGCAACCTGGCACATCATGGCACGCGCCGGGCTCCGGCACCCACCTTACGCAAAATACCTGACCGTCGACGAGAGCGCGAATGGAGACCTCAGGTGGGGAGGGTCGCCCTCGGAAAGATGCTAAACTAGTCAGCATGACTAGAAGCGCGAAACCGCTTGGCGCGATGCGCCGCCCGAGCCCAGGCCCGCAGGTGCGCGGTGTTCAGTCGGGGCACTGGCTCCTCCAAGACGCGAAGGCTCGCTTCAGTGAGCTTGTGCGGCGCGTTCGAAGCGATGGACCGCAACACGTCACCGTGCACGGCCGTGACGAAGTGGTCGTCATCGCGGCTGAGGAATTTCGCCGCCTGAGGGGCGAGCGAACTGGTGCTGCCCTCGTGGAGGCGATGCAGGCATCGCCGCACCGTGACGTTAACATTGAGCCGAAGCGCAAGCCTATGCCGGTGCGCGACGTTGATGTCACGTGACAGGCTGGCTGCTAGACACGAACATCCTGTCCGAGCTTCGTCGTCCCAAGCCGGAACGGCGCGTCGTGACCTTCGTAACCGAGCAGCCGCTCGACAATCTCTACGTGAGCGCGGTGACCTTCGCTGAAATCCGATTCGGTATCGAGCTGATCGCCGACGCTGGCCGGCGCCGCGAGCTCCATGACTGGCTGGCTCACAAGGTCCGACCGATGTTCGATCAGCGAGTGCTCGCAGTTACAGAGGACGTCATGTTCCAGTGGCGCCTGCTCGTCGAGGAGGGGCGCAAGGCTGGACACACCTTTTCGCAGCCCGACCTCATCCTCGCGGCCACAGCACAACATCACGGCCTGACCATCGTTTCGCGCAACCGCCGCGACTATGCGCGAACCGGCGTTTTGCTTTTCAATCCGTGGACTGACTCGTAGGAACCGTTGGGACGATGGCTTTAGCGTCTTGGCCTGATTCCGTTGCTCAAGGGAGGCTTACGCAGAGAAGGCCGGTGTATTTCGGTCGAGCCCCAGCGAGGCCGGCGGCGAGTCGCCCGGAGCCTACTTCCCGTAGGCGAGGACGCTCGCCACCGGGATCGCGAAGGGATCGGCCGAAAGACACCGGCCTTCTACCGGGCGAGCAGCTTGAGGTCCGGAAAGGACGTGGGAGCGAGCACGATCTCGGCGTCGGGCAACGAGCCGTGAGCGGTCAGCATGGCTGCGATGGCGTCCACGGCCCGACCCGCGGTCGGCGGCATGATGACCGTCGCGGAGAGCTCCTTCTGTCGGACGAGGTGCTGGCCGTAGCTTGGAGCTCCGTCGCACCCCACGACCGGCACTGCCCCGGGGTCGGAGTCGGGCCGCGCTCGAATCCAATCGGCGAGAGCCTTCTTCGCGCCGACTGCCATGGCATCGTTCTGCGCAGCCACGCCGAACTTCGGAAGCTTTCGATGGCCAAAGATCCGAAGCCACTCGTTCATGGCACTCGCTCCGCCTTCGGTGGTCCAGTCGCTGTTCACGCTGAACAGATTGAACGACGCTCCATCCAGGTTCCGACGTAACCCTTCGAATCGCCGAGTCGCTGACGACACGCCGAGCGAACCGCGAATGCAGACGAGTTCGCCGCCATTGGGGAGCAAAGCGATCATCTGCTGCGCTTGGATGCGCCCGATTTCTACCTGGTCGGCGGCCACGGAGAAAATGGGTAGCGCGGGGAATTCTGCACGAAGATCGTTCAGGTAAGAGCTCCATCTCCCGAGGAGGACCCAACCGATACCCAATCGCGCGGCCGCGTGGGCATCGGCCAGCAGGGCCGTCTCGCGAACTGGGTAAATGAGAAGCGCGTGGGGTCGAGCCGACGTTTCGCGAGTCAGAAACGAGTGGACCTGCTGCGCCTGCCGGATCGAGTCTCCCCCCGCGGACACAATCTCGATGGAGACGCCACGCCGAGACGAAGCCTCCAAGCAGTCACGCCGGATGAGCTGTTGGTACTCGCCATCGTTCATCAGAAAGAGCGCAATTCGGCAGGCGGCGCGGACATGCTGCCCCATGGGATCGTGAGAAGCGTCCTGCTCCCGGATCGACCCCGAAACGCGTCCCGGGCGCTCGCGGCTCAAGGACTCCGGCTCCTGTGGATAGTGTTCCTCATCGTCGACTCAGCCCACACCTAAGGCTATCAGACTCACCAGTCCGGTCATCTTCCGAACTCAGAATGCCCGTCCGAAGCCGACGCGCGCCCCCAGCATGGCCCCGCGCACCTCAGCGACCGGCCGTCCGTCCGCGCGCGCCTCCAAGCCCGCGAGCACCCCCCCGACGTCGATCGCGAACATGGAGGTCCAGTCGCCTGCGGTTTTGGCCCACGCGGAACCCAACATGGACGCGCTCGCGAAGAAGGAGCTCGCGGTCGAGCCCCGCACGCTGGAGCCGTCGCCGCTCGGGACGCCTTCGGCAGCGATCCCGCCCAATTCCAATTTGGGCCCTACTTCGAAGCGGACCGCACCCGCGCGAGCGACCCAGGCGATGCCCGACCCTGCCGAGGCGACGGTCAGAGAGATGTCTCCAAGACTGTCGTGAACGGCGCCGAACGCCACGCCGACGTCGAAGTGAGCCCGCAGTGGGATCGACTGCAATCCAGGCACGAGCACCGAAACGCGCGGGCCGAGCAGAGCGGCTCCCGGGCCCGAGAATAGACGCCACTCGAGCGTGGCCGCTAGGGTGAGCCCTGGCGGCAAGACCGCGTCTGCGCGAGGTCGTGGTGCGGCTTGCGTCGGATCAGGTGGTGCTCGTCTCTCGCGGACCGCAGGTACGGACGCAACGACGACGGCCGCCGGCTCCGCGGCGGAAGCGGCAGGGTTAGGACTCGCGTCCGGCGAACGCGACGAAGGTTCAGCCCAAGCTGCCCGGAAGCGCTCGGCCGCGATGAGCGCCGCGACGCGCGGCCTGACTGGCCGCTCGATATCCGTGACGGATAACGCCGACATTACGGACCAAGGTGGGTCCCCATTGTCAATTTCAATCCTGAGAACTCCCACGTCCCGTGCCGTGTGCGCACCACATGGATCGAGGCGCAGCCGTATGGCGGCAATCCCTGGAGTGCCGGGCAAGAGCGCGTCGGAAGGGGCGATGTCTACCGCGGAGACGCCCTCCTCGCGCAGCTCCACGCGCAGCGCCTCGGCAAATGCGTCGATATCGAGCGCATTGGAGCTGCACTGCCCCGCAATGACGAGGATGCGCGACGGCGTCGCCGCGCCGCTCGTTACGGACTTCTGAGCCCCTGCGTCCGCCGGCGTTACGAGGGTCGCTGCAACGAATAGCCACTTGCCAAGACGGGTTGCGATCCTCAACGTGCTGGCGCCCATCGTGCCACATCCTTGGCGCGCGCACCGTCAGGGAAGCGGGCTCGATACTCATCGGCAGTCTGGCGCGCTCCAGCCCTATCGTTGGCGCGTGAGCGGGCCTCGACGAGGCGCGCGTAGGCATCTTCGAGCAACCCGCTCGGGACTCCCAACGCGATCGCTCGGGAGAACGCCTCGGCGGCCTGGGCAGGATGGCCGAGCGTATCGAGCTCGACGCGTCCGAGCGTGAACGCAGCGATAGGCGCGTTGGGGTCAGCCGAATGCTCCGCGATGAGGCGTTGGAGAGCTGGGACTGCGTCCTCGGGATGGCCGGACAGTCGCGCCACGTCCGCAACGGTCAGGAGGTCCTTCACGCTTGCCGAGTCGTCCACTCGGCGGACGCCGCCCGGTCCCAACAGGCCGTACGCCTCGGCGTAATCGCCCCCATGCGCGAAGTCTTTCCAGACGGCATCGGGCGCGGGGGCAGCCGCCCGCCCGGAACCCAGGGGCTCGCTCGCAGCGGCTTCGGCTCGGGGTTGCTCGGCATTGGGCGGCGTGTCGGGTCGCGCCGTCACCTCGAGCCATTGGCCGTCGACGAGGCGCTGCACGCGATCGCGGACGCGCTCTCCGCGAACGAGTACGACTCCGTGCTGCACGTCCACGCGCACCCGGGAGGGCTCCCGCAACAGCGAAAAGCGAGTGCCTACGACTTCGACGGTGGCCAATCCACACTCAATCGTCCAGCGGCGGGGCCCGCCGGGGTTTACCTTGAAACCGGCGCTTCCACTAGAGAGCAGAGTCACGAGCGCCACCTCGTTGTTCTCGAGGACGTCGATTCGGCTGTTGGGACGGAGTGTCACCCAGGACCCGTCACTCAAGGCAAAGGGCTTTGTCTCGTTCGAGGGGGTCACCATCGAACCCAGTTCTCCGCCCCCGAGCAGTCGGACGGGGCCACCGGCTCGGCTCATCGAGGGCGCCCGCCGCTGAAGCATCACACCTGCGGCGACCATGAGCAACGCCAAGGTCACAGTGCACGCTGCGACCACGCGAGCGTGCGACGTCGCCCACGGCTTGCGGTCCTCCGCGCGCCGCCGTCGCACGCGCTTCCAAATGCGTTCGACGGCCAAATCGTCCAGGCCGACTCGGATCACCTTCCTCACGGGCCAGGGGAGCTGGTTCATCTTCCGCCTTCCGAGTCGAGTCCCGTGGAACCGGGTAGCGACACGACGCTGCGAGACAGGTACACATCGGGGCGAACGTGCCGATCGGCGGTGGCTATCCGCCGCTTCGCCGTCGCGAGCGAGCAGCGGCAAGCCGCGGCGACTTCGTCGAGGGAGCAGCCCTCGATGTGCCGCAGCGACCAAGCAATGCGCTGGTCCACGGGGAGCTCGCCCAACAGCTTGCCGAGCGCGGCGAGGTCGGATCGCACCTCGGGGCTCGCGTCCTGCGACGCGATCGCTTCTAGCGTCATCGTGGGATCTCCGCGCTCGAAGCCGAGAAAGCGCAGGAGCCGTCGCCGCCGGAATCGGCGACGCGCCTGACTGACGGCGATCTGCGCGAGCCAAGCTCGCAGCGCTCGCCCTTGCCTGAGACGGCGCATTTGCTCGAGGGCAAGCACGAACGTGTCTTGCACGACGTCTTCGGTTTCGGCGGGATCGACGAGCAGGCGCATGACCAGGCCGGAGACGAACCGCACGTGGCGTCGGTAGATTGTCTCTTCCGCTGCGCGATCGCCGGCGCAGGCTCGCTCGACGAGGCGCTCATCCTCGAGGCTCTCCTCCTCGGCGTCCTGTCGCGCCAGCTTATGGCGCTCTGCGGCAGACGGCGTGACAGACGGAAGTGGGGACATCCATTCGTATGTGAGCCACGACGACCTCCGGGTGGCTCAAAATTCCGAACAGCGGCCCGTCGATGGCTCGAGCTTGTCGCCTAGCCTGCGTCGAGACACGCCGCCGAGGCCGGACATCCCGCCTGGGTCGTGCACGAAGTGCACGTGGTGGCGCACTGGGCGAGACACGTCTGTTCGGTATTGGCGCAGGCCTGCTTGCAGGAATTCACAATAAAGATACAGAGCTGAGCGCAACCATTGTAGTTCTGCTCACACTTGCCTGCACACGTCCCAGCGGTAGCAAGACACGCCGAGGAGGGGGTGCATGGCGCGACATCCGGAGACGCGTCGGCAGCTCCAGTCGCATCGTCTGCGGCGTCTGGCGAAGCATCCTGCGGCGGTCGGGCATCCGGAATCCCCACGTCAACGTCAGGACTCGGTGCAGCGTCCTGCGGGGGTCGTGCATCGGCGCCCCCACCGCGCGCGTCGGGGCCGGCCGCATCCTGCGGTGGTCCGTTCGAACCGTCCTCGACAGGCTCCCGCGCCGTATCGTAAGCGACCCCGTCCGCGTCGGCCGGTGACGCTTCGGCGGCGCGAGCGTAGGCGTCCGTGGATCCCGCATCGGCGGCAACGCCGCTCTCAGCCTCGGGGCCCCCGCTAGAGTCCGAATCCTGGCTCACGAGCGGCGCATCCACATCCGCGTCCGCAGCCTCACCGTCCGTCGGATCGTACTGGTCGAAGTTGAGTGTGCACGCTGGCAGGGCTGCGGCGAAGGACGCCACGGCCACAACGAGTGACCCCAGCGCGGCCCTTGTCATAGCGTCCCTCGCACCCCTACCCATTCAGGCATCACGACGAATGCAGCGGTCGAGACGGGCGCGTTCTTAAGCGAGAGAACGAAAAGTGCCGTTGCGGCCGATGCGCCGGCGATACCTATGGCCAGACCCACATTGGCGAGCGTTTCGTCCGTCTTCCCCGACGCGATCTCGCCAGTCTTGTCGTTCGAACACGGTCCGCCGGCGCACCCGCGCGAGAGGTCGTCGTAGTTCGACCGCGCCATGAGACCGAAGATCGCGAACGCGGCCAGCCCCGCAACGCCCACTCCCCCGGCGACATAGGCGCCCGTCCGCATCCACGGCGGGGAGCCGGGGCGCAGAGCCGAATGTGCAGGTTCGCCATCGGCCAGAGCGGGCCCTGCGGTCATCGGTTGCGTCCCTGACAGCGCGTCGATCGTGAGCGCGGAGTGCTGCCCCGCAGCGAGTTGAACTTTGCGCGTGACCCGAGGGTACCCCGGAGTCTCGACGATGATCTGAGCCGCTTGAGCCGCGACGGGCGCAGGCTCCATCCACGCGGCGCGGAGAATCTCCTCGCCGCTGACGAAGACGCGCGTGCCCTCCATCGCGTTTTCTATGGTGAGCGTCACGAACGCAAGCCGCGACTCGATCTCGGCGCGCTCGTCCACGGCCGCTCGGTACGCGCGTTCGTAGCGATTGTCTTGGGCGAGGAGCTCCTTGGCTTCCACGGCCGTGCGTCCGAGCTCCGCGTAGGCCGCGACCGTCCGGCCAATTGCGCGCAGGCATCTGGCGATCTCGAGGCGCGCATTCGGGCTGGTCACGATTTCGTGCGACGCGCGAAACTCGCCGAGGGCGTCCTCGTAATTGCCCTTCGCCTTGAACTCCTTGCCGCGGACAAAGCGCGACTGCGCCTGCTCGCGCTGAACCGGAGTCGCCGCGTCGGGAGTCACGCCATCGGCCCAGGCGGGAGACGCGACTGCGCACACGAACGCCACCAATGAAACCGAGACACCACAGCGCCGGCCCATGTGTCAGATCCCCTCTGGTTCGTACCTTGTGTTCGCGGGTGAGACCCGCGCGCGGCCCGGCCGCGGCGGCGTCGTCCCCGCATTCGTAGAATGGTTGTCCGCCGCGGCGGTTGAAGACACCGGTGGGTCGACGGGTCGCTCCTCGACGGCGGTCAAGGAGTGGACAGCACCCGAAGGCCCGAGACGAGAACCCCCAAGGTCCGTACCCGGATCCGAGGAAATGAGTCCTCCGGCCGCGTGAGACGTTTGGCTCGATCCGCCGACCCACCCCCGAACGGACAGCCAGGATACGAGCGCTCCACTCAACACGACCGCGGCCACCGCGAGCCCCGCGCGCCAGGCCCCGAAGGCCGGGCGGCTCGCGGTCGAAGCGCCCGGAACGGAGATCGGGGCGGGAGAGTCACGATCCGGAATCGGCGGAGGGCTAACCCGCTTCGCGGCAGGACTGGGGTTCGCGCATGGACCCACGCATGCCCCTTTCAGTTCCTTCGGAACGAGCGGAGCCTGCGGGACCACCAAGGGGCGGAACGGATCCGGGGCGCGCACCGGCTCGAAGGCGCGCATCAGTGGATTCTGCTCGATCTCCGACGGGGGAGCAGACTCGAACGCGACGTCCAGTTCGGCTTCCGAGAGTCTTGCCAAGTCGGAGCGCGGGGGCCGCCGGGGCGCGGCCGTCTGCACTTGAGACTCATGAGGATCCTTGGCGCAGAGGGGCGCAGCCGGCCGCATGGGAGTGGGCGCGGTCGATGGGCGCTCGACGATAATGTCGATGCCAACGTCATCGTCCTCAGTCCGTGGCTGCGGAGCCATTCCGGATACTTCGGGCGGACGGGCTCCTCCCCGCTCCAGGGCCTCGCGCCGCAGACGAATGACGTCGCCATGGACGTCCTGCGTCCAGGCCGCGACACGCGCCGATGGCGCGACCTTCAAACCCGCGACACGTCGAATCTCCGCCGCGAAGGCAGCTGCGGTCGGGAAGCGTTGCTGCGGATTCGCAGCCATTGCGCGCATGGCGACGTCGACCAACGGCTCCGCCCAAGCGTTCGCCGTCGGCGCGCAGGGACGGCACAGCTTGCCGCTCAGAAGCTGCGTCACGATCGCCGAGGCTTGTAGATCGCGAAACAGACGCTGACCACTCAGCGCCTCCCAGAGCATCGCACCCACGCTGTAGACGTCCGCCCTGGCGTCGGCGGAGTCGTCCTCCAGCAATACTTCCGGCGCCAGGTACGCGCTGGTTCGTGCTGGGCGATCGACCGCCGACCGCAGGGCACACGTGCTTACCAGGCGCGCGACACCATCAGAGCCGACGACGACGCATTCGGGCGCCAAAGCTCCGTGAATGAGTTTGAGCTCTTGGCCTGAATGTCGAAGGTTGTGAATCGCTCCCAGCCCCGACAGGACATCGACGAAAATGCGCAGCGCGATCTCCAGCGGCGGGGATTGCGAACAGACAGAGAGCTTCGCCCACGTGACGCCGTCGACGAATTCGCTGGAGACGAGCACGTCATCCGCTCGCCGAACCGCCTCACGCACTCGGCTCAGGTTTGGGTGAACCGCCTTCGCCACGTGCTCGGCGGTGCGAACCCACTCGGCCAAAGCCGCCTCCGAGTGAGCGCCGCGCTTCGCGCGCGAGACCACCACGAGCTGGCTGCGACCATCGCGCAGCAGTTCAAGTGCGGCCCACGTCGGGACTGCGCGCGAGCCGAGCTCCCTGATCAACCGGAAGCGTTCCGGCGACGAGCGCGCGCTGACGTCACGCGACGACGGAGCGAGCGAGGCTGCCACTATAACTTTTTAGTATACTAGGCTTCGGGGAGGCTTCGACCGGACGCGCGCAGATCGATAGGATATGCGCCGCTCATCCGGCGCGATGTCGGCCATGACCTCCCAGCAGGTGACACCGGGGTGGGGCTACGGGTGCGGCCGCATCGGAGGCCGCCCGCCCATCATCCCTCCAGGCATTCCGGGTTGCGGCATCGCATCGCCAATCTTCAGAAGCTCCACCTCGAATACGAGCATGCCCTGCGGCCGGTTGGGCTGACCTTTATAGGCTAGCTGCTCGGGAATCCAGATGCGGCGTTTCTCGCCCTCGACCATGAGCTGCAGCGCCTCGGTCCAACCAGCTATGACGCCACCCACACCGAAGGTCGCCGGCTCGCCGCGCGTGTAGGACGAATCGAACATTTTCCCGTCGGTAGTCCATCCCGCGTATTGAACGGTGACGCTGTTGGTTCGTGTCGGGTGGACAGTGCCCGTCCCCTTGACCAGCACCTTCGTCGCTAGACCATCGGCCTCGACGACGGCGTCCTTCGGCGGACTCTTCACGTCGCTCGGGGTCTTCGGCGCCGGCAGGATCTCCAGTAGCTCCACCACCATCGTCACGTCGCTCGCCGTCTGGCCTGGCCGGGCGGGCGCCGCCAACGCAGCCGGAACCCACAGGGTACGCTTCTCGCCGACGACCATCAGCTGCAAGCCCTCCTGCCACCCGGCCGATTGCCCGGTGACTGGGCGCACGACCGGCTTGTCGCGCGACGCATCGAGGAGCTTTCCGTCTTGTTGCCAAATAGAGTAGTTCACCCGCACCGAGTCGTTCGGATGCGGGTGAGCCGAGCCCGTGCCTTTTTGCATCACCTTGGTCGCCAGGCCGTCCTTGGTCTTCTCCGCGTCGGCGGGTGCGGCCGCGACGTCGGGCGGCGGCTTTGGGCCCGGGGTGAAATCCAATAGCTCGATGTCGAATACGAGCATTCCAGCCGGCGCGCCTGGCCTGCCCTTATACGCGAGCTCCTCCGGAATCCAGAAGCGTCGCTTCTCCCCAACGACCATCAGCTGCATTCCCTCGGTCCACCCGGGAATGACGCGCCCCAGCGACATGGTCGTCGGCTCCGCCTTGCGCCCCGGTTGAAGTGGAGCGACAGAGCTGTCGAACATCTTGCCGTCCGTGGTCCAGCCCGTGTAGTTCACCTTCACTGAGTCGTTCTGGCTCGGATGTTCCGTCCCCGTGCCCGGTGTGAGCACGATGCTCGCGAGCCCACTCGGCGTCTTCAGCGCATCGGCGGGGGGCGCGGCGACGTTGGCGGGCGCCGGCAGGCCGGACGCTGCCGCAGCAGGTGCCACGGCGTCGCGAACGGCCGCGTCCGACGCACCCGCTCCAGGATGGGACTTGCAGCCGAACGGCCCGATGGGCGAAAGAAGGACAACCGTGAGGATAGCTACGCGCCGGGCGTGAAGAAGGTTCGTCATCGTGGCCGGCACGGGAACATGGTTCAGGGGGCCCGACAAGGCAAACCGTGGAATGTCTGGCGTGCTGTGGCTATCTCGAAGGCTCCGGCCGGATAGCGAGGCCGTCCTGAGGCGGCCCGGCCCGGCGTCTCGAGCTCGACGCGAAGGAAAAGGGCGTCAGAGGCTCCTGCGCGCGAAAGCTCCGCGCCTCGCGCCGTAGGGCTCGCATTTTCGCGTATCTCTCGCACATTGTCAGGGCATGACGAGGACGCCCAGCCACGAACGCGGAGGACGTCGTCCCCCCGTCCGGGCCGAGCGACCGCGGGATCCCACCCGACTGGTGGCCATCGCACTGTGCGCCGTGCTGGCCTTCGTCGGAGCCTTTCCGGTCGCCATCGCATTCATCGTGCGCTCGGCGTCGGTGCGCTCCTGGGCGACGGGCGAGACGGAGAAACTGCTGCGCGAGCAAGGCATCGTCGCAAGTTACGCACTCGACGTTCGAGCGTGGCCGCCATCGGTCGAGCTGACCTCGGTGCGCGTCGAGTCCGCGAATTCGAGCGTCCCATTTCTCGAGTGTCGACGTGCGCGGATACGCCTGAAGCTCCTCTCTCTGCTGGCCGGTAAAGTTGCGATCGACGAAATCGTGCTCGACGCGCCGCGAGCGAGGATCGTCGTGCGCGATGGCAAGGTCGACAACCTCGCGGTCAAGATGAGCGGGACTCCCTCGTCCGGCCCATTCCATGCTCCGTTCGCGACCGTTGGGATTACGGACGCCTCGGCCACCGTGGATCTGGACGGCCAATGGATCGAGGTGGGGTCAGCCGACGTGGACGTCGCCGTGCAGGATGACCCAGCGACAGGCTCGAGCTTCGAGGTGGCCCTTCGGCTGGGAGGCGCGCGCTCCCGTCGATCGCGGGCGCAAGGCACCGGTCCGGTCGCCATCGACGAGGACGTGCTGTGCTCGGCCGAGGGACGGTTGCGGATCGAGCCGCAGGCCGTAGAGGTTCACTGGTTCGAGGCGACAGGCTCCGCGGATCTCGCTGCCGCGCCGGACACCGAGCCTCCGTGCGGCCTTCCATCGAGCGACAAGCGCCGCGTCGAAGTTTCTCTCAGGCGCGCGCGCGTGGGGTTCTCCGATGGTCCGAGCGGAGCTCCGTCGTTCGACGGACACGGGCGCGTGCGCGTACCTCTCGGGCTCGCCGAGCGACTCACCCCACTTCCGGAGACTGATGGATGGGTCGCGGTCGAAGGGAACCTGCGCCTCGCCCAGGACTCCGTTCTTCCGGAGCTCGACGGCACCCTGGAAGCCCGCGACATTCGGATCAGTCAATTCGCCTTCGCCCAGCAGATCGAGAGCCGCGTCCTCGTACGCCGCGACGTCATCGAAAGTCCGCTGACGACCGTGCACCTGGCCAATGGAACCGTCACGTTGACCGACACCGTGGTGCTCCCCCTCGCCCGCGGCGTCCGGCTGGAACGCACCCGACTCGACGGAGCGAACCTGGACTTCACCGCGCTCATGCAGCGCCTCGGCGTCCATCCGCACCCTCACGTAGCCTGGGACGTGCGTGAACTGCACGCCCCGATCGTGTCCGGCACGTTTGCGCCACTCAAGCTGGATGGAGACCTGACGGTCCGCACCTACGCGTTCGGGGTGTACGACAGAGCCGCGGACGACGAGACACGTCAACGCCTATTTGGCATTTCAGATGCTCAGATCGTCGCACGGTTGGCGATTCGCCCGGATGCCCTCAAGTTCGTCGATACCCGCGTGAAGCTCCCCCACTCTTCGGCGAACGGCGCCTACGTCTCGATAGGATTCGACAACGTCCTTCGCGTGGAACTCCCCTCGATTTCAGCGGATCTCGAAGACATGTCCCCGATTGGCGGAGTGGCACTTCGAGGGCGCATGAACGCCAGCGCGGACGTTGGAGGAATGCTCTACCGCCCGGAACCCCGGGGCGAGATTCGCTCGATCACCGGGTTTCAGACCGCAGACGTTGCGTACGGCGACCTGTCGTCTGGACATGTCGATGTCGACGTCACCAGACCGGAAGTCCTCATCAGAGACGTTCACGCCACCAAGCGGGCAAGCGCTTACGACGTCTCGACGGCCAGACTGCGCTTCGGCGGCTCGGCGGCGATGGTGCTGGACGCGAGCGCGACGAGCGGAGGTCTGGGGATGCGCGACCTATTGGCCATGTTCGCGCTCGACGACGACCCACGATTCGAGGGCATCGGGGCGACCCTCTCGACGCAAGCCGACGTCCACGTCGCACTCGGGGGAGCCGAAGACGCCTGCGGAGGCGGATACGTGGGCATCGACGCCAAGACTCGATTGACTGGCATCTCGATCTATGGCGAGCGCTTCACGCAAGGCGACGCCGATCTCGCGGTCCGCTGGTACGACCGCGACCAGGGCATCGCCGGGGCCGACGTCGACGTGCGGTCGTTCATGCTTGCCAAAGGTTCGCCGCCGTCCACGGATGCGCGAGCCTCCGCGCGCGGGGCGACCGTCCTCGGCTCCGCCACACTCGGGCGAGGCGGCGCGCTATCCGCACACCTGGCAGCCACGCGCATCCCTCTATCCCGAGTGGACTTGCTCGGGCCTCTAGGCCTCGAGATCGACGGAGACGCCTCGGGCGTGGCAGACATCAGCGGGTCGCTCGATGCATTCAGGCCTGACGTCGGCTTCGTCGTTCGAAGTTCGATCGACGTGTCGTCGGCACGAGTGCGCGAGACGGCCGTTGCGAGTTCCCACATCGACGTGCGCGTGGCTCAGCCCTTGTCGGTCGAGAAGCGTTCCGTGCGAACGACCCGCTGCGGAGCGCTCGTTGCCCCGGCGTTCGATCGCGCTTTGTACCTTGCGACTCCGCGACCGAACGCCGAATGGAACCTCGATGGCGCGCTGCTCGGCGACACGATTCACCTCCATGATCTGCATGTCGGCGGCCGTCCGTCCCCGAACCTCACCGGTCGAGTATCGCTGCGGGGCGTGGACCTCGGTTTGCTGGCGCGGCTACGCGGACCGCCCTCGTCCAGTGCAGACGCCGAGACGGCCATGTCGTCGCTGGGCGGCCAGCTTTGGGGAGAGCTCATCGCGGACGACATTCCCCTGGCGAGTCCGTCGCGTGCCCGAGCGCGCTTCGTTCTTGGACCGACGGTCGTCTCGCACGGCAGCGAGCGCCTCGTCATCAAGCCGCCTCCGGAACCCTTCACGCTGGCCGCCGACACGCTGACGATTCCGGCTTTCGAAGTCACGCTCGACGCGCCCAACGGCTTCCGAGGCGCCTTCGCGGTGTCGGGCGACGTGAGTCACCTCTCCAGCGACCCCAAGCTGGCCCTCAATGCGCGACTGTCGCCGACTGACCTGTCGATCCTCCAGCGCATCCTTCCGAAACTGGACAGCGCGGTGGGACAGATCCAAGGCGATCTGCGCGTAACCGGCAAGGCGACCGCTCCCGCCGTGAGCGGCCTGCTGCACGCGACGGCCGAGTCGATCGCGGTACGCGGCTGGCCGGCGGCGTTCGCCGACTTGAACCTCGACATTCGTGCGACGTCGGCGGAACTGTCTGCCACAGGCAACGTGAATTTCGGAGGTGGCAAAGTCGCTCTCGAGGCGTCGCTTCCGCTCCGCGGGTTCGATCTCGGCGTTCTGCATTCGCGCGTCATCGCGACCGGCGTTCGACTGGTGCCGATCGACGGAGCCACGGCCTCGGTCGATGCCGACCTGCAAGTGACCCTCGACCCACGTCAGATGGCATCTCAGAGTCTCTTGCCACGAGTCACCGGCGAGGTCACGGTCGACTCGCTCGACTACACCCGGCCCATCGCGCTGGCCGCGGATCTCGGTACGCTCAGCACGAGGGCGAGGCGAACGCAGGTAGACGCGTACGATCCGTCGCTCGACTTCCTGACGCTCGACGTCCGAATTGAATCCCGTAGGCCGCTCGTCATCAAGAACAACCTAGTGGAAGCCCAGCTCGCGATCGATTCCGGCTCGCTCGACGTCAGCGGAACGAATCAGCGCGTCGGAATGCGGGGACGACTTCGCGTCATTCCGGGCGGTCGCGTTCACTTTCAACAAGCAGACTTCGAGGTCCGCCAGGGCATCATTCGCTTCGATGACGCGACGCGCGTTGAGCCCAATGTCGATGTCACAGCGGTCACCGAGTACCGAAGATACACGGACACTGGGGCGGCCACGGCATCCGGAGTCAGCGCGAGCGGAGGCACCGGAGCAGCGGCGGCCAACTCGACGCGCGGCGGTTCGCTCTGGCGCATCACCCTGCACGCGTACGGCGATGTCGACGACTTGCACGTCGAGATGACAAGCGAACCCTCTCTCTCTCAAGAAGACATCGTGCTGCTCCTCGCCATGGGGATGACGCGCGCCGAACTCGACCAACTCCAGGCGAGCAGCATTGGCGCAAGCATCGCCCTGAACTACCTGGGCGCCGCGAGCGGTGCCGATCGCGCGGTGAAGCAGGCGCTTCCGATCATCGACGATTTCCGCTTCGGCAGCGCCTACTCGACGACCACAGGCAAGACCGAGCCCCAGCTCACCATCGGCAAGCGCCTGACGAACGACGTTCGTGCGAGCGTCACCACCGACCTGTCGGGGGATCAGGAACTCCGGTCGAACATCGAGTGGCGGTTTGGAAGTGGTCTGAGCGTGCAGGGAACGTACGACAACATCAACGATGTCTCCTCGTCGGCACTCGGCAATCTCGGCGCCGATCTTCGCTGGCGACTCGAGATCGAGTAACGGTCGCGGCATCGTATGCGCACCTGGGCGCTCGTGCTGGTTGTCGTGGGACTCGGCGGTGCTCGCGCAGCTTCGGCTCAGACGGAGACTCCCCTTCCCAAGGCCCAGGCGCAGACCGCAGCGCCCCAACAGCCGGCCGTTGCGCCGGCGTCGGACCTGTCCCGGTTCATCGGAAAGCCGGTCGCGGGGGTGACCGTCGTGCTCGAGGGAAACGTGTGGAACGACGAAGCGCCCAGCGCGGTTCGTGCCGTCCGCGTCGGGGAGGAGTTTACGCCCGGAGTCGCGCGGCGCGCCCTCGAGGAAGTCCTTCAAAGCGGGAAGTGGGCGCGCGGATCCGTATCCGTGAGGCCCGAAGAGGAGGGGGCTCGAATCGTCGTCCGAGCTGCTCCCCGAAGGCTCGTCGCTCAGGTGCAACTCGACACGCACGGGGCGCGAGTCGACCGGCGCGAGCTCCTCAGTGGCGCCGACTTGTCCGAGGGAGGCGACATCGTCGGCCCCGACATTCCGGAGGTGGAGAGGAGAATCGCGAAGTACTTCGCCCTGCACGGGTATCCCGACGCTGTCGTCCGACTGGTCACGCGACCGGCGGATTCTCTCGGCAGGGTCGTAGTTTCCGTCGACGTCGATGCCGGGGCCCCGCGTCGGATCGACGAGCGCCGGTTCTACGTCTACGACGCGCCGCCGAGCGAGGTCATGCCATTGGCTCGCAGATACGGCGTCGAGCGACACGCCAGAGCCGACGAGCCAGCCCTCGATGCCGCCGATGCCAACCTTCAGGACGCACTTCAAAGCAGCGGCTGGATTCGTGCCCATGTCACCCACGACCTCGTCCGCGTGGACGCGCCCAAGGATCGCGGCCGCGTCTGGCTTCGCGTTCGAATCGACGCCGGGTCGCGGGTGGTGCCGCGGTTCGAGGGCAACGACCACTACGACAGCGACGCCCTCACCGGGGCGCTCGATCTCGAGAACGAAACCGATCGCGCGATCGTCCATCTCTGCGACAAGCTGAGGTCCTTCTACGTCAGACGGGGCTTTCTCGACGTGGAGGTTCGACCGGAGGTCCGCGGTCGAGACACCGACCCGAGCCAGGAGGTGGTGTTCCACATCACCGAACACGCGCGCGTGCGAGTCGTCGCGAGACGGTATCCGTGCCTTTCGGTCGACGCGATCAGGGGTCTATCGAACGGCGGACCGCGGACCGTGGACGACCTCGGCAAGGAGATCGACAGCTTTCTCGATGAGGAGCTTCCGGGGGCCGACTTACTCGTCGATCCCGATCCGGTCGCCGTCAGCGCGACCATCGGCACGGGCGCCGAGGTCACCGGAGCCCGCCCCAGACCGATCGTCCTGTCGCCGGACACGACCTACGCCGCCGAGACCTATGAGCGGGCGGCAGAGCACATTCAGGAGCTCTATCGAAACGAAGGGTTCTTGCACGCAGAGGTCGGTCCACTCCAGCTTCTGCGCGCGACGTGCGACCGGCAATCTCCTCCGGGAGGATGCACCGTCGTCCCGCCGAAGGGCCCGAGATCGATCGACGTCTGTACGTACGACGCCGCCGGGCTTCCTCTGGCCTCCGAGGTCGCCGATCGCTCGCTAACCTGCGTGCCGAATGCGTCCCGTGGAGTCGAGTGCGCCCGGACGGTCGAAGTGGTGCTTCCCATCAAGCTCGGGCCTCGAACGCAGCTCTGGGACATCGCGTTTACCGGAGTTCACCGCGTCGGCGAGAAGGATGTCGCGCAGGCGGCGGACCTAGCCCTCGGCGCGCCGGTGAGCACGAAGCAAATTGAAGACGGCCGACGACGAATCGTGAGCTGGTACAAGGAGCAGGGCTATGCCTACGTCGACGTGAAATACGCGCTCGAGCCATCGCTCGATGGCACGCGAGCGCGGGTGCGATTCGACGTCGTCGAGGGGGACCGCGTCTTCGTGGAAGCGATCGAGATCCATGGACTCGAACGGACCCACGAGGGCATCGTGAGGCGCCGCATCGCCTTGCGCGAAGGAGAGCCCTACCGAACGAGCGACGTGCTGCGCACGCGCGAGCAGATCGCGACGCTCGGGGTGTTCTCGAGCGTGTCGATCGGACTCGGCGACCCGTACGTCCAGCAGGCGAAGAAAACCGTCGTTGTCGACGTGGTCGAGAGCGCGTCGCAATACGTGGAGGTCCGTCCCGGGTTCTCCACGGGCGAGGGCATCCGCGGCGTCATAGAGTACGGCCACCGAAACATCCTCGGACTGGCGTGGGGCGTGACAGCCCACGTGCAGGCGTCGTACCTGCCCGATTTCCTCATCCTGGACCCTGGCTTCGCCGCGAACTACGCCACAGTCAAGGGAATCAATCGCATCGCGACCCGTGACACGCTCACGTTCACGTGGCCGGAGGTGGGCCTCGGTCCGACGGTGCGAGGACAGATCGACGGGATCTTCGTGAACGACATCGAGCGCGATTTCACCCTGCTCAAGGGAGCGGCGATCGGCGCTGTCATCTGGAGACCGGCCAAGGAGCTCCAGCTGACCACGGGTCCAAGCCTTGAACGCAATTATGTGAAACTCTTTGATAGCGATGAAAGCATCGCCGCCGAGATCGCCTCGAATCCCGGGAACGTCGGACTTGCGCAACTCCTGCGCGTACCCGACGGCGAAAGCAACGTAGTCGCGGGACGGGTCCTCGTGGCCTGGGACCGCCGCGACAGCCCGTTCAACGCGCATTCGGGGACGTACGTGGCCCTTGGGGTCGAGCAGGTGAACTCCTACCCCGTGCGAGGCACTGCGTCGCCCGACCTCCAGTACGAGAGCCACTTCTTCCGCCTCTCGCAGACAATCGCCGCCTACGTACCGATCACTCGCCGCATCGCTCTCGCTGGAGAGCTTCGTCTCGGCGAGATCGTGAACACGGCCACGTGCAAGACGCCCTTCTTGACGGGGAATGCCACAGCGGCCACGAGCCCGCCGCCCGCCTACTGCACGTATCCGGATCGGAGCTTTTACATGGGGGGCTTCGACTCCATGCGCGGCTGGCTGCAAGACAGTTTCATCCCGCAGGAGTACGCCGACGAGATCGCGCAGGGAGCGAAAGGAATCACGTGTACGAGCCAGAGCAATTGCCCCGGCGTTCCGCTGCGCGGAGGCAACTTCATGGTCAATCCACGGGTCGAGCTTCGCTTCCCGGTGTTCGCACCGATCGACGGGGCCCTGTTCGGCGACTTCGGCAACCTTTGGAACGATCCGAAGTACGTGGTCGACACGCGCTTTACGCTTCGAGCCGACGTCGGTGCGGGCGTGCGAGTCCAGACGCCGGTCGGTCCGCTGGTGCTGGACTACGGCATCAACGTGACACGCCGCCCCTACGAGGACTTCGGCGCGTTTCACTTTGCAATCGGGCTGTTTTGAGCGCGCAGCCTTTCTTATCGCGCGTCGGCAGCGTTCGTCGATCGCTCGAGGGCGCGTTCGAGGAGCGCCGGTACGTGAGCGAGCGCCCTCTCGAGGTCGAAGAGCTGCGAGAGCTTTTCCGCGCCGAGGTGCCTCGTGATATCGGCGTCGGAAGAGAGCAGGTCGCGGAAGCGTCCTTCCCCTTGCCAGGCTCGCATCGCGTTGCGCTGAACCCACTCGTAGGCCGTCTGACGAGCCACTCCCGCGTCGACGAGCGCCAGCAAGGTCGACTCGCTGAAGTAGAGCTCACCCGCTTGCTCGACGTTCCTTCGCATGCGCTCCGGATAGACGACGAGCTTCTCGACGAGGCTCGAGGCTCGGTCAAGCATGAACGCCAGCGTGGAGGTCGCATCGGGCGCGATCGCGCGCTCGACCGACGAGTGGGAAATATCGCGCTCGTGCCACAAGGGCACGTCCTCCAGCGCAGGCACGACCGAGGCGCGCACGAGGCGCGCAAGACCGCAGAGGTTCTCGCTGAGAATTGGATTGCGCTTGTGGGGCATCGCGCTCGAACCCTTCTGGCCCACGGTGAAGGCTTCCTCGGCTTCCCCCACTTCGCTCCGCTGCCAGTGGCGCACGTTCGTGGCGAGGCGCTCGATACCGGCCGCCAGAAGCGCGAGGGCGACGAAGTACGCCGCATGCCGATCGCGGGCGACCACCTGCGTGGCCACGGTCTCGGGCTCGAGCCCAAGCCTTTGGAGCGTCCGGAGCTCGAGTTCAGGCGATAGATGTGCGTACGTACCGACAGCCCCGGCGATCTTTCCAACGGAGATCTCGCGACGCGCCACTGCGAGACGTCTATGCCCACGGCATATCTCTGCGTGGTGACCGGCCAGGACGAGGCCGAACGTGACAGGTTCCGCATAGATGCCGTGGCTGCGCCCCATCATCGGCGTCTTGGCGTGTTCGCGAGCCCGCGCCGCCAACGCAGCCAGTAGGCGGTCGGTTCGCGCGAGAAGTCGCTCGGCAGCCTCGCGCAAAAGCATCGCGAGCGAGGAATCCAGGACGTCGCTGGATGTCATTCCCCGGTGGAGCCAGCGGGCCTCCGCCCCCGCGAGCTCCTCGACATGGGCCAGGAACGCGATGACGTCGTGCTTGGTGGTGCGCTCGATCTCCTCGATGCGCTCCGGCACGAGAGCGAGTTTCTTGCTTCGCAGCAGGGCAGCCGTTCCATGCGGAACACTGCCCTCCTCTTCCATCGCCTCGCACGCACACAGCTCGACTTCGAGCCAAGCCGCATAGCGACGAGCGGGGGACCAAAGTTCAGCGAAATCAGTTGGAGTGTACCGGGGTATCACGCGATCGCCCGTACCACAGCGAGCCACCTCTTGGGCCGAAAGTCTCAAGGATGCCACTCGAGGGCGCCAGCACGATTTGCGCGCGTCCCCTCCCCCGGCGGCGAGTCGCGCGGAGTCTACTCCCAGCACAAGCGGCAATATGGGAGAAGGCCGGCGTATTTCGGCCGAGACCGAGCGAGGCCGGCGGCGAGCCGCGCGGAGCCTACTTCCCGTAGGCGAGCACGCTCGCCACCGGGATCGCGAAGGGATCGGCCGAAAGACACCGGCCTAGGCAGCTTCTGGCCTCAATTCGACGAGCTTCGCCCGTAGCTTGCCCCGTGCCCGAGCTTCGATCTGCCGAACGCGCTCCTTGCTCACCCCGAGCTCGGCGCCGAGGTCCTGGAGCGTTCGGGGCTCATCGGCCATCAGGCGCTCCCGCACGATCATCCGCTCGCGCTCGGTGAGGTCTCGCAGAGCTTCGACAACGGCCGTTCGAGCCTGACCCCGGTGTTCCTCCGCGCTCGCATCGTCCTCGGGAGTCGAGGTCGAGCCGACCAGCCGATCGAACATCGCGCTTTGATCGTCCAGCCTAGCGTCGAGGCTGGTCTCGCGACCTGCGAGAAGCGGTAGCAGCCACTCGGCTTTCTCAGGCGTCATGCCGCTTACTGCGGCGAGGGCAGCCGGGTCGCATTCGCGCGTCTTTCGGTAGGCCCGTAGAGCACGCCGCTCGGCTTTGGTCGTGCCGAGCCTAACGACGCGATACGTCCGTACGACGTAGTCGCGGATCTCGGCGCGAATCCAGTACGCCGCGTACGTAGCCAGCCGGCACTCCCGAGTCGGGTCGAACTTTGTGGCGGCCCGCAGCAGACCCAGGTTGCCTTGCTGCACGATGTCCTCGAGAGGAGCGCCCCAGCGGCGGTACTCGAGAGCGATGGCGATGACGAAAGGCAGACAGGCCATCACCAAGCGCTCCCCTGCGCGACGGTCACCTTCCCGCCACTGCTGCGCAAGCTCGCGCTCGGTGTCTCGGTCAAGCGTCCGCACATCCGCCACGCTGCTTCGGTACAGCCGCAGCGAATGACCTTCTGTCGGCATCATGCTTGTCTCCATGGTCTCGAACGCTTCTGGGGTAGGACTGTTCCCGATGTACGCACAACCCATGCCGCGCATAATACGCGATCTTCAGGACTTTGGTGCAATGAATGCGCGCAACATTGAACGGACGCAGCGATTTTGGGCGCACGCATTGCGCGATTTGCGTGCTCACCCGCAGACGGTCCTGATGTTTCCAATATGTTTCCAAAGGCTTAGAAGCCCTTGGCCCGCGCAGGAAAGCACGGCTTGACGCAACGCGTGTGGATGGCTCCGGATTTCAGCCATCCGAACGCGCCAGGCCATGTCCCCCTCCCGGTGTGCTTGGAAGCTCGAGACGCACCTGCCCTCACGCCAGCGCGGGCACAAGCCGGGACATAGCAGTCCGGTTCGGCAGACCCCGATCGAGACCGGCGGCGAGTCGCGCGGAGCCTACTTCCCGTGTGCGAGCAGGTTCAGATGGAAGAAGGCCGGTGTATTTCGGTCGAACCCAAGCGAGGCCGGCGGCGAGTCGCGCGGAGCCTACTTCCCGTAGGCGAGCACGCTCGCCACCGGGATCGCGAAGGGACCGGCCGAAAGACACTGGCCTTCTAAAAAGCGATGCTCATTCCTTCGCGAGCAGCAACGCTGTTCGGGAAGAGGGACTGCGCACGCGTCTCCTTCTCCCGGACGAAGGCGTCATCGTGTCCGGGATCGTGGTGGAAGAGCACGAGACGGGAGGCCCCCGCGATTCTCGCGATCTTGGCACCCTCTTCGTAGGTGCTGTGGCCCCACCCGCGCCTGCTCGACATGCCGCTAGCGCTCCCCGCGTATTCTTCGGGCATGTACTGCGAGTCGTAAATGAGAACGTCAGCGCCCTCCGCCAGTCGGATGAGGTTCTCGTCGACCCTTCCCTCGTAATGCTCCGTGTCGGTCGCGTAGACCGCGGCCTTTCCACCACATTCTACGCGGAATGCCAGCACGCCCTGCGGGTGGTTGCCACTCGCACTCGTCACACGCACGGGCTCCCACGTCCCGTTGTCGATCTCGACGACCTCGCCTTCGACTAGATCACGAAACGTCATCGTCGCACCCATGGCCGACAGGTGAACCGGGAAGTTTGGATGGTCCATCTGCCCCGCAAGGGTCTCTTCGAGCGTTCTCGATAGCTTGCGCGCACCGTAAAGATGAAACGCGTTGCCCGCGACGAAGGCAGGCTCGAAAAACGGAAACCCCTGGATGTGGTCCCAGTGCACGTGGCTGAAGAACATGTGTGCCGTGACCGGCATCTGGCCGAGAAGCTTCTTTCCTAGCAGGCGCAGCCCCGTGCCGCCGTCGAAGACGAGGCGGGTCGGACCGGCCTGGACCTCGACGCAACTCGTGTTACCGCCGACCGCCTCGGTGCCGGCACCCGGCGTGGGGATACTGCCGCGCACCCCCCAAAACGTGATCTGCATCCTCGCCTTTCTTGCTGGTCAGGCTGCGTTGTGGCAACGGATCGTACCTCGCTCTCGAGAAGAAAGGTATTCCTTGTCTCGGTGGAGAGGCGAACGGTCGCAAATTGTAGGTCGGCCGCCGTATGGGCGCGGGCTCCGCTGGCGCTCCTGCCACTAGCCGTGGCCGCGTGCTCGCCCGAGGAGAGCAAGGCGCAGGCTGACGCCGCGGAATCACAATCTAGCTCGTACGACATGGGCGACCTCGAACGTGCGGAGGACATGCGTCGAGCGCAGGACGTCCCCGCCAGAGTCCTATCCAGCGATGATCCGCTCCTGCGACGCCGGGCCACGCGCGCACTCGCGCGTATTCTGGATGCGGACGACTCTCCGCTCCTCGCCGCCCTCGCAGACGAGGACGATGAGACCATGGCCTGGTCCGCGTACGGCCTCGGGGAGTCCTGCCGCGAACAGCAAGATTCGCACGTGCGAGCGCTCGCCGCTCGACTCGTGTCACTCGATCCGGGCGAGCGCAAGGGCCAGTCCGTCGACGCGCTTCGCTCGGTCTTGCGAGCGCTCGGACGGTGCGCGAGCGTCGCCGCGGAGCGGACCCTGGCCGCGTGGCTGGCCCGGCGCCGACAGACCGCGGCTTATGCGGAAGAGGCAGCCTATGCGCTGGCGGACACAAGCGTCGCGCGCGGCTCGCTCGTCCCCGAGACGGTCGACGTGCTGCTCGAGGCGGCGCAGGGGCCGCCACCCCTCGACGCAGCCCTGTACGCGTTCGGTCGCACGGACGTCGGTATGGGCGCTCGACAGAAGGAGCGACTCGGCCAAGCGGTCCGAGATGCCATCACGCGACCAGGACCCTATCGGATGTTCGCTGTTCGGGCCCTGGAGCGATTGGGGACCGATGGCGTCGGCGACCTTACGAGGGTCTTGACTGGGGACGAGTTCACGGCCGCCGAGCGCGCCGAGGCCGCCCGCGCCCTCGCGCGCCTGGATCAACGCGGCGTCGACGCGTTGGAGCGCGCGCTCGGCTCTTTGGTACCGAGCTCGATCGACAGCCTGAGCGCTGGAACCGAGGGAATCCTGCTGGCGATGCTTCAAGGGATTCCCGTTGGGGGAGCGGGTCCCGCGGACGCCGCGTTACGCGCGCTCGCCGGCCTCTCGGTCGGGGCAGACGCCCCCGCCGTCCAGCGCAGCCACGCGTCCGTGTTGCGATGTGGCGCAGCCGCGAAATTTGCCGCGTGGGACTCCGAAGTGGCCCGGAGCTGCGACCTGGCGGACGGCGTCCGGGGCAAGCTTGCACGGCTCGACATGCTCGACCGGACGGCCCTGCGCGGCGCGCGCCGTGAGGCATGGCTCTCGCTGATGCGGGCGGCGGAGCCTGTGCGCGTTCGGGAGGCAGCCCTTGCCCTGCTAGGCAGGCATCCGGAGGCTTCGGACGCGGCGCCAACGGCTCTCTCCGCGGCGCTCGCGGCGCCGGAGCCCGGCGTCGTCGCCGTGGCCGCCGAGATTCTCAACGCACACCCGGAACGCGCGGTGGCGTCGCAACGGGCGGCTACGAGGTCGAGCCCGGATTCTGCGGCGCTCAGCCGTCCGAGGCACGAGACGTCCGCCCGCGTATTGTCCGCCCTTCGAGCAGCGCTCGCGCGCCCCTGGGCCGAGGACCTCGTCGAACCGACCGCCGACTTGATCGAGGCTTCGTTGGCCGTTGGACTGGGCGGCGCACGCGAGTCAGCCCGAGCCGCCTGCGAGAGCCCGAACCCATCGCTTCGAGCGCGCGTGGCGCGGGCCCTCGAGACGGTCGGCGAGCCGGCAGCGCTCTGCCGAGCTCCCACTCCTCGCGACCGACCGGCTCCCGAGGCAGGCCACTGCCTGTCGCAGCCGGTCCGTGTCCTGTTCGATTCCGACAGCGGGACCCTCGACATTCGCTTCGATCCGGCGCTGGCACCTGTCGAGGCAACGCGCCTGGTCGCGCTCGCCCGGTCAGGATTCTACGGCGGAGCGGTCCTGCATCGGACCGTGCCTGGAACCATCGTCCAGCTCGGCGACCCCGACGCAGACGGCTACGGTGGCGCTGGGCGGCTCATGCGGAGCGAGACATCGCCAGTGCCGTTCGGGCTGTTCGACGTGGGCGTGGCACTCTCGGGTCGCGACACCGGCTCCGGCCAAGTCTTTGTCGCGCTGGCGCGCTCACCAAACCTCGACGGGCGTTACCCGTGGGTGGGGCGTGCCGACGGAGACTGGGAATCCATCGTCGACGGCGACGTCGTGCGTTCGGTCCGCGTCGAGCCGTGATCCCCGGGGACTCAGGCGAACCGCCCTCAGTATCGCAGCGCAGTCCTGGACTTTCCGGCTGGCGAAGGTCTAGTTCGAAAGAACGCTATGCTACTCGCGATCGACGTCGGCAACACGAACATCGTCTACGGACTCTTCGATGGAGTCCGATTGGCTCACCAGTTCCGAGTCGAGACATCGCGCGGACGCACGGCCGACGAGTATGCCGTCCAGCTTCGCTCGTTGCTTGCCATGCGCGGCGTCGCTCCGGAGGCCGTGGAGGAAGCCATCGTCGCCTGCGTGGTTCCGTCCTTGACCGAGCCCATGGCCGTCCTCGTCAGGCAGGCTTTCGGACGGGAAGCCATGGTCGTCGGCCCGGGCATTCGAACCGGCATGGCCATCTTGCTCGAGAACCCGCGCGAAGTCGGCGCGGACCGTATCGCCGACGCCGTGGCCGGGTTCGACAAGGTCAAGGGGGGCGTCATCGTCGTCGATTTCGGCACGTCGACGAGCTTCGATTGCGTCTCCCCCAAGGGCGAATACCTGGGTGGCGCGCTCGCACCAGGGCTTCAAATAAGTGCCGATGCCCTGTTTGCGCGTGCGGCGAAGCTGCCTCGAGTCGAGATAGTCAAACCGACCAAAGCCGTCGGGCGGAGCACGGTCCAGGCGATGCAGTCGGGCATCGTGTTTGGCTACGTCGGCTTGGTGGACGGCCTCGTCACACGCCTCAAGATCGAGCTCGGCTATCCGTGTCGTGTCCTCGCGACGGGAGGTTTGGCGAGTCTCGTCGCACCTCAGTCGGACACGATTGACGAGATCGACGCCGAGCTCACGCTCGTCGGACTGCGCCTGCTTTTCGAGCGAAATCGTACGGCGTAGGCCGTGCGAGCTCCGCGCCCGTGCTTCTCGGTCGCGAGGGGTAGGCCATTACCAAGTGGTCCAAGTCTTGGTCGCACTGTTATTCACGGCTACCCCGCATAGCGGCGGACCGCGCGCGAACGTCGTTCGCCGACTGGGAGGCTTGAGCTCGGCCGGCGGCCATCGTCGACCCCCGGGTCACCTCCCGGTCTGACGAATCACGCCGGCTTGGCAGCCCCTACGTTGGCCAACTGCTGTTGCTGCTGCTGGAGCATCTGCGAGATGGCGCGCGAACGCTCGATCGCGAACTGCTTGACCTCGCGCACCTGACTGGTCGCGAGCTTGTTGAGCAGCGCGGTGATCTTCGGCATGTCGCGCATCTGAAAGAGCGCTTCGAAGTAGTTGTGCGCGATCCGCACGTCGCGCGTCATCAGGGCCTCTTGCGGGGCGAGCAGCTTGACGACCTCTTCGACTTGACCCGCCTGCCCGTAGAGCGCCGACAGGCACAAGAGCGCGAGGGGATCGTTCGGCGCGCGCGCCACGGCCTTCTTGGCGAAACCGATCGCGGTCGCCCGCGCCTTCTCGTCCTTCGCATCGTTCGCGTAGAAACCCTGGAGCGCGATGTACGCCGCGCTGGACTTCGTGTTGACCGGCGCGTTCGCAAGCTCCTCGACCTGCTTTACCATCGCAGCCTCGCCGTCGACGAGACGGACCGCGTTTGCGAGATAGGCCCACGCGTCGACCGAGTTGTTGTCTATCTGGATGGCGCGCTCGGCGTTCTCACGCTCCCCCTTGACGTCCCCCTTCTCCTTCATGACTTTCGCGAGCTGCAAGCTCGGAAACGGCGAGTCCTTCAGCAAGTTCTGGGCGCCGCGCAGCGTAGCCTCGGCCTTGTCGAGCTTCTTTTGCGCGAGCTGCGCCACTCCGAGCCCCAGCCAATCCTCGCCGTCGGCGCCCATGGCCACGATTTTGGAAAGCACCTTCTCGGCCTTCTCGGCCCTTCCGTGCTTGAGAAGCTCCTGGGCGAAGATTCGCCCGCGGTTGACGTCCTCGGGGGCCTCGTTCCAGTGCTTCTCGAGCCCGCCGAGCAGGTCCTCGAGTCCGATGGCGATCGGGCGTCCCTGCTCGTCCTGAACCTGAACCGCCGGCCCGTTGAAGCCGAGCAGCTTCCAGACCTCTTCCATCTTGAGCGCGACCGGGCCCTCGACGATCGATTTCTCGACCGGAGTGCCGTTCGGATTGATGGGAAGAAGCACCAGCGCGTTTCCCGGAACACCGTTTGGAAATGCTGACACCGGGGCCAATATGGCCGCACCTCCGGTGAGCTGGATGCCGGGGCCTGTGGCGGGCGCTCCCGGAAGGGCGGGCTTGCTGACTGAATTGGACATGGAGGCTGGCTGCTTCTAGCACGGGCGGGCTCGGCCGCCGAGCCTTCACTTCCCCGCGTCGACGGCCGGGTTTGTCGCGGACGGGCTGCCCGCCGCCGGCTTCTGTATCGTGACCGTCGTCTGGTCGTCGGCCGGAGGCTTCGAGACCGCGCCACACCCAACCACGCCGAGGACCAGCGACAGACCGAGCGAACCGTCCAGCCGCGACTTCTTCATCCGGATCATGGGTCACCATCCTAGTCGATGATGCGTTCGCAGCCCCTCCCCTTCGGGGCGACGACGGCTTATGGTGGGACCACTCCATGCCGAACCTCCGGAACGCATTGGGCATTCGGTCCGCCCTACTCGCCGCGGCAACCGCACTGGTGACCGTGGCTTTGCCGCGCGCGGCTCACGCCGACGACACCATCAAACGCCCGGGCGACCACCCGCGGTACCACGTCGAAGTCGAACCGCACTTCCTCTTTTTCGCGTGGGACTCGGGCTGGAACGATTATAACGGCGGCGCGAGCGGCTTCGGCCTCGGCGGTCGCGTCTCGATTCCGGTCGTCGACAACGGGTTTATCCCAACGATTAACAACAACGTCGCCGTCTCGTTCGGGTTCGACTTCATCCACTACGACGGGTGCTGGTACCAGGGAAACTGCTCGTCGAACTACTTCGACTTCCCCATCGTGATGCAGTGGAATTTCTTCGTCGCCCAGCGGTGGAGCGTTTTTGGAGAGCCGGGCCTGGTGCTCTATCACGCCAGCTACGATTCGTGCCCGAACGGGTGGCCCTACGGATGTCCGGCGTCGCCGACGCAGACGGGGGTGGAGCCGGCGATCTACCTTGGCGGTCGCTTTCACATCAGCGACACGGTCGCCCTCACCGCTCGCATCGGATTTCCGACATTCTCGTTCGGCGTGTCGTTTTACCCCTGAGGTCGTTGCCGTTTCGAGTTCCTGGACCCCGTCAGCTCAGCGTTCCGAGCGGCACGTGGCGCGGCGTCCGCGCGCATCATACAGTCAGACCGAAAGATGTCCGTCGCGCTCACCTTCGCGTCCATCCTCGCGTCCGTCCTCGGCCTCGCCCTTCTCATGATCGTGCACGAGGGGGGACACTACTTTGCCGCCCGGTGGTTCGGCATGCGCGTCTTGCGCTTTAGCATCGGATTTGGTCCGACGATCTGGAAGCGAAAGTCGAAAAACGGTCCCACCGTCTATCAGGTGGCCCTGCTGCCGTTCATGGCCTACGTGCAAATCGCGGGCATGAATCCGTACGAGGAGATCCGGCCCGAAGACCGCGAGAGCTACGCCAATGCATCGCTCTGGGCTCGGGCGGTCACGATCGCTGCCGGGCCGCTCACCAATTACGTCTTCGCCTCGGTGCTCATCTTCTTCGGCCTCCTTCTCGGTGGAAAGGAAGTGGCCGACGAGACGAGCCTGCACATCGTCGTGGAGCCGGGGCCCGCGCAAGTGGCTGGGATCGTCACGGGCGACCGCATCCTCGAGGTCAATGGCGTCCAGCTTCACAAGTGGGACGACCTTCGCAGGGCCGTGAGCGCCCACCCCGGAGAGGTCATCCAGGTCGCGGTCGAGCACGATGGCGTGGTCACGATCAAGCCCGTCACGCCGGACCGCGAGCGGGGCCTCATTCACGTCATGCCGCCGATGCGGCACGAACCCGTCGGACTCGCCGAAGCGGCCAAGATGAGCGTCGTGGCGCCGCCGCTATTCGTCTACGAGAACGTGCGCGCGATCGGTCGCGTCATCGTGGGCAAAGAGAAGCTGCAAGTGAGCGGGCCGGTCGGCATCGTGAAAGAGACGGCGCGGCAGGCCAAGTTCGGGGTGGGCGCACTGCTTCCATTTCTGGGAATGCTGAGCGCCTATCTCGGAGCGTTCAATCTATTGCCGTTCCCTGCGCTCGACGGAGGGCGCCTGCTGTTTCTGGGCGCAGAGGCCATTTCGAAGCGCAGGCCGGACGCGAAGGTCGAGGCCCACGTTCACGCGATCGGTCTGGTCATGCTGCTGACCTTGATCCTCTTTGTCACGTATTCGGACTTCCGGGCGAAGTAGGCGCCTTGACGGCGAACGCTCGCCCGAGTTCGACCGACCGCTTCGTCGCAGCTTCGACAGCGTCCATGAACGCGCTTCGCACCGCTCGGCTCTCGAGCGCATGAACGCCAGCAACCGTAGTTCCCCCCGGGCTCGTCACCATGTCCTTGAGCCGCGCCGGATGCTCCCCGGTGTCGACCAGCAGTTTGGCGGCGCCCAGCACCGTTTGCGCGGCGAGAAGCTGCGCTACTTCACGGGGTAGTCCGACTTTCACGCCACCGTCCGCCATCGCTTCGATCATGAGCATCACGAACGCCGGTCCGCTGCCGCTGAGCCCAGTCACGGCGTCGAGCTGCGCCTCCGCGAGAACCACGACCCGTCCGACCGCCTCGAAGAGTCCTCGCGCAACCTCGATGTCGCCGGAGGACGCGCAGCGTCCGGCCGCGAGGGCCGTAGCTCCGGCCTGAACGAGAGCCGGAGTATTGGGCATCGCGCGGATGACTCGCGAACCGGCGGGGAGGCGCGACTCGATATGCGCGAGCGGCACGCCAGCGGCAATGGAGACGACGACCTGCTCGGCGCGGACGAACATTCCGACCTCGACGAGCACCGCGTCGATCCCCTGCGGCTTGACCGCGAGAACGATGACGTCGCAGTCGCGAAAGACCGCGATGTTGTCGCTCGTCGTGCGGATTCCGTGAGCCTTGCTGAGCTCTATGAGGCGCTCGGGCCGGACGTCGCTCGCGACGATCTGGTCAGGCGTAAAGCGGCTTCCACGCAGGAGCCCTTGCAGCAGGGCAGCGGCCATGTTGCCGGCGCCGACGAAACCGATGGTGGACATGGCGCGCCACGGTAGCTCGAAACTCTGCGAACCCTAACTGCGTTCCGGCAACGCGCAGTTTCCGCTCCAGACGCGGGCGGTCGGAAGTCCGCCGACTCGCAGCCACCTGGACGGCGAAGATCGGATTCGCTTGGGCCCAGGCCGGCTGCCGGTTTCATGCCCGTCTGGGCGCGATCGCGCCCACGTGGCCGCGAGCCAAGGCGGCATGCTTAGCGATAGGACGAACGCCAGGCCACCGTCGAGGTCTACCCCCTTCGTGGCGACAAGACGGAGCCGCAGCAGCGACCAGACCAGCACGAAAAGCTGAGCGGCCATGAGCATCGAGGCATCGCGGCTGGGATGATCCCTCGATGCGATCTCCCCAGCGAGCGCGGCTCGGGAGTCGGAAGTCTCTGCGCGATTGACCGTCAGGCGCCGAAAATCGGAGCGAGGATTCATGTCTGTCTCTCCTCCGCCAAGCGTAGGGAAGGTCCCGCTAGGACGGCGCAAAGACAGAGGTCGCACTCATCAAGATCGCGTTAAGGAAGGCGCACTCCGGGGTGCCCAGACGCAACGAACGCTCGCGACAAGCGCGCGATGCGGTATGTACACGGATATGCGCTTGGGTCTTATCGCGATTGCGTTGGTCGGTGGCTGCGCGATCTTCTCGCCCATCCCCGACTTGAGGACGCCGAGCGACCGGGCCCGCGAACTCGCCCCGAAGTGCTCTCTCCTGCCGAGCGGGGAGAGCGGGGCCGCGCTGGCGCGAACCCTCGTGGAAAGCGTGGAGCCCGACTACGTATTTATGTACTCCGGTCCGGTCGATCGGCAGCCGCGTCTGCGCGGCGCGCGCTTGCACCTTCGCCCGACTGCAGGCGTGTCGCGCGAGTCGCTACAGCGCAGTCTAGAATGCCATCAAGCGCGCGCCCTTCTTGGACAGACCGGAGTGCTCGCCGACGACGATCCCTTCGTCCTGCCCGACGTCTGGCTGGACATCACCGCGGACTCCGCGGGCGACGGATTTGTGGTCTTCGTGCGAACCGATAGCCTGCCCGATGCACGCCGCGTCCTCGAACGAGCCCGACGCTTCGCGGCGAAGGGGAGTTAGAGAGGGGGACTACTCCGGGCTGTAAGGCTCGCGTATTTCGGTCGAAGCTGGGCGAGGCCGTTCGGCGGGCTCGAGAACGGGGGTCCTTGCCCGCAGTTGGCGCCGCTACTCGATACCAGGCGACGTCGCGAGCATGTGGTCGTCGCCGTAGTGGTGGGCGCGGCTGAGCACCTCGAGGTTGTCGCGAATGTTGTCCGCACTGACGGTGACCGCGAAGTTGCCGTTCTCAGGCTTGACGTCGATGTTCACCCAGCTATCCGCGATCCAGTAAGGGTCGCTCGAGACGGCCGTTCCGTTGGCCCGACCGAGCAGCACGCGGGCGCTGTGGCACTGAAGGATCCTCGTCAGCTGCTCGGCGCTCACATCCTTAGGCGGTCGGATAATGAGCTTGGCTCCGTTGACGCGCTCCTCGGCATTGTTGTTGGACGTTAGAACGTGTGAATAGACCGGATCGACCCGTAGAACGACGGTCGAGCTCAGGAGCCGGACCTCGTCCTGGCTTGTGGCACTGCCGTCGCATTGGATCCGGGCAACCTTTGCGGCCGTGGTCGCGCTCGAAGGCGAGGTCGAGACGCACGCCAGCAGAGACGCTGTCGTCAACGCTGCGATGATTCCGATGGTGCTGCGCATGAGGAAACTCCTTCCAAACATTCTCCGTTGCACGCTCCGCGCACGGTCCCCAAGCCTGCCAAAAGCAAATGGCGGGCCAAACCTCCGATCAATATATCACACATTTTTCGAATTGGAATCGGAGCCGAAACACTGGGCATGAGGCTCACGGACGCGCGAAGTGCGCGAGACTCGCAGAAAATGCAGCCAAGCCAGGGAGACAAGTCGCCTCACGGACCTTAATACGGCGGGACAGATTGTCGCGGCCGCGGGCATTGCTCGCCCTTCAGTCGTCGGTCGGAGCGGGGGCCGAATCGCGCGCTGAGCCAAGCTCGTCGTGGGCGCTGTCGCACCCGCGGACCTGACTTGGGCAACCCCACGGAAGGGCGATCACAAAGCGGGCTCCACCTTGCGCTCGGTTCTCGCACCGGATGATGCCCCCATGTACCGCGACGATGCCACGACAAATCGTGAGTCCGAGCCCCATCCCCTCCGCCGCAAGGGTCGCTCGGTGAAACTTCTCGAAAATTCGCTCCTCCTCGCCCGGGACAACGCCTGGGCCACGGTCCGCGACTGCGAGTTCCAGGCTGGAGCCAGCGCGGCGCGCCGACACCTCGATGGGCACGTCTTCCGGCGAGTACTTCGCAGCGTTTTCCAGGAGATTGACCAGCACTTGTTCGAATAGGACCGGATCGACCCAGACCATCGTCGCGTCCGGATCGATGCGCACCTTCACGGAGCGCTCGCGAAGGGATTCCTCTAGGGCGCTGAGGGCTGCGCCGATGACCTCCTCTGTCGGCACGTACTCTTTGCGGGCGCTGAGCATCCCCGCATCGAGTGAAGTCATGTTGATGAGGTTGCCGAGGAGCCGGTTGAGGCGACTGGCTTGGTCCGAAATGGTTTGCAGATATTCTCCCCGCCGCACTGGCGCCAGGGTGTCCCCGCTCTCGAGGAGAGCAGTCGCCGTACCCTTGACCACCGACAGGGGCGCGCGCAGGTCGTGCGATACCGAACTAAGAAGCGCGTTTCGCAGTCGCTCTTGCGCCAGCACCTCCGCGTGGGCCTCTTGCGCCTCCTTGCGCAAACGGACTCGCTCGCACGCGAGGGCGAGCGGAATGGCAAAAGCTTCGAGCAGCTGGACGGCTGTGGGATCGCCACGTGCCACGGCGCCGCGTGGGGGAAGAACCACCAACACGCCCAGAGTCCGGTCCGAGACTCGAAGGGGCAGAACCCACTCTGCGATTCTTTCGGCCAAGCGGCCAGCTTGTATGTCGCGCCCCTCCAAGACTTCAGCCGCTCGATGGTGAACCGCCGCATCGAGGTTCGGGCCCGATCCGGTCGCAATCGTTTCGGGACCCTGCGGTCCGACGAGGAGAATGCTCGCTTCGGCGCCGAACACGCTGCGAATGTGAGTGCGAGCGGTCGCGACGACCTCCGCCACCGTATCCGCCGTCGCGAGTTTCTCGCTGATGGCGTAGAGCTCTCGAGCTGACGTCTCGCTGTCCTGAGCCGCCCTCGTTTGTTTACGAATGATGTGCGTCCGTCGGCTGACAAACAGCGCGACAGCCGACATCATGGCGTAGGTAAAGAGGTAGCGCGCATCGATATCCGTGAAGCTAAAATACGGTAGAGTAAAATAGTAATCGAATGCCGCCACGGACAGGAAGGCGGTCATCACAGAAGCACGATAATCGCACCACGCGGAGACCACGACCACGCCGAGCAAGTAGGCCATGACCACGTCGGGATCTCGGCCCCACAAGAGCCCGCGGCACGCGATCGTCACGAGGCCAACCACCCCCGCCGCGGTAGCTGCCGAAGCGAGTGTACGGATTCCTTCGCGGCGCAAAAAGGATTCTTCCTGCGTCTTCCACAGGCGAAACCTTGGAGCTCGTTCTGCGTCCGGCACGATCGATCACACCTCGCCAAGTTCCAAACGTAGGCCTCCCTTGGCGTCCAGGACAAGCCGTCGCGGCCGCGAGGGGTCCAGTTCGATTTTCTGCTGAAGCTGCCGGACGCACGCGCGCAAGTACGACGCACGCACCTTGGCGCGCGGGCCCCAGACGGCCGTCTGGACTTGCTGCTCGGTCATCGTCCCGCCCCCTCGTAGCGCGAGCGCCGTGAGCAGCTTGCTCTCGAGCGGAGTGATATGCACCTCTCTACCTTCGACGACGACCGTCCGGCGCTCCGGTTCGATGCGCAGCGCTTCGACCATCGCAAGGGCCGGCGCTCGGTGGACGTCGGCGCGCGCCCGCTGATTGAGCCAAACGCGCACCCGCGCCAGAAGCTCGCTCGCCGCGACCGGGTGGACCAAGTAGTCGTCCGCGCCGGCCTCGATCACAGCGGCGGCGTGATCTTCCTGGGCCTTTCGCAGGACGGCCACCACGGCGGCTGTCGTCCAGCTCCTCAACCGCCCTATGAGGTCGAAGGCCGCAGAGTCGAGCTCCCGAACGTCGACCACGATCAGGTCCGGCTCGTGGCGGACCGCGACCATGATGTCGTCGACCCGCGGCGCGACCGCCATCGTGCGAAACCCGCTGCGCTCGAGAAGCGCGGCGAGGGATCCTTCGCGACCGGGTGCACCCTCTACGGCCAGTAGGAACGCCGATCCGCGGCCAGACTCACTTGCGATGGACACCGGTTGAGCGCGCATTCTGAGATACCCGTGCAGCTCCGAGCCTCTCTTGTTGTGTAGCGCACAAATTCATCAAGAAAACATAAAGATTGGCCGACGGCTCCCCGGCGGCTGCGTTTCTTAGGATCTGACGCGTTTCGTATCAAGTATCGCGACTTGCACTTTGTCGGGCACGACCGTGGCATTGATAAAGTTTTTATATGGAATCGCGTGGTCTTTATCACTCCTTAAGCCAGGGCGAGCTACGCTTACATTCATAAAGGTCGGCTCCTGAAGAGGACTTCCCCCATGTACAATGCGTCTGCAATCCCAAGGTCCGAACCGGTCGACTCCACGCCGCCTTCCGCACCTGCGCCAACGCGCTCCGCCATGCCGCTCGTCCTGGTCGTGGATGACGACCCGCGCATGCGCAAATATATCCGAACCGTCCTCAGCGACCACCACTATCGAGTTATCGAGGCGGAGTCCGGCTCGGCAGCCATCCTGCAGGCCGCGGCGCACAATCCGGACCTGGTGGTCCTCGACTTCTCCCTTCCGGATATCGACGCGACGGCCGTCACGACCAAGCTCCGCGAGTGGACCGTCGTGCCGATTCTGATCCTGTCGGCGCATAACGCCGAACAAAACAAGGTAGCCGTGCTCGACGCGGGCGCGAACGACTATCTGATGAAGCCGTTCGGGACGGGCGAATTCATGGCGCGCATTCGCGTGTGGCAACGCCACATGCAGCGGGCCAACGACGCATCGTTTGACGCAGTTCTCACGCTTGGGCGGCTGGGCATCGACTTCGCGCGGAGACTCGCTTTCGTCGACGGACGCGAAGCCCACCTGACGCCCATTCAGTACCGGCTGTTTGCCATCCTGATGCGCAACGCCGGCCGCGTTCTGACCCACGAGCAGCTGCTCCTGGCGGTCTGGGGGCCCGCGTATACGAAGGAGACCCAGTACCTGCGCGTGTACATGGCGCAATTGCGTCACAAGTTCGAGGAGGACCCCGCGCGACCTCGGTATTTCATTACCGAGTCGGGCGTGGGCTACCGCCTCCGCATCGACTGATTCCTTGAGATCGCCCGTACCCTTAATGCAACCCAGATACGACAACCTATCGTTTTTATGCCTTCTTTACGAATTCGGCACTAGGTTCTGGAGAGACGGTCGCATCCCAAGGCCGTCGACAATGGAGAATGTCATGAATCGCACCCACGTTGCAGTTAAGATTTGCCTTGCGGTATTCGGGTCGGCGCTGCCCCTCGGTTGCGCCACGACCGAGACGGCTGCGTTCCGCCAGATGAGCGCGGCGGATCACGACCGCGTGGCCAGTGCAGCTCCAGCCGACCCGCAGACAGCGTCCGAGCACCTCAGTGCCGCCCGCCAGCTCCGGGACGCGGAGCGTCTCGCCTGCGCGGATATCCCGGCTGCGGACCGCGACGCCGGTCCGTTCGCGAACAAGGACCGCATCGAGAACGTGCAGGTCCTTCGGGACCGCACCTGGGCTAAAGGCATGATGCAGCCTGTCGGCGTCGCCGTCTACCTTCGGGCAGAGCCCGGCCTGACCGAGCAGTGGCTGTCTCGAGAGCTCGAGTGCCACCTCGCTCATCTGGCCGTCGTCGGTCGAACCGCATACGACCGGTCCCCGCTCGCGCAGTACGGGACGAAGGTCACCGTGGCCTCGACCGCCACCGGATTCAGGGTGACCATCACGTCACCCGATATCGATACGGCGCGGTCGGTGATTGCCAGGGGCGAATCCCTAGTCGGCGAGGCGAC
>JBEKXD010000017.1:0-74080 GCA_049512415.1 Polyangiaceae bacterium
CGGCGTCCTGGTATGCGAGCGGCTCCGCAGCATTGGGCGAGGCGGGATCAGGCATGCTTTGAGATTACCCCTCGCTCGGGTGGCTGGCCCGGAGATCGCAGCGCCTTGCTATTTCAGAAACCGTCTCCGGCGTCCGCGGGCGCGCTCGAGCCACCCGAATCATAGAAATAGTGGAGGGAAAGAACGAAGAGCGTGGAGCCGTGGTCCGCAAGCAAGTCCCGTCGCACTCCGAGCTCGGCGCCCCACGTCGCCTCGACGTAGCCGAAACCGAGCGACGCGGCGTGCACGTGCATGCCTCCGTCGTAGCGCCATCCGATGCGCACCGGGTAGTGCTCCGCGACAAGCAACTCGCCTCCCACCATGGCGCGACCCGCCACCCTCGAATAGGTCGTGAAATCGGCCATCCCGTCGGCCTCGAGCGACAGCTCCTGGGTGCCGTATCCGATGCCGAACGCTGCGGTCGTCGGAGCGAGGGCCGTTCCCGGCGCCGTGAGGTTGTGCCCGACCACGCCGACGCGAACGGCGTCTCCGAGGGACAGCGTCCCGCCGAGGTCGACGGTGACCGTGTTCAGAATCGGCCCCCCGGGCGTCCCATCGGACGCGAAGCTCTGACCGAAGGGACCCGAAGAAATGGCTTGATTGACTTGCAGCCAGCGCCCGGCGGCGCCGATGGCGAACGCGTCCCCCAGAGGAAGGGCGAGCGCCAGGCGAACGTCCGTCCACGTTCGATTCGTCGCCGACGGGTCCATTTCCGACCACGCGCCGCCGATGCCCCCGGCCAGCCGGTATTTGTTGAGCGCAGAGTCTACGATGGCGCCGCCCAGAGTCGTTCGACCCGCCTCGGGCATCACGGCACCGAGGGCCTCGATGTGATAGACGCGCGCCAACGCCATGTTGGCGGGATTGAGAAACAGCGCCGGTGTCGAAACGCCGAGGGCTGTGAGGGCGCCCCCCATGGCGACCGAGCGGGCCGTGGGAATCTCACCGAGGTCGTAAGCGGCCTCAGGACTGGTCGACATGGCCTGCGCCGCCGCAGGACGGGTCACGAGTAGCATGGCGGTTTGGACCGCAGCCCAAGCCGTCGGTGCGAGCGTCGACGTCGCACATCGCCAACGGGGAGGCGTCCAGCGTTTAGCTGCCGGTCGCTGGGTAGCCGTCATACTCCCCTTCCGCTGTACTATTGGGAGCGCGGTCATCACGCACTCCAGCCCTCTAACAGGGCCAGCGGCGAGGGACGAGTTTTCCGGCGAGGAATCGAAGAACGCGCCGAAAATGGCTTGGGTTCACACCACAGACACGGAATAGTCGCAGGACCGTTGACTCTTGACACGACCCTAGAGCCAAAAAAAGCCGCTCGCTCTGCAGGCCCCACGGAAGGGTTGGCCGGATTCAAAAAGGGTGACGCAGACTTCCGCACAGAGTGTCGTCTGCGACCGCTCCGAAGGGGGCTCCCGAGGCGCCGACTCTGGAGCACTGCAACGAAAAAATCGAATGGATACCGAGTGGTTATGCCATCAAGCCGCTAAGGGCGTGGACGTCCAGTGAGCGGCGGTGATACCTCCATCAACGTTCGCTTCGAGCCGTCAGGCGCCCCCGCCACTGCGCGGGTCGAAAGGCGTCCTCAAGCTAGGAAGCGAGCCGCGGTTATCGTCCCCTCTCTTGGTTTCGCAAAGTGTAGGTCGCCACATGATGGAGTGGTCAGGCGAAAAGGCGCTGGGACGGAAGTCTGATTCTGGTTGGGATCTACGCCAAACGACGGAGGCCAAATAGTCTAGCGTTCAAGGGATGCCCCCAAGGGCGTACGCGAGCGTTCACGCCCTCGTGATCGTTCGTGTTTTGGCCTTCTCAAAGAGGATCTGCGATGTCTCCACAGGCTGTGGAGAATTTGTGGACTGGACACCAAACTGACGGGGTTGGTTTCCAACGACCAGGCCGTCGCCTTGCGACGCAGTAGCGCGTGCCCAGGGGGAAGAGATCGCTCTTCAGCCCGTGGGATGGCGCTGCGAACCGAATGAGATGGCGGCGCGTGACGCGCTGCGCAGCACGCTTCACTTTGCGCTTGGAACGGAACTGAAAACTTCAACGGAGGAGTAGCGAATCGGAATGGAGGCTCAGCAGCACAGCGCGGCAGCGAAACAGGACACCGACGATGGGTCTCCGCTGCCCCTCCCGGGGGATTCGCCCGCATCTTGGATCGATGCGGTGGCATACACTCGAGCGAAATCCCCGGCGAGCTTCGACCAGTGGTTCTCCGGCGTCGAATTCGAGAGTCTCACCGACGGCGTGCTGGGCCTCCGCGCCAGGGATGAGTTCGTTCGACAGTGGGTGGACGACCACTTCGTGCCAACCCTTGCCGATCGGCTCCGCCAGGGCACCGGGCTGACTATCGAGGTGCGCTGGAGTGTGGGCGGAGAGGTGCGACGGCCGGTGGCCTCGTCGGCGGCATCCTTCGTCCCCGTGGAGCCTCGCGCCCCAGCGATGCGGCCAGACCCGCAAGTCGATGCCTCGCGTCGCCAGGAGTCGGACGAGCCGCCTAGCGCTCCTCGATCGCTGCGCGTCGTGTCGGCACCGATCGAGGGTCTCAATCCGAGGTACACCTTCGGCAACTTCGTAGTCGGGCCCAGCAATCAATTGGCGCATGCCGCTTCGCTAGCCGCCGCCGGAGTGGGCGCCCGGCGCCACAATCCCGTATTTGTCTGCGGCGGAACTGGGCTTGGCAAGACCCATTTGGTGCACGCCATCGCGCATCGGGTCCGGGAGGAGCGCCCGAGCGCAACCGTCGTCTACATAAGTGCGGAGCGGTTCGTCAATGAGTTCGTCCAGGCCCTGACCGACCAGCGGATGCACGAGTTTCGCGCGCGATACCGCGAGAAGTGTGACGTGCTTCTCGTCGACGACATCCACTTTCTCGCGGGCAAGACGCAGACCCAAGAGGAGTTTTTCCACGCGTTCAACGCGCTTCACCAGGCGAGCCGCCAGATCGTCGTCACCAGCGACAAGTATCCGCAGCAGCTCGACAAGATGGAAGAGCGGCTGGTGTCACGCTTCCAGTGGGGTCTCGTCGCCGACGTGCAGGCGCCCGAACTCGAGACACGGGTCGCCATCGTACGAAAGAAGGCCCAGATCGAACGGGTCGAGCTCGCCGACGATGTCTGTCTTCTCATTGCGCAAACGGTTCGCAGCAACGTGCGCGAGCTCGAAGGCACGCTCATTCGTCTGGCGGCCAAAGCATCGCTGCTCGGCAAAGTCATCGACATGGAATTTGCGCGCGTCGAGATGGCCGCGACGGGTGCGTCACGCGCGAGCGAGGCCGGCGTGGAGGACATTCAGCGCGCGGTCTGTCACCACTTCAAACTGCGCTCCACCGATCTGTTGTCGAAGGACCGGCACAAGAGTGTCGCGTTTGCGCGGCATGTCGCCATGTACCTGTGCAAGCTCCGCCTGAAGTGCAGCTTCCCCGAGCTAGGGCGAGCCTTCGGCAACCGCGACCACACTACGGTCATCAGTGCGGTGCGCAAGGTCGAATCGCTGCGCACGACCGACGCCGAGGTGAGGGCTCACCTCGACGCCCTCGAGCGCAAGCTAGGAGCGGTCGAGTAGGAAACCACCTCCGACTCGCTCTCAGACAAGGACACGCCAGTGGGTCGTGTGCCCGCCGGGAACGTCTTGAAGCTCGACCCCAAGTTGCTCTAGCTCGACGCGTACGGCGTCCGCTCGCGCAAAGTCCTTGGCCGCCCGGGCGCTGGCGCGTTCGGCAACCTTGGCCTCGATCCCCTGTGCGGACAGGCCGCGCAGGCGCAATCGACGCTCGCGCGTTCGGGCGAAGAACTCCCCTGGCGGCGCCTGCATCAGTCCCATGGGCGCGCAGCACGCGTCGAGCGATGCGACCACCGCGGCCGCAAGCGCCCGCGCGACGCGCGCAGCGTTCGGGTCACGCGAACGTCGGGCGAGGCCCTGCGCAAGCTCGTTTCCGACCCGTGCGACCTCCCCGACGACCCCGAGAGCGACCGACGAGTTGAGGTCGTTGTCGAGCGCGCCAAGTACCCGCGCGGGAGCTTCGCGCACGAGCACAGCCTGGGCGCCCGGACCGTCCGCGCACGCGGGTTCGCCCTGGCTGGCCTCCACCAAGGCATTCCGAGTGCCGTACAGATAGTCGACACGACGCTCGGCCTCGTCGATTCCGGGGAACACGACGCGACCGCCTGGGAGCTTGACGATGTCGAAGTTCACCGGGCTTCGATAATGGACACCGAGCAAGAAGTACCGCAGCGCCTCGCTGTCGTTGCGCTCGAGGATTTGGGCAATCGTGACGAAATTGCCGAGCGACTTGCTCATCTTCTCGGCGTCCACGTTGAGGAATCCCGTGTGCATCCACGTGCGGCAGAACGGTTCCCCCCAGGCCGCCTCGCTCTGTGCGATCTCATTTTCGTGGTGAGGGAAAATGAGGTCCATCCCGCCGCAGTGGATGTCGAAATGCTCGGACAGGTATTTTGCGCTCATCGCCGAACACTCGATGTGCCACCCAGGTCGTCCTTTTCCCCACGGGCTTTCCCATCCCCAGGCATCCGGCCCACTCGCTTTCCACAGCGCGAAGTCGAGCGGATCGCGCTTGGCCTCGCCGGGCTCCACGCGAGCGCCGGAGACGAGGTCGTCGACATTGCGGTGGGAGAGTTTTCCGTAGCCCGGGAAGGCGCGAACCGCGAAGTAGACGTCCCGCCCCTTGCCCGTTTCGGCGATGTACGCCGCACCGCGCTCGATCAAGCGCTCCGTGAGCGCGAGGATCTCGGGCACGTGTTCGCTCACTCGCGGTTCGAAGTCGGGGTCGAGACAGCCCACCGAACGCAATTCGTCGGCATTGACCGCTGCCATGCGCTTCGAGAATTCGAGGGGAGGCTCCCCGCACTCGGTCGCCCGTCGAAGGATCTTGTCATCGACGTCCGTGACATTTCGCACGAACGACACGTGAAAGCCGCGGGCCTTGAGGAAGCGCACGAGCACGTCGAACGCCACGTAGGTCCGCGCGTGCCCGGCGTGAGCATGGTCGTACGTCGTCGGGCCGCAGAGGTAGATGCTCACGCGGCCAGGCTCCAGCGGCTCGAGCGGTTCGATTCGCTGCGTCATCGTGTTGTAGAAGCGGATGGCGCCTGACGTCATGGTGGCCGCAGGTTTACCGCCCTCGAGGCGTTTTGGCACGCCCGTGATATTCCTCACGGCGGCATGCTCAGTCTTCCCCGCGCCGCCCTACTCGCCGTACTGGCGTCGGCGTCGTGCGCGCACCAAGACTCGATCCACGACGGCGTGCTCACCAAGGGCGACATCGCGGTGCGCCTCGGTCCCGTTCCCGCGGATTGGCGCCCCATCCCGATTTCGGGAGCAGACCTCGCCTTTCGGGACGCAAATCACCAGGGATCGGTGCTCATCGACGTGCGCTGCGGACAACGCGACGGGGACGCCCCGCTGTCCGTTCTGACCGAGCACCTCATCATGGGCACCACCGAGCGAGCCATCGGGGCACAAGCTACGATCCCGTTCGATGGCCGGGAAGCCATGCGCACAACCCTGGACGCGAAGCTCGACGGGGTCCCGATGCGCTACAGAATCTACGTGATGAAGAAAGACGGTTGCGTGTACGACCTCGTGTACGTCGCCCCGCCTGAGCCCTTCTTGGCCGGCGAGCCCGCCTTTGAGCGATTCGTCGGAAGTCTCCATGCGACCGCTCGCGGCGAGCCCGCCGCGCACGCGCAGTCGGCGCTCGCGCCAGCGTACCCATGACCCAAGACACGCGCGAGAGCGTACCCCCTCCGAGCGATGCGCTGCCGAGCTTCCGCCCCCCGGCCCCGAGGGCCCCCGCCCCGCTGCTCGCGGCGTGGTCTGAGCGCCTCTCGGCCTTTGTCGAAGCCATGGGCGGCATCGGGATCCTGGCAGGTCGCACACTGACTTCGCTGCCGCGGCGGCCATTTGAGACGGCGGCGACGATCTACCAGATCGAGGCGCTCGGCGTGCGCTCGGTCGGCATCGTCGCGGTGAGCTCGATCTTCGTCGGCATGGTGATGACCGTGCAGTTTGCCTACGGCCTGCAGCGCTTCGGAGGGCTCGAGTACATCCCGAGGGTGGTCATCCTGGCGTTCGTCCGCGAGCTCGGCCCGACGCTGATGGCAATCATCGTCGGCGGGCGCATTGGCAGCGGCATCGCGGCCGAGGTCGGCGCCATGAACGTGACCGAGCAGGTGGACGCGATTCGCGCCCTCGGCGGGGAACCGGCCAAGAAACTGGTGTTGCCGCGGGTCGCCGCAGCGATGATCGTGCTGCCACTCCTGAGCGTCATCAGCGACACGCTGGGCACGCTCGGCGCGCTCCTCGTCGCGTCGGCGGAGTATGGCATCGGGCCTCGGTTGTTCGCCCAGTCCGCTCTCGAGACCGTCCGCTTGTCGGACCTGTTCTCAGGTCTGGCCAAGACGCCGATCTTCGGGTTTATCATCGCGATTGTGGGGTGCCACTTCGGACTTACCACGACGGGCGGCACCGAGGGCGTTGGCCGGAGCACCACTCGGACGGTCGTCGCCGTCTCCATCGCGATCCTGGTGGCGGACTTCTTTTTGACCCGCATCTTCGTCTCCGCTCTACCGGGTTGACGTTGGCTTACGGGCCGCGGCATGGTGATGGCGAGAGTTGCCGCTGCGCCCGGCGCCCCCGGTAGCGGGCTCCGCATGGGCGAGTGGGAGACGAAGCGCATGGATCGAGATGCAGCGGCCAAGGCGATCGACGCATTCTTGCGGGCCCTCGACCGCGACCCCGGGGGCGAACCGGAGCTCATCGGAACTGCGGATCGCGTAGCGCGTGCGTTCGTCGACGAGCTGATGTCCGGATACGCGGCGGACATCGACGGGCTGCTCGCTCACAGCATCATTTCCGGGCGATCCGACGTGGTGATCGTGCGGGACGTTCCGGTCGCCACGATGTGCCCGCACCATCTCATGCCCTCGGTGGGCTACGCCGTCGTCGCCTTTGCGCCGCGCGAGATGCTCGTGGGGTTCGGCGCCATCTCGCGCGTCGTTGCCGCTTACTCGAAGCGCTTGGCGCTCCAAGAGCAGATCGGCCAAAACGTCGTCCAAGCGATCGACAGGCACCTCGCTCCGCGATGGGTCGCCTGCCGAATCGTCCTCACGCATTCGTGCATGCGGACGAGCGGGGGAGCAAACCATGAGGGCCCGGTCGAGACGCTCGCGCTGATTGGCCCAGACCAAGAGCGTTGCAGCGCATACGCGGCCGTGGGCCTGGGGCGGTAGCCTCCCGCTTTTGCCGATCTCCATCGACTCAGGCCAGGAACCGACAACGCCACGGACTCCGTGGCCCCTGACCGCTCCGGGGGGCCACGAATGAGGGCTCCGCGGCGAAGGATTTGTAGAATGGATAGCCCTTGACGGCCTGCCCACCGGCCTTCAGCCTAACCCCCATGTTCATCGGCCACTACGCGGTCGGCCTGGCAGCCAAGCGCGTGCAACCAAGTGTCTCGCTCGGGGTCCTTCTGGCGGCTTCCCAGCTCGTTGACCTGTTGTGGCCCATCTTCGTTCTCGCCGGTTTCGAGCGCGTCGAAATCGCTCCGGGCAACACGGCGTTCACGCCGCTCGCGTTCCCCCATTACCCGTGGTCGCACAGTCTCGTGATGTGCGTGGCGTGGGCGGGCGCGTTTGGCGCGCTCGTGTTCGCGCGAAAGAGGTCATGGCGGCAGGCCTGTGTGGTCGCGGCCCTGGTCGTAAGCCACTGGGTCCTCGACTTCCTTTCCCACGGGCCGGACATGCCTCTGTGGCCCGGCGGGCCGCGATTTGGCCTCGGGCTATGGCAGTCCGTGCCCGCGACGCTCCTCGTGGAGATCTCGATGTTCGCGGCGGGGATCGCGCTCTACGTGCGCGGCACGCGGGCGCGTGACCGTCTCGGAACGTGGTCGCTCGTGGGCCTGCTCGGACTGCTCTCCGCCGCGTACGTCGGAAACGCGCTCGGTCCGCTGCCGCCGTCCTCCAGGGCGGTGGCTGTTTCCGCCCTCGCCCTGTGGATCGTCCCGCCGTGGGGGGTCTGGATCGATCGGCATCGGGTCGCGGCCTGAGAAGGGGATCCAGAGGCGTCGCGAGCAACACGAGGCCCAAGGAGCGAGCGAGGAGCGCCCGCCCGCGGTCAGTCGAGGGGCGGGGCTGGCGACCCCAGCGGAGCCGCGAGAAGCACGACACTTCCGACGACGAAAGCGCCTCCGACGACCGCCGTGGAACTCGGGCGCTCGCCGGTCGCCAACAGCACCCACACGGGATTGAGGATGGGGTCGAGCGTGGACGCGAGTGAACTCTCGAGCGCCGTCAGCCGCGACACCGCGATCCCGTAGAGCAGGTAGCTCACCCCGACCTGCATCGAGCCCAGGGCCGCCAAAAGCGCCCAGGTCTGCCCATCGCGAGGTACGCTCCCGAACATCGCAGGGCTAGAAAAGACGAGCGTGAGCGCATTGCCCATCGCGAATACGATCGCGGGAGACAGGGCCGAAGTCGAGATGCCGCCACCCGGCACGCGCAAGCCTCGCCGAATCGCGAGCACGACCGTCGCGGCCCCGAGACTGGACACGAACGCAAGCGCATTGCCGGACTGCGCGCGACCCGAGGCCATCGCAAGGTGGTCCCCAAAGAACATCGACAGTCCGATGAGGACGCCGGCACACGCCACGCCCTCGCGCCACCCGATGCGCTCACGCAAAACGGGCCACGAGAGGATCGCGACGTGCACGATGGAAGTGTACTGGATGAAGATCGCGTTCGCGGCCGTCGTGAGCTTCGTGGCGAGCACGAAGGTCACGACCATCAGCGCGTAGCTCACGGCTGCGATCCAATTCCACGACGAACGAAGCGCCGCACGCGCCGCTTCGCGATCGGTGCACGCTCGAGCGAGCGCCGCGAGGCCTAGCACGGGCACCGCGAACAAAGAGCGCCACCCGGCGATGGCGACAGGCGACACGGAAGCCGTCTTGATGCCCACGCCTCCTGCGCTCCACAGCAGCGCCGTCGCCAGCATCAGCGCGATGGCCGCGCCGCGGGACGCAAGGCCCGTGTCTTTCGGCCGATCCCTTCGCGCTCCTGGAGTCGAGCGTGCTCGCCCACGAGAAGCAGGCTCCGCGCGACTCACCTCCTGCCTCCCTCGGTTTCGACCGAAAACCACCGACCTAGCGCCCCGGAGCCTCGGAGCGATTGACGATGCGCGGAGGGATGAAGACGACGATAACCACCGAGCTAGCGACCCAGAGCCTCGGAGCGATTGACGATGCGCGGAGTGATGAAGATGACGAGTTCGTTGCGCGAATCGCTCGCGCGGCGACGCTGGAAGAGGACGCCCAGAATCGGAATGTCCCCGAAGAACGGGACCTGGTCGAGGTTGCGACCCGTGTTGCGCGTGTAGATACCCCCGATGACGGCCGTATGGCCGTCCATGACGAGGAGATCGGTCTCGGCCTCGCGCTTGAGGATCGTCGGGTCTCCGCGCGCGCTCGTTTGGTTGAAGTCGGGCTCGTCGCGATTGAGCTTGACGTGCATCGAGATGGAACCGTCGGCCGTGACGTGCGGACGTACCAGGAGCTGAAGCTTGGCTTCCTGAAAGGTCGTCTGCACACCGAGGGCACTCACCTGCGAAAACGGGATGAGCGTCCCCTGGTTAATCCGCGCCTCGCGATTGTCGAGCACCATGACGCGCGGCGCGCTGACGATGCGGACCAAGCCGCTCGACTCCGCGGCCGACAGGCGCACCGCCAGGTTGAGCGTGTTGTCGATGGATCCCAGACTGATGCCGAGCGCGCCTCCGGTTCCCGTCCCGACCGCCGCCGGCAAGTTTACCGCGAAGTTCGGCGTGGCGACGGTGCGCGAGAACGGCGAAAGGCCGGCGGTCGGCGTGTTGTTGTCGTAGGCGCCGCCCGAAGCCGAGAGGCTCGACGGGAAAGCGATGCCGGTCGGGTTTCCCGTGGCTGCGCTCGCCGTGTAGTCGCCACCCCACTGGATGCCGACGTCGCGCAAGTACTTGCTCGTGGCCTCGACGATGCGCGCTTCGATGAGTACCTGCGCGGTCTGGGTATCGAGCGAGCGTACCAATTCTTCGATGTAGTTCAGGTTGCCCGCGATGTCGCGCGCGACCAGGACGTTGGTTCGCTCGTCGACCGCGATCGAACCCCTCGGGGAGAGGAGCTCCTTCGCGCGAGCCTGGAGTTCATCGGCCTTCGCGTAACTGACCGGGATGAGGCGAGTCTCGAGCGGCGTGAGCTCGAACTCCTGCTTCTGCTGGGCGAGCTTCAGTTCACGTTCCTTCTGGAGCTGCGCCATGGGCGCCACGCGGATCAGATTGCCCTGACGAATCATCCCCAGGTTCTTGGCCTCGAGGACGACACTGAGCACCTGGTCCCACGGCACGTTCCGCATGCGAATCGTGATGTTCCCGCCCACGTCGTCCGCAGTGACGATGTTGACGTGCCCCGTGTCCGCCAGCAGTCGCAGGACGTTGTGAATGTCGGCGTCCTTCAGGTCGATGTCGATCCGTCGTCCCGTATACTGCTGCCCGAGGACTGGCCCCGCTCCCGAGGTGAAACCCGCTGCTCCGCCCGCAGCCGTCTCCACGGTGGCATCGCTCTCGTGGATCGAGCTGTCGATGCGCGGGACGGCCGCCGGCGCTGGCTCGCGGGCGACGGTGGCGACCCGCCGGGCAGGGCCGCCGTCCGGTCCGCTCGACCGCCCATCGATGTGCACCTGCACCGGCGCGCCCGGAGCGCTCCCGCTGAGCGCAGGAAACGACCACACGAGAGTTCCGCCCTCGACCGAGACGATTCCGGGCCCGTCGCCTGCAGATCCCGCTTCGAGCTCGATGGCCGCCGCGCCCGTCGCATCGTCGCGCCACGCGCGGACGTTTCGCAAGAGCCCGCCGTAGTCGTGGACATCGAGCGATCGCGCAAGCGCCTCCGGCAGCGCAGTGGCTCGCAGGTCGAGCCGCAATCGCCGTGGGGCCGACGTCGAAAGCGAGTAGGTCGGAATGGACGACAGCTCAACCACGATTCGGTCACACGCCCCGGCCGTACACACGGCCGACTTGGGAGCGGCGTGCTCGAAGCGTATGTCTCGCACGACCGACTCTACGGGTTGAGAGTGCGGTGCAGAGGCGGTCTCCGACTCGGGGGCGTCGCGCGGCACGACGACGACCTTGAGACCGGTATCCGACGGAATCACTCGATACGTCGCATCTCGAAGGAGGCTTATGGTGAGGCGCGTCATCCGCGTCGGCCCGCTGTCGAATGTCTGCGTGAGGACACCACCGACAATCCCCACCTGCGTCGTCAGCGCCCCCGGCGCTCCCTGCATTTCGGAATCTGCCAGATCGACGATCAAGTGCTTGCCGCCGTCTGCTACCCGTCCCTCGTAGGTAGCCCTGGCTGTCCCGATGACCTCGATCTCCGCGCCGCCGTCCACACGATCGGCGGCACGAATGCGCACGTCACGAACCCGATTGATGGCTCCATCGGCGAAGGCCGGCGACGCTGCGAAGGCTGGCACAAAGGCTCCGGCACACACTGCGCCCGCCACTCGGACCAGGACGGCTGCGTTCACAAGAGATCTCGCCCCGCGCATCTTGGCTCCTCGTGTCACCTTTCGGAGGCTTCCCTCGAAACTGCGATCCGCAGCGTAGAACGTGACGGGCCGCTCAAACCAATTTTGTAGCCATCCGTGTCACCCCAGCGCTTACATGCCCGCAAAGATCTCGAGCAGGGGTGGGCAGGTGACAAGGAGCTCCTGGGCGGCACCGCGCTCCGCAAAAAGAACCAATGCGCCTCCCGGAGCGGCCCGCACCGTGGTGGGTGCGGGCGACGCCTGAAGCACCTCGTGGGGAAAGAGAAAGTCCCCGGCGTGCAGGGTCTCCGGCGGCAGGCTGCCCTGGCCTTGCAGCTCGAGCTCCCCCGCACCAATGACGAAGAGCCCGGGAACCGGCTTGCCGCGGGTCGCCAGGACCTCCCCGGGCAGCAGCGCTCGCAGCTTCAACTTGGAGGCGACCTCCGCGCGAAGAACCGGGTCGAGGCGCTGCCCGAGAGGTCCCATCGCGAGGCCGACGGTGGCCTGCAGCAAGTCGCCGTCAGCCCGCAGGTCGTCGTCGACCCAAGGACAGGAGCGGACCAGCTCTTGCGCGGCCGTCCCGTCCCAAATTGCCAGCTTGCCGGAGTCGTGGACGGCGCTGAGCCGCAACCGCGTCCCATGCTCGATCGTCCCACGCGCGCAGACGACCGCGAGTTTTTGCACTCGACGCGCGGGGACGCTCCCCGTCGCCGAGGAAACATCGAAGGTCCCCTCGACGACGACAGCCAAGACGAAGTCCGCGCAGTCTCCGCCGCTAGGCACTGACACGGCGCGCGCCGAGCGCGCGAACCGCTCTCGCAGGTCGGCGGGCATGTCAGAAAACGCTTCGATGACCGAGAGATCGACCGGGCGCTCGAGGCGGCGAGCGACTGCCATGGCTGCGCTCGTGGGACCCGGAGAGCTAGAGGCGGCGCGCGCCGGACCCGAGGATGGCGACGGAACTCGCGCGCTCGTGACGATGTCCTCTCCAACTCCATTGAGTGGGGCGCCCGGGCCCGCCGACAGCGGTGGACGCGAGGATTGACGGGGCGGAGGAAGGCCCGCGTCTGCTGCCCACGGGTCGAGCAGTCCCGCATGTTTCTCGGCCGCGGTGGGCACGACGGCCACTTCTCGGTCAGGCGACGCGCTCGGGGAGACGTGGCGTTCGGCCGTGACCGGTTCGTCGTCGAGCTCCATGGATATGGGCGCTTCGTCGGCGGAGTCGACGTTCGCGGACACTTCCACGACGATGTCGTCGGCCTCGATGAGGCCGTCCGGAAATGTCTGTCGGGTCGGGTCCTCGTCGTCATCGTCGTCCTCCGGCACGATCTCGACAGAGGGATGTCTCGCTTTTTTTTGCGTCGGCGCGCTGTAGGCCTGGTGCGCGCTCCACTCCGCGAGTTCGGCGGCCTGGCGAGCGAGAACCAGCGCACGGTCATCGTCTTCCGCTTCTGCAGCAGACTGCGCCGCGCGGCGCAGCCACACAATCGCGTCGACATGCTCGGCGCGTTTCCAGAGCGTATCGGCCGTCTGCAGGGCCCACGCCACGTCTTCAGCGTCGGTAGGGATGACGGGCGGGATGCCAGGCATCGTAAATGCGAAGGTACCACGGTCTTGTCTCGACGCGTCCACCGAGACAGAGGCCCGCCTATCGGAGCTTGGCACGACCGGCCTGCAGGCGGATCTCCGAAGCTCGCGCTTCGTCGATCCCGACGGCGTGCGCAGGCTCCTCGGGACGACGCTCCGCGAGCCAGCCGATGAGCGTGAGACCCGCGTGCCGCGCGCTGTCCGGCGTATTGGGCTGACAGATCGCCTGCGCGATTTCGCCGATGAGCTGCGTTCGCGCCATTGCGCCGGGCGGGCCGGCGCAGGGCGGCAGCATCACGTCCACGCGAGAGTCCGAGCGCACATCGCAGGCCCCTAGGTCCGACGCGCCCACGTTGTCCTTGCCGAACGGGCGCTCCACCACTTCGGAGATTCGGGCGAAAAGGAGCTTCTCTTCCGCGCCCACAGTGCGATCACTCCTTGCCACGTGCAGCAAGAGCATAACGCCGCCGGACGATTCGTCGAAGTTTTCGGTTGACTTTTGCTGTGGGTCGCGTCGATTGCCGCGAAATTACACGGGATCGACGAATACTTCGCGATCCTTCGCCCCGCTCGCGGGACCCACCAGGCCGCGCCGCTCCATCGTTTCGACGATGCGAGCCGCTCTGTTGTAGCCGAGGCCCAGCTTTCGCTGGAGCCACGAGGTCGAACATCGTCGTGTCTCGGCGACGAGCCGCACCGCTTCGTCGTAGAGCACGTCCTCCTCCCCATCCGAGGCGTCGGGCTGAGCGGAATCGTCGTCGCGAGGCTTGAGAATGTCCTCGTCGTAGACCGGCTCGCCCTGAGCGCGAAGGAAACTGGTGACGCGTTGGACTTCCTCCTCGCTGACCCACGGGCATTGAACGCGGCGGGTGTCGCCGGTCCCGTTCATCTTGATCAGCATGTCTCCCATGCCGAGCAAGTGCTCCGCGCCCTGCTCGTCGAGAATGGTCCGCGAGTCCACCTTCTGGGCCACTCGGTACGCAATGCGGGTCGGGAAGTTCGCCTTGATGGTCCCCGTGATGACGTCCGTGCTGGGCCGCTGAGTGGCCAGGATCACGTGCATGCCGGCAGCGCGCGCTTTTTGGGCGAGCCTCGCAACCGCGGCCTCGACCTCTTTGCCTTGCTGCATCATCAAGTCCGCGAACTCGTCTGCGACGATGACGACCCAAGGCAGCTTCTCGGGCAGCTTGACAGTTCCCTCCCCGCTCCCGCCCTCGGCGGGGATCTCTTCGGGAAGCCCGTTGTGGTCCTTCGCGATCACCGTTCGCGCGTTCGGGTTCTTTGCCTCGCCGCTGGCCACGCGTCCGACCCACGCGTTGTATGTGGAGATGTTCTTCGTGCCCGCATCGGCAAAGAGCTGATAACGGCGTTCCATCTCGTCCACCGCCCACTTGAGCGCGGTCGAGGCTTGCTTCATGTCCGTGACGACCGGAAGAAGCATGTGCGGGATGCGGTCGAACGGCGCGAGCTCGACGACCTTCGGGTCGATCATGAGCAGGCGCAGCTGCTCGGGCGTCCTCCGATAGAGGAGCGACAGGAGCATGACGTTCAGACCGACGCTCTTGCCCGCCCCGGTCGCGCCAGCGACGATGACGTGGGGCATCGCCGCGAGATCGGCGTACACGGGGTTGCCGAGGATGTCGCGGCCGAGAACGACCGGGAGCGGGACCTCCAAGGCCAGGAACCGACGGTCCTCGACAAGCTCTCGAAGCACGACGGGCACCCGCTTGTCGTTTGGCAGCTCGAATCCAATGCGATTCTTGCCCGGAATGGGTGCGACGATACGCACTTTGCGCGCGAGCCCGAGCGCCAGGTCGTCGGCGAGGCTCGCCACCTTGGAAACCTTGGTCCCAGCCGCCGGCGACACTTCGTACGTCGTCACGGTGGGGCCCGGCAAAATGTCCTCGACCTTGCCCTGCACTCCGTAGTGCGCCAGGGTCTCGACGAGCGTCTGAGCATTTCTAAGGAGCTTTTCCCGATCGATCGCCAAGCTCGGGTCGACCTTCTCCGGCACGAGGAACTCGACGCTGGGGAGCTGGAATGCGGTCGCGGCCTTCGACGACGCCGTACACGCGGGGGCTTGCTCCTTGACGAGCGCCGCCGACGTATCGACGATCGTCGGAGCTGGCTTGCGACCGCGACCGCCGGCGCGGGGTTCATTGGGCGTCGCGCCTCGATCGCCGGGCGCTCCAGAGTCGATGTCCGCAGCGTCCGGGTCCCTTGGCTTCTCCCCGACTGGCACGTCCAGTGCGGCGTTGCGCGGCGGTGCTGCGACGTCCACCACCTCGTCGGCAGGCGCCTCGACCGGCGCGTCGCCGGGAATCGCGTCACGGTTGGACCGTCGCGACCGGCGCTTGATCGCGGGGGGTGGAGCCAATGCCTCGGCGAGCCCGTCACTGACCTCGACCGAAGTCGTCGCGATGAATGCTTCGTCCCTCGGTCCCTCGTCGATGTGCGGCTCGGCCGCTCGACGCTCGTTTTCGCGGCGCTGTCGCTCGAGCCGTCGAGCCTCTCGCCAAGCCTCGGAGAGCGCCCTGAACCCGTGCGAGCACGCCGACGCCAGCCGCGTCGTGACGCGGGCCCCAAGGCGGGCGAGAGCGATGAAGGAGAACGCCGCCCGCCCGATGAGCACAAGGCCGATGCATGCCAAACCGACGAGAAACGACCCAGCGGACGAGAAGAGAGACCGCGCGACCTCTCCGAAGGTCTCGCCGACCACGCCGGCGACCGGATGGCTACCAAACGCGACGCGACCCGGCCACGCGACTTCGACGAGGGCAGCCCCCACGACGACGAGCAGCAGGTCGCCCGCGATGCGCGACGGAGTCGCATCGTGCTGACGACCCCGGACCACCGGGATTCCGAGGAGCATGAGCTCGAGCGGCACGGCCCACGAGACGACGCCAATCAGGGACACCAGCGCGCGCGCGACGAAGGCCCCGACCGGACCCACCCAGTTCGCCCCGGCCAACGCCGGCGCGAGCGGCATCGCTCCGACGGGGTCGCCGCGGTACGTCGCGAGGGCAAGCGCCAGAAACACCGCGACCGTCCAGGCCAGCAGCGCCGCGACCTCTCGCGCGCGGCCGTAGCTCCCTGCGCCCCGGCCAAGAACGGTGGGCACACGAACATTGGCGGGCGGCCGAGCGGTCTCGGACGCCATAGCACTCGGCGCGAAGACGGGGAGAGCCATCGCCTACGTTGTCTCACATCAACGCTACGATGGGCGAGATGGAGGGTCAACTTCCCGAAAGGATTCCGATCGCGGCACCTCTGGGCGTAGCATGCTCGCCGGGTGGCAAGGCTCGCCCGCATCCCATGGGTTTGCTGGCCTAGGAGAAGACGACCTGATGAAGAGCCCCACGTGCGGACGCTTGCTCGCGCTTACGTTGACCGCAATTCTCGCGCTTGTGGCGGCCGGATGTGCCGTGAGCGATTCCGACGTTCACCGCTGGGAAACGACCGAGGCAGGCCCGGAGAAACTCTACGCGATCGTAACCCACGACAAGTACTCCTGGCCTCTGCGCATTGAGGCTGCCCTTTCGCTCGTGCACATGCGACCTCGCAACGGTCGCCGCATCGGAATAGAGTACTTGGCGACTGGATACGACACTCCGCTCGGCAAGGTGCAGGGAGCGCTCGGGGTGCTCGACGACCAGAGTCGTAGGCGAATCGTCGATGGAATCGCCCCGAGGCTCGTCGACGCAATCACGGCACCGCCGCCGAAGAGCGCGGCCGGCGCGCCCCAACCGCCCGACCCGAGCATTCCCTTCAAGGACGCCGCGTTCGCGCTGATTTCGCACGAGCCGCAGCTCGTGAACAACGACAAGACCAAAGCGGCGCTCTCGGCGGCTCTCGTCCAATGGGTTCAGACGGATTTCGAGTCGCGAATCGACAACACCGGGCAGCAGTTCGGCGTGGAGCAGATCATGCGGTTTCTCGGACAGCCGAGCGCCCGCGCGCTTCCGTCGATCATCAACGAGACGTCGACCAAGGTCGACCGAGCGTGTGCCCTCGTCGCGGACATCGGCGACGACGAAACGAAGTCGCGAGCCGGGCAGGCGCTCGTGGCGATCGCCAAGAAGATCGACTCGACCGGATGGGTCGAACAGCAGCGCGCGCTCGTCAACGAGGCCAACGCGAAATCGAAGGTGACGGTGACACCCGGGCAAGTATCCGAACAGCTTAGAATTTACCAGGAACAGGAGCTCGAGAAGATCTTCACGGACATGGGCCGCGTAGGCGGTCGGCCGGTAGTTTCCTACTGCCTCGGATATGCGCACGACCATGCCAAGAGCGACAAGATGCGCGCCGACGCCATCCTCGCGCTCGAGAACCGGATCGACCGCAACGCAGCCGCCGACATCGAGGTCCTCTTCGACATCGTTCAAGACGATGCCAACTCCGACAAGGTTCGAGGGGTGGCTTTGCTGCGCCTTGGGGAGCTCCCTCGGGAAATGCTGGTCAAGCGCCTCTACACACTTTTTGACAAGAAGTGGCAGGTCCGCCTCGACGCGGCGCGTCTGCTGCTCAAGTCCATCTCGCTCCCGGACGTGCCCGACTTCCTCCAGCACCTTCCTCAGAACGAAAAGGCCAAGATGGCGCTCACGGAGGTCATCACCTACGGCGCCCTGGTAACGGCCATGGACGCCCATGGCGGACCCTCCCCGCGCGACGTCCTGCACCCCTACTTCACGTCGAGCAACCTGGGCGCAAAGCTCACCGCGGTCGGCTCGTACTATGGCGCAAAGAAATCGCAGGCCGCACCCGTCCTCGGTCTCGCAGACGACAAGGCGCTGGTCCCGCGATGTGAGCCCGCAGACGACTGCGGGTGGGAATGCGAGATAGCCAAGGCGCCCAACTCGCCCGAGCGCGAGCGGAAGACGGTCACGACGGTCGGGGAGTTCGTTCGGTGGTGCATCGAACCGTCGCTCCAGAGTGGCTGACGCCGTTGGCGGGACGGCGGAGGGGCGAGGTCCGGCCTGTGCAAACCGATCAAACGAATGTAATTTGAGAGTTCAACCCGTCACGGGTTCGAGCGAGCTCTGGGAATGTAGCTTAAGAGTTCAACCCGTCCCGGGTTCGAGCGAGCCCTGGTCGCCCACCGGCGGAGAACGAACGAGATGAGCGCGGATCCGAACAAGAAGACCGCCCGCACTTTCCACTGCCGAGACGCCCTTTGGGACGTGTTCGAGCAAATGGCGCTCGAACTCGAATGCAGCGTTGATTATCTGATCAACGAGGCGATGAAGCAGTACGCGAGGCAGCGAAACCAGAGCGGCCCCTACGTGGCACCGCGGGAAGCGGGAAGTGACCGAGGCCACGTTGCCCCGCCGCCGCTCGCTGCCCCGCCGCCTGCCGCAGCCGCGCCATTTGGCGCCCTGCCGCCTCCGCCGGCCACCCGTGGGCCGGTGCCTCTGGGCGCCCGCCCGGTGTCGAGCGCGCCGCCCGCCGGACCGATACCGTTGCCAGTTCCGCCTCCCCCGCCAGCAGCGCGAGCGCCTGGAGGCCCTGCCCTGGCGATGCGGTCGGTCCCTCCCCCGCCCGGTCGATCCCTGCCGCCGCCCATTCCGTTTGGAGGGCCAGCGGCCGCGTCCAACCCGCCGGGGCGCACTCCAGTGGTCAACAACAACGGATTGCCGGCGCCTCTCGGGCAGATGTCGGCGTTGACGCTGGTCTATGAGGGCGTCCGCTTTCCCATTTCCAAGGATCGGTTCGTCATCGGTCGAGGCAAGCAGTCGAGCGACCTGACGCTCAAGGACCCCAATGTGTCGCGGCAGCACGCCATGATCGAGTTTCAAAACGGAGTCTACTTCATGGTCGACATGGGTTCGACCAATGGCGTCGAGTACAACGGGCAGCGGATCGCGAGAAAGCAGATCGTCGAGGGCGACCTTTTTCGAATCTGCGACCATGACATCGCGTTCACGTACTCCTGACGGTTGCGGATGCGCGTGTCGATCGTGGGCGCCGGGGCCCTTGGGAGCGTCTACGCAGTTCGCTTGGCCTGTCTTGGCGGATGTGACGTCGAGGTCGTAGGTCGAGCTGCCGGCCCGAGGCGCCGTATTCGCATCGAACATCCAGACGATGGGGAAGTCCTCGAGTGGACGTCCCCCCCGGTTGTCGATCGGGCCTCGGTCACGGCAGCCGTGGCGGTCGTCTGCGTCCGCTACGAAGACCTCGAGGGTCTCGTCCCACGGCTGTCGGGCACGTCCGCTGTCCCGGTCGTTATGACTCCGATGATGCCGTCGGACCGCGATCGGCTGGCGCGTGCCCTAGGGCGACCGCTGCTCGCCGGAATGCCGAGCGCGCTGGCGTACGAGACGTCTGCGGGTGGGATCCGATATTGGCTTCCCCGCGTAGCCACGACGTGGATCGAGCGCCGCTCCCCACCTGGCCCTGAGCAAGAGCTGACGGTCCGTCTCAATCGGGCCGGCGTCAGCGCTCGCCAAGACGGCGACGTGCTGGCCCGCAACGCCGCGACCACCGTGTCCTTCGTCCCGCTGGCCATGGCCCTCGACGTCGGCGGCTCGGTGGACGCCGTCCTGGCGGATTCGGCGTTGCTGTCGTTGGCGATCGACGCCGCCGCGGAAGGAAGGGAGCTCGGTCGCAATCTGGGCAAGGCCGAGGCATGGGCCTCGACCGTGCTGCGATTCGCAGGACCGCTGGCCCTGCGCCTTGGCGTCGGCGTCGCACGTTCCCGGTCCCCGGAGATCATCACGTACGTGGAGAAGCATTTCGGCCGCAAGCTCCACGCGCAGAATGTCGTCATGGCCGAGCGCATCGTGGCACTCGCGGCCGAGCGTGGTACCCGCCGCAAGGCGCTGACGAAGCTGCTCGACCGACTCCGCGGGGAAACGGGCGAGCGCCCATTGCGATGACGCGACGGGGCTCCGGCGCGTGTCTCCATTCTCGAAGACCGCGCGGCGGCCCGAGAGATCGTCGTGACCCCAGCAGAAAGATCCGGGGAAACGGTCCTGGCGGCAGCAGGGTTCACGACAAGCCCTTTCCTTTGTGCGGCAATCGCCAACGCCGGAGCCTGCTGATCCGCCGCCTGAGCTACCTTATGAAGACAACGGCACTGTCGGGTCGTGGGCCATCGGAGTGGCAGGACCCCACCGCGGCCTGGCCTTTGGAAGAAAGACTGTAGGTGCGCGAATGCGATCTCGTTTGCTCATGGGCTTGTTGGTGGCATCTTCGCTCCTTTCCGGCTGTAGCTCGGGCGACACCAGCGGCGCTGGTGGGAACTCCGACTCTGGCCCAAACACGAGTTCCGGGGTTGCCGGGTCGAGCTCCGGAGCGAGTGGGTCGAGTTCAAGCTCGGGGACAAGCTCCGGCAGTTCAGGTGTCGCGTCGAGCTCGGGGGCCACTTCCAGCAGCTCAGGCACCGCATCCAGTTCGGGAACCAATTCCAGCAGTTCAGGCGCCGCGTCGAGCTCGGGGTCGAACTCGAGCTCGGGAGGACGCAACGACGCAGGGGCCAGTTCGGGCGCACCACGCGACGCAGGGGCGGGCTCGAGTTCCGGGTCCGGGTCGAGCTCCAGTTCTGGCGCCGGATCGTCCTCGAGCTCGGGAGCCGGATCGAGTTCTGGAGCAAGCGCCGGTCAGGTGTTCCCCGAATGTCGCTTCCATTTCGGCACGATCGATTCGATTGCCACTGGAGCCGGGACATCGCTGATTTCGCAGCTCGACATGTTCACGTCGGGCTGGATCGGTTCAGGCATTGGCCTGGCCGGGTCGGTCTGCAAGGAAACCGGCTCGGGTGGCACGCTCTCCGGCAAAGTCCCGGCCCTCGTGTCGTACATCATCGCGTTTTCGGCCAGGAACGCGCCGGGCTGGTGTCTGTCGGACTGCAACGCGAACAATGCAGGGTGTACGCCATCGTCCGACCTCTGCACGAAGGGCGCGGACTACATCCGCCAGAACTTCACGAGCGTCATCCTTCCCGAGTACCAGCAGTACGCGCAGAGCTTTGCGACCAATTGCGGTACGACGCGCCCGATGATCTGGGAGATGGAGCCCGACTACTATCAGTACTACGACACGAGCCAAGGCGGCGGCACGGCCGGGCAATCCGGCGGGCCTCTCAGCGGTGTAGAAGCGGCGAACTACATGAGCCAGATGGTCTCCGCAGTGAAGGCCATCCTGCCGAACGCCGTCTTCTCGATGGATATTTCTCCTTGGTTTCAAGGAAATGGCTGTACCTGGTACGGGTTTTTCGACATGAGTCAGTTCACCTTCGTCAGCACCTCCGGCGGAGGCACTCTGGCCAACAACGCGGACATCCGGTCCGGCGAAGCGACATGGGCCGGCGTGCACACGTGCTCGGGCAAACCCATTCTAGCCGACACCGGCTACGGTGCGGCCGGTGGGTCCGCAGGTCCCGACCCCGCTTGGGACGTTCCCGCGAACATCAACGCGCGTTCGGCCGAGGGAGTGATCTCGATCACGCAGTACAACCCGGACGCTGGCACGTGGGGCTCCACGATCGCGGCCAACCGCTCGAGTCTCAACCCGATTCCTTGCTACTGATCCCTAGAAGTGTGGAGATTTTCGTCGAGACCGAGCGAGGCCGGCGGCGAGTCGCCCGGAGCCTACTTCCCGTAGGCGAGGACGCTCGACGCCGGGATCGTGAAGGGATCGGCAAGAAACACCCCACTTCTCCGCGAGGACCGCCCTCGACAGTTTGGTGGCGCACGCGCGGCACTCGATGGGCGTTGCTGATGGCGCTCGGTGAACCGCTGGCCTGTACGCCGTCAAGCCGGAGCGGAGGCGCCTTTGCCGACGCCGGAACTGAAGGCGTGGCGCTCCCGACCGACGCTGCGAGCGCCGCGCGACCCGGCGAGTTGCCGGTCGAGCTCCCGCTGGCGTTGTCTTCGCGGACCGTGGACTTGAGGCTCGGTTTTGGGGAAACCCGATCGCAGGAGGTTCGCCTGATCGGCCGCCTGGCCGCGGCGGCGAAGCTCTCGGTAGAGACGATCGATCCGCCCGGGCCCGACGTCACGGTCCTTCCGGCCGAGGAAGCTCGGCCCCAGGGAGTGCGCGTCACCATTTCGGGCACGCGGGTGGGACAGCGCGCCGGCCAGGTCACGCTGGCCACGGGGTTGGATGACCCCAAGAAGCTCACGCTCCTCTATTCGTGGAAGGTGGCTGGGTACCTGACAGTCGACCCGACCAACCCGTTCCTCGATCTGCGCTCCCCGCCCCCGGCTAAAGTGGCGGTCCATGTGTCGAGCAGCCGTCCGGACTTTCGGCTCGACCAGGCCCAGATGGTCGAGGGCCCGTTTCAGGCGATCCTCGTTCGTGACGAGGCCCCCCGAACGTACACGGTCGAGGTGACCATGTCCGACAAGGGATCCGACGAACCGTCGCGAGGGTCGCTCGGTACTCTGCGCCTGCTTAGCAATGACCCGGCCGAGCCCCGCAAGGACATCCCGGTGTTCGCCCTCGGGCCGCTCAACCGACCCGAAGGCGGGCGATGACGCCAAGACGCGCGAAAGGGCTGCTAATGTCCTGGCGATGGGAGAGGCAAGGCATAGCGTGCAAACGAGACGGTTCCCCGTTCGCACGGTGACACGGCGGCCGTGAACGGCACGCGGAAGTGCTTCATCGCGACCGCCGCAGTGGCCGCTGCATGGCTCTGGAATGTGCGAGCATCTGCGACGCCCGCGCGTGTGGCGCTGCTGCGCCCGGAGACCGCGTCCGCTTCTGCCAAGCAAGCACTCAACTTGATTCGGGGCGAGCTTAGCGGAGACGGATTCGACGTCATCGTGATCGATTCGCTCGACGAGACCCAAGGGCCGGGGGGAGCAGCAGGGAGCGCGGAAGGTCGGGCTCTGGCCAGTATCGAAGTCACTGTGGACGACGACGGTCGCGCGGCGGAGTTGAAGGTCGTCGATCGCCTCACGAACAAGACTGTCACCCGTCGCACGACCGTCGACTCCACCGAGACCGAGCAGGTGGCGCGTGTCCTCGCCGTGCGGGCCGTCGAGTTGCTCCGCGCGAGCTTGGTCGAGTTGCTGATGGAGGAGCCCACGAGACCCGTGGCCGCCGCACAAAAAGATCAAACGAGGCGGGCGCTCAGGTGGGTGGCGCGGGCGCTCGATCCGGATCGTCGGTCCCCGTGGGGATTCGATGCCGGCGTGGCTGCAATCGCCGGATTCGGGGGAGTTGCTCCGGCCCTGTTGGGAGTGCTGCGCGTTCGCGCCGCGGTCCACCGGTCGCTGCAACTCCGGGCGACGTTCGCCGGCCTGGGAACCGAACCGCAGGTGTCGAACGAGCTCGGAAGCGCTCGAGTCAGCATGGATCTAGGCCTCGTCGAAGGGGTCTTTTTGCCGTGGTCCCAGTCCGTCGTCCACCCGGTCTTCTCCCTCGGCGTAGGAGCGATGTACTTCGGCGCGGAAGGCCAAGCGGTCTGGCCCTACGTCGGAGAGCAGAGCTCCGCCTGGGGCTTCGTCGCCGACGCGGGCACCGGGCTCGTGCTGAAGCTCGACCGCGCCTTCGATGTCTCGCTGGAGCTCCACGCATTTCTCACCGAACCCTACTTTACGACTCAATTTCTCGACCAATCAGGTCCTGGGGTGAGCCAACCTTCACTGCTCGGAACACTGACCATTGTGGGATGGCCATGACTCGTTCTCAATCCCTCGCGTGGATCGGGCTGCTCGTCCTGGCCGCCTGCGACCAGCAGCCGATCCCGGTGGTCGGCTTCACGTCCACGACGCTCGACCAAGGTCTGCTCGCCCATTACACGTTCGACGAAGACTCGGGGACCACCGTCCATGATCACTCTGGCAACGGACGCGACGGGATCGTCACCGGGAGCACGTGGGCGTGGATTGCGAACGGCCAGTTCGGTGGCGCGCTCCATCTCGGGGGAGCGAGCGTCACGTCGACGAGCGACGCGCAAGCAGCCGACGGCGGCTCGACCGACGGCGGCCCGGAGGACGGCAGCGCGAGCGACGCGCAATCGAGCGACGCAGGGGCCCCCGACGGCAGTGGAGGGGACTACGTATGGGTCGATAAGTTCCCGAGTGCACCGCCCGAATTCAGTGTCTCCGCGTGGGTTCGTACCGCGCAGGCGCCGCTTTCGGACGCCGGGGGTTTCCAGCCGGTCGCCAGCACCGAAATCGTGTTCGACGCCGGGTGGGAGCTCGAGGTCGACACGAAGACGGACACGGCCCTGGGGGCGCACTTTGGCTTTTGGGAGGGCTGGGGCGAGACTTCCTCGGGATACGATTCCCAAGAGTGTCTCTGCCTTCCGCAAAACCAATGGACGCACATCGTGGCCGTGGTCGATAGCGCGGGGTCGACACTGTCGCTGTACGTCGCCGACCAGCTCGTGGAGCAGACCTCGGTAGAGCGCGCGATCCTGCCCGGCTCAGCAATCCTTTACATGGGCACGTGGACGGGGGATTTTGCGACTCCCTCGGCGCCGCGCTACTTGGTGGGCGACATCGACGACGTAGCGATCTATGGCCGTGCGCTTCAGGCCGCGGAAGTTCAGCAGCTCGGGATTCACTCACCGCCTGATCCCCCGTGAGACGCACTAGCGGTATGTTCGGCCGTTGGATCCAATCCCTAAACGCCGTGGCGCGATCGCTCGCCGCATTCTCGCGTCGTTCGCGATCACGCTGATCGCGTACGCGGCCACGCTCGGCTGGGGCGTGGTCGCCCAACGGCGCGCCGCCGACGACAGCGTAGAACTCGTCCGAGGATACGTGCCGGTCGCAATGCGGCTCGCCCAGCTTCGTGCGACGCAGACCACGCTGTCGACTCTTGTCGATGGGATTCCCGATGAACGCGAACGAGGATCCACCCGGGCGCTGCTCGAGACGCTGTCGGGAGCGCGGCGCACGATGTTCGTGGAAACGCGGGTGGCGCTCTCGCAAACCCTGTCGTCGGTGGGAAGCGCGCCGACGCGCGAGCTGGCCTCCCAACTGGCGACCGACCTAGACACGACCGAGGCGGCGCTGGCACACGACCGCGTCCTGTTCGACGCTCTGTTCTCTGCCGTGGCCGCCGGGGACCGAGACGGCATCAACCGCACCATCGTGTCGCTCGGGGCCGTCGAGCACGACGCGGACAAGCGCCTTCGCTCACTCGCGAACCGGGTCGCCGCATCCATGGACGCCCAGTCGATCGAGGCACGCCGCCGCGAGCTTCGATCCATCGCGGCCCTCATCGCGCTTGCGGCGTTGACACTCGCGGTGGGCGTAGGCGTGTCGCTCCATGTTCGTCGGCTCCTCGCGCCGCTCGCACGTTTGACGGAGCGGGCCCGGTCGGTTGCGGGCGGAGATCTCGAGGCGCGCGCCGTTCAACCTACGGATGATGAAATCGGACAGCTCGAACTCAACTTCGAGAAGATGGTGTCCGGCCTCGCTCGAGCGCAGGCCCTCGCGCTCGGCAACGAGCGGCTCGCTGCGATCGGAAAAATGGCCGCCCACGTGACGCACGAGATCCGCAATCCGCTGTCGGCGATGGGGCTCAACGTCGAACTCTTGGCCGAAGAGCTCGCGGGCAGACAGCCGGGCGGGCTCGACGCCTCAGGCGAGGTCGGAGCCCTTCTCTTCGCCATTCAGCGCGAGGTCTCGCGACTCGAACATCTGAGCGAGGAGTACTTGCGAGTCGCCCGGTTGCCGCAACCGGTGATGGACGCCGATGACGTCGCTGGCACGGTACGAAGCATCGTGGACTTCGCGCGGCCGGAGATCGAAGAGTCGGAATGCAGCGTCGCGCTCACGGTGAGCGGGCCGATTCCACCAGCGCTATTCGACGAAGGTCAGCTCCGCCAAGCTCTGCTCAATCTCCTGCGCAACGCGCGCGAGGCCATGCCGGGCGGAGGTCCGATCGACGTTCGCGTGGGCGCCGAAGGAATGAGCGTCGTCGTCGACGTCGAAGACCGAGGAGTCGGGATCTCCGAATCCATTCGCCCGCGCGTGTTCGATCCGTTCTTCTCCACCAAAGGCGAGGGGACAGGCCTTGGCTTGGCGATCACCCGCCACATCGTGGAGGCGCACGGCGGAACCGTGACATGCCGGCCCCGGGAGGGAGGCGGAACGCGATTTCGCGTCGCGCTTCCGCTGGCGGCTCGTAAGGTGCTATCAGGCCGGAATGCCTCGTCTGGATGGACGGCCCAGTGACGCGCTTCGCCCCGTCGACATGACGGTGGGGTTCCACCGGCCGTCCGAAGGCTCGGTGCTCTACCGAGCCGGCGGGACTGTGGTACTCTGCACGGCCTCGGTCGACGACAAGGTGCCCGCATTTCTCGAAGGGGGAACCAAAGGCTGGCTGACCGCGGAGTATCAGATGCACCCGCGCGCCAACGCACGGCGCCAGGAACGCGACGGTCGAGGCAAAGGGCTGAGCGGTCGCACTCAGGAGATCCAGAGGCTCATCGGGCGCGCGCTGCGGGCTGCGATCGATCTCGACAGGCTGGGGCCGAGAACTGTCGCGATCGATTGCGACGTGCTCGAGGCGGACGGCGGCACACGCACGGCCTCGATCACGGGCGGCATGGTGGCCCTCGTCCTCGCGCTCGCAAAGCTTCGAGCTCCGGTGTTGCGCGAGCTCGTTGCAGCGACGAGCGTCGGCTTTCTGCCGCCCGACTATGCGCTTGACCTCTGCTACGCCGAGGACTCGCGCGCGGGCGTCGACTTGAACGTCGTGGCGACCGCGTCCGGACGCCTGGTCGAGATCCAGGGAACCGCAGAAGGAGAACCCGTCGAGCGGACCGTGGTCGACTCGATGGTCGACTTGGCCCTCGCCGGGATCGCCAAGCTCAATCTGCTCCAGAAGGATACGCTGCAAGGCGCCGGAGTGAACCTCGACGCCATCCGGGTGCGCGGGTCATAAAGTGGAGTCTGACCACGCGCTTGGGTCGAGCCTGTAGTGGAAGGGGGGTGAGCGTGAACGGTAGAGCCAGGCTTGTCGTCGCGACGACCAACCGTGGAAAGCTCGCCGAGCTCGCCGACCTGGTCAATCATCTGCCCCTCGAAGTCTGCGCAGTGTCGGATGTCCTGTCCGCGCCGCCCCACATCGTCGAGGACGGCACTACCTTCGCCGACAACGCGCTCAAGAAGGCCCGCACGGTCGCCCGCTCGACGGGCATGCTCACGCTGGCGGACGACTCCGGCCTCGAGGTGGACGCACTGGGCGGCCGCCCCGGGGTGAAAAGCGCCCGGTTTGCTCGGGACGGCGCGACTGACGCCGAAAACAATGCGGCCCTGCTGGCTGCACTCGATGAAGTCGCGCGAAAGGCAGGCGCGACATCGCGGTCCGCGCGTTTCCGGTGTGTGCTGGCGCTCGTCGACCCGCGAACGCCCCATGCCGAGCAGCACACGGTCGAAGGCGTCTGCGAGGGGGCGATTGAGCGAACGCCGCACGGCCGCGGAGGCTTCGGATACGACCCTATTTTCCTCGTCGCGGGCTCGGACAAGACCATGGCGGAGCTGCCGCTCGAGGAGAAGAACCGAATCAGCCACCGCGCTCGCGCCTGGACCGCGCTCCTCCCCCTGCTCGAGAAGGTGCTCGCGGAGCGGTAGACTCGACGGCAAGGTAGCCGAGATGGCGAAGCCGCTAAAAGACATGGGAACGTATGGAGGACTCGGGATCGAGCTCGTCCTGGCCATTGTCCTGCTCGGCGGCCTCGGTCACTGGATGGACATTCGATATCTCGGGGGCCACGACTGGGGTATGGGAACCGGGTTCGTGCTGGCTATCGCCGTGGGGATCCGAAACTTCGTTCACGCCGCGAGGAACATGCAGGCGGACATCGAGCGCGCCGAGCGCGAGAATCCTGCGGCGCACCGCTGGAAGGTCGACGAGAGTTGGCTCCATCCAGAGCCGCCCGAGCCTCCGCCGAAGCGGCAGGACCCGCGATGAGCGCTGCTCTTCCGGCTTCCCTTCGGCGTCTGCCGCAGCGCGTTGTCGCGTCGCTCGTGGCTGTTGTAGCCTCCGCGGTCGCACTGGGGCTCGGCTCGCTGGCCGTGCTCGGATCGAAGATGGCCATGTCCGTCGCGTTGGGCGGCCTGATCGCCGCGGTCAACCTCTGGGCACTCGCGCGCATCGTCGTCCGCCTTCTCCCCGAACCGTCCGAGGCCCCCACTCCCGCAAGCTCGCTCCCATGGTCGCTCGCGGCGGCCGCCAAGGTGGCCGCGCTGCTCGCCCTCCTCTTCTTTCTCATGAATTGCAGCTTTGTCGCGCCCATGGCGCTCGTCGCCGGTTTCGGCGCCCTGCCGATCGGGATTGCCATCGGCTCGTTCGTGCGCGATAGAAGCGATCCCAAGAACGGCTGAACCGCCATGCCTGAGCACACGTCCTTTTTCAGTTACCTCGTCGCCCTGTTCCCCGCGCTCGGCGAGAACATGAGCGCATTCGGATCCAGCCTCTTCGGCGAGCCGGTCTCGCGCCACAGCGCCGAGCCGCTCGTCGCGACTGTCTTCCTGATGCTCTTGCTCATCGGGCTGGCGGCCGGTGTGCGCTCTCAGATCGTCGTGAACGAGGAGGCGATCCTGCCTGAGGCGCGACTGACGTGGCGGACGTTCTTCGAGGTCTACGTCGGGTACTGGTACGGCACGATGAAGGAGATGATGGGGCCCAAGCGTGCCAAGCGCTACTTCCCGCTCGTCGGCAGCCTCGCGTGCTTCATCCTCTTCGGCAACGCGATCGGCTTGATACCGGGCTTCATTCCGCCGACATCCTCGTGGAACGTCACGACGGCGTGCGCGCTCATCGTGTTCCTATGGTTCAACTATCACGGCCTACGCGAGAACGGCTTGGGGTACTTCAGGCACATGGCGGGGCCGTACATCGGTTGGTGGGCGATCCCGATCAATTTGCTGCTCTTCGTCATCGAGATGATTTCGATGCTCATTCGGCCGTTCACGCTGGGCATTCGCTTGATGCTAAACATGTCGGTCGACCACCTGCTGGTCACCGTGGTCCTCGGGCTCGTGGCGCTGCTCTTGCCCATTCCGATCATGCTCCTCGGAGCGCTCGTGATCGTGATTCAGGTAATGGTGTTTTGCCTGCTGACGTGCGTGTACATTGCGATGGCAACAGAGCACGAGGAACACGCGCACTAGAAGGCCAGGCGTCTTTCGGCCGATCCCCTTCGCGATCCCGGTGGCGAGCGTGCTCGCGTACAGGGCTGCAGGGTGGGCCCTTGCGCCCATGTCGAACTCGACCGAAATACGCCGGCCTTCTGACGGCTTCCTCGTCGTGGTGAGGTTTCACCTCGGCGGGGCGTTCGAGCGCTATCGAACGACGAAGTCGTCGATGAGCAATGTGGCCGTCTGGAACGGACCCACGGCACCCACGGACTGAATCCAGATGCCAAACTGATGAGCCAGGGCGGGGTTGTTACTGCCACCGCCGCCCGCGTCGTTCGTGAGGTTTGGTAGGAAGTCAACCTCGGTGGAAACATATGTCCACGTGCCCGCAAGCGCGGTCGCTGGGATGGCAATCCCCTGGGTTGTGGACCATCCCCAGTTCACGTCTGAGAAGTTGATCTCGTACTCGCCCCCGCCCCCAACCAAGGTGGATGTGGTCATCGGCGGATCGAACTTCATATAAAATGATATAATCTTCCCCGAAATATTGAAGATGCCGGGGATGGCAGAAATACCCACGACCTGATTCGCAGCGGTGAACGGCATCGCGATTGAAAGGCACCCCGGAGACGGATACCCGTCCGTGCTCACGTAGCTCACCACGCAGGCACCGATGGCACCGCCGTCCCCGATGTTCCACCCGTGGGCGCTCCAGCCCATCACACCGGCGCTGGCGTTGTCCCAGGTGTAGCTGACCACTGGGGGCGCGCCTGTGTCCGCACCGTCGCTACCCCCCACCTCTCTAGAAGCGTCCAACTCGCCATCGCCACCGTCGATCTTGCCGGTGGCATCGTTCGGGGCCGCGTTGGCATCGCTGGGGGCTGCTTCGGTTGTGCCGTCGTTCGGAGCCGCCTCCATGGCGACATCGATTGTCGCGGCGTCGACCGCATCAGCAGCGCTATCGGAAGTGCCAGCATCCGCGTTCACTGCGGCGTCACTTGCATCGTCCGTTCCCGCATCGGTGAGGTCGCTCGTGGCGTCCGCGGCGGAGTCACTGTTCGTCGCCGAACTGCCGTCCGCACTCTCGTCGTTCCAGCTGCTGCTGTCGGCCTCGCCCAGACTTCCCGAGTCATCGCCGCCGCCAAGCGTGGCGCCGTCGAACTGGCCAAGGTCGAGCACCAGGCTGCAACCGCACAATCCGACCAGTCCGAGTCCTACAACATGTGTTCGCGCCAAACGCGCCACGGATACCTCTCAGAGATCCTATACGGGCAGGAGCGGATTCGCCTTATGTCGTGCCAATCCACGCCTTGGAAGGGTCCATCGGGGTCAGGGATGCGCCCCCGTCCTGCATGTCGAATGTAGTCAGCACAACTCCCGGGTGGGATGGCCGTCGGCCCAGGCAGGGCGGCGAACTCGCTCGGCCCCGACGTCCGTGGCCCCAGAGAATGTCGTCGGCGGCTATGCTCCCATTGTGTTGTCGACCGTGCTGCCGCACACATCCTTGCATGCAGATTGCGGCCGCGAGAATCGGCGTACAACTTCTCGTCCGACACCGGAGGGTTGACCGCCAACGACGGTGATAGGTCCGGATCCTCTTCGGGCTCCAGCTCGGGGTAGCGCGAATTGGGGCAATGACGGGGATTTCCTAGCCCGCGTCGGCCTTTGGAGTCGAGCGAGAAGGTCGACGGACGGCCTGATGCGGGGCCATCAGGCAAGCATGCGAACCGATATCGTGGCGACCCTCTTGGTGGTGGGAATCGGATGCGGGGGGAGCTTGGCGCCGGGCCCGTCTGGCGACCCTGACGGTGCACCGAACCTGGACCCAACGACAAGTTTGAGCGCGCTGTCCGCGCCGGGCTTGCAGACTCTATGTGATTGGACTGCGGCGCAGGAGGGCGGCTACGGCGCGATCATCGACTGCGACGCGGCAGCTACGTCTCTCGAAGCGGCGCAGGACCAAGCCACCTGCGTCGCGCAAGCCCAGTCGCAATTTGACCAGGCCTCGTGCGCGGCAACGGTCAGCGACTGGGTCACATGCACGCAATGGCGGCTGTCAAATTGGTGTTCCGCCAATCCGCCCCCTCCGACAGGACGATGCGAGGCGTTGCAGACCGGGTGCTACCCCTGAGCTTTTGTCGCGCGTGGAGAACTGCGCGGGTCGTCGAGAAATCGGGTGGGTGTCTCGGTGGAAAGTGGCGGGAGGTTCAAATGCTGAGAAAATATTACTGAGTCGTTGGGCTCATGGCGGCCCTCGTTGGCGGCGCCGCGAACGGATGCGGGGGCCAGGTGAGGGCATCGCAGGCCGGTGGCGGTGACGCGGGATTGGGCTTCCGGCGCCATGCAGCGGCACGTGGACCGAGAACACTTGGCACTACCTGCCCGCGGCCACCTCGGATTTCACTCTCGAGAGCGGCTGGGGCGTGCAGGTTGCGAACTTCGATCCGACGACAGCGTACGGCATCCACTTCGTGGCCGAGGGACCGCAAGTGTCTCTGAATGCTGGGGGAACGCTGATGACGGTGGATTTCTGGATCGACGACATCTCGTTCGTTCAGTGACGGCTCGACCATCCGCTGGCTGGAAAGAAGGGGGGACGCGGCTTCGGCTCAACCCATTTCGCCGACCGGTCGTCGTAAAGATGAAAGGCAACCTCGCACCCGCGACCGCCTGCCGCGACCGCCTGCCGCGAGCGCCTGCCGCGAGCGCCTGCCGCGACCGCCTGCCGCGACCGCCTGCCACGACCGCCTGCCACGACCGCCTGCCGCGACCGCCTGCCGCGACCGCCTGCCGCGACCGCCTGCCGCGACCGCCTGCCACGACCGCCTGCCACGACCGCCTGCCACGACCGCCTGCCACGACCGCCTGCCGCGACCGCGCCCCTCGACCCAAGACCTTCGACCTCTTCCTTATCGCCAGCCTCTGCTGTACCTTCGCCCGCTGCATCACCCGTAGCGCGGAGGGTCCAGCGTGCTGGACAGCGACGAATTTCATCGCGTATGTCCCGTGGGCACCGTCCTCCGCGGCAAGTACCGCCTCGACCGCGTGCTCGGAATCGGAGGCATGGCCGTCGTCTATGCTGCTACGCATCGCAATCAGAAGCGCTTCGCGGTCAAGATCCTCCACACCGAGCTCTCGCTGCGACAGGACATCCGCGCACGCTTCCTTCGCGAGGGCTATGCGGCCAACACGGTCGACCATCCGGGGGCCGTGACCGTCCTCGACGACGACGTCACCGAAGACGGAGCGGCGTTCCTCGTCATGGAGCTCCTCGAAGGCGAATCTGTCGAGCGCCTCTGGGAGAACCGTGGTCGCAAGCTACCTGCAGGCGCGGCGCTGACCGTCGCCCATCAACTCATGGACGTCCTCGCAGCGGCACACGCCAAAGCGATCGTTCATCGAGATATCAAGCCCGCCAATCTATTTGTCACGAGAGAGGCGCAACTCAAGGTCCTCGACTTCGGCATTGCTCGCGTGCGCGACGCCGCGATCAGCGGGGCACAAGCTACCGGGACCGGGTTGGTGCTCGGCACTCCGGCGTTCATGTCGCCGGAGCAGGCACTGGCGAGGTCCCAGGAGGTCGACGCGCGCACCGACGTGTGGGCGGCGGGGGCGACGCTGTTCACTCTGCTCGCAGGACGCAACGTGCACGAAGGGGACAACGCTCAGCAGGTGCTGATCCGAGCTGCGACGACTCCGGCCCCACCGCTCGCCAGCGTGGCACCCCACGTGTCGGGCGCCGTCGGGGAGGTCGTGGACCGGGCGCTTGCGTTCGACAAGAATCTACGTTGGCCGAACGCGGAAGCGATGCGCGACGCCATTCGCGATGCCCACGTCTCTAGCTGCGGACGGCTCATATCGCGCGATTCCCTTGTTCCCCTCGTGGCCGGGAGCGATTCGTGCGTTGCCCCGACACTCGAGGGCGGGCGTAATCCGTCAGCGCCCTCGGGGACTCCCGACTCCGACCGTCCCGTGAGCTCCCCGGTCACGGAACCGTGGGACCCCCATGCAAGCGTCCAAGCGAAGACCCTCTCGCAGCGCAGCGGAGACATCTCCGACGTCACGCCGACCCTCGACGCCACTGCCCTTTGGTCGAGCACCTCTCCGCCCAGGGCCACCGCGGCCATGACCACGCCGCCGGTCCTGATGGGTGGCACGACGTCTCAACCGATCGCGCGAACGACGGAATCCTCGGGGCCCGCGCGCGCGCCGACCTATCGGCCGTGGCTCATGGCCGGCGGATCGGGGGCCCTCGCCCTCGCTGGAGGAGCGGTTGCATTCTCGATTTGGGCGATGGTCGGATCCGCTCCCCCGGTCGCTATCACGGACCATGCCGTACCGCCCCCCACTCCGGTTGTCTCGCCCCCTGCGCAGTCAATGCCGAGCTCGATCCCAGTCGTGATCACAGCCCCGGCCAGCGCGACCCCAGTCGTCCCGAGCGTCGCGCCGTCGAGCCTTCCGGTTCCAACGGTCTCCGCGCCCACCGCGTCCAGGACGCCAGCCCCCGCGCTCCCCGCACCGCCGCCGCGCTCTCAGTGCAATCGGCCATACATTCCCGATCCCGTCACCGGGATCAAGCATTGGAAGCCAGAATGCCTATGATCTCGTCCTTTCGCACCCATTCTCACCTTGGGCTTGTCCTCGCCGCCGCCGTGTCGACAACCACGGGTGCGGGCGCCTCCGGCGCCACGAAAGAAGAGACCAAACGAGCGTGCATTGCGGCCAGCGAGCGAGCACAGGAGCTCCGTCGCACGAGCAAACTGCAGGAGGCGCTGGTTCAGATTGGTGCCTGCGTGGATGCATCGTGTCCAGGCCCTGTGCGCGACGACTGCGCGGCGCTCCTGACCGAGGTGCAGACGGCAATGCCGACGCTCGTCTTGTCCGCCCAAGATGCCGCGGGCAATGACGTAAGCACCGTTCACGTGACGATGGACGGCCAAGCGTTTGCAGAGAAACTCGATGGCAAGCCGCTGCCGCTCGATCCGGGCGAGCACCACTTCCTGCTCCAGGCTCCGAGCCTCCCGTCCGCCGAGAAGACGTTGGTCGTCAGGCAGGGCGAGAAAGACAGACGCGAACTCGTGATCCTCGGCATCGAGAGACCATCGACCGGGATCCCGACGCCTCTCGCGAGCGCTGCGCCTCCTTCCGTCACGCAGACGCCCGCGCTCGCACTGCCGCCGTCGCCGATGGCACCTGCCACGTCACCTGCCTCCGCCCCCCAATCCCGAGCCGCGCCTCCGTTCGCGCCGACGGCACCCGCACGTCCCGTGACTTCCGACATGCGAGTCGCCGCGACGCCGACGGGGGTCTTCGTGCTCGGTGGCATCGGCGCGGCCGGTCTGTTGGCTGGCACCCTCGCCGGCGTGCTCGCGGTGTCCAAGGCGTCGGACCTCAATCAGGAGTGTGCCTACGGCAAAACGGCATGTCCGGGCGCCGCGCAGTCGGACATCAGCAGCCTTCACACCATGGAAACCGCTTCCAACATCGGATTGGGCCTGGGCATTGCGGGCGCCGCAGCCGCCTTCATCTGGTGGCTGGCGTCAGGCCACGGGGAGAAGGCGACCCAATCCCCCGCGATTGCATGGGTGGGGGTTGGCTCGGCTGGCGCGGCAGGGAGGTTTTGATGAGCGGGAGAGTTGTCGCTTGGCTGATGGCGGCGGCGGTCGGAGGCGTTAGTGGTTGCGACGCGGTGCTCGGGGACTACAGCGTCGGCGTGGATGACGCAGGGGGGAGCGGGAGTGCGTCGGGCTCCAGCTCGTCGAGTGGCGGCACGTCGGGCGGGAGGGCGTCGAGCGGTGGCGAAGGAGGAACCGCGGGCGCCAACAACGGCAGCTCATCGGGGACCCCGCTCGGCGGCAGCTCCAGCTCCTCCGGCGCGAACGAAGGGAGCGGCACGTCGTCGGGTGGCACGGCCTCGTCGAGCGGAGGCAGCTCCTCCGGCGTCACGGCTTCGTCAAGCAGCGGCGGCTCTTCGGGAGGGCGCTCTTCGGGCGGAACCGCGTCGAGCAGCGGCACCACAGCCACCGGGTCGAGCGCGTCGTCCGGAGGCGAAACAAGCTCAGACGCTGGCGGAGTCTCGGATGCGGACTATGACAGCGCTGTCGGCCTCGAAGCCGGCTCGCAGCAGAGGGATGCGGCGCTGGACGAGGGGACGGACTTGTACGACGCGCCAGCCACGACGGACGCCAGCGACACCGGATGCCTGGGCGGTTGCGGCGTGACCCCTCCGACATGTGACGGCGGAGGCTGCGTGGCGTGTCAATTCGGCGCACAACAATGCTCCGGCAACGCCGTGGAGACGTGCGTGAACGACGGGGGTTGGGTCGCGGCTACGCCGTGCGCCATCGCGTGTTTTGGGGGAAGTTGCGTCGAACCCGTCGCAGTGGCCGCCGCCTTCGTATCGACCTGCGCCCTCTTGTCGGACGGAACCGTGCGATGTTGGGGCAACCTCGGCGCCTTGGGGGCTGGCGTGGGCTCTGCCATGCCGGTCGCCGTTCCAGGCGTGATCCACGCGACGAGCGTGACCACGGACGAAGGCCACTCGTGCGCGTTGCTGTCCAGTGGGACAGTGGTTTGCTGGGGCTCGAACTCCAACGGCCAGCTGGGCAACGGTTCGACCGCAGACTCGTCCACACCCGTGACAGTGTCGAACTTGAGTGGCGTCACCGCCATCGCCGAGGGGTATTCGGACCACACGTGCGCAGTGGTCACGGGTGGCGCGGTCCAATGCTGGGGTGACAATGCCAATGGACAACTGGGCAATGGAACGACGGCGAACGCGACGACACCCGTCACGGTATCCGATTTGACCGGCGTCACAGCCCTTACCGCCGGCGCCTACCACACGTGCGCGCTGGTCTCGGGCGGGACAGTCAAGTGTTGGGGGGACAACGAGTTCGGCCAGCTCGGCAATGGGACCCTGACGGAGTCCTCCACTCCGGTGGCGGTGTCGAATCTGACGGGCGTGACGGCGATCGGGGCCGGCGAGTTTCATACATGCGCGGTCCTGACCGACGGAACAGTCCAGTGCTGGGGGGTCAACACGTTGGGCGAGCTCGGCAACGGCGGGAGCGGTATCGCCAGCGTGCCCGTATCCGTCTCCAATCTGAGCGGAGCCTCGGCCGTAACGGCCGGTCAGGATCATACATGTGCCTTGACGACGGGCGGGACCATCTCTTGTTGGGGCAATAACTACGACGGACAGCTCGGCGACGGGACGCGGACCGACTCTTCCACGCCGGTCGAAGAACCGGACGTGATCGGAGCTTTGGCCGTCTCCGCGGGCGGCAATCACACATGTGCATTGCTATCCGGGGGAGTTCTCGAATGTTGGGGCGACAATTCGGGCGGCCAGCTGGGCGACGGAATGACGGAGGTCCTCACGCCTGTCACGGTGTCGAACCTGAGCAATGCTACGGGACTAGCGGCTGGGGCCAACGATACGTGCGCGCTTGTCTCAGGGGGCAACATCGACTGTTGGGGAAACAACGACCTTGGCAAACTGGGCGCGGGGTCGAGCGACTCTGCGACACCCCTTCAGGTGTCCGGAATAAACGGCGCCCTCGCCGTCAGTCTAGCCTCGGACACGACGTGCGCCGCTTTGACCGGTGGAACGGTCAAGTGCTGGGGCTCGGTGGGCAACGCCACCACGACAGCGGCCGCCGCGCCGACAATCCCCGGGCTGAGCGGCGTCACCGCCATTTCGGAGGGCATGGGCTTCACCTGCGGCGTCATTTCGGATGGGACAGTCGAGTGCTGGGGGGACAACTTCGCCGGCCAACTCGGCAACGGAACCACGACCGACTCGCTGCTGACTCCGGTTGAGGTCTCGGGCTTGACTGGCGTCAGCGCTGTCGCCACGGGTGACTCTCACGCTTGCGCGCTGATGTTCACGGGAACGGTCGAGTGTTGGGGCTCCAACTTCGCCGGGCAGTTGGGCAACGGCACGACGACCCAGTCGCCCACGCCAGTGGCGGTCCCCAACTTGAGTGGCGTCACGGCCATTGCCGCCGGGGGCGGCCAGACCTGCGCGGTGACCTCCGACGCCACGGTCCAATGCTGGGGTCTCCTGACAGCGGGTGGATTGTCACCGGCGGTCGTCCCCAACCTGGTGGGAGTCGAGGCCATTAGCGTTGGCGAGTTTCACGCCTGCGCGTTGCTATCGTCCGGGACCGTCGCGTGCTGGGGCGATAACTCCGACGGACAGCTTGGGGATGGAACGACCGCCACGACGTCGACCCCTGTGGCTGTCTCCAATCTTAGCGGTGTGGTAGCCGTCGCTGCTGGGTCGTACCACACGTGCGCGAGGATCGCTGGAGGGACAGTCGCCTGTTGGGGAAACAACGACTTTGGCGAGCTTGGCGACGGCCTGATGAATGACTCGACGACGCCCGTGAAGGTGCGGTGGTGAGGACCGACGAAGGCCGGTGTCTTTCGGCCGATCCCTGCGCGATCCCGGCGTCGAGCATGGCTGGCGTACTGGATCTGCGCTCCGCGTGGAGTCCCACGTCGTTGCATCCCCACGCGAGCGGCACCAAGGTCCCACCCGCCCAGGCATCCTACCTTCTGACGTATCGCGACACGTGACCGAGTAGCATAGGGACGGCCATACGGTTGTGTCGGGGAGGTTCTCTATGGGTGAGGACGCGTGAACGGGTTCGCAGCGGTTCTCGTCGGCGCCGCGGCGGCAGTCGCTTGTGACGCCCAGCTTGCGCCCACGCCTGCAGGTGTTGACGCGGGCAGCGCGATCGCATCGAGCAGCGGCGGTGAAGGCGGGGGCGGCTATTTCAGCCAGGCCGACGCCTCCGGCGTAGTGAGCGAAAGCTCGTCGGGGATCGTGGGGGGCGACGGGGCCAGTTCGTCGTCCGGCGGCTGGTCGATTCCGGCGGCGGAAGGCAGCAGCTCGTCCAGCGGCACACCTCCTCAGGGCAGCGCCAGCTCCTCCGGAATAATCATGGCGCCCGCCGGGAGCAGCAGCGGTAACGTCGCCTCGTCGAGCGGCCCATTCTCCGGGTGGACCGGTAGCTCCTCCGGCCGGATAGGCGCGTCCGCCGGGATGCTCATCGACGACATGGCGGGGCCTGAGAACACGACCGGCGGGTACTGGTACACCTTCAGCGACCGAGAGGTCCCCTACTCCGAACCTGCCGTGCTGCAGGTGCTCCCGGACGCCGGCATGCCACCGGGCATGGTTCTGCCCCTCGAGGGAGCGGCCTTCAATCCGAGCCCATCTCAAACCGTTCTCGCCGACGGCACCTCCGCATATTTCCGCGAATTCCAGGCGGCGGGGGAGACGACGTGGGGGGCCGGCTTCGGAATGGACTTCACGGATGTGCCGCCCAGCGGGCAACCGATCCCGTTCAATGCTTGCAACGGAGCCTATGACTTGCCCGACGGCAGCACAGACGTCTTCGACGTCAGCGCGGACGCGACCGGTCGCGTCGCCGTCCCTCTGCCCTTCGACGCCAGCGAGTGGACCGGAGTCCAATTCTGGGCAGCTTCCGTGGGCCCCGCAGCGCCGACGGTCATAACGATCAACATCGACGACGATCAGACGAGCCCCTGGGGCGGCGTATGCGGCGCGTGCGTGACCGTGCCTTCGGTGACACCGCCGTACGAATGCTCGAACAGCTGGGCCATGAAGATTGGGGTCTCGCCGTTGTGGACGCTCTATCTGATTCCTTTCGCCGAGATGAGACCCGACAGCAATTGGAACAGTCAAGGGCTCAAGGCAGGCGGCATTCACACCAACAAGCTTTACAACTTGCACTGGAAGTTCGAGACCGTCGGGGTGCCGCTACCGCCGGTCGACGTGCGCGTAGCGATGGTCGAGTTTTACCAGTAGGGCCGAGCAGGCGAACGAAGGGCCAGAAGGTCGGCGAATCTCGGCCGAGTTGGACATGGGCGCGAGTCGCGAGGAGTCGATCGCAGGGCTTTCGCGGCCTTCTAGAAGGCTACCCGCGCTGCGGCCGCTGCCTTCACGCGAATGCGTCGCTGCTCTCCGGTCTCGATCTGGCGCACTGTGATCACACGGAACATGCTGAGAAGAGGCACCGAATTTTCCCCAGCGCGCACGGCGATCTCTGGCATTTCGACAATCTGATAGGCCTTGTCCAGATCGCCGGAGATGACCAGCGTGGCCGGCCGCACCGGCACGACGATGTGAAGCGTCTCGTCCTGGTCCGACGCTCGGACGACAACTTGCACCGGATCGCAGACTAGGCAACTGAAGGTCATCGTGTGGGCCTCCCCCCCCACGACCAGAGTTTCGCCTGAGGTCACGTCGCGCGCGGCATGCCCGTCGATCGCCACCGTGACTCCCACACTGGGCCGCAAATCGAGTGTCACGGCACGCTCGACGAGCGGGGGCGCGGCGTCGTGCGCTCGGGCGACGGCTCGCTGTGAGGTTGGAGGCGTCTCGGAACGAGTTGGCAGGGCAGCGCGCACGACGACGGGTCCTCCCAGTGCGGCGACCGGGGCGTCGGGACCGACCGACGAGACGACGGGCGCTAGCGCGGCACTCCCTACGGCCGACGGCGCAGCCGAGCGGTCTGGGGCAGCCGGCGCGAGATCGCGCGCCCGGTCGACGCCCGAGTTCCGGATTCGCCAAGTCGCGACCGGTATCGCAAGCAGCGTCGCAACGGCTGCCAACACGCACGCCGCCCATCGCAGTGTCCGCAAGCGGGCGGTCGAGCGATTCATCCGCGCCACGATGCGAAGCAGCTGCGGGTCCGTCGGAAAGAGGGCGAGCGCGCGATTGTAGTCCGCCGCAGCCGACAGGGAGTCGTGGCGGTGGCGCGCGGCCGCGCCGAGCGCGCAGAGAGTGTCGCGGAGGCGAAGGGCGTGGCAGCGCTCGTACTCGCTGGCATCGAGCAGCCACTCTTCGAGCTCGGCGCGCGGGTTCGAAATGCCCAGGCGCACGAGCTCCGCGCCCAGCGCCTCGCGCATGGCCGATGCATCGGAGTAGCGATCCTCGGGGCGACGGGCGAGCGCCCGATCCAGCATCGCGCTCCAGCGACTGCCTACCGATGGCGTTTCCTTCTGGGCCTCGCGATAGGTGGTGTCGAGGACTCGGCGCAGTACCTGCGCCGGGTTGTCGCCATCGAAGGGCAAGTGCCCCACCATGCTCTCGTAGAGGAGCACGCCCACTGCAAAGACATCGGCCCGACCATCGACGTCCGCGCCTTCGATCTGCTCGGGCGCCATGTGGGCCGGACTGCCCAGCACCTGGCCCGTCGAGGTGATGCCCTGAGCATCGAGCAGTTTGGCGATCCCGAAGTCGGTCAGTTTGACGACCGCGCGGCTGCCCGCGAAATCAGGCGCGCTCGCGTCTCCCGTCCTCGCCGGACCGAGTTCGACTAGGACGTTCTCCGGTTTGATGTCGCGATGGATCACGCCCCCGGCGTGAGCGTGCGCGAGCGCCGCCAGCAGCTCCATCCCCAGGGCTGCGGCGACGTCCGCCGGTATCGTGCCGTGGCCCTCGAGGAGCGTGCGGAGCGTCGTTCCCTGGAGCAGTTCGCAGACGAGGTAGAGCTCGCCGTCCGCGGTATCGCTCACATCGTAGACTTCGACGATGTTCGGATGCCGCAGCTTGGCCACCGCACGCGCCTCGGTCGCGAACCGCAGAGCGACCTCGGGCGATCCGCGCAGGTGCGGGTGGATGACTTTGACGGCCACTTCGCGTCCGAGCCGCGTGTCGCGCGCACGATAGACAGTCGCCATCCCGCCCCGGCCAAGTTCCGAGAGCAGGTCGTACTTCGCAATACGCGGAAACATCCCCGTGCGCGTGCCGGCAGCGGCCGGGTTCATTCGCCGTAATTGTACCCGTCCGTGGCCGAGACGCTACGAGGCAAAGCGCAACGGCCTCTGGCCCGAACCGAATAGGGAAGCCCGACGTCGTCCTCAAGCGGGGGCGCCGGTCCGCCAATTCCCGCTTGCTTGTGCCCTGATGTGCGGCTAACGTCCCCGCGGCCCAGTTTGGCGGTGTTGAAATTCGCGGAACCCCAATCCGGGGCCCGCGTTTTTTTTTCCATAGTGCCAGCCGCCAACGCACCCCATGTCTGCCCCTGCCTCTTCACTCTATCGCCTCGATCGCGAGGCCGTTCTGCGCGTTGTCGACCCCATCGTGTACATGCACGGCGCCGAGCTCGTCGACGTGGAGTTCAAGACCGAACGGCAAGGTTGGGTGCTCCGTGTCTTGGTCGAGAAAGCCGGCGCCAATGCCCAGCAGCTCTCCACGAAGGATGCCGCGGTCGACCTCGAACTCTGCGCGCGAATCGCTCGCGACCTCAGTCCGGCGCTCGATGTCGAGGATCTGATCCCGCACGCGTATCATTTGGAGGTCGGTTCCCCGGGAATCGAGCGGGCACTTCGCGAGGAGCGTGACTACGTCCGATTCGTGGGGCAAAAAGCGAAGCTTAAGCTTTCCGAGCCACTGCTCGGCCAGCGCGTCTTCGTCGGCGTGCTCGATGGCGTCGCCGAGGGGAGCGTCCGGGTGCTGGCGCCGGAACGAGCGGTACAGATCCCGCTGTCCATCATCGAGCGAGCGCGGCTCGTCTTCGACTTCGGCTCCGGTGGTAGGGAGCCACACTCTCAGAAGAGGAAGCATTGAGGAATTCCATGGCGATCCAACAACAACAGACCGGCTCCGGAGATCTCACGTTGCTCCAGGCGATCGAGATGGTCGCGAAGGACAAGGGGATCGACAAAGGGCGCCTCGTCAAAACCGTCGAGGAGGCCATCCTGAAGGCGGCGCAGAGCGTCTTCGGGGCCAACCGGGAGCTCGAGGCTCGCTTCAACGAGGACACAGGGCAGGTCGACCTATTTCAGTACATGACCGTCGTCGAGGACGTCGCTGATGAGGAGCGAGAAATCGCCATCGAGGACGCGCGCCGGGTAGGACTCGAAGCCCAGATGGGCGAAGAACTCGGGTTCCAGATTTTCTGGCACGCGCACGACGCCAAGCGAGCCGCCGAACAAGACAAGGACTACGGCGATATCTTGCGCGTCAAACAGGCGAGACAAGCCTTTGGGCGAATCGCGGCCCAGACCGCCAAACAGGTGCTCATCCAGCGCGTGCGGGACGAGGAACGCGACCTCATCTTCAACGAGTTCAAGGATCGGAAGGGGGAGCTCATCAAGGGCGTCGTGCGCCGGTTCGAGAAGGGCAACAACCTGCTGGTCGACCTCGGGCGCACCGAGGGAATCCTGCCGTTTCGCGAGCAGACCGCTCGCGAAACCTATCGGCCGGGCGATCGAATTGTGGCTTACGTCAAGGACATCGACCGTGAAGCTCGCGGCCCGCAGGTCATTCTCAGTCGCAACGATCCCCGTCTCGTGGAGAAGCTCTTCGAAGCCGAGGTCCCTGAGATCTACGAAGGCATCGTAAAGGTGGTCGCATGCGCGCGGGAGCCGGGGGCACGGTCCAAGATCGCCGTGACGAGCCGCGACGCAGACGTCGATCCGGTCGGTGCTTGCGTCGGGATGAAAGGAGCCCGAGTTCAGGCGGTGGTCCAAGAGCTGCGCGGCGAAAAAATCGACATCGTGCCGTTCGATCGAGATCCCGCTCGCTTTGTGTGCGCCGCCATCCAACCGGCGGAGGTCAGCAAAGTCATCGTCGACGAAGCCGACGGGCGCATGGAGCTCGTCGTTCCCGACGAGAAGCTGAGCCTCGCCATCGGGCGCAAAGGCCAGAACGTGCGTCTAGCCGCCCAGCTCTCAGGCTGGAAGCTCGACATCATCAGCGAGGCCAAGTTCAAGCAGATGGAAGAGGAGGCAGTCGCCCAGCTCCAGCAGATCGAGGAGGTGTCGGATGCGATCGCCCGGAGCATGTACCGGCTAGGGTTTCGCACGATCGAGGAGCTCGCAGAGGCCATGGATCAAGAGCTCACGGCCATCCCGGGCCTTGGAGGGATCGAGGCCGCGGCCCGCATCCGAACGAGTGCGGAGACCACGATGGAGCGCCTGCGGCAAGACCGCATTCGAGCCGCTTCCCTGCGCACCGAACCGCTGACCGAACGTGAGCGTTTGCTGTTCATCCGCGGGGTTGGCGAGCGTACGGTGCAGCTCCTGGAGGACGCCGGCTACAAGTCCGTCGACGACATTCTGCGCGAAGACGAAGACAAGCTCGCGATCAAGACGGGCCTCGGCATCAAGAAGGCGCGCGCCATCAAGAGCGGTGCGGAGCACTTCCTGTCCGGCGAAGCCAAGACCATCGAAGCGGCGCGACGTGAGGCGGTCGCCCGAGCCCGAGAGAACGGCGTCTCCCAGTCCTAGCCGACCCGCCCTTATCATTCGAACGCGAGGATTCAACCAAGTGCCCCTAGAAGAGATGAGAAGTTCGGAGCAAGCGATCGGCGCGCGACATGTGCCCGAGCGGCGTTGCGTGGGCTGTGGACGGGCGGACGACGCGCGGGCCATGGTTCGCTTCGTTCTCATCGACGAGAAGGTCGTGGTAGACGGATTGTTCGCGCGGCGCACTCGCCAGCGCCCGGGACGGCCGCGCGGGCGAGCCGTTCACGTACACCCGCGACCGGCATGCGTGGGGCGAGCGTCGCGTGGCATGGCACGAGCCTGGAAGCGAGACGGTCGGCCCCTTGCCACGGAGCTTTTGACGCAGCTCAGCGCGGCATGCATCGCGCGCATGAACGCGGTCCTAGAGCAGGCTCGACGCGCGAATGCGCTGGTCGCAGGAACGTCGGACGCGACGCTCGATTCCGTGCTTTCGCGAGCGCCACTATGGATCGTGGCGCTCGATGCGGGGGCGGTGGCCACGCGTGCGGGGGTGATGCGAGCCGTCGGCCAGGGGCGGGTGATCGCCTGGAAAACCAAGCGCGAGCTTGGGGCGCTGGTGGGTGAAGTTTCGGCCGCCCTGTGCGGCGTCATGAACGACGGGTTGGCTAGGGAGCTGCAGGTTCTGCGCCTGGCGGCGGACGGTGGCACGGCAATGACAACAGAAGGTGCGGAATGCAGCAGCGCTCTGGAGGCTCGATGAGCGTCAAGGTTCGTGTCTACGAGGTGGCAAAACAGCTCAACCTCGACCCGAAGCAGGTCGTCGGCCTTTTTCAGGCGATCGGCGTGACGGACGTGCGAAACCACATGAGCTCCGTCGAGCCCGAGGCCATCGAGCGCGTCAAGCGTCACCTCGAGAAGCAGCGAACCCACGATACCGTGGAAGAACGCATCCGCCCGACTGTGATAAAGAGGCGAGCCGTCGCAAAAGCCGCATCTGCGGCCGCGCCCGCGGAGACCCCGCAGGCTCCGGTCGCCCCTGCGGCTGCATCCTCGACGCGGTCGTTCGAGAGCCTGCCCATGGTGCAACCAGCGGAAGTGAACGGTCACCCGGCCGTCACCGAAATACCCGTCGCTCCACCCGAAGAGGTGGTCGCGCGGACGCCGGTGCCCGAGGACCGCCCGAGCGCCCAGTCGCTGGCGGCAGGGCCACTCGTTTCGGACGTGATCGCATCGCCGCCGTTCGTAGCACCCGCCGCCCCCGCTTCCATTGCCGACGATGTCGCTCCCCTCCTAGAGGTGTCGGGGGCTGCTCCGCAAGAAGAGCCCTCCGCGCCGCCTTCTCCGCCGCCCCCGCCGCCGCACTCCGTGCCGGCACTCGAGCGGCCGACCGACGACGCGGTCGCCGCGGCCACGCCTGTCCCGGAGTTCGAGCCGACGCCCGTGCACCCGGCCGTGGCCCCGCCACCGCCAGTCGAGGAGCCGCCGACGCCACCTCCATCGGTCGAACCGTTCGCGGCTCGCGCTGTCGAGCAACCGCCCGAATTCGTAGCCGTCGCGGCGCCATCTCCCCCACCGCCACTCCCCCCGTTGGGGATCCCAGTCTCCTCGCCACCGCCATCGACGCCCCCTCGAGAGAGCGCGCGCCCCGCGGCGACTCGCTCCAGCGCGCCGAAGACGGGCGTCGAGTACTGGACTGGGCGGCCGGGTGTTCCGATGACGCCGCCGGCTCAGGCCTCCCGAATGACCTCCACCCAGCCGAACATGCCGCGCAGGGTCCAGTACGACCCGCGCGCGGGCTCGCCACCCGGCGGCGCGGGGGCTCGGCGGGACGTCCGAGCGCCGGGCCAACAGCCTGGCCGCCCCACGATGGGGCGTACGACCGGAGGTGCGGGAGGGCGACGTCCTTCCGGACCGATGCCGCCCAGGAAGCCTGCCGCCGTCTCCACGCAGGAGATGAGCGCACACAAGAAGGTCATCCGAATTGAGAACGACGTGACGCTGCAGACGATGGCGCAGCGCATGAGCCTCAAGGCGACCGAGCTCTTGATGAAGCTTCTGTCGATGGGCATGAGCAACGTGCACATCAACACGACGCTCGATGCCGACACCGCGAAGATTCTGGCGAGCGAATTCGGCTGGGAAGTCGAAGATGTCGGCAAGAGCGAAGAGCAGACGATCGCAGAAGCGCGCGGTGAAGAAGAGGTGGCCAAGGACGTCGAAGGGAACACCACCCGGCCGCCCGTCGTGACGGTGATGGGACACGTCGACCACGGCAAGACCAGCTTGCTCGACCGAATTCGCCAGGCGCACGTCGCCGCGGGCGAGGCCGGAGGCATCACCCAGCACATCGGCGCCTACAAGGTCGACACCGACAGGGGAACCGTCGTCTTCCTGGACACACCCGGGCACGAAGCCTTCACGCAGATGCGCGCCCGCGGCGCCAGCGTGACCGATATCGTCGTGCTCGTCGTTGCGGCGGACGATGGAGTCATGCCCCAGACGAAAGAGGCGATCGCGCACGCGAAGGCCGCCAAGGTTGCCCTGATCGTCGCTGTCAACAAGATCGACAAGCCTGGCGCGGACCCCGAGCGGGTGAAGCGCGAACTCGTAGACCAGGGCCTTGTGCCAGAGGAATGGGGTGGCGACACGCAGTTCGCCCACGTGAGCGCGGTCACCGGCGAGGGCGTGCCGGAGCTTCTTGACGCAATCCAGCTGCAAAGCGAACTTCTCGAGCTGACGGCCAACGCGAAGCGGCCCGCCAGCGGGACGGTGCTAGAGGCTCTGCTCGATCGCGGACGCGGCCCGGTGGCGCGCGTGCTCGTCCAGGACGGAACGCTCCACGTGGGCGATTTCGTCCTCGCCGGTGCCGGATTCGGAAAAGTCCGGGCGATGACGAACGAGCATGGCAAGCAGCTGCACGAGGCCGGTCCCGCGACGCCGGTGGAGATTCTTGGCCTGAGCGAAGTTCCCAATGCCGGCGACAAGATGGACGCGGTCAAGGACCCGAAGAAGGCCCAGGAGATCGCCGAAAGCCGACGGGGCAAGCTCGCAAAGAATCTCGTCCCCGCGAGCGCAAAGGTCTCGCTCGAGGAGCTGTCGAAACGCATCTCCGACAGCGGGCAGCAGGAGCTCCGCATCATCATCAAGGGCGACGTTCAGGGATCGGTCGAGGCTGTCGCCGACGCGCTGGCCAAACTGTCGAGCGAGCGAGTCAAGCTGGCGATCATCCACGCCGCCGTCGGGGCCATCACCGAAGGCGACGTGAACTTGGCGGTCGCCTCGAAAGCGATCATCGTCGGGTTCAACGTTCGCCCCGCCGGCAAGGCGTCGGCTGTGGCCGAAGAGAACAAGATCGAGATGCGCCTCTACTCGATCATCTACAACGCCATCGAGGACGTGAAGTCCGCCATGGAGGGTTTGCTGCCTCCGACGCTCGTCGAGAAGCAGCACGGAAAGGCGGAGGTCCGACAGCTCTTCAAGGTCAAGGGCATCGCCGTCGCCGGCTGTCACGTCGTCGAAGGGAAGATCGCCCGCACGGGCAGGATCCGCCTCGTGCGCGACGGGGTCGTCGTGTGGGACGGAAAGATCAGCAGCCTCAAGCGCTTCAAGGACGATGCCCGCGAGGTGCTCGAGGGCTTCGACTGTGGCATCAGCCTGGAGGGGTACAACGACCTCAAGGAAAAGGATATTTTCGAGTGCTACGAGGTCGAAGAGGTTAAACAGACTCTCGAGTAGGATCGCAGTCGATTCGCGTATCCATGGTTGTCGGCGTCTTGCGATTGACGTTTCACGTTCCCGGAGCGCGTTCGCTCAAGGACAAGCGCCGCGTCATCCGCCGGTTTCGCGATCGAATCCGCGCGCGTTTCGACGTGTCGATTGCTGAAGTGGGCGGCCAAGACAAGATGCAGCGTGCCGTTTTCGGCGTTAGCGTGATCTCGAGCCGTCGTGATATCTGCGAAGGCGTGCTCGAAGACGTGGCGCGCGCCGCGCAGCTCGACACGGAAGCCGTACTGACGAGTCGTGAAACGGAGTTCGTGACGTTCGGACAGGAGATGTTCGGAGACGATGATGGCAGCTGAACCGGGAATTCGCGCACGACGCGTAGCCGAAGGAATCCGAGAGGAGCTCTCCTCGCTCCTGGAATTCGACGTCAAGGATCCGCGAGCCGCTGGCGCGGTCGTGACCCGCGTCGAGATGCACGCAGACCTCCAGAGCGGCCGCGTCTTCGTGCGCCTTCTGGAGGGCGGCGACTTCCCGGCTCAGCAGCGGCTCGTCGATGCGTTGCAACACGCGTCAGGCATGTTGCGGAGAGAAGTCACACGACGATTGGGTCTGCGACGCGCCCCCGAGCTTCGGTACTTGTACGACGACGGCCAGGACAACATCAGCCGTGTCGAGGCTATTCTGGCGGAGATCCAGGCGGACCGGCCGAAATCGGGGGGGCGGTAGGCGCGGTCGAGGACTCTCCACGGAACGCGTCTCTGTCACCGCAACTGCGTCACGTACCAGGCGCCGCGCCACGCCGTCATCTGGCGTATCGACAGGCTCCGCGTGTGCCCGCCGACGACGAACGTGATACGCGAGCCGGACACGAGCCACAGCGGGGTCCTCCATCCGCGGCGATGGGGCGTCGCTTGCACCATGTTCTTCCCGAGCTCTATCGACACGAACTCCGCGAGGTCCAGGTCGTGATGGTGAGACAGGCGATGGACGGTCCTGCGAAATGGCGACGCCACACGATGGTCCCACTCTTTTCCTCCGTCCGACGTGTCGCGAACTGACAGCCATCCGTCCCGCGGAAACATGATATCGACGGCCAGGTCCGGGTCGTTCTTCTGAATCGCCTCGAGCAGATGCCGAGCGCGCAACGTGAGCTCATCGCTCGACGTCGGTGGCAATGCATCCTCCGGCGGTGGCGACAGGTCCTGTGCGAGCCCCGCTTCGCCTTGCACGGCCGCATCGCTACTGCCCGAATCGAGTGCATCGAAAGAAACGGTTCCGACGCGCCCCGAACTGCGCTTGCACCCGAGCAGTGCACACGCCACGAGCATGGTCGCAGCAGTCAGTCCGACGAGTCGGCGCATGGTCCGATCAGGCGATCATCGGAAGGGAGACGAGATCGAGGTGAAGAACCTCTTCGAACGCTCGAATCTCGGCGAGACACGCTTCGGTGGGTCTCGACACCAGACGCAGCTTGGCGCACGCCGCGCCGCCGCCCTCGAATACCGTATTGGTGACGCCCTCCACGTTGATTCCGTGGCGCTTTAGCACGCCGAGCACGTGAGCGAACGTTCCAATCTTGTCCGCCATGCGAATGACGAGCTGAAAGAGCGCCGCCGACGACGAGGACACGTTGACGACATTGGGGACAGCTCCCTCGAGTAGAAACGAGCGAATGATGCGGACCGTCTCCGCGGCGATGGACAGCTGCGCCTGGTCCGTCGCGGCTGCGATGTGCGGCGTCCCGTAAACGAGGCCGCCGGACTGATAGGCGGTGAACATCTCCGGCGAAGCGAACGTCCGCGTTCCACGCGGCTCGCCGGCAAACACGTCGACAGCCACGCGAAGTCCTCGCCTTTCAGCGCCATCAATGGCCGCGTCGATGTCGACGAGATCGTGGCGGGCGGTGTTGATGAGCATCGCTCGGTCACGCAGCGCATCGACGACCTTTCGGTCGACGATGTGTCGCGTTCGGTCGGCGAGGGCCAGGTGCACGGATAGAATGTGGCTGCGGGCGGCGAGCTCTTCGACGCTCGAGGCGTAGGCGACCCCAAGTTCCGCCGCACGCGTGGGCGAGAGCGAGCGGCTCCAAGCCACCACGTGCAGGCCGAAGGAGCGCGCGCGGGCTGCAACCTCGCGTCCGATGGACCCCAGCCCGACGATTCCAAGTGTCTTGCCGTACAGCCCTTCAGCCTTGCTGAATTCCTTTCGTTCCCACCGACCCGCGCGCAGCGAAGCCACCGCGTCCGGGATCCGACGGTCCAGACAGACCATCAGCCCGTACACGAGCTCGGCCACCGCCGACGCGTTCCTTCCAGGGCAGTTGGCCACGTAGATGCCACGACGGCTCGCTGCGCGCACGTCGATGGTCTCGTAACTCGCGCCCGCCCTCACGATGAGATTCAAGTGGGTCGCGCCTTCGATGGCCGACGCCGTCACCTCCGTCGAGCGCACGACCAGAATGCCCACGCCCTGGAGATGTTGCTCGAGGTTTTCCCGCGTGAGTTCCGGTTCGTACACCACATCGATAGGCAGCGTGCGCGCTTCCTCGATGGCACGAGGGTGGAGCTTGTCGGCGATGAGCAGGCGCATGGGAACGTGACACGCGAGTCTAGAGCGTTTTTCCTCTGCGTGGGAATCAGCCTAGAAGGCCGATTTATTTCGGCCGCCAAGCGCGCCAAGATGCCCTTGGGTCTCCTTGACGCCTCGCATGCTCGCGCCTAAATGCCCTGGCGTTCAAAGTTTCGTGAAAGTTCGGAGGCTCGCTCGATGGCATGGGACGGCTTGGGCGCGTTCGTTCAGGCTCTAGGCGAACGCCAGGAGCTTGTGCGCGTAACCCGTCCCGTAGAGGCCCACCTCGAAGTCTCGGCCGTCGCCGATCGGGTCGTCAAGGCGGGCGGCCCCGCGATCCTATTCGAAAACGTCTCAGGTTCTCGCTTTCCTCTTCTCATCAATGCGTTCGGCTCGCGGCGGCGCATGTCGATGGCGCTCGGGGTCGCTGACTTCGAGCAACACGCGCGGGCCATCGAGCGATGGCTCTCGACCCGCCCTCCCTCGACGCTAGGCGAGGCAGTCCAGCTGCTGCTCAAGCTGCCGGAGCTCGCACACGTACCGCCGCACCACGTCGGCAGTGGGCGATGCCAAGACGTCGTCCTGACCGGCGGCGAGGTCGACCTCGATCGACTGCCCATTGTCACCTGCTGGCCAGGCGATGGAGGTCCATTCGTGACCTTGCCACAGGTCATCACCTGCGACCCGAAGACGGGCGCGCGCAATGTCGGCTGCTATCGCATGCAGAAGCTCGATCGCTCGACGACCGCAATGCACTGGCAGGTGCACAAGACGGGGGCTCGCCACTTCCGACACGCCCAGGAACTCGGTCTCGAACGCCTCGAAGTCGCCGTGGCGCTCGGGGGGGACCCCGCGCTCATGTACGCCGCGACGGCGCCCCTGCCCGACGGAGTGGATGAGTGGCTCTTCGCCGGGTTCCTTCGCAAGTCGGCGGTCGCGACGGTCACGGCCAGGACCGTCGGGCTCGAGGTGCCGGCCGATGCGGACTTGGTGCTCGAGGGGTACGTGGATCCGCGCGAGGAGCTCATCGCCGAGGGTCCGTTCGGCGACCACACCGGTTACTACACCCCCGTGGAGCCGTTTCCGCGTTTTCACATCACGGCGATCACCCATCGCGAAGACGCCGTCTATCCGGCCACGGTGGTTGGTCCTCCGCCGATGGAGGACCAGTGGCTCGGAAAGGCCAGCGAGCGGCTCTTTCTTCCGATGCTCCGCACCCTCTTTCCCGAGATCGTCGACATGAACTTGCCCGTCGAGGGCGCTTTTCACAATTTGGTCTTGGTATCGATCAAGAAGCAATATCCCTTTCACGCGTCGCGCCTCGCTCACGGATTGTGGGGTTCGGGCCAGATGTCGTTTTCCAAAGTCATCTGCGTCGTAGACGACGACGTCGACGTGCAGGACGTCGCTCAAGTGTCGTGGCGGCTGCTTGCGAACCTGGACCCGAAGCGCGACTTGGCGTTCGTGGACGGCCCGATCGACCAGCTCGATCACGGGGCAAACCAGCGGCTCTGGGGCAGCAAGGTCTGTGTCGATGGAACGCGCAAGTGGCGCGAAGAGGGCTATGGCAGGCAGTGGCCGGAGCCGTGCCGGATGGACCCGGAAGTCTCGGCGCGAGCCGCGGCGATTTGCGCGGAAGTCGGACTCGTACCCGGCTCTACTCCCGCCCCGTCGTCCGGCGCGACCCAACCGAGCTCTCCGCGATCGGCCTCGGCGCGAGGCTGGTTCGGCCGGGGCGGATCACGCACATGAGAGCGGCACCGGTTGCGGAGCTCGGTGCCCGGCGCGGACACGAGCAAGATCACGGCGCCGGAGCGCGTGAAATGTTCCAACGCATCGCGCCCACCTACGACCGTCTCAATGGCCTACTGTCCGCGGGTTTGGATGCGCGTTGGCGGCGACGCGCGGTCGAGGAGCTGAAGCTCGCCCCGCCGGGGCCCATCCTCGATCTCTGCGCCGGGACGATGGACCTGACCGCCGAGCTGTCGATATGCAGCCCCATCGAGCGCATCGTAGCCGTCGACTTCTCCGAAAGCATGCTCCAGGTAGGCCGCAGGAAGGCTCCTCGCGCCGAGGTCGTCGTCGCGGATGCAATGGCCCTGCCCTTTGCGGACGCGACGTTCGCGGCAGTCGTATGTGGCTTTGGGATGCGGAATCTCTCGGACACGCGACGCGGGGCCGCGGAGGTCCACCGGGTGCTTGCTCCGGGGGGGGTGTTCATCACTCTCGAGTTCTTCCGACCCCACCGCCCGAGTGCGCGACTGTTTCACGCGACGTACGCGAAGCTCGTGTTGCCGACCGTGGGCGGATGGTTGTCCGGCGATCCGGCCGCTTACGGATATCTTGCTCGAAGCATGGCGGGGTTTCTCACTCGAGCGGAGTACGAGGCGCTTCTCGTCACCGTGGGATTCGAACCTCCGCACGGATTCGACTTGACGTTTGCCGTAGCATCCATCGTTCGCGCCGAGGTGCGTCTGTGAGGCGAAAGCTTGTGGTCGGGATCACGGGCGCGAGCGGAGCTCCCTACGCTCGGCGCTTGGTCGAGCTGCTCCGAGCCCGCGACGACATCGAACTGGGTCTTTGCATGTCGCGCACCGCCCCGGAGGTCTGGTCTCTCGAATGCGGGGACGACTGGCGACCCGTCCTCGGGCCCGTCTTTGGCCTAACCGACTTCCGTGCTCCCTTCGCGAGTGGGAGCGCGGGGTGGGAAGCGATGGCCATCATACCCTGCTCCATGGGGACCGTGGCGCGCATCGCTCACGGCATCTCGGACACGCTCTTGACACGCGCCGCGGATGTGATTCTCAAAGAGCGCCGAACACTCATTGTCGTGCCGCGCGAGACGCCCCTCAGCATCATTCATCTCGAAAACCTTGCCGCCTTGGCGCGCGCTGGCACGGTCATCCTGCCCGCCATGCCCTCGTTCTATTCGAAACCCAGAACCCTCGACGACGCCGTAGATACCGTCATCGCCCGCGTCCTCGATCACCTTGGGCTCGACCACACGCTCGCGCGCCGGTGGGGGCAACCGTGAGCACTCTCGTCGAGCAGGCGATCGCCGCAGCCGGTTTGGAGGACGTACTCCTCGAGCGCCGAGCCGGGGACCTGCGCACCATCGACGCGAACCGCCTCGCCGCTTCAGACCTGCTGGTGCTCGGCGCGCTAGCCGATCGCGTGCGCGCCGAGGAAGTCGGTTCCGTGGTACGCGTTCTGACGTCGCCTCCCCTGGGAGGTGCCGGCGTCGTGACGTTCCCGGCGGCAGAAGAGAAGGTCCCGTGCCTCGATCTTCTGCGGGCCGTTGCCATGGCCAGGCTGACGGGGCCGCGGTCGGTGACCGTGCGGGTCGACTTCGGGCAGAGCGGGCTCGAGATCGCTCAGATTGCGCTCAATTTCGGAGCCAACGAGCTAATGGGGCCGATCGTGTCGAAGAGCGGGGCTGCGTTCGCGGCGGGAGCCCTGGCCGGAGTCGGGAAGAAATCGCGCCTGGAGCTCGCGTCGGCGCTCAAGCGGCGGGAGATTGAAGGTTTCATTCACCTCGCGGGGCGGGTGCCGGTCTTCGTGGATGCCGAGCCGAGGGCACCCACCGACGGGCGACCGACCGCGCAGGACGGCAGGCCATGATCGACGCGGTTGCCGCCAAGATCGAAAGCGGCCATAGGTTGTCGTTCGACGATGGCCTCGCGCTCTTTCGCCATCCGGACGTCGTGGCGGTGGGGCAACTCGCGAATCGTGTACGCGAGCGCCTGCACGGGAATCGGACGTTCTTCAACCGCAACTTGCGTATCGAAGTCACCAACGTCTGTGTGGCGTCGTGCCTGTTCTGTTCGTTTGCCAAACTGGAAGAAGGCATGCCGGGCGCCCACACGATGTCACTCGAGGAAGCCTGGAAGGAGCTCGAAAACCGACAGGATGACCCGCCGAGCGAGATTCACATCGTCAATGGGCTTCATCCGAAATTGCCGTTTCAGTACTACGAGGACCTGCTGTCGGGCCTGAAGCGTCGAGCCCCCACCGTCCATCTGAAGTGTTTCACGGCGGTGGAGATACACTTCTTCGCAGAGCTATTCGGCATGACCGTTCGCACGGTACTCGAGCGACTGAAGGCTGCGGGGCTGGACAGCCTTCCCGGAGGCGGTGCCGAGATCTTCCATCCGCAGGTGCGCTCGCGCATTGCCCGCGGAAAGGCCACGGCCGACGAGTGGCTCGAGGTACACCGTGTCGCCCACGCCCTCGGGATGCCCACGAATGCGACGATGCTGTACGGGCACGTCGAGACCTTCGAGCATCGAGTCGACCATCTGCTCCGCTTGCGCGACTTGCAAGACCGCAGCGGAGGCTTCCTGGCGTTCATTCCCTTGGCCTTTCATCCGGACGGCAACGGCATGAGGAACCTCCCGGCACCAACAGCCGTCGATTCGCTCCGAACCGTGGCCGTCGCCCGCCTCCTGCTCGACAACGTCCCTCACATCAAGGCCTATTGGGTCAGCATGACGCCGGAGGTCGCGCAGATGGCCTTGCGATTCGGAGCCGACGACATTGACGGCACGGTCGTCCACGAAACGATCTATCGCTCCGCAGGCTCGCGCTCGCCGGGCGCGATGAGCGTGGGCGAACTCGTTCGCCTCGTGCGGGAAGCCGGTCGGGTGCCGATCGAGCGGGACACGGTGTACAACGTCGTCAGAGAGTACGGGGCAGCGCAGGCGCCCGAGGCGGACTTCAAAGTGCGCGATCGGCAAAACCCCCGACACCTGAGGACCGTGTCTTGAACCCCGTCGCCTCGCGCCGTCTGCGCGCCGCGGTCGTCGACTACCTGAATGCGCGGCCCCTCTACGTCGGACTCGATGAGCCACCGGCCTCCCAGCGGATCGACATGGAGCGCGCCGCCCCCAGCGAAGTGGCCCGGCGCGTCGCGGAAGACGAAGCCGACGTGGCGTTGATGCCGGTGGCAGCGGCTGCATCCCTGGGGGATTTCCGGATGGTGCGCGGATGCGCCATCGGAGCTCGTGGCCCGGTGCGGAGCATTCTCGTCGTCGGACGGCAGCCGATCGACGAGCTCGACACGGTCGCCGTCGACCTGTCTTCCAGGACTAGCGTGGTCCTGGCGCGTCTGATCTTCCGCGCTCGCCGCTTGGGTCGGGAGCCACGGCTCATGGGCTGCAGTCCGAGGCAAGCCATCGCGTCGGTTTCGGGCCAGTGCGGAGCCCTCGTCATCGGCGATGCCGCCCTGGAGATCGAGGGGCGCTTCCCATACGCGTGGGATCTGGGCGCCCTCTGGTGGGAGATGACCGGTTTGCCCTTCGTGTTCGCGGCCTGGTGCGGGCGACCCGGTGCGTTGACCGACGCAGACCTAGGTCTGCTCGACGGAGCGAAAGCCCGCGGGATGCTGCATCGAGACGGCCTAGCGGCCGACCATGCGGAGCGTTGCGGCCTGAGCGCCGCCTCCCTCACATCCTACCTTCGTGAAGCCATCCGCTACGACTTCGGCGATGAGGAACGTCGCGGCCTCGAGCGTTTCTATTCCGACGCGGCCGTGGCGGGGCTTCTTCCGAAGGCGACCGTTCGGTTCTTCGACGAGGATCGCCGAAGCGCCGCGGCCGTTGCCGAGCTCGACACCGTACTCGCTCGAGCCGCCGATGGGCAGCGATTGAGCGCTGCGGAAGGCGAGCGGCTGCTGAGGGACGCCTCGCTATTCGACCTCGGTCTCGCCGCGGATGCGGTCCGGCGTCGCAAGCACCCCGGCGGCGTCGTCACGTACATCGTCGACCGAAACGTAAACTACACGAACGTCTGCACGACGAGTTGCCGGTTTTGCGCGTTCTATCGTCCCCTCGGCCACGCCGAAGCCTGGGTCCTCTCGCGCGCAGAGCTCGCGCGAAAACTCCAGGAGGTCGTAGACAAGGGCGGCGTGCAGGTCCTTCTGCAGGGCGGCCTGCACCCGGAGCTTCGACTCGAGTGGTACGAGGATCTGTTTCGCTGGATCAAGAGCGAGTTCGGACTCAGCCTCCATGCGCTGTCGCCCGAAGAGATTCTCCATATTGGTCGCCTCGAGGGACTGAGCGTCCACCAGGTCCTCGAGCGACTGCGAGCCGCCGGCATGGACAGCCTTCCAGGGGGTGGCGCGGAGATCCTCGTGGACCGAGTCCGCAAGACCATTGCCAAGGCCAAGTGCACGAGCGATGAGTGGCTCGGAGTGATGCGCATCGCACACCATATGGGGCTGCGCTCGAGCGCCACCATGATGTATGGGACCGTCGACACGGTGCGCGACCGGATCAATCATCTGATCAAAATTCGAGACTTGCAGGACGAGACCCGCGGTTTCGTGTCCTTCTTCTGTTGGGACTTTCAGCACGAGAAGGGAACGCGCATCGAGGCCGGCGAGCACGGAACGGTGCTCTATTTGCGTCAACAGGCGATCGCGCGAATCCTCCTCGACAACGTCGACCACGTGGGCGCGTCGTGGGTGACCCAAGGACCGGAGGTCGGTCAAGTTGCGCTGCGATTCGGGGCAGACGACTTCGGAAGCGTGATGTTCGAGGAGAACGTCGTATCGAGCGCCGGAACGACGTTCTGCATGGATGCCTCTGGGATGGAGAAGCGCATCCGAGCGGCCGGCTTTCGAGCGGCCCGACGCAATCAGGCTTACGCCTATCTCACTGTCCCTGAGTGAATTGACCTGATGCTTCTCGTGCATGCCGACGCAATCGTGTGCGGCGACGCCGCGTCGCTGGCCGACGGGGCCGTCGTGGCAGATGAATGCGGACGGATCGTCGAGGTCGGACCGGCGCGCAGCGTCCTGCCTCGGCACGCGGGGCTGCCCATCCTGCGAGTCCACGGCGTGGTCATGCCCGGACTCGTGAACGCGCACACGCACCTCGAGCTCAGCGCGCTGCGCGGGCAGGTGCCGGGCGGCGCTGGGTTTCTTCGGTGGGTGGATCATCTCATCGCGGTTCGCACAGAGCAGGCCCCCGAGACCGATACGGCGGCGATCGACCGGGCTGTCCAGGAGCTGGATGCGTTCGGCACCGCGGTGGTCGGCGAGGTGTCCAATTCGCTCGCTGCGGTTCCGGCGCTCGTCCGCCATGGTTTCGCCGGATGCGTGTTCCACGAGGTCTTCGGCGTACGGCTGGATCAGGTCGAGACGCGCTTGGCTCAGCTGCCCGAGATGGTCCGCTCTCGGTTGGGCGAGTGGCCGGACTGCGAGCTCGCGTACTCGGCCACGGCCCACACGCTCTACACGACCCATCCGGAAGTCGTCCGTCGCCTGATGCGAACCTGCAGAGACACCGGTGTGCGTGCGAGCGTCCACCTCTGCGAGCACGCGGCCGAAAGGCGATTCCTCGAGCGCGGTGACGGGCCTGTCGCCGACTGGATGGCGACAAGGCTCGGACTGGCGCGCGAGCGCCTGGAGTGGCCTGGGGAGTCACCCATCGTCTTCGCCGATCGTCTGGGCGCCCTCGCCCCTCACGTGGCCTGCGTGCACTTGACCGACGCGCGCCCGGAGGAGCTCGCGCTCGTAGCCGAACGCGGCGCGCCCACCGTCTTCTGCCCCCGCTCGAATCTGCACATCGAGGTCACGCTCCCGCCATTGCTGGCCGCCCGCGACGCGGGGCTGACGCCCGCTCTTGGAACGGATTCGCTCGCCTCGAACTCGTCGCTCGACGTACTCGCGGAGGCACGCGCACTCTCCCAGCGGTTCCCGACGGTAGCCACGAGCGAATTGGTTCGCATGGCGACCTGGAACGGCGCACAGGCCCTCGGGCGACACGACGTCGGCCGCATTGCCGTGGGCGCAAGGCCTGGGCTGTGGGCGATCGACGGCGACCCAGGGCAGGATCCGTGCAGCTTCGTGGTCAATAACCTCGGCGTGCCGCGCCGGTGGATTGTCCGCCGCGGCGGGGGGAAGGCCCTTGAGACGATTTGACAAACTGCGGACGTATGGGGACGTCGTGGCCATTGCGCACACGGTGTTCGCATTGCCCTTTGCGGCGACGTCCGTGGTGCTCTCACTCGCCGCTTGCCACGTGTTCCCGAGCGCCGTGCGCCTTGTCGCCATACTGTTTTGCATGGTCTGCGCACGAACGAGCGCGATGGCGTTCAACCGGTGGGCGGATCGCGACGTCGATGCACTGAATCCGCGAACGCGGGGACGGCACCTTGTGACCGGGGCAGTGGGCGCGACGGAAGTCCTCGTTCTTTGCATCGCGAGTGCGGCGGGATTCGTGGGAGGCGCAGCCGTGCTGGGCTCCTGGCCCCTCGTGCTTTCCCCGCTCGTGCTCGCCGTATTGCTCGGTTATTCCTACGCCAAGCGCTTCACGTGGGCCGCGCACTTGTGGCTGGGCGTCGCGCTGTCGCTCGCTCCAGGCGGGGCGTGGATCGCCATGGGCGCGTCGCCTTCGATCGGCATCGTCCTGCTCATGGTAGCCGTCGTGTCGTGGTTATTTGGCTTCGACGTACTCTATTCGCTGCAAGACGAGGAGTTCGACCGCCGGGTGGGGCTGTACTCGGTTCCCGCGCGATTCGGGACGCCCCTGGCGCTCGTCCTGAGCGAGGTCGCACACGTCCTCGCGTTTGGCGCGTTGGGGGGCTGCGGTTGGTGGCTCCACCGAGGAGTGGCGTATTTCGTCGGAGTCGCCGTCGTTGGCGGGCTGCTGGTCTACGAGCACGTCCTGGTCCGCAGGACGGGACTCGCCGCGATCGATCGCGCGTTTTTCGACGTGAATGCCACGGTGAGCGTGGCATTCTTCGCTTTCGTTGCGGTCGATGAGGTCGTGCGGAGGTGGGTCGGATAGGGTGCCGTCAATGCCCTGAAGCCGAACACTTCATCAGGCACATCAAATCGCCATTGCAGCCGCAGTCACTCGTCTTCTTCGGCGGAGGCGGCGCGGCCGCGGCGCTGGCAGCCCCGCCGGCCGCGGCTGCTGCACCGCCACCCGCGGCCGCCGCCGCTCCTCCAGCGGACTTGCCCGCCGCTCCACCGCCACCGGCTGCCGCCCCTCCCGTCGTGGGCCGGGCAGGCCAGCCGCCCGGAGGCGGATGCCAGCCCGCAGCGGCCCGGGCCGAAGGGGCCGAGGGAGCCGCGGAAGGCGCGGCGGCTGCGGCCGCTTCGCCCGCACTGTCGCTCGCGCTCGGCGCGGCCGCGGCGCTCAATGTGCCCGCGGCGTCGGGAGCCTCCGCATTCGCGTCGACCGTCGCTATGACAGGCACCGCATTGCTGGCGCCGAGCTGAGCTCCGAGGAAAACGCCAAATACGACAAGGGCGATCACACCCACCCCCGCACCGACGAACGCCAGCGTGCGGCTCTTTGTTGGCCGCGCCGGGTTTGCGCCCATGTACGATCCGAAACTGGGAGAGACCGCCAACGGCGGAATATAGACCTCTGCCTTCGTCGAAAGCGCGGGTGCGCGCATCACCCCGTCCGCGGCCGGGCGCATCGACGCCGCCTTTTCCGCAAGAGCCTTCAAATCGATCATTCCCGAGTCGTCTGTCGTGGCGGATGGGGCAGGCTGCGGGGCGCGCTCCTCCCCAGATTTCGTCAGCATCGCCAACGAAAACAGCACGGAGTTCTCGTTGCGTTGACCGGTTGGCTTGGCCACATCGGCGTACGGAGCGGCGTACTGCCGCGCCGGACTCTCTTCAGCAGCCGCTGGACCTTCGGGAGCCGCGCCAAACAAGTCGCGACCTCGGTTCTCGCGCTTGACGAGCGAGGCCCTCCGAGGCTCACCTCCCGTCGATGCAACCGCCGCCAGTTCGGCCGAAGGCCCTGCGTCGCGGGGCGCTATGAAGGGCGCTGTGGCTTCCTGCTTGCGCTGGGCGACCGGCCCAGCGACCTCGGGTTGACGATAGGCTATTGGCGCGGTGGGCTCCGCCGCCGGACGGTAGGGGGCTGCGGCGGCCGCCTCGGGATGACGCGGGTCCACCGGCGCGGTTGGCTCGGGCTCGCGGTAAGCGACGGGCGTGGTCTCCATGGCGCGATAGGGCACGGGAGCCGCCGGTTGCGCTGGGGAAGCGACGACAGCCTCGTCACGAGCCTGACCTGCCGGGGGGGGCACGCTCACCGTCGCGATGGCCGCTCCATCCCCCTTGGTCGCCGAGTTCACAGCTACGACGATGGCCTCGACCTCCAAGAGTGGTTTCCAGTCAGGCATGCCGTCGGTCCAGACAAAGGTCTCCTGGGTAGCGACGCCCGCCTTATAAAGGCTGACCAGCTCAGCCAATGTCATCGTGCGCTGATCGGTGTCCGAAAGACTGATGTGCCACTGCCCCTGGTCCGGGGACGTGATGCGACCAGCGGCCGGCGCCTCGGATGGGGGCGACTGGCTGGCGCTCGCAGCAACGTTGCCATGGACGACGATGGTCGCGCCGCACTTGCGACAGCGGATCTTGACGATCTTGCCTTGGACCTTTTCGTCGGCAACGTTGTACTTCGAGTGACAGGCCTGGCAGGTAATCTTCATGTGCGGCGAATTCCGTGGCGCAGTGTACCCCGGCGTCCGTCTTTGTGAGTCGCTTTCCACGCGGACAAGGCACGCGGCTGCCGGGGGCGCACCGGAGGCCGGGACAACGCCTCACAGAGTCTTGGTGACCGCCCGGATGTCCTCGCCGCGCGCGAATACGAGCTGGCCGCGAAGTTCCACGGGTACGACGCCAGCCGACGGCCCGCCCTGCCCACCGCGCGGGTTCGCCTCGCCCGCCAGTCGAAAGAACACCAGGGCCCGTTCGGAAATGGTGGCCTGGCGGGCGAGGATCTCACCGCGGACGAGTTCGAGCTCGCCCTGGCCCTCGGCCTCGAACTGCTCCACCGTGGAATCCTTCGGAGCGCCGGGGAACGTCACGTCCCGAGACGCCACATACGCGCGGATTTCCACCGTGAGGTGGACTCGTTCTCCCTCGATACCTTTGACCCGGTAGGCGCGATATTCCATGACATCGATGCCCGCCAGCGAGGTGCGAACCTCGGCGATCCACTGGGCGTCCACGCCCACTGGCTGCGGAGGCCGCGCGACTGTTGCTATCTCAAGCGTTTCCCCGAGAAGTCCTGCAATCGGCTGGAGATCCGCTAGCGCGCCTTTCGCCAGCTCGCTCTGCATATCCCCCGAGCGCCCATCCAGAGTCATGTGGACGCGGGCGGTCGTCCCGGTGAGCGTCGCCATTTCCTTTTCGATCCCGGGTGGCAGCTGACCGGGCTGCGACTTCGAGAGCTGGGTCCGTTTGACTTCGGCAACGATCCAATCGAAACCGCCTTCGTCGCGCTTGGCGGGCCCAATCGACAACCCCAGATCCACGCTGGGGAATGCGTTTCGCCCGCGCTGAAGACTCACCTCGACGAAGCCCGGGCCGTAGGACTTGGCCCGCGCGATGTCCGGTACCGCGGCATCGCCCTCTGTGACGCTCCCCACGATCACGCGCGGCTCAGACCCTGCGCTGATGAGCTCGACCTTGGCCGGCACGTTCTTCGGGTGGCGCCGATCTGCAACCCCAGGTTCGAAGACACCTTCCGGTGGGGGCCCGTTGTCCGAAGCGGCAGAGTTCGACGCAGCTGCCTGTAGTGCCTTGGCCAGCTTCGGGTCAGCAGCGGCGTACTTATCGGTTCCGACCGCAGCGTCACCCGGTAGATCGGAGCCCGTCGGCGCGCGCTTGCTTTCGCACGCGATGACAAGAGCCGCGGAGACGGCAATGAGCGCGAGAACACTTGGCTTCCAGCGATTCATGGCTGGCGGTATTTATCACATGGCGCGCCGATCGTTGAGGAGTCCCGATCGAAGGACCACCCCGGTGGCGGGGGCGGCGCTGCGGCGCCATAGTGGTGGGCGAGGAGCCAGTCCAGTGCCGCTTTACGAGTACGTTTGCAAGGAGTGTTCGAGGTCGTTCGAGGAGCTCGTCTTCGGCGACGGTCAGGTGCTATGCCCCGGCTGCGGTCGGGGCGACGTCCAACGGTTGTTGCCATCGCGCGTGTCCGTGGGCGGCAGTCACGACGACTCGGTGCCCAGTCCGTGCGACCGGTGTGGTCATGCAGGCGGCCCCGGGTCGTGCGGCCTGATGAAGTAGCTGAGCGCACGCAGCTGTACGGCTACTGCGGGCAGTGGACATCCATGTTGGGAGCGTTCGGCGTCCCGTAGAAGCCCAGAAACCACGAGGCGGTGGAGATTTGCCAGGCCGTCCAATCGGTAGCGCGACTCGCCGGGCAGTCGGCCGGAAACGCGAACGACGCGCCTATCGTGAGCGTGAGCGAAGGGTACGTGATGGTCGTGACGAGTTGGGTGTCAGCCAGGAGCGTGATGGTCGCCCCCTTGTTGCGCAGCACGTCCCCCGGTTCCCCGGCCCAAGCGATGACCGTTCCGGGCAGATAGTTGTTGAATGCCGGGTCGGTGGAGTCGGCAATGACGAAAGTCCCAAATGCCGGTAGCCACATGTCATTGTCCACGTCGACGACTCGCACTTTCGAGCCGCTTGGCGCCTCACCGTGCAGACCATTTAGGTTCAGCGCACAATCCCGAGTGCTCGTGACCTCGAGCCACTCGCCGTGGTCCCCGGTCCCGGCAAGCGACGCGATCATCAGTTCGGTCACATTGAGATCGCCGGGCCCGACCGCGCTGGGACAGACGCCTCCCTCTCCCGCGTCGAATGGCGGACCAGGAGTGACATCGGGATCGTCGACGTCGGGTCCATAGTCACTGCCGTCGCTCTGGTCGCAGTCATCGCCAACGGCGTCCGATGGGTCCGGGTCGGTCGGCATCCCTTCGGCTCCGGGCGCTGGCGAGGCGGCGTCGCCCGGGTCCGTCGCTGCGTCGTCGCCCTCGGCGGGCGCGGGGCCGAAAGGCGGCGATTCGTCGACCGTATCGTCTTCGATTGGAGCCGGTGAGTCGGTGGTGTCTCGTACGTTCGGCGCGCACGAGCCGGCGAGGTGAAATAGCAAGCAGGCGAGGCCCCCTACGGGGATGGGCTGGGAATGCATGCAGCGGACGTGAGCAACCGGCGTTCCGCGGCCGTGCGATCCTTATTTCGAAGGTTTGGCCGCGGAGGACAGCCATCCGGGACGACTCCCATGCCGTTCGCGGACAGTCAGATTTGGGGCTGAACCTCCCTCCGGTTACCTGTTCGGCCGCACCTGCTCCGCGTGCCGTGAACGTGCGCAGGCGAATTCCCGCGCAACGTCACCAAACTTGGCACGTCTTCTCCGCAGCGCGGACCATGGCAGAGCCCTCCTTGCACCGGAACGCGGCCGCGAACTCCGGGAGATTCGAAAGGGGGCCCGTGACCCGATAGCGCGGGGGAGAGTGGGGATTTGTGGCTGCGAGAAGGCGGAGCGCCTCTGGTCGGTAGTTGGCGCACCACGCCTGAGCAAAGCTCATGAAAAACTGTTGCTCCGGGGAGAACCCCGCAACCTCGGGCACCGACGTGCGCGGCGGCTCCGTTCGAGCGAGGGCGGCAAAGGCCAGCTTGACGCCCCCTAGATCGGCGATGTTCTCACCGAGTGTGAGCTTGCCCTTGAGGTGAATGTCGTCAATGGCCACATAGTCGTCATACTGATTCTCGACGCAGGATGCGCGGCGATCAAACTCTGCGCCCACCGAAGCGGTCCACCAGTCGCGAAGGTTTCCCTCCGCGTCGAATTGCCGACCTTGGTCGTCAAATCCGTGTGTGAGCTCGTGCCCCACGACCATTCCGATGGCGCCATAGTTCATCGCCGACGTCTGATTCGTCCCATAGAAGGGCATCTGTAATATCCCCGCCGGAAACACCATCTGGTTGCGCGTGGCCTCATAGTACGCATTGACGGTCGGTGGCGTCATTTCCCACTCCTCTTTGTCGACCGGACCTCCTATTTTCGTCAAGCGGCGCCGCACCTCGAAGGCAATCGCCCGCAGCACATTCGGCAAAAATGACACGCTGTCCATCTCCAATCCGTCGTAGCTGCGCCACTTGGACGGATACCCTATTTTGTTGACAATCGCGTCGAGCTTTTCCTCTGCCCGTGCACGCGTCGCGCCATCCATCCAGGGCAGAGTATCCAGATCCGACTTCATCGATGCTTCGATGGCGTGGACCATAACCTCGGCCGCGCGCTTTCCGTCCTCGCCGAGGTGGTCCCTTACGAATGGCCGGGCCAGCGCTTCGCCCATGAGCTGATCGGCATAGTGCACGCAGCGCTTCCATCGCGGCTGAAGGACCTTCGTACCGGTCAGCGTCTGCCGAAATCGAAACCACTCGTCGACGAACGAGTGCGACAAATACGGGGACAGCGCGCTCGCGAGATGCCACCGAAGGTAGGCGCGCCACGGGACCGATTCAAACGATCGCGCCAAACCAGAAATCTTTTTCATGAAGTCCGGCTGAGCGACGTTGAGCGCTGCGACTGTGCGGACTCCGAGCTCGGACAGGTAGATGTCCCATGCCACGTCGGGGGCGATACCCTTCAACCCTGGAAGGTCGACGCGATGATAGACTTTGTTTGGATCACGCAGGTCGACATTGGTCATTGAAGCTTTGGCGAGCTCCGTCTCGAGCGCCACGACTCCCTTCGCGTCAGCGGCCGCTTTGGGCCGCGCTTCGCCCGAAAGCTCGAGCGTGCGCGCGACATGGCGCTCGTATTCGACGCGAAGGTCCCGGCTGCGTGAATCGTCGCGAAGGTAGTAGTCGCGCTCCGGAAGCCCGAGGCCAGCCTGGGATATTGCCGCTATCATCCGCCCCGAATCCTTCGCGTCGATCTGACTGTCGAAGTCGAATCCCGCGTCCACGCCCATCGAGTGCAGATGCGCAATCTCTACAGCCAGCGAGCCAGCATCCCGGACGGCACTTACTCGGTTGATCTCGGCCCTGAGGTCAGCCGCAGCGCCCTGTTCGATGGCCTCCTCGTTGGTACAGGACGCCCAGAATTCCCCGAGCTGCCGACCGTACGCATCCCCCTGGAGGTCTCCGCGAGCTTCCCGCTCCAAGATGGCACGGAGGGCCTTCTCGTTGTCCTCGCGAATGGCGCTGAAGCTGCGCACCCAGCTCGCTTCGTCCTCGGGTATCGCGGTGGCCTTCATCCACCCGCCGCACGCAAAGCCATAGAAATCCTCGCAAGGGTCTATCGACCGGTCCATCGCCGCCTCGTCGGGGCCATCCCGATGCTCCGGCCCCGGACCGGGGGCGACCCCGCGCGGCAGCACGACGTTCACGGACGCCGTTGTCGACGGCGGCACTGCGGGCTCGGGTTTTCTTGCGCTACACGCGACAACCACCGTCGCGCCAACGAGCGCGACGAACGACTGGACACCGATCGTCATCAGGAGACCCATAGAGCGGGCTATGGCTCAGAATCGCGGCGCAGTCACGCCCTTCGTGGGTCCCCACGCTAGGAGTTATGGTCTAACTTCGCGTAACCGGAAAACATCCGGTAGCAGCGCCCGAAGGCGGACGGTCCTCCGCGTGACCGCCGCGGCGCCGCCACCGAGCCCGGGGCCTTCCCCAACGAGCACGACGGCCATGTCGGTTGCGAATTGAGCGAGGACCTGCCGACAGATTCCGCACGGGGACGCCGGGCGCGGACCCGCGGTCAAAATTAGACACGCCACCGGATGCTTTGCTCCGGCAACGACCATGGCGGCAATCGCAGCACGCTCCGCGCAGAGCGTCGCCCCGAGCGTCGCATTCTCGACGTTTGCGCCCGCGTGGATCGTGCCGCGCCGCGTGAGGACGGTCGCCCCGACGCGGTACTGCGAATACGGCGCGTACGCATTGGCGCGCGCGACGCGCGCGCTTACGAGCATTCGCGCGACATCCTCCCTAGTCGGCGTCATTCGGCGATCCCGACACGAGCAATCCAGCCCCTTAGTAGCAAAGCCATCTCTCGGGCTCTCGCGGATGCGGTCGCCTCGACTTCGTCATGCCGGAGCTTGCGCGCGCTCATCCCGGCCGCCAGGTTCGCAATGCACGACAAGGCACCGACGCGCACCCCCATGTGGCGCAGGGCGATCACCTCGGGCACTGTGCTCATTCCGACCGCGTGGGCGCCCGCGGCCGCGAGGAGCCGAACTTCCGCGGGCGTCTCGTAGGACGGTCCGAGAACTGCCGCGTACACTCCCTCGCGAAGCGCAACGCCAGCCTCGAGGGACGCGTCGCTCAGCGCCCTCCGGACATGTGCGTCGTACGCGTCACTCATGTCTGGGAAGCGCGGCCCCAACGCGTCGTCGTTGGGGCCAATCAGAGGAGACGTCCCCATAAGGTTGATGTGATCGGTAATCGCCATCACATCTCCGGGCGTCCACGACGCCTGCAAGGCGCCGGCGGCGTTCGTGAGAAGCACGACCGTCGCTCCGAGTCGCGCCATGATTCGGACACCGTGTACGACTTTGGCGACCGGATGACCTTCATAAAGATGAACGCGCCCCTGCATGCAAACGACTGGAATCCCCCTCACGGCTCCGAAACATAGGTTGCCAGCATGACCGGGAACGTCCGAAATTGGCATGTGCGGTAGGTCGCGATAGGGAATCTTGACCAAGTCTTCGAGTCCGTCCGCAAACGAACCCATGCCGCTTCCGAGAACGACCCCCACGCGCGGCGCAGGGAGACCGCGCTTTCTTATCGAAAAAACGCTGTCGTCGAGACGAGCTGCGACGGACGAGACGGGAGGTTGGGACAGCGATGGCATAGACGCAATCATAACCGGTCCTGGCCGTCGATCCGCTCAGACTTAGCCGGAGCGGCGCATCTGGCCGCTCCTCTCCGGCACGGCCTAGGGTCCGCAAGCACGCTGGCTCTCCCACCCCCTGCGGCCGGGTCCACAGACGTTGAGAAGCGGGCCTCAGACGGGTCGGACGCGCCGTATGACGACGCCCGACCCCGTGGCCCGGAGTACGCGCTCACCGGCTCGAAGTGCGACCGTCGGCGTCGCGGCTTCGGCCGTCGGCTCCAGCGTCGTTGGCGGTGCGGGATCGACAGACTTCTGATCCGATAGCAGACTACTCTTCGGCGCCTGACGGACTCGGTGCCCTGACACTGGCGAAGATGCGCCACTGCGAACCATCCGGAGGTGCTCCGAATCCGACTCTACCGCGTCGAGGAGCTCTCCCGGCATGGTGATATCGAAGGGGCTGCGCGCACCAGGTCTGAGCGAGGAGCGCTCCGGCATTTCAGCCTGTAAAAGAGAAGGTCCACTGCCACCTTGAGCCAAGCCGAGCGCCGGCCGCCGTCCATGTGTCACCGGTTGGCCCCGACTTGCACGACCCGCGTTGGCCGGTGAAGGAGCCCGAGTCCCGCGCCCTCTCGCGCCATGGTCAGCCAGCGCTTCCGAGACCTCCCGCAACGTCGTGCTGCGAAGGGCTCCAATTACCTCTAGCGCGAATCGTTCGGCAAGCTCGCGAATACGCAGGCGTAATGACACGTCCACGACGACGGCCGGCCGGGCCCCGGTTCGCTCGGTGATGCGATCGAGAATGTTCAATGCGTACGCTCCGTATGGAGGAGTAGTAATTCGATCCAATTATTGGCAATGTTGGCCATCCGTCAAGTCGCAAAATCCCGAAACGTGGCGCGCTCGGTGGCAAACTGCAGCCTGAGGCGAGAGGGCAACGGGATTCGGAGCTCGGGGCTGGGGGAAAATGGAGCTGTCATGACAAGAGCCAGGCTCGGTTTCCCTCGGCTTGTCCGCAAGTTGTCGTTTAACGCCCTGTCGCACGATCCACGGAACGCAGGCGACAAGGGTGCCTACAACAAGGGAGAGCAGACCGCCGGCTAGCCAAGGTGTGACGGTAGAGCCGCTGCCCGTCCCTGGCCGCAACGAGGGCTTCTTCCCGGCCTCGTTCGTTCACTCGGTCAGGGTGCACGGCAACAGATTCCGTGACGCACCATTTTTCAACATTTCACGAACCGGCCCCCGAAGCCGAAGACGGAGCCTCGAGCCTCATCCAGAACACTACCGCGACGACCAAATAGGTCAGCGATGTCGACAGCGCGATTCCGGACAAACCGAGTACGCCGACGAAAATAGCATTGAACGCAACGTTGAGCGAACTGTTCAAGATTCCCATCCCGGGCATGATACGGCTGTTCTGGCGCGCAACGTGCGCTCTCGCTAGAACGAGCAGTGCGCCGAACGGCGCAACGCCAAGCAATCCCCAGGGTAGAATCTCGGCAATTTTGCGGACGCCACTCGCGTCCATCGAACCATGTCCGAATAGAAGCGCCGCGAGCGGTGTGCGGAGCACCACAATCACCACCGATGCGGCGGCAAGCACGGCGACGACCACCCCCACGGTGCGACGGACCGTCGTCAGCAAGCGCGCAGGTTCTGCCGCGTCTTGGGCGAGACGCGTCATCAGGACGGGAAAAAGGGTCGCTTGCAGCGCCGACGTCGGCAGGGACGCCACGTCGGAGGCATATCGGACGAGCGTGCCGCCCCCGACGACCCCCGCCAGGCCGGACATCAGCTGATCGATGATTGGATTGATTCGCGTGATCAGGGAACCAGTGACCTCGAGACGCACGAGGCGAAGAATCCGACGGACGGGTTCGGGCCGCTCCAAGGTGGGCACGATGCGCATGCCTAGGTCGCGTGCCGCGATGAGTGACAACAGTCCAATGGCCACGAACTCGCCCGTAGCCATTCCGAATGGAATCGCGCGGATTCCGAGGGCAACACGACCCCAGCGGATGGCGGCGAGCGTCAATGCCATCCCAGTACCGCTCGCCACGGGATGAGCCCAAAACCTCCTGCGCGCATTGAGTACGCCCACGTAAAATGCGCGAGTGGTGGCCGCCATGGTCGCGAGCGACAGAAGAGCGATGAGGTCCACGGCCAGGCGCGGGTTTGTGGCCATCGTCAAGGCGATTGCCGAAGCCAGTCCTCCCATCACGACGGCGACGGTGGCCCCGATGGCCAGAGTGTGGCCGAGGAGCGCCCCGACGACACGGGGCAGATCTGCCGGACGGCTCGCTCCAACTTCAATCAGAACGGGCACGAGCGCCGAGTCCTGGAAGGCGCCGGTCAAGACGGCACCGCAGAGAACGAAGTATGCGGCAAGAAGATAGTAGAGGTCCGTTTCCGCGCTGCGGCCAAACCACGCGGCGAGAAGCAGCGGGAGCACGGCCTCGCCCCCACGAAATACGATCTGGATGGGAAGCAGCACGAGGGCAGTCCGCCACACTCTCGTCGCAGGCGCTCCTCGCAGGCTCGGGCGCGAGTCCCCAGTCATGATGCTCGCAATACGCGGTCGTAGACGTCCCCGTATTTCTCGCATGTCGATTCGATCGAGCATTCGCGCATTGCGAAGGCTCGTCCGCGCGCGGCCATGGCGGCCAAGCGTTCGGGCTGGTCGCGGCCGGTCATCAGGGCGCGCGCAAACCCCTCCGCGGTACCCTCGGGGACGAGGATGCCCGTCTCGTCATCACGGACGATCTCGGGAATACCTCCTGCCGCGCACGCGACCACCGGACGACCCATCGACAGCGCTTCCATGACGGACAGCCCAAGCGGCTCGCGGTCCGACGTGCTTAGAACCACATCGGATTCGCATATGTGAATCCGCGGGTCGGGTGCGTATCCCACGAAGCGTACGGGCGCACTGAGGGCCCGCGCAAGACGTTCCAAGGCCCCGCGCTGCTCGCCGTCACCAACGACCGCGAGCTCCACGTGTGCCATGGCGGCAGCTCGTATGGCGAGATGAACCCGTTTCCATGCCGTAAGCCGGCACACGATGCATGCGCGAAATCCTCGGTCCGTTTTCTCGCGTGGGCTCCAATAGACCGTGTCCACCCCGTTTCGCGCAACGGTCGTGCGCTCCGCAAGGCTCGGCGCGGTTCGTTCGAGAACTCGGCGCACGTACTCACTGACGGCGACAATGGCGGCGGTACGCGCTGCGGCCCACCGCGTGAAAACACGGCAGCTTGGGTCGAAGTAGTGAACGAAATGGTGTTCCGTGCGCACTTGCCGAAGTTGGGTTCTCTCAGCAGCACGAGTGCCGATGACATGGGAACCGAACGTGTGAGTATGCACGATGTCGCAGCTCCGCGCGATCAGCAGGTCCGCGAGACGCCGCACGTGCGACCCCCCGAGCGAGCGCTGAAGATACGCGATGGGATTCTCGGGAGCGGCGCCGCAGTCATGAACACGAAGTCCGGCGTTGGCAAAGTATTCGCGCAGCGCCGAGTTCGGCGTGAACAGGGCCACCTCGTGCTCGGCGCGTGTTCGTTCCGGACGCGTCGCCACGTCGACTAGCAGGCGTTCGGCCCCGCCGATGTCGCCAGCCACGACGACGTGCATGACCCGGTGCCGATTCATGGGTGGCGGACACATGGCACAGAGAACGACGAAAGCGAAAGGCCGTTTGTACACGCTTCAAGTGGCGCGGCTCCGTGGTCGCGCGTAAAATCGGTGCCTCAGCCGCTATGGGATGCCACGACCGGCTAGAGCCGTTGCTCCGCCCCGCAATCTTCGGGGAATGTCCGGCCGAGTCCCGGGCCCAGAGACGCCGGACACGCGTTCTCGTCGCCTACTACTCGCGGACCGATAGGACGCGCACCATAGCCCAGTATTTGGCTCGGGAGCTCGGCGCTCATGTCGAGGTCCTCACGGAAGCGAAGGAGCGCGCCCGCCCGCGGCCGAGCTGGCGATGTGCGGCAGATGCGCTTTTCGCGCGCAGCGCACCCCTGTCCGCCGCCTGCCATGACGCAACGACGTACGACCTCGTCGTCGTCGGGAGTCCGGTTTGGTACGCGGCCCTCTCGTCTCCGGTGCGCTCGTACCTGGCGGAGCACGCAGGCAGCCTTAGGAATCTGGCGTTCTTCGTCACATGCGGGGGTTGGAGACCCGAGCGAGCGTTGCGGCAGATGCTCGAGGTGTCGAGATGCGCCCCGCGCGCCACGCTGACGGTCAGGCGACGGGATTTTTGGGACGGCCGCGCTGAATCGAGAAGCAAAGCATTCGCAGCCACCCTCGGTGCGGAGACCGCCGACTGGCAAAACCGGTACGTATCCCGCGACCCAAACTTCCACGGCACCGCGCGAAGGGGTGCGACAGACTGATCCGCATGGCCAGCTGTGACGAAGGCATCATCAAGTTCGAGTGTCTTTGGCGACCTGGGCCCGCACCCCTGTTGTCCGAGATTGCGTCGCTCGACGGTTGGCGCTGCCGCTTGTTCGGCATGGGACTGGTCGGGGTCAATTCGGCGGGAGTCGGCTACGGAAACCTGAGTGCGCGCATCGCAGAGGGCCACGCGTTTTGGGTGACTGGCAGCGGTACCGGAGCCATCCCGAAGCTTGCCCCGGAGCACTACACGCGGGTGGTCGAAGCGCTCCCCGAGCGCAATCGAGTCCTGTGCGAAGGTCCCGTACGTGCCTCGAGCGAGTCCATGACGCACGCCATGCTCTACCAGACTCTGCCCGACGCGCACGCTATCATCCACGTGCACAGTGCCTCTCTCTGGCAGGCTTATCTCCATCGCCTTCCGACGACCCCACACGACGTCGCGTATGGAACTCCAGCGATGTGCCGTGCCGTCGCTGAGCTTGCCGCCCGGGCGGACCGCGGAATCTTCGTGATGGGCGGCCACGAAGACGGCCTCGTCGCTTTCGGAAATACGGCCGACCAGGCAGGGAACCGTCTCCTGGAGCTGGTGGGCCACGCGCGCCACACCGACTGACGGAAACCACGACAAAGCCCCCCATCCCACTTCGTCGCGGCCTGCTCGGACCGCACCGGCGCACACTCCGCACCGCACCCGTGAGAGCGACGACTACGCCCTGTCGAGCGACCAACGATCGTCGGCGCGTCCCGCCGATACGACCGGCAAAGCCTTGGTCACAGATACCGCGCCAGCGTGGAGGCCATCTCACTCGGAGTCGGAGCAATGTGCGCACCGGCTTCCTCCAACGCGGCGATCTTCTCGGCAGCCGTGCCCTTGCCACCTGCGATGATCGCTCCGGCATGCCCCATGCGCTTTCCTGGTGGAGCCGTCGCCCCGGCCACGAAGGCGACGACCGGCTTGTCCATGTTGTCGCGGATGAATCGTGCGGCTCGCTCCTCGGCGCCGCCGCCGATCTCACCGATGAGCACGACGCCGTGCGTGTCCGAGTCTTCTTGAAAGAGCTCCAAAACGTCCACAAAGTCGAGGCCACCTACGGGGTCCCCTCCGATTCCGATGCAGGTCGATTGTCCGATCCCTAGGGACGTGAGCTGTCCGACAGCTTCGTACGTGAGTGTCCCGGAGCGGGACACGACGCCGACGTTCCCTGACCTGTGAATCGGTCCTGGCATGATGCCAATTTTGCACGCTCCGGGAGTCACGATACCCGGACAGTTCGGTCCGATCAGCCTCGCACGACGGTAATGGGCATCGGGCCCAAGACCGTCCAGCACGCGCCTGACGCGTATCATGTCCATCACGGGAATGCCCTCGGTGATGCAGACCACCAGCCGCAATCCGGCGTCGAACGCTTCGAGAATGGCGTCGGCGGCGCCTGCCGGAGGCACGAAAATGCACGTCGCGTTGGCCTCCGTCGATCGGACCGCGTCCTCAACGGTATCGAAAATCGGAACGGAGACGGCATCGCTCGATCCACCGGACGTTGGACCGGTGCCATCGAATCGTTGACCTCCGCGCCCAGGCGTCACGCCGCCAACGACGCGCGTTCCGTATTCAATCATCTGGCGAGCGTGAAATGAGCCCGCGGCCCCCGTGATGCCCTGAACGAGGACGCGCGTCCCCAGGTCGACGAGGACGCTCACGCGGGTCTCACGGCCGCGGGTCTAGGGTCCGGCGAGACTCCAGCGACGGCGTCGACCACCATCTGCGCGCCGTGGGCCATGCTCGACGCCGCCCGGATGGCGAGACCGCTCTGGTCGAGGATCTGTCTCCCGTGTTCCACCCGCGTGCCCTCGAGCCGCACGATGAGTGGAACAGAAAGACCGATTTCGCGCGCGGCGGCGACGATTCCGTCTGCGATGACGTCGCACTTCATGATCCCTCCGAATATGTTGACGAATATGGCCTTCACCTGGGGGCTCCGAAGAATCATCGAAAACGCCTTTCTTACCTGATCCGGGTGGGCGCCACCCCCTACGTCGAGGAAGTTCGCCGGCGACACACCGTGGGCGGCCCCGTAGTGCTTGATGATGTCCATCGTAGCCATGGCGAGTCCCGCACCGTTGACGAGACAGCCGACATTGCCGTCGAGTGCCACGTAGCTCAGGCCCGCGAGCTTTGCCTCGGCCTCGACGGGATCTGCCTCGTCGGAGTCTTCTAGCTCGCGCCATTCTGGATGACGGAAATCGGCGCTGTCGTCGAGGTTGACCTTGGCGTCGAGGGCGACAAGTTTGCCGTCGCCTGTCAGGGCTAGCGGATTGATCTCGAGGAGCGAACAGTCTTCTGCCACCATGGTTTCGTAAAGCGAGCGCACAAGCTTGACGAACTGACCCCCGGCAGCCCCGATTCCTAGCGCGAACCCTAGGGCCCGGGCCTGATACGGTGCAAGACCAACCGCTGGATCCACGTGGATCGTGTGGATTTTCTCGGGTGTTCTCGAAGCTACGGATTCGATGTCGACACCTCCTTGCGTCGAGGCCATCGCTGCGACGCGCCGGCGGTCTCGATCGACGACGAGGCCGAAATAGAGCTCCCGTGCGATATCCAGCCCCTCCTCCAGGTACAGGCGGTGCACCGTCTGACCTCCGGGTCCCGTTTGATGGGTAACGAGCTTCATGCCGAGCATCCCGCGCGCCAAGTCGGTGGCCTCGGAAACACCGCCCCGGGCCACCCGCACGCCTCCGCCTTTGCCGCGCCCACCCGCATGGATCTGCGCCTTCACGACGACGACCGCACCGCCCGTCTCCCCGAGGACGCGCGCAGCGGCCTTCTCGGCCTCCTCGACGGTTCGGGCCACGACGCCCCTCGGAACCGGCACACCGTGTCGCGCCAAGATCTCTTTCGCCTGATACTCATGAATTTTCATCGAATGACGCACCCGCGCTCGAACTGCCGCGCGACGGGCGCGGCGCGTCCATGCCGAAGTCATATGTAGGGCCGGTCCCGCGATTCCGTCCACGAATTCCCACGTATTTCGGGCGAGCCCGAGCGAGGTCGGCGGCGAGCCCACTTCCCGGACAAGCGGCAAACCGAAGAAGGCCGGCGTATTTCGGCGGAGACCGAGCGAGGCCGACGGCGAGTCGCCCGGAGCCTACTTCCCGTAGGCGAGGACGCTCAACGTCGGGATCGCTCGGGTCGCCCCGGGGGTTGCCCCCCGGGGCTCCCACGGATCCGGACGTGCGGAACTACCGCATCCGGCTCTTCGGGTCACGGGTTTGCTGCGCGTGAGGGGAATCGGTGTGC
>JBEKXD010000018.1:0-70866 GCA_049512415.1 Polyangiaceae bacterium
CCGTCTGTCACCGGGAACGCGCCGATTGCGACGACCCCCCTCGCAGCCACCGCGCCGGGACCCGACCGGCTCGATCCTATTCGCCGTACCCGATCAACCTCTCGCAGTAGTGTTAGAAGGCCACGAGGTGTCGTCATTGCAGGCACGCGAATCATCGCCACGGCCACCGAGCCTGGAGATCGCCGCCAGCCGTCACATTTCGGTCACTCTCCTGGTCCCTGTTCTGGATGTTTCAGTGGAGGAGTGGGATGACTTGGCACGAAATCGCGCTGAGCGAACTGTGGGACACCTCTTTTCGACTCAGCGGCGTGACGGTCGTCGCCGCACACAGCGCGGGAACACTCGTCGGCTTCACCGCGACGGGGTTTACGTCGGTGTCGCTCGACCCTGCTCTGATACTTGTGTGTATAGGCAAGCGGGCAAGTGCACACGACGGAATTGTCGGAGCCTCGCAGTTCGGCGTGAGCATTCTTTCCGAGCGACAGACGTCGATCGCGCAGCAGTTCGCCCGTTCCGGCATTGACCGATTTCTCGGCGTCCCGCTCCTGCGAGCCGACGTTCCGCTGGTGGATGGAGCAATCGCAAAGCTACGGTGCCGACTCCATGCGCTACATGACGCCGGTGACAACACCATTGTCGTCGGTGAAGTTCTCGAGACCTCGACCGGCCCGGGACGACCGCTCGTGCACTTCCAACGGCAGTTTGGCGGATTCGTGGGCGCGCCTCCGGTGCGGCCCAACGCGCCGATGTCTGAGAGTCAGCGAGGGGAGCCCGCATGAGCCGGCACGTCGTGTTCCTCCTGGGAAGCCCCTCCGTCGAGTCACGCTCGGCGTGGATTGCAAACACACTTGCGAATGCAATACAGCGGACTGGGCTCGTACCACGCATCTGGTCATTGATTGACTTCGATCCGGCCGACGTGTTCTTCGGACGCGCCAAGGCCTCGACCGTCGCACGCTTTGTTGAGGAGACGACAGGCGCAGCGGCGCTGGTCCTAGCGACTCCCGTGTACAAGGCGACCTACTCCGGCGCGCTCAAGGGGATCGTCGATCTCATACCGCCTGACGGTCTCGTCGACCGTCCAGCGCTCGGGATCGCGACAGCGAGACTTGCGGAGCATGTGCAGACAGTTGACATCTCCTTCCGAGCCCTGTTCGCGTTCTTCCGTGCCCGATCGCTAGGCTCTCTCACGGTGCTCGACGACGAATTGACCATTCACGGTGGCTCCGGGGCATTGTCGGATGCTGCGGCGAGACGTGTGGAGGATGCCACGACCTCACTCGTTGCCGCGATCGAAGGGACATAGCCGGGCACTCGAAGTGTTGTTGCGGTCGCTCAAGGGTACTACACTTCCGTGCCACAGAGCGCCACGCGCGAGCACGAAGTTGCTCTCTGGCCCATGATCATGCCGCACCGAAGCACCCGCGTAGACAAATTCAGCGAGTCCATCATCCGTCGCATGACGCGCATTGCGAACTCGTGTGGCGCGATCAATCTGTCCCAAGGGTTCCCCGACTTCGATCCACCTGAAGTGCTGATCCAAGCCCTCGAGCGTGTTGCCCGCTCAGGACCTCACCAGTACGCGGTCACGTGGGGAGCCCCAGCGTTCCGTTCCGCGCTCACCAAGAAGCAGTCTCGGCTCATGGGCCTGGACTTCGATCCGGACCGTAACGTCGTCGTCACGTGCGGTGCGACCGAAGCGATGATTGTTGCGATGATGACCGTCTGCAATCCGGGCGACAAGGTTGTCGTCTTCTCCCCGTTCTACGAGAACTACGCCGCCGACGCGATTCTGTGTGGTGCCGAGCCGATCTTTGTGCCGCTTCGCCCTCCGCACTTTCGATTCGACCGGGCCGAGCTCGAAGCGGCCTTTGCGCAGCGTCCCAAGGCGCTCATTCTCTGCAATCCATCCAATCCGAGCGGCAAAGTCTTCACCCGGGAAGAACTCCTTCACATGGCCCGCCTGGCCGAACGCTGGGACACATTCGTGATTACCGACGAGGTCTACGAGCACATCGTCTACTCGCCTCACCGTCACACGTATATGGCTTCCCTTCCGGGTATGGCCGAACGCACGCTGTCGTGCGGTTCCCTGTCGAAGACTTATTCAATTACCGGTTGGCGCCTCGGCTACGTCCTTGCGGAGCGGTCCATCATCGAGGGCGCGCGAAAGGTGCACGACTTCTTGACCGTGGGCGCAGCGGCGCCACTTCAGGAGGCGGCCGTGGTCGCTCTCGAGCTCCCCGACGCATACTACGAGGAGCTTCTCGCTGGATATGCAGAGCGCAGATCCGTGTTTCTGGCATTGCTCGACGCCGCGGGTCTGTCGTATGTCACGCCGGAAGGGGCGTACTACGTTCTTGTCGACGTGTCGAAGTACGTGCGCAAAGGCGATATTGAGTTCTGCGAGTGGATGGCGCGCGAGGTTGGCGTGGCGGCAGTGCCCGGATCGAGCTTCTTTCGCGAACCCACGAGCGATTGGGTTCGCCTCCACTTCGCGAAGAGTCTCCAAACATTGAGGTCTGCTGGGGAGAGACTCAGCCGCCTCGACCAGCTGGCCGCACGGCGGTCATGAACATCGCAGACTGCGTTCGATAGCTATCGACGCACCGCGTGAATACGTCACTGCGCCTCAGCGGGATGGGCCCGCCGTGCCGACCAGATGAGCTTCGGGCACGTCCACCAGCTGCCCCGTTTCCACGGAGTAGACGAACCCGCGGATTGGAATGTCCCTCGGCACAAGCGGACTCAGACGAATCCGCTCGACGTCGTCCACGACACTCTGCTTTTGATCGGCGATGGTGAGCCAATCGATGTATCGGCCTTGCCGGGATCCCGGGCCTTGGCCGGAGTCCGTCCAGCGCGTGCCGTCGTAGGAAGCCGTCTGGAGGCTGCGGGCAAGCAGACCGTCGATGACATCATCGGAAAAGAGCTCCATGCCGCAGTTTGTGTGGTGAATGACGAACCACTCGCGCGTTCCCAGCAATTTGTGCGAGATCACCAGCGACCGCAGCGCATCGTCGCTGGCTCGTCCGCCAGCGTTTCGGATCACGTGCGCATCGCCCTCATGGAGACCCAGGATCTTGGCCGGATCTATGCGCGCATCCATGCATGTGAGGACCGCGAACTTTCGCGCCGGCGGAAGCGCCAATTTTCCCTTGTCGCCAAAGCTGGAAACGTAGGCAGCGTTGGCAGCGCGGATTTCTGCGAGAACCTGGCTCATCGGGCCTTGCCTTCCCTTCCCCATTCGGGTCACTTGTTTGCTTCGTTTGGACGTCCATGGTGTCTCGTATTGCGTCGGTCAAGGTTGCGGCGACACCGTTTCAGTGGGATGCTGTACGTGCTGGCTCATCTCTGCGACCGTTCTGAACATCAGATTGGACGGCTCCCTGCCTTCGCTTACAGGACCGCTCCGTCTGCGTGGCCGTGAACGCCGAGAATCAGGTCCATCTGCGGCAAGCCCTCGAGCGGGCTTACGCATTCGTCGGAGTGGCGAACGCGTCGCGCCCTTCTTCGCCCACGATCGACGATTGCAGTCATCCAATCGTTGACCGCACCGCTGGGTCCGTTGACCACGTCCCTGCGCCCATTGACCACGCCCCTGCGCCCATTGACCGCTCCCCTGCGTCCGTTGACGGCACCGCTACGTCCATTAGCCGCGCCCCCGCGCCCGTTGACGGCGCCGCTTCACCCATTGACCGCGCCCCTCCGGCCGTTGACCGGGCCCCCGCAGCCATTGACCGCGCCCCTGCGCCCGTTGACGGCGCCGCTTCACCCATTGACCGCGCCCCTCCGGCCGTTGACCGGGCCCCCGCAGCCATTGACCGCGCCACTACGCCCGTTGACCGGGCCCCTGCGGCCATTGACCGCACCCCTACGCAAGTTGACCGCGCCCCTACGCCCGTTGACCGCGCCCCTACGCCCGTTGACCGCGCCCCCCGCGCCCGTTGGCCGCACCCCTACGCACGTTGACCGCGTCCCTACGCGAGTTGACCGCGCCCCTACGCGAGTTGACCGCGCACCTACCCGAGTTGACCGCGCCCCTACGCGAGTTGACCGCACCCCTCCGACTGCTGACCGCGTTCGTTGAATACTTGAAAGCTCACAACGGACACAATTTCTTTTTTTCGACGCTCGCCGCGGCAAAAGTCTCAGGGTCGGTTCCAATACCTATGAGCGGCAACGGCGGCGCGCGACCTGGCACGGTGCCGGGCGTGGCCCGTCGTTCGTCAGCTCGGAAAAGAGAACATTGTCATGAACGCCCACAACACCACGAAGGTTACTCTCGAGCAATGCCTGCGCAATCTCATCGCAGGGACACAAAAACATCTGCCAAGCGGGTCCTTGACGTTGGCAGGAAGCCCGTTCACCGCCCAAGCTCTTATCCAGGAGCTGCAAAGCCTGGTCGACGCGCTGACAGCGACAGACAAGTCCAAGGCCGATTGGCAAACCGCGGTAAAGAACGCCAACGACACGAAGACCAAGGTGCTCCCCACGCTGGAGAGCTACAGGGCCTGGGTAGTCGCCACGTATGGCAAGGATCCTTCCACCCTAGCGGACTACGGCGTGTCGCCACGGAAGGTGCCCGCGCCGCTAACCGCCGAACAGAAGACCCAAGAAGCCGTCAAACGTGCCGCCACGCGCAAGGCGAGAATGGTCATGGGTAACGTTCAGAAAAAGGCCGTAAAGGGCAACGTCACCGGAATTGTGGTGACGCCCGTGGCGAGTGTTGCCGGCGTCGTGGCGGCGCCTACAACCAGCGCGGCCTCTCCGACCGTTGCGGCCCCCGGCGCAACCGCAACGGCGACTTCCGCAACTCCACACGCGGCGTGATCGGACGACCTAGGCAGTAGAAAGCAGTCTGCACGCCAGAACGAGCAGTTGAACGATAGCCCGAAAACCAGGGGAACGGGGAGTCCGTCCGCGGGACGACGCTCCCCTCCCCGCTTCCTTCGAGGGGAGTGGATGGTAGCCTCGAGCCCACTACTCGTCATGACACCCGATGGGCATGATCCCCAATCTCTCGAAGCACTGCTGGCCTCTCAGGACTGGCCGCGCTTACGCGCCCAGTGGCTTCGATTCGCGTGCTACGTGTCGCGCTCGAAGCAGAGAGCGCCCGACCTCGTCCACGAGGCAGTGGCGCGCGCGTTGGATCCGAACGACGACCCGTGGCGCCCCGAGGTCGAACCCGACTTCGCTCGCCACGTCATGCGGATCATCGCGAACATCAACCGTGTCGAAAAGGACAAGGAATATCGGCAGCGAGACCCCCGCTACGCGGCAACCATCCTCGAGCGAATGACCACGATTCCGAAGGCTCCCGACGACGAGCTTCTCGCCGCCGAAAGCGATGCGCGCGCCGAGCGCTTGCTCGCAACCCTGCGCGAGCGCCTCGCCGACGACGTCCTCGCCCTCCAGATCGTGGACCTCGCCAGTGATGGGGAATTCACCCGCCCCGCGGATCAGGTGCTGGCCACTGGCCATCCCATCGAAGAGATTCGCAACGCGCGAAAGCGGATCAGCCGCGCCCTGGACACCATCGTCCTCGAGGACGAACGTGCAACGGAGACCCCAGAGAGAGGCAGGCCGCACCATGAGTCTTTCCGAGAAGCCGAACCGAAGGCCCGCGGAGCGCTGGAAGGCGCTCGAAGACCAGGCCGAATCCGACGAGATGGATCGCATTCTCGCGCTGGGCGACCGGGAGCTCGACGAGGAACTTGGGGCCCTGGGCATCGACGCCGATGCGGAGCGCTCACGCGGCGCAGCGATGGGCTCGATGGCTGCCAAGACCGCCGCAGCGAAACGACAGCGAGCGGTTGAACCGATCCCCATAACGTCGCGCTCGCCTCGTCGACCGATCGCGCATCGATGGGTCTTCAGTCGGGCGGCGGCTCTCGGAGTGGGCGTCGCGGGACTCTTCGTCGTGCCATCGTTGATCCCGGCGCATCCGGTGCAAAGCCCCCCAGGACCGCAAGGGATGGCGAGCGACGCGGCTGTCTCAGCGAACTCGGCCGAGGAGATGCGGCGCGCAGCGTTCGCGGAGTGTGCGATTGGCCACTGGAGGGAGTGTCTCCAAGGACTGGATCGGGCGCGTGATATCGACCCGGCGGGGGATGGACAAGCGGACGTGCAATGGCGACGGAGCGCTGCGGAAGGCGCCCTCGGCGAGAAGCGCTGGGGAGACATGGATGCGGATGGGAGGCGCTGAAGCGCCTACGCGCCGGACCCGCATCTGAGACACGTCGCTCGCCGGGTTTGGGTACCGCACCGACCGCTCAAATTGGCGCGATTGCGCGGTCGCCCGATCTCACGCCTCGCCTGCCCTGCTCGCCTCGACGCCGGATCTGGCGCACTCGATCGTCCCGTCGGCTCCGAGGATCGGAAGCGCTCGCGCCGCGGACGGGAGATTGAAGACGCGCGTCTTGACTAGCAGACAATAACCCCCAACAATCCCGGACGGAAGGACGCACGTGTCGGCAATATGCCGACCCCTGCTGAGCTCCCCAGGAATCGACGATGACTGAACTCGATCGTTCCGCGCCTCTTCGAAGCGGCGCTCGGGTCGTCATCGCCGTAGCGGTCTTGGCTATCGCGTTCTGGCACTTCTCGGTATTCAAACCCGCTTCAGCCCTGTACGCCGCTCCGAGCTCATCGAGCGCGGGAGCCGAGGCCCAGCGCGTGCGCATCGCCATTGGTACGCAAGACACCACGATCAACTGCGCGGCGGGCGGACCCATGGTCCGTGAGCTCCACCTGCTGGACAAGTACCTTCCCCACGACGGCAAATACCGAAACGTAATCTACGACATTCAGTGGGAGAGCCAGCCGACGGGCGGACAGCTCAACACCAAGTTCTTGAGCAACCAGCTCGACATTGTGCAGATGGCCGATTTCCCGGCTGTCATCGGCGCGACTGCATTCCTCGATGCGGGCAGCGAAGTACGATCCGTCTACATTGCGACCCTGTCGGGTGGCATCTCGGGCGCGGGCAACGCCATCCTGGTCCCCACCGAATCGAAGGTCCAATCGCTCGCAGAGCTCAAGGGCAAGACGATTTCGGTCCCGTTCGTGTCAACGGCGCACGCCATGTTGCTGAGGGCCCTCGCCGAGCAAGGGTTGGATCCTGAGAAGGACGTCACGATCATCGCGCAGACCCCCGACGTAGCAGGCGCGGCCTTGAAATCGGGCCAGGTCGATGCCCACGCCGACTTCGTTCCCTTCGGCGAGCTATTCCCGTTCCGCGGTCTCGCGCGAAAGATCTTGGACGGCAGCTCTACGCACGTGACCACAACCCACGGGATACAGACTCGGTCCGATTTCGCAAGCAAATACCCCGAGCTCGTTGTCGCGTATCTCAAGGCAACGATCGAGGCGAGCCAGCTACTCCGCGACGATCCCGAGGGCTACAGCGAAAAGCTCGCCAAGTGGACCGGCATTGATGCCGAGGTGTACTACGCCTTCCACGGCCCGCATGGAATCCAAGCGCGCGACTATTCGCTCAAGCCGGAGTTCGTGCAGGCAATCAAGCAGGCGGCTCAAACCGCGAGGGTCCTTAAGAAAGTCAACCGCGAGGTCGAGGTGTCGAGTTTCGTCGACGATCGCTTCATACGTCAAGCCGCCAAGGAGCTCGGTTACGACTACGACGTTCAGCTCGCCAATTATGATCCGCTCCCATTCGTCGGACCGGAGAACAAAGAGGTCCGGCTCAAAGACGAGACGCAGGCCGGGCAAGTCTGGGTGTCCGGAGAGCCGAAGGTCAGGCTTTATCCAAGCATCACTGAGACCTTCGCCGCGCTTGCAGAGCTCGAGGCGCAGAAAAAGAGAGTTCGCGTCGTCTTCGTTCACGACAACGACACGGGGCTGAAGCTATTCGCGGACAAGGCGTGGTTCGTTCCTTGGGAGGGGAAGATGGCGGCCTTCCTCGAGAAGGCCAAGGCCGATCGGTTCGCCGAAATGCACAAGGCGACGGTCGCCTCGTTCGCTGTCGCACGTAAGGACTGATGCCGTGTCTGCTGGCGAAACCCGTGGGAGGTACTGAATGGCCCAAGACTACGGCGAGCTCGCACAAGATCGGTTGGGCGTGCGAGCCCCCGAAGTAAGCGCTGCGTCTTTCCCTGTCGCAAAGCCCAAACGTTCGACCGCGCCTTCGAGGCGGCTCGAGTGGGTGGAGCGCGCGATCGTTCGCACAATCGCTCTTGGGTTCTTCATAGCCCTTTGGCACCTCGCGACCACCCACCACATCCGGTGGATCGTGAACCTCGAGTTCGTGCCAGCGCCTTTTGATGTTCTCGTCGCGATGTCAGAGTTTGCGCGATCTCCGAAGACACTGGCGCATATTGCGAGCAGCATCTACCGCGTGTTCGTCGGCTTCAGCCTCGCAGCCATCACCGCCATCCCGCTCGGGCTGGTCGTCGGTCGATCGCGCGTCGCCGCCGATGTGTTCATGACTCCCCTCGAGCTCCTGCGCCCGATACCGGGGGTGGCCTGGATCCCCTTGGCCATTTTGATGTTTCCGACGTCCGAACAGAGCATGATCTTCATCTGTTTTATCGGCGCACTCTTTCCTATTCTTCTCAGCACAATCCATGGGGTGAAAAGCCTGGACGCGCGCCTGCTGCACGCGGCCCAGAGCCTCGGGGCGACCCGCTTTCACGTCCTTGTGGAGGTCGTGTTCCCGGGTGCCCTGCCGTCGGTCGTGACCGGACTCACGATCGGAATGGGGATCAGCTGGTTTCTCGTCGTGACGGCTGAGATGATCTCGGGGCGGTTTGGCGTCGGCTACTTCACCTGGGAAGCCTACACGATTCAAGACTATCCAAGCATCGTCGTCGGCATGCTAACGATTGGTGTCTTGGGGATGCTCTCGAGCACGCTTGTCCGCGCGATCGGGAACCTCCTTATGCCGTGGCATCGCTATCTGGTGGGCGGGTCGTGAACTCGAGGACCATCGAGATCGAGGATGTCCGCCTCACGTTCGGCACAGGCACCCAGGCCGTGGTCGCCCTCGAGCAACTGTCGCTCACGGTTGCCCCGGGAGAGCTCGTAGCGATCCTCGGCCCTTCCGGGTGCGGCAAGTCGAGCCTCATCAGCAGCATCGCTGGATTTCAGCGTCCGCAAGCCGGGACTCTGCGAGTAGGCGGCGAGCCCATTTTGGCGCCCGGATCCGACCGCGGGGTCGTGTTTCAACAGCCAACCCTCTTTCCGTGGAAGTCGGTACGTCAAAATATCGACTTTGGCCTGAGGATGCGAAACATCGCAAGCAATGAACGGCGACGGATCATCGCGGACATCATCGCCAGGGTCGGCCTCTCGGCGTTCGAACGCCACTACCCGTCGCAGCTCTCAGGCGGCATGCAGCAGCGCGTGGGGCTAGCGCGCGTGCTGGTGAATAGGCCCGCTGTGATGTTGATGGACGAGCCATTTGGAGCCCTCGATGCGCAAACTCGACTCCAGATGCAGGAGTTGCTGCTCGAGGTCTGGGCTGAGTTTCGCATGACGGTGATCTTCGTCACACACGACATCGACGAAGCTCTCTTTTTGGCCTCTCGGGTGGTCGTGCTTACGCGTCGGCCTGGGAGACTAAAGGCTGTTATCGACGTACCACTGCCGAGGCCCCGAACGCTCCAAATGCTGGTGAGCTCCGAATTCATGGGCCTCAAGCGCGAGTGCATGACTCTGGTACGCGAGGAGGTCCTCGGGTGAAGTTCGAGACCGAGCGGGAACACTCGAAAGCGCAACGATAGATATCACAATGAGGCAACCCATGGCGGACCAACCGCACAAGGCTGCGCCCATGCGGCCGAACATCGTCTACATCCTCACGGACAACTTGGGTTATGGAGAACTCGGCAGCTATGGCGGCGGCGCCATCCGTGGAGCACCGACTCCCCGCGCAGATCGGCTAGCCGAGGACGGATTGCGCCTGACGAACTTCAACGTCGAGGCCCAGTGCACGCCAAGCCGATCGGCCACGCTCACCGGGCGCTACGCCTACCGCTCGGGGACCTTGACCGTGCCGATCGGCAACCCCACTGTGTGCGACTTTGCGAGTCAAGGCCTGAACCCTTGGGAGGTGACCATCGCACGTGTGCTCTCCGATCTCGGCTACAAGACGGCGCACTACGGCAAGTGGCACCTTGGGAGCGTGGACGGACGCTACCCGAACGACCAGGGGTTCGACGAGTGGTGGGGAATTCCGCGGACTACCGACGAAGCGTTCTGGCCCGGCAACCCTGGGTTCGAGGCATCCGGCGTCGAACCCCAGTACATCCTGGAGGGCAGAAAGGGGGAGCCGAGTCGAAGGGTAGCGGTCTACAACCTCGAGAGGAGGAGGTTGCTCGATACCGAGATCACCAAGAAGGCCATTGAGTTCATGAAGCGGAGTGTGGCGGAGGGGAAGCCATTCTATGCGTACCTCCCGCTCACGCAGGTCCACCTGCCGACGCTGCCACACCCCGACTTCGCGGGTCGGACCGGCAACGGGGACTTCGCCGACTCGGTGGTCGAGACCGATCACCACCTCGGCGAGATCCTGGACGCAGTAGACGCTCTGGGAATCCGCGACAACACCGTCGTCGTGTTCACGAGCGACAACGGTCCGGAGGCGACCTACCCGTGGCAAGGGTCTTCGGGGCCATGGCGAGGGTACTATTTCACGCACATGGAAGGCTCATTGCGCGTGCCGTTTCTCATCCGGTGGCCGAACCAGATTCCGAGGGGGCTCGTGAGCGACGGGATCGTCCATCAAGTGGACACGTTCACCACGATCGCGCGCGTTGTTGGGGCCCGACTTCCGGCGGACCGAGCGATCGACGGCCTCGATCAGACGGATTTCTTTGCAGGGCGCACGCCGCATTCCGCGAGGGAGTCCGTGCTTGCCTTCGTGGGCGAGCGGCTCGAGGCGGTCAAATGGCGCAACTGGAAGCTAGCGTTCTACGAAGAGACGCGCGACTGGTTTGGGACGCCACAAAAGCTCACTCTTCCAAAGCTCTTCAACCTGTTGACTGATCCCAAAGAGGAATACCCGGAAGAGACTCTCAGGAACACGTGGGCCATCGATCGCTGTCTGAAGGCCGTACGCGAGTTTTACGATAGCTTGAAGAGATATCCCGTAGTGCCCGAGGGTCTGCGCGAGCGGTTCCAGCCGCCGCATCCGCCAAACAACGCCTGAGAGAGGAGAGTAGAGAATGTCGAGTCGTGAAGAATCCCCCGGCGTGCGCAACGGGGGTATTACGGTGCTGACTTGGCGCGATTTGCGCTTTGAAAACGACGATGCGAACGTCTACGCCCCCAAGCCGGCGAGCCTGCTCCTTGCGGAGGAGGCCGTGAAACGTATCCCCGAGGGCTCCAGGGTGCTCGACGCCTGCACGGGGAGCGGTGTCGTGGGCATTGCGGTGGCAAAATATGTCAAGCGAAGCGTGGTGGTGGTCTCGGACGTCAACGAGGCCGCCCTCGCAGCATCGACGCGCAACGCCTCCCGGAACGACGTCCGAGTGGCAGTACTCTATTCGAGCCTCTACGATGCGGTCGCCCCGAATTCGCTGGACTTCATCACGGTCCACCCGCCCGCGGTGCCATATCCCGAAGGGGACGACTGGGGTCTCTCCGAGGGCATGCGCGTCGCTACGAACGGAGGCGGCGACGGCTCGGTCTTGGTGCTGCGGGCGATCGCGGAGGCGGCCCCCAAGCTGCGACCGGGAGGAAGGCTTCTGCTCTTGCTCCCACACTGGTCGAACGTCCCGGCTGCACGCGCAGAGCTTGCCCGCCACTTCCAACACGTCGAGGAGCGAGCACGGAAAGACGTCGACTTCTTCCCCGTCGTGGAGGGAACGCCGAGACCGAAGCTGCTCGAACACCTAAAGCGCCTCGCCGCCAAGGGTCTCATTGAGATGACATTCGATCAGGAGGTGCCCCGCTCGGTGGTGTCGGTCGTGGAGTCATGGAGCGACGCCTGATGGGCGGTTCTGCACCGGTCTCCTCATTGGCTAAGCCTCTCTTGTCGTCGTCGGCCACCTCTCCCGGAGTCGCCGCGCCCGATCCCTTCGTCGTGATGGCCAAGCCGATGGGGCCCATCTGCAACCTCGAGTGCAAGTACTGTTACTACCTCGACAAGGCGGCTCTGTACCCGTCGACGAAGAACTTTCGGATGCCGAACGAGGTTCTCGTGGAGTACGTTCGCCAGTATATCGCCTCCCAGGCAGGCCCCGAAGTGAACTTCGCGTGGCAGGGTGGGGAGCCGACCCTTCTCGGCGTCGACTATTTCCGCCGCGTCGTCGAGCTCCAGAACTGTTTTGCCGACGGCAAGAAGATCGGCAACGCGATCCAGACGAATGGCACCCTTCTCGACGAGGAGTGGTGCGCCTTCTTTCGCGAGAACAGCTTTTTGGTCGGCGTGAGCGTCGATGGCCCCAAGGAGCTCCACGACCGTTACCGCGTTGACAAGGGCGATCGCTCGACATTTGACAAGGTCATGACGGGCATCGAGCTCTTGAAGCGGCACGGTGTCGAGTTCAACACGCTCACGGTCCTCCACCGCGACAACGTAAAGCACCCCCATGCGGTGTACGACTTCTTGAAGCGGATCGGCTCGACCTTCCTGCAATTTATTCCTCTCGTCGAGAGGCGATCGGGCGTCGGACTTGCCGAGCCCCCCTTGGGCCGCGCCTCCCTGTTCGGGACGGAGGTCACGCCGTGGAGCCTACTGCCCAAAGACTTCGGTGAGTTCCTGGTGGCAATGTTCCACGAGTGGGTGAGGAAGGACGTCGGACGCACGTTTGTCCAGCTGTTCGACGTTGCCTTGTCCAACTGGATGGGCCTGGGGTCGCCGTTGTGCCTTTTCGCGGAGACGTGTGGGCGCGCCGTCGCGCTCGAGCACAACGGGGACGTCTATTCGTGCGACCACTACGTCTATCCACGCTATCAGCTCGGCAACGTCCTCAATGCCGACATTGTCAGCATGGTCTCAAGCTCGAAACAACTGGAGTTCGGGGCGACCAAGAGCGACTCCTTGCCCGCCTATTGCAAACGCTGCGACGTGCGGTTCGCGTGCAACGGAGAGTGTCCCAAGAATCGTTTCGTGAAGACGCCCGACGGCGAGGCAGGCCTCAACTACCTATGCGAGGGTTATCGGCACTTCTTCCGCACAGTCGACCCGTACATGCGCGCCATGGCCTCCCTGCTCCGTGCCGGGCGCCCTCCTGCGTTGGTCATGGGGATGGTCGCGGAGGGGCGAATTCCGGGCCTCCTCGACGCCATCAACGCGCAACACCCGGAGCGCAATGACCCGTGCCCCTGCGGCAGCGGAGAAAAGTACAAGCGTTGCCATGGCCGCTGAAGTCGCGATGAGCGGCGCCCCGATGTCGATCCTTGCGGCGCCTTCGAGACCCACGGCCGAGCGTCCGGACGATGTCATCGCGTGAGCGCTCTGTCGAAGTCCGCTTGAATGTCCGCCAGGTCCTCAATGCCTACCGAGACCCGGATCGTGGCTGGACTAATGCCGAGCTCCGTGAGCGCAGTCGGAGACAAGCCGCGATGCGAAGTCTTGCCAGGATGGCTTATGGTGGTCGTCACTCCGGCTAACGAAGGGGCAAACTTGACGATCTTCAGGTTTCGGACAAGACGGTCCGCGGCATCGACGCCGCCGCGGACGTCGAAGGAGAGAATACCCCCGCATCCCGCAGGGAAAAGACGCCGCGCTAGCTCATACTGCGGATGACTCGGCAGGCCCGGGTATGAGACGCTCGACACGCTCGGATGCCGTTCGAGCCAGAGCGAAAACGCTTCCGCATTCTCAGTATGGCGCTGCATCCGCAATGGAAGTGTCTTGGCACCGCGCAGCGTCAGCCACGCTGCGAACGGAGTCATCATCCCGCCCATGTTGTGCGTGACGCGGCGGCACCGCGAGATCCAATCGCGGCTGGCGACGATAAGACCTCCCATCGCGTCGGAGTGGCCGCTGATGTACTTGGTCGTCGAGTGAACGGAGGCGTCGGCACCGTGTTTGAGTGGCTGAAAGAGAACAGGCGACAGGAATGTGTTGTCCACGACGAGTTTGGCCTGGTGCTGCCGCGCAAGGACTGACAATGCCGGAATGTCGGCGACACGCACGAGGGGATTGGAGGCGATCTCGACCAGCAGGATCTTGGTGTTGGGTCGAAAGGCGCTCCGCGCAACGTCGATATCTTGGATATCAACAAGGTCCACTGTAATGCCGAACCGCGCCACCTCCAGTTGCAGCAGACTTTGGCTTCCGCCGTAAATGTCGCGGGCTGCCACGATGTGGTCGCCCGAGGAACACTCGGACAGGAGCGTGGCCATGAGTGCGGACATGCCGGACGATGTGACGTGAGCTGCTTCCCCTTCTTCGAGCGCCATCCCCCATTCTTCGAGAGCCCGCTGGTTCGGATTTCCAAGCCGAGTATACATATAGCTGTCTGGGTTGCCGCCTAAGAACTCGTCCGTCTGACCCAGGCTGTCGTAGACGAACACCGACGTCTCGTAGAGCGGCATGGTCTTTGGCCGAGTCGTCATTGTACGGTCGGCGTCCTCGCCCGCATGGGCGGCGCGCGTGAAGAAACCATGGGTGCTCATGCGAGTCCTTCTGCGGTGTCGAGAACAAGAAGTGGAGCTATCGGGGGCGTCACGCGGCCTTCCAGCGCAGGCAGCGACGTCCCAGGAGTTCCAGTCCAGCGTCACTCAATTTGCCGAGGATAGCGAATAGCAAAATGCTCGAAATGACCAGCTCTGGGCGGCTCGTCGTTTGCCCATCCACCATCAGGTACCCGAGCCCACGGCTCGCCCCCATGATCTCGGCTGCGACGACGAACATCCACCCAAGTCCCAACCCGCTCCGAAGGCCGACGAGATAGGCCGGTAGCGCAGCCGGCAACAAGATACGACGCGCAAACTGCTGGTGATTCAACCGATACAGCAGGCCGACCTCGACGAGTTTGCGGTCGATGTTCGAAATGCCGGATACCAGATTGAGATACACGGGGAAGAAGACGCCGACCGCGATGAGAGTGACCTTCGATATCTCACCGATGCCCATCCAAAGCAGAAACAGCGGCGCCCACGCCATCGAAGGGATGTTGCGCAGCGCCTGCAACGTGGGGTCCAAGAGCCGATGCATCGTCGCGCTCTGCCCCGTGACGAGCCCGATCGCCGTACCAAACGCTGCACCCAGTGCCATTCCCAAGGCCACACGCAGCAGAGTTGCTTCCACATGAACCGCCAGGTCCCCCGTCATCCAGAGGTCGCGGAGTGTCGCGGCAATCGTCGTGGGAGCGGGGATCCAATTCGCAGGGACGATGGCCTCTCGGGCGAGAGTCTCCCAGAGCGAGATCACGACGACGGGGACGACAAACCCTAGAGCTGGATGGCGACCGAGACCTGCGAATGTTTCGAGCACCCGGTGGCGGGGTCGCGTGCGCACCAGGACGGCAGGGCTGCTAGCCGTCATGGTGTGCTTCCCTTGGCGTTCAGCTCTCGGGAGTAGCTCGTGTCGATGAGTGACAGCGCTACAGCCTCTACGTCGGTGTCGGGCTTGATTATCCCGCTCTTCTTCAAGACCGTCCCTGCCGCCACCATGGTAGCTCGCTGGGCGTCTCCTATGCTCGAGTTCGTGATGTCCGTCCGCCTCAAAACGGCGCTCGCGACCGTGTCGGTGAGTTTCGCATCGTGCGCAAGGATGGCCTTGAGCTCCTCCGGATGGTCTACCGAGTAGCGGCGGGCCCGTTCGTAGGCCGCTGTCACGCGGCGAACGTACTCCGGGAAGCGTCGCGCAAACTCCTCCCGGACGTTCAAGACGCCATACGTGTTCCAGTCAGGGTTGTGGAAGAAGATGACGTTGCCCCTTTCCTCGGACTGGGCCATCAATGGGTCGAGGCCCGACCAGGCCTTGACGTCTCCGCGTTCGAGCGCGCTCTTTCCGTCGGGGTGCTGGAGCGGGACCAGCTCGATATCCTTCTCGGTCATTCCGCTGGCATCGAGCGCACGCAACAGGAACACGTGGGGGTCGGTTCCACGCGTGACCGCGACCTTCTGGCCCCTGAGATCCTTGACACTCCGGATACCGCTGGTCGGTGTCGTGACGAGCGCCGTCCACTCGGGCTTCGAGTAGACGAGAACCGACTTCACGGGGTTTCCGTTCGCCTTGGCGAGCAACGCTGCGACTCCGGCGGTCGATCCGAAGTCGACACTGTTGCTGTTGAGGAGTTCCAGGGCTTTGTTGCTTCCTAGACTCTGAACCCACTCCACACGGATGCCCTCTCGAGCCAAATCTCCCTCGAGCCAGCCCTTGTCCTTGAGGAGCAGGCCGACGGGGTTGTAGTAGGCGAAATCGAGCCGGATGGAGTCCGGATGTCCGACAGCTCTCCTGCAACCGCCGAACGCTGAGGCCAGAGCGACAAGCACACAGAGAGACACCAGGGTTCGAATGGTTTTTGTCACGTGAATCCTTGGGCGAGCGACCGGTGATATGACTTCCATCAAGCAATCCTGCCTCGACGCGAGCCATGGGTGCGCAGGTGAACGAGGCTCCCGTAGCGCTCATCGTTCGGGTCTTTCTTCAGCGCGACAGGCTCCTCGAGGTAAAATCGTGTGCTGCGACGTTCGAAGAGGATACGGTCTTCACCAATCGGGCAGACCTTCGTGCATATGCCACAGGGCCACCGCGACTCCTTGGCCAAGTCCTGGTGGTGGTGCGTGCAGGCAATCTTGTCGAGATCGCCGATGACCCCATCGGAGCGACGGGCGAGCGCATGGGCTGGGCAGAGGCGGACGCATATGCCGCAGCGGTTGCACAGGTCTCCTTCGAGTACGCGGTCTTTAGGGATCTCCGCCGACGTGAACACGGCCGCATAGCGAACGCGCGGACCGTATTGCGGATTGATAAGGTTATGCGACAGGCCGATCGTGCCGAGTCCGGCGTATTTTGCTGCGAACACTTGGCTGAACGAAGCAAACGGGTTCTGAAGCAGGATGTCCAGGCTGCCGTAGCCGTCTCGTGGCAGGCACATCGACCCCCAGCCTCGAGTGATGAGGTAGATTGAAAGTTGGTAGGCGATCTGGTCGAGAAGTCGGTTGGACGTATCGTACATTTCTTGGTAGTTGATAGAGGGCGTCGACTCCAAGATGGGCAAAATCATCGGGACGCCCATGGAGATGACGGTCTTGGCGAGCGGCCAGATCGCCTGGGGTCGGTACGCCGGAGGCACCTCGCCGTACTCGTCCCAACGCGACGCCGGCGCAAACCCGATCACAACGGCGCCGAGCGAACGTGCCCGTCGAGAGAGAGACTGCTTCAGGCGCGAGCCGTTCGATGTCATCGCCGAGGAGTTCCTCAAATCTCGAAATCAGTGGCCTGTTCACGAACCTGAAAGAACTCGCGGTACACGCGTCCTCGAACGTGGCCAAACGCGTCGCTCGTCCTGTCGCGTGGACGTTCAAGACGCACATCGAGGACACGCGTCACACGTCCCGGGCAGCTCGACATGATGGCGATGCGGTCGCCTAGGAACACGGCTTCGTCGATGTCGTGCGTCACGAGGACGATGGTGGGGCATTCGGCGCCCCAAATGCGAAGGACTTCCATCTGCATCTGGATGCGAGTGAGAGCGTCCAGTGCGCCGAATGGCTCGTCGAGCAGCAGCACCCGCGGATGGTTGATGAGCGCCCGGGCGATCGCGGCTCGCTGGGCCATGCCCCCTGACAGCTGGTGCGGGTACGCTCGCTCGAAACCGTCGAGGCCGACGAGATGGACGTAGCGCGCAACCTCGTGGTTTCCGACTGCGCGTGTGTCCGGACCTAGGCCGAATGCGATGTTCTCTGCCACCGTCAACCACGGCAGCAGACGATGTTCCTGAAAGACGAGACCGCGGTCGAGCCCCGGTCCATCTATGGCTTGACCGTCGATGAGAATCGTCCCTGCATCGCATCGTTCGAGCCCAGCGATAGCGCGCAAGAGTGTGCTCTTGCCGCAGCCGCTTCCGCCCACCACGCAGAGAAACTCGCCTGGACCGACCGCGAGATGAATGTCTCGCAAGACGGCGACCGCACGGCCCGCCTGGCTGAAAGTCTTCGTAAGCCCATCCACCAGCAACGCGCCGCCCACTTCGCCGGAACGGCGGTGGAGGTCGTGCGTTGGACGGGTTCGCGTCCCCGTGCCATGGAGGGCGACGTTCACGAGCTGCCGTTTACCACATGGAGAGGGTGTCTGCTATAGTAGACGCTCGGGAAGCTGCCCTTCGCGCGACCTCCAATCGAGGACCCTTCGATGTCTGACCATGCGCTACGCGTCTACGACTCCATCCTCCACATGCTTTCCAGCGTCGACAATCCGACGCCGATTGTTCGCCTCCAGCATGTGACGCCATTCAAGCACACACAGGTGTACGCGAAGCTAGAATGGTACAATCCGTTTGGTGCCGTAAAGGACCGCGTAGCGGCAAATCTCGTTCGCGACGCCGAGGAACGGGGGGAGAAGCTTGAGAAGCTTGTGGAACCGACGTCCGGGAACACCGGAATGGGTCTCGCGATGGTGGCGAACGCCAAGGGCTACAAGTTCGCGGCTACTTTGTCCAAGGACATTCCTCTCGAGAAGCGCAACGCGCTCCGGTTCTTCGGCACCGAGCTGCATGAGCTCGAAGACACTCTCTGCCCGATGCCAGGGCAGCCTGAAGGTGCCATGGCGAAGGCGACCGAACTGAGCGAACGCCCCGGGTGGAAACAACTCAATCAGTACCAGAATCCAGCCAACCCGGACGCGCACTTCCGGACGACGGGGCCTGAGATCTGGAGACAGACCCGGGGCAGGATCACGCATTTCGTGGCGTCCCTTGGCACCTGCGGGACCATCACGGGTACGGGACGATTCTTGAAGGCACAGAACCCCAGCGTGAAAGTCATCGGCGTGCATCCGACCGATGGTCACGACATTCCGGGTGTGCGCAGCCGACGCGCCCTGCGTCTCACCGCATTCTTCAAGCCAGAAGAGTATGACGGTCTCATCGAGATCGGCGATCCAGATGCCTTTGGATTGTGCGTCCGCATCAATCGCGAAGAGAGCATCATCGCCGGGCCAAGCTCTGGGCTCGCACTCGCCGGCGCGCTCAAGACCGTCCCTGACGAGCCGGGCAATCTCGCAGTAGTGATATTTCCGGACAATGCGTTCAAGTATATGTCCTCCTTTCAGAAACACCTCCCTGAACTCTTCCCCGCGCCAGGAGAGCCGCCGGTAGGGCCCACCGATCCGTTTGCCCCTCACCTGCAAGCCGCATTCGAACAGGCCGCAGCGGGTCCCGATGTCGTTGACGTGCGTCAGGCGAGGCGTCTCATGGAAGCGGGTATGCTGGTCGTTGACGTGCGCAATCCCGATGAGTTCGCACGGTCGCGAATCGTCTCTGCCACCAACATTCCCCTTCCTGAGCTCTCGAAGGGTCGGTCTGACGGCCTGCCCGGCGACCGCGAGACTCCGGTTGTCACAATCTGTTCGCGTGGCAAGCGCTCCGTGTACGGCTTGCTTCTGCTCAAAGCGCGAGGCTATCGGAACGTGAAGAGCGTGGAGGGCGGAATGGGAGCGTGGATAGACGCGGGGTTCCCAATCGTTTAGCCCGCCTCGAGTTCGCCGCACAGCCGAGCACCCAACCTGATGAATTCAGTATGCGAGCGCTTCGCAGAGATCATGCGACGCGCGATGCCCCAATCGCGCCGTCAGGTGGCTGATGGTTCTCGAAGGACGCCACCCTCGAACAGTCTTGCAACAGCATTGAGAATGAGGTCCGGGGATACGATGAGGCGCACGCCACGTCGTGCCAGCGCCGCCACCGCGGGAGGCCCGGCGGCCGCGACCAGGACGACCTGGCAGTCAGACACGAGATCCACGAGGCGCTGGAACCGCTCCGGGTCGTGTCCATCCCGACCACATGCAGGCTCCGTGGGGCGGCGTTCCAAGAATGTCAGACGCGAGCCATCGAGCTCGAAAATCACGAACTGCGACGCTCCACCGAAGTGCTGATGAATGACCTTGCCGTCCGCGCTCGCCGCGCCGATGCGTACACGTGCACCTTCGTTCATAGCGGGCCAATCCATTTGCTTGCGAGCTCTTCGATCAGTGCGAGACCGCCCCGGAAGCCAGCGTAACTCCTGTCGAGGATCACGCGGTCGTACGACGGAAACGCGACAGTATGGTGCATCGCCCCATACTCCTCCCCAGCAATCACTTTCTCGAGCGAGCTTGCCAGCAGAAACAAGAAGTTTCGATTCTTGAGTTTCTCGCGAATACGAAACGCGTCAACCTCGAATACCACCTCGGGCTTGTTCACGAGCTCGAGCTTCTCCGTGAGTTCGCGGATGATCCCTGGACGAGCCGATTTAGGAGGATCGTCGCTCACGACGACCACGTCCGGAATGTAGGCGACCTCATTCGCGAGGTACTGGGTGAGCCCGATAGCTGTGCCGCTGTCGGCCACGACGGCAAAGTAGGCGTGCGGAAGCCCGAGAACGAGGCCATCGCCAAAGTACTCCGCAAACTTATACGCGTGACGTTCTTCGCGGGCGATCACACGTTCGATCTCCGTGGAGTCGATCGACAGAGCATGGCCCACGCTGCGAAGCAGGCTTGCCGTAGCCTTGGGGCCAACTGGAACCGCGGGCACCGTCAGCCACGGTGTGCCGAACTTCTCCTGCAATTTCTTGGCTGCTCGGTGCCCGTTCCAGGGCGAGAGAATTACGTTGAGTTCCGCGGCTGGGAGCCGTCGCAGGTTCTCGACGCCATCGAACTCCGTGAATATGATGTTGGCGTCGACGCCAAGTTTTGCGAACGTGTCCTTGAGAACCGACAGGATGCCTTTCCAGAACAGGTGCTGGAACGGCACAATGCCCAAGAGGTTGATGCTCCGAGGCTTCACGGGACGCGGCTCGAGGAACTGGTCCGCCAGCGCCTCGAAAAACAGTTCATAGCCCTGGTAGGACGTTCCGGCAAAACCCGGCGCCTTGACGTGCACTACCGGCACTCCATCACGGAATTCGCGAACGACTGCGTCCGTGTCATCGCCGATAAGGGATGGGACGCAACCCGAAATGACGACGAAGAGATCGCCCTTGACGAGCTCGATGCTCGAGCGAACGAGGCCACGCAACTTGTCTTCGCCACCGAAGATGACGTGTTCCTCGACAAGGCACGTGCAGGGAGTACTCGTGCCCCCCAAGTTGCCTCCGGCGTTCTCGCCACCCGCATAGGTCATCCCGAATTGCTGTCCGAGGCCGCAACCTGCCCCAGCGTGCAGCACCGGCACGACGCCGTACACGCCAAGCCCCGTCGTGAGCGCTCCCGCCAGCGCGCAGGACCATCGCGGCGCCTCGATAATATCAAGCGTCCGCGTGTCGACCTGCGTTGCCGTCGATGTCACGATAGTCATTCGGCAACTCCCGCGGATCTGGTGCCCCGCACCGGCGCGGCCGACACATAGTGATGGGGATTCGGTTGCTCGTACCACCACGGGTGATACGCGTCGTCCGTCTTCGCGACCATGGTTTGTTGGAATGTCTGAGCTTTCCACGACCGAAGAAGAAACTCGCCGCAGGCGACGGCTCCCGCATATCCGGACTGCATACTGCTGGGCAGCGCGTCGCCTCGTAGGGCGTGAATGCGCGTCATGCCCTTTCTGCGCTTGTAGGACGTTCCCTGGAACGGACACGTGAGCGTCAGGTCGGGGTCGAGCATGCGGGTGAGGTGGGCCTGCTCCGCCGCCTGAAATGTGTTGATGAGAATCGGAAAGTCTCCCGTTTCGCGGATGAGTCGCTCGGTGTCCTCGAGCACGAGATTGTCGAAGTCCTGCGCTATCGCCGCCACTGGATCGAGCCCGAGCTCGTGAAGGTACGGCGTCTGCGCAAAGAGCCTGCCCTGACCCAGAGCGCCGAGGACCGTCACCTTGGATCCGTCCGCCTTCAGAGAAAGGAACTCTTTGCGCACGGCTTGCATTTTGGGAACCCATACCGAGTGCTCTTCGGCGATTAGCTTCTCGACCTCCTGCTCCTTTCCCGTGTGCTTGGCGATCTGCCGCAGCCATTCGTCGGTCTGCGCGATGCCCATCGGGGACGGATGAAGAAAGTACGGAACGCCATATTGTTGCTCCAATCCACGCGAGATGTAGTCGGTGTACGTAGGACAGAGCGGAGCCGTTACTGCGGCCTCTGACATCTGTTCGAAGTCGGCCACCGACGCAAATTCGGGCACAAAATTGACACGCAGTCCGAGCTTGCCGAGCAGACGTTTGATCTCGAGGCGGTCACCCCAGGTGTACGAGAGCATGCTCGCCACGTTGACGAGATCCTTCTGCCTCTGTGTCGGCTTTCGGACCAGGTACTTGAGCACCCCGTGCCAAAAGGCGTCGTACCCAGTCTGCACCAGGCGAGAACGAACACCCTCACAGTGGACGGGAACTATCTTCGCTTCGAGCTCAGGTTGAACCTCGTAGACAGCTCCCTCTATGTCTTCGCCAATGATGCCTGCCGTACAGGACGTGAGCACGAAGATCGCCTTGGGGCGGTAGCGCCGTGCGGCCTCCCGCAGCGCGAACTTCAGCTTGTCCGACGCCCCGTGCACTACGTCGCTCTCCTTGAGGTTCGTGGTCACCCACTGCAGGTCAAACTTCTCGGGTCGGCCCAGAGACGGGGGGATCCCACGATACAGTTCGCGGTAGCCCAAGGACGAGGACGAGCATCCGACGGGCGCGTGGAACACGACGGCTGCATCGCGGACCGTGGTGACGCGCACAGTCAGATAGAAATTGAGCACGCATCCGGACGATTGCTGGAACTGCCTCTCATGGTTGCAAAGCTCGCCCTTGCGAGCCAGCTGAACCAACTCGCTGGCCTTGCCGAAGAAGACATTAACTCCAGCGGCGCGCTGTTCCCTGTTTGGACACGTCTTGGCGTCTAAATCCAATGCGGGAAAATCGGTGACATCTCCAGAACTCATCACGCCTCCAGTGCGAGTCAGATCGTCGAGTGCAAACGGCAGGCACGCCGTTTCAGCGGTTCGCAGGACGGTCCCACGGTCGCGTGCCGGGAGTGCCATACATGCGGCGTGCCAGCAGTCTCGTAAACGGGACGCTATGTATGACATAACGAACGTGTGCAAGCAACGTAGTCGGCGTCGATCGCGAACCGACTCGCCTTCCAGCGGAGCCCAGTGCGCCTCGTGCACAAATTGCCGAAGCGTGCATTTCCCTCGCCTGCGTGAATGGTGCGCGAAGCCAGCACCCCTCTCTCTGTGGGCATGGAAGCCTTCCTGTCCATGCCGTGGCAGGTAAGAGTGGCGAACCGAAAACACGGAACGGCTCCCTAACTTTCAAGTCACGGAATGAGAAAAATGCGCCGCCGCAGCAGAAGGGCTTGCCGACACGGGGTGGTCTCGTATAGTAGAACAGTCGTATATCATGACGGACACCGCGTGACTGTCGCGAATCTACGAAGCCTGCTTCAACGAACATGTGGCACGAATATGGCTGGCAGCTCCTATGGTCGACTCAATCCGCGTCTGCAGGCGTCAGGGCCGCATGATGGTTCGATCTACATCGCCCTGGCTTCGCGGAAGCGTCTCGACATCCACGTTCTTCCCGCGTGACCTTCAATCAACCAGCTTCCCTGGAGGAGGCGACGCATGAACGCTCGTAGCTGGCCTTCGCCAACCCCTCTACCGATCTCCTCGATCCATCCGTCCGCAGTGGCACCTCGGAACGACCCCGGCATTCAAATAGAGGTCTGGCGACAGGCCGCCCGCCTTCGATCCGTCGCCGCATCGCTCCGAGCGCTTCTCGGCGTTTTCGCGCGCGTCTTGCCGGTCGAAGCGGCCATTCTCGGCCGGGTGGAGGAGAGTTCCAGCACACTTGATGTCCTTGGAGTTACCGCAGTCGCCGACTCGGAAGGAGATGTTCCCTCCCTGGCAACCCGCGTGCCCCTCTATGATCCCCGCTTTGGAGACGCATTCTCCGAAGGACGCGTTTGCCTTGGAGATGCCGGTTGCCCAAGCCCATTGAGTTCTCTGCTGGCAGCCGTTCGAGTCGAAGGGCATTTCGTGGCAGGGTTGCTCACCCGCGGACCCGACCCGGTCGGCATCATCATCTTGCCGCTCCAAAGGGCACCTGAGCTCGACGACATGGCTCTCGTGGAGTCCTGTCTCGACCCAATCTCGTTGCTCGCCTGCGTTCCGGTGACGAGCACCGAGACGGTTCCGGCGGTGCTTCGCGCTGCGAACGAGAGCGGTCCTTCCTCCAGTGTCGAAACCAGTGATGACGACGCCTTGATCGGCGATCGGGCTGGCTTGCGCGGTGTAGTCGAGCTCGTCGAGCGCGTGGCCGCTACCGGAGCGCCGGTCCTGATTGTGGGCGAGACCGGAGTTGGCAAGGAGGTCGTCGCGCGCGCCATTCACGCCCGCTCTCTCCGGGCGCAGGGACCGCTCATCAAGGTCAACTGCGGGGCTATTCCGCCGGAGCTGATCGATTCCGAGTTGTTTGGGCACGAACGCGGGAGCTTCACCGGCGCCGTTGCGCTGCGAAAAGGGTGGTTCGAGCGGGCAGACGGTGGAACGCTCTTTCTGGACGAGATTGGAGAGCTCCCCCTGGCAGCCCAAGTGCGTTTGCTGCGGGTGCTGCAAGACGGCATTCTTGAGCGAGTGGGAGGCCAGCGGGTAGTCACAACCGACGTTCGAGTGGTCGCGGCCACCCATCGCGACCTTCACGCGATGGTCAGCGAAGGGCGCTTCCGCCGCGACCTCTGGTACCGAATGAGCGTATTCCCGTTGCACATTCCGCCCTTGCGGGACCGCCCTGAGGACATCAAGCTACTCGCCGAGCACTTCGCTGCGCGTTCGGGGCGTCGCCATTCGGGGCGCCCGCTGGAGCCTAGCGAGGAGGACATCGCGCTCCTGACCTCCTATGGTTGGCCCGGCAACGTGCGCGAACTCTCGGCGGTGATCGAGCGAGCGACCATCCTCGGCGCCGGACGCAGATTGGCGACGGCTGCCGCGCTTCAGTCGTTCGTCGCCGTACCGCCCTCCCTGCCAGACGTCCCCGAACGCATCCCAAGCCAAGCGTCGCATTCTCTGGACGTTCAGCCGCTTGATGTAATCGTGGCGCGCCATATCGAGCACGCTCTTCGCGTCTCCAACGGACAGATCGAAGGGGCGCGCGGCGCGGCCGCCTTGCTCGGCATCAACCCCCACACGCTTCGAGCGCGCATGCGCAAACTAGGCATCGATTGGACTGTCTTTCGCTTGCGGACGAGTGGCTCAGGAACCCCAACGAGAACATTTTGATTGGAGCATGTGATGGCTTTGTATAGAGATAACTCGCAGTCAATTGGTGGCACTCCGCTGATTCAACTCAATCGCGTTGTCCCCAGCGGTTCCATTGTGTTCGCGAAGATCGAGGGCCGCAACCCGGCGTACTCGGTCAAGTGCCGCCTCGGTGCCGCGCTCGTCTGGGACGCCGAGAAGCGCGGTCTGCTCAAGAAGGGCGTCGAGATCGTCGAGCCAACGTCAGGGAACACCGGCATAGCGCTTGCCTACGTTGCCGCGGCCCGCGGCTACAAACTTACCCTCGTCATGCCCGAGACGATGAGCCTCGAACGCCGCAAGGTGCTGAAGGCCTTCGGCGCCACAATCGTGCTCACCGAAGGTCCCAAGGGAATGAACGGCGCCGTCAAGAAAGCGGCAGAGATCCGCGACGGCGACCCTGTACGATATTTCCTTCCACAGCAATTCGAAAACCCTGCCAACCCCGCGATCCACGAATCGACTACTGGGCCCGAAATCTGGGACGATACTCAGGGGGCCATTGATGTGCTCGTCTCCGGCGTCGGTACGGGGGGGACGATCACGGGAGTGTCGCGGTTCATCAAGCACACCAAGAAGAAGCCGATTCTCAGCGTTGCGGTCGAGCCAACGGAAAGCCCTGTCATCACGCAGTTTCTGGCGAAACAAGAAATCAAGCCTGGACCGCACAAGATCCAGGGCATCGGCGCAGGATTCATACCTAAGACGCTCGATCTGTCGATCGTCGACCGTGTCGAGCAAGTGGACTCTGCAACAGCCATTTCCTATGCGAGGCGCCTGGCGCTTGAAGAGGGTATTTTGAGCGGCGTGAGCTCGGGAGCAGCCGTCGCCGTAGCAGCCCGCCTGGCCGAGCTACCTGAATTGGCCAAGAAGACTATCGTTGTGGTACTTCCAGACTCCGGCGAACGGTACCTCTCCGGACCCCTCTTCGAGGGCCTCCTCGACGCGGCAGCGGGTGCAAAAGCAGGGGACGTGGTGTGACCGCGTGACGCAAGCGCGCTGAGTCGCGCGGCATGCACCGAACTCATGGGATGCGCCGATGCCATCTTCGTTCCGACGCCGCGCGTCGCGCCCAGAGCGGGTCACGGCCCCCAGCGCGCATCAAGGCTTCGACGGCTTGAGCCGCACCAAATTTCGACACGCTGCGCTCGACGCCCACCGGATTCAGTCGGCATGTTGCGTGCAGCGCGCATGTGTAATCGTCAAACAAGATAGCTAGGCGCACGCGGATCCCGCGGAACGGTAAGCGTTGGATCCCCGTAGTGTAGCGAAGCGGAGTACTGTCATGAGTAATAGGAAGCTCAAAGAGATTGCAATCTATGGCAAAGGTGGCATCGGCAAGTCGACAACCACGTCGAACATCAGCGCCGCCCTCGCAGTGGCCGGGTTGCGTGTGATCCAAATTGGATGCGACCCCAAGAGTGACTCCACCAACACGCTCCGCGGAGGCAAGTACATTCCGACGATCCTCGACACCCTTCGTGAGCGCGCTGACGTCAAAATCGAGGATGTCGTGCACCGCGGATTTGCTGGTGTGTTCTGCTGCGAGGCAGGTGGTCCTGCACCGGGCGTTGGATGCGCGGGGCGTGGCATCATTACGGCCGTCGAGCTCCTCAAGCAGCGTCGTGCCTTCGAAGAGCTCGAGGTCGATGTGGTCATCTTTGACGTTCTCGGTGACGTTGTGTGCGGTGGGTTCTCGGTGCCTATTCGCGAAGGCATCGCCGAGAAGGTCTTCACCGTGTCCTCAGCCGACTTTATGGCCATCTACGCCGCCAACAATCTGTTTCGCGGCATCAAGAAGTACTCGAATTCCGGCGGAGCCTTGCTGGGTGGCGTCATCGCCAACTCGATCAACGCCGCACACTCTCGGAGTATCATCGACGACTTTGCCGAACGCACTCACACGCGGGTGGTCGAGCACATTCCGCGTTCGGTGACCGTCACCCAGGCCGAACTGTCGGGTCGAACGACGATCGAGGCTGCTCCCGAATCCGCCCAGGCGGCCGTGTACCGACGTCTTGCCGAGAAGGTCATCGACTCTGAATATGGCGGAAAGGTTCCTTCTCCACTCGACGAGAAGGAGTTGCGCGACTGGGCCGCAAGCTGGGCTACCCAAATCCTCGATGTAGCCCATGGCACTCAGACGCACCCGGCGGCTGTGGCGTGACCGACACAGCGGATGTCGCGCGCCGTGGCGTCCTGGATGGGCGCAGGCGACTCCCTACGATCGAAGGTAACTCGCTGCGAGAGGGATCTCACCAGGTGGCGCGAGTGGACGATCGATTCGCCCACCTCGTACGAACCCATCCGTGCCTGAGCGGTGAGGCGCACGCGCGCAACGGTCGATTGCATCTGCCGGTAAGCCCGAGTTGCAACATCCAGTGCGCGTTCTGCGCGCGCGGATTCAACAAGTGGGCACAGGTCCCGGGATCGGCGCGCACGCTTCTATCGCCCGACGGAGCTCTCGGAATTGTTCAACGAGCCCTCGAACTGTGTCCCGAGATCACCGTCGTCGGAATCGCCGGTCCGGGCGATCCTCTGGCAAGCAACCACGCGTTGCGCACGTTTGGTCTCGTCCATGAGCGCTTCCCGGATCTCCTTCTATGCCTGAGCACCAATGGCCTACGCCTCGTCGACAAGGCCGAGGAGATTGCACGAGTCGGCGTGAGGTCGGTCACGGTAACGGTGAACGGGGTCGACCCCATCATCGTGGCCGGCGTCGTAGGCACGGTCGTGCATGAGGGTCGAGTGATGTCGGGCACGGAAGCAGGCTCGCTGCTGATTTCCCGGCAGCTGGAGGGCATCCGGAAGATAAGTGAACTTGGGGTTCTCGTGAAGATCAATACGGTGCTTGTTCCGGGCATCAATGATCACCACATTGGCGACGTGGCGCGCGCCACTTCTGCCGCTGGGGCGCAGAGAGTCAATGTCATCCCCCTGATTCCCCAGAATGGCCTTGCATCCTGCCGTGCACCCACGTGTGACGAGCTCCAGCAGGCTCGTGAGGCCGCCGAGGAGCACCTCGAAGTGTTCCGGCATTGCCAGCATTGCCGCGCCGACGCCTGCGGCATTCCCGGAATCGGTCGCGATTTCGGCGCGGAGCTTTACGAAGCGCCGGTGCCAAGCACATTCTCGCATGGCTAGGAACAACGTCCACTGAGAGTCCATTTCCGGATGAGACGCGTCTGGGGGCACGTAGGCGGTGTGAGTAATGTGGCAAAGGCTGTGCGTGCGGGCTCGGGCATCGCTTGGGCGACGCAGAGCAAACGTCCACTTTGCTGGGATAAGCGTCGATAGTCCGCGTCGCTCTGCACGTATGCGCCGTGGCCATTGACGGCTGGGGCCGATGACGGTGGACGTACGAGGCTTTGCAGACCATAACGCCAGATTTGCCTACTGCACAAGGTCCCGTTTCGATTGGCACGATGGCTGCTTTCTTTCGTAAGAATCGCCATAGCGCACGTGGCCACTACGTTATTTCGTAGGCTACATAGGGCCCTGACTCATTCGAATGCGTGGATGCCCGTCTCCGTTCCCAAAAGGTGAGCTGATGCGTCAAGAAGGTGCTGACATCGCTGCATTGCCGATAGGCGCGATCGCTCAGTTGGATTCCGTGGCGTCCGACGACGTGGTGCGGACCATCTCGCTCGCTCCCGAGCCTTCTGTGAGGGACGGCAACAGCAATGAGTTCGCTTGGATCTTTCTCGTTTCACTCGTCGTACACGCCACCATTGCAGTCACGGCCCGGGCGGTCCATTCGCGTGCTCCTGCCCACGCGGTCCACTCGCAGATTGAGGTCGAGGCGGTGCGACCGAAGCCTCCGCCGGTCGTGCACGTTCCCGAGCCTCCGAAGCCGCCCGAACCAGTTCGCCCAGTCCTTCAGCCGAAGCCGCTCGCGCGCCCGCTGATTGCGAAGGCTGCCCACCTTGGAGCCACCGGAGGGTCAGTGCCCGAGGGAGACACCCCGAACGTCGAGCCGACACCCGAACCGGACCCCGCGCCCACGCAAGAAGTTGCGGCAGCTGCGCCACCACCTCCGGTCCATGTAGCTCCGCCCCCTCCGCCGCCGCCACCCCCTCCTGTGGTCGAGGCCAAAGAAGGCGTCCATGCGCGCTCGAATCCCCAACCAGCCTATCCTCGTATCGCTCAAAGAGAGGGTTGGGAAGGTACGGTTTTGCTGCGAATCATGGTCACGCCTGATGGCCATGCCGCCACGGTAATTGTTCAGAAGTCCAGCGGACATAGCGTTCTCGACGACGCAGCCGTCGAGGCTGCGAAGGCGGGGACCTATGAGCCAGCCACCCAAGGTGGAAAGCCCGTTGCCGGATGGGCAACCCGCCGCTTTAGTTTCAACCTGCAATGATGGACTGGAGAATGTCTGATGTCTGACACACTATCGTTTTGGATTGTCAAGGGAACCTTCGCGCTTCTCGTGGGCGCTTCAGCTCTGACCTGGGCCGTCGTCATTGCGAAGGCCTTCCAGCAGTGGCGGCTAGCGAGTCAGAACCGCGGCTTCGCCAAGACATTTGGCAAGGTATCGCGGTTGCCGAGCGCTGCCGATCTGACAGCATCGACGGGGCCCGTGGCGCGCGTGGCCCTCGCCGGGGCCGAGGCATGGGAGGAGAGCGCAAGGACCGTGGGAAACGACGCTGACCAGATCGACGTCCGTCGAGACCTCCTCGAACGCAGCCTGCGGCAGCAAGTTCAGCGCGAGCGACACGGCGTAGAGGCTGGATTGCCAATCCTGGCGAGTATTGGAACGACTGCGCCCTTCGTCGGGCTCTTTGGAACAGTGTTCGGGATCATCCATGCTTTGGTCAAGATCAGCGGCTCTGGATCCGCGAGTTTGGATGTCGTGGCGGGTCCGATCGGTGAGGCGCTGGTGGCAACCGGCATCGGCATTGCCGTCGCTGTCCCTGCGGTCCTCGCCTACAACCTGTTTCTCCGCCGACTCAAGAATCTTCTCGCGGAGATCGAAGACTTCGCAAACACGTTCGTCAATAGCGCCGTCAAGAGTTCGTTTCGTAAGGACCGATCCGGCGAGCACTCGATTCATCAGGCGGTGTCTCTTCGTCGAGACGTGAGTGTGGAGGCGAGCGCCTGATGGCCATTCAAGCCAGTGGAGACGCGGATGATGTCATGAGTGACATCAATGTGACGCCTTTGGTCGACGTGATGCTCGTGCTCTTGGTCGTGTTCATCGTGACTGCGCCTCTCCTCACGAATGCGGTTAAGATCAACCTGCCCCAAACGTCTGCGAACGCGCCGCTCGAGCTCAAGAAGGCTGTGACGGTTAGCGTCGATGCATCGGGCAAGATCTACGTCGATCGCGATGAGATCGCTCTGGCCAAGCTCGACACGGAGCTAAAGTCACTGCGTGCCGTACAACCGGACTTAGCAGTACATCTGAACGCCGACGAGGCAACCAACTACGGGGTCGTGGCCAAGGTCATGTCGGCCGTCGACCGGGCGGGCGTCACCAAGCTGTCGGTCTTGACGCTCGACGAGTGACCCACTAGTTAGCCGCAGCAGGTGGCCGGGCGTCGTTGCTCCCCACTCAAGGATCAAAATGTCGGAAAACTATCAGTCTGTCGTCGATGCGTTTCGAGTGTCGGGTTCGTCACCGCCAAACACAAGGCACGCACAGACAGCCGTCGTGCGAGCCGGTATCTCGTCCGATGTGCAACATCGCGCAGTGATTGCTCCCCTTTATCTCACGTCGACCTTCGCTTTCGACGGCTACGGTCGCAAGGGATCATTCGATTACACTCGCTCAGGGAATCCGACGCGAAGCGAGCTTGCAAAGGCTCTTGCGACTCTTGAGGGGGGTGCGGACGCCACGGTGACTTCGTCTGGCATGTCTGCGATTCTCCTTGTACTTAGCCTATTGCGCCCTGGCGACCTCTTGGTGGCACCGCATGACTGCTACGGTGGAAGCTACCGGCTCTTCAGTGCGCTTGCGGAGCGGGGTTCCTTCGACATCGACTTCGTCGACCAGACCGATCCAACCTCCTTTGCGCGTGCGCTCAAGCGCCGCCCAAAGATGGTGTGGGTCGAGACTCCGAGCAATCCACTCCTGCGCATTGTCGATCTTGCTGCTGCAAGCCGTGCCGCTCATGAGGTTGGTGCACTCCTCGTGGCGGATAATACGTTTCTTTCGCCCGCACTCCAGCAGCCGATCCGTGCCGGTGCAGACGTGGTGGTCCACTCGACGACCAAGTACATCAATGGCCACAGCGACGTGGTCGGAGGTGCGACGGTCGCGGCGACAGCGGAGCTAGGTGAGAAGCTCGCTTGGTGGGCCAACTGCCTGGGCGTCACCGGGTCTCCGTTCGACTCGTACTTGACGCTGCGAGGCTTGCGCACATTGCATGCGCGGTTCGCGGTCCACGAGGTGAACGCGAGGGCGGTGGTCGATGTACTGGCAAAGCACCCGGCGGTGCTTCGCGTATATCACCCAAGCCTGACCGATCATCCCGGTCATGCGATCGCGCGGGCTCAACAGAAGGGATTCGGCGCGATGGTCAGTTTCGAGTTGAAGGGCGGGGGCGATCGTGTGAGAGCCTTCGTGGATGGACTCTCGTGTTTTTCCCTTGCAGAGTCTTTGGGCGGCGTCGAAAGTCTGATTGCACACCCCGCGAGTATGACGCATGCGTCCATGGATGGCGCGGCGCGTGAGCGAGCGGGCATTTCCGAGACACTCCTTCGCCTCTCGGTTGGGATAGAGGCACCGGAGGACTTAGTTTCGGACCTTTCAGCGGCCCTTGAGCGAGCGCGACGCGTGTGTGGGTAGGGAAGCAGTCGCTTGGGAACCTCACAGGCGGCGGTGATCCACTGAGCCCGTCGTTTGGCATGGTACCGTGCGCTCCTCGAGAGGCACGTCACGTCATTCAAAGCGCATGTTCATCTTTTCAATGTCGTGAGTGATTAGGTCGTTCACGGTGATCTTGCCGTGCGCAATTACGTGGGCAGCCTCGAGCTCAGCTAGCCAGGGAGCGGGGTACGAGTCGTCAACCATGAGACTCGTGGAGTAGTAGTGATTGCCCGGAACCGACACGCCGATGGTCTTCTCGGTCAGTCGAATAGCATCGTCCGGATGGGCATCGACCCACCGCTGCGCCCGTGTCATCGCGCGAGCGAAGGCGGCAACTCTATCTACGTGTTGCCTGATGAATTCATCGCGGAATACGTAGTAGGTGATTCCCCCCGCTGGCCCAAGGTTCGTCTCCGACGAGTCCGCAATCTTGCGCGCCCCCGCATCAGCCATTGCCCTGAAGAACGCGGAATCGATCTCCGACACATCGATTGCACCCTGCTTGAGCGCTTGAACGGCCTGCAGTCCCGGCATGGTGGCCCATTCGATCTTGCCTCCTGGAATCCCGTAGCGCTCAGCCAGTCGCTTGGTGTCCAGGTGGGCCCCGATGTTGGACGTCAGCGTAGAGACGCGAATGATGCCCGACACGCCAGCGAGGTCCGCAAATCGCCGAACATCCGGGTGCTTGCCGGGATGGACGAACCACCATAGATGGCGGAACCGCGCATCAACGGCTGGATCGGTCGGGTCGATATCCGCCTCGGCCACCGCACTGATTCGGGCGCCCCCGGCCTTCGCGACAGCCAATGTGTCCGGTCGAAGGACGGCCACGTCATTGTCTCCGCGCAATATCGATGGGATCTGGAGAGCAGGCTGAATTTCGTCCGTCCACTGGATCGCTACGCGCTCCTGCGCGAGGAAGCCTTCGTGCTCCGCTACCGCCCACGGCGTGGCGGAGCAATCCTTGCGGGTCCACGTCTTGATCGGGAAGAGCCTTTCTCCCATCAGGTCAGGCGTTTCGCGCTTTCGGGCACACGCCGCGGTCCAAATCGAAGCAAGCGCGAGGATTGTCACGACGCAACGTGGCCCCCTCCTTCTTGCCGATGACCATGGCCGCGGCACTTCGGTCACCGCTGTCCACCTCGTTCGGCCCCAGACTCTCGTCCCACGCCGCCTTCGAGGCCAAGTGCCTTCTCCAGAACGACGAATCGCAGGTCATTGCGCTTGGGCAAGCCAAAGCGAGAATTGCCATAAGGAAACGGCTCTGTGCATTCCGTCAAGAGATATCCGCGACGCTTGTACCAGGCGATCAGTTCCTCTCGTTGCTCGATCACCGTCATTCGCACTCGCTCCGCCCCGAACTCACTTCGAGCTCGCCTCTCCGCTTGATTGAGGAGGCGGCGACCGATGCCCAATCCTTGAAGGCCTGGGCGAACCGCGAGCATGCCCACATACGCGCCCCGGGCCTCGCCTCGCAGCACGACACATCCGAGCAACTCTCTCGCTCGCACGGCCAGGAGGAGACGGGATTCTGAATCCATCAGAATGCTTGCCACTTCCTCGACGTCCGTGCGTTGACCGGCCAGAAGGTCCGCCTCGGTAGTCCACCCGGCCCGGCTCGCATCGCCACGGTAAGCGCTCTCAACAAGCGCGACGACTTCGACAGCGTCATCGCTACGTGCATCGCGAAACTCGAGGTCTTGCACAGTCGGTTCGGCTGTCATCGCGTCAGAGGGTCATAGTGTACACCGGTGGCCAGGGAGCGCGCCCATCTACGAGCGAAGGAGAGGGAATGCACTTAGGACGTCTGGCCAGTTGGTTGGCTGTGCTGGATGCAAGTACGACGCATCGAGCGCGTCCAACGTTGCGACGCCCAAGAGGCCCAAGTTGCGCTTGACCTCGTCCTCCAGAATTTCCAGCGTTCGCACGACGCCGGCGGTGCCACTCGCCGCCAATCCAAAGCACTGCATGCGTCCAATGGCAACGGCATGCGCGCCGACAGCAACAGCCTTCAGGACGTCGGTGCCACGATTGATGCTGCCATCGACGATGATCTTTGCCCGACCCTTCACGGCTTCCACGATCTCGGGCAGCACTTCGATCGATCCTCGACCATGGTCAAGTTGCCGTCCGCCATGGTTAGACACCCAAACCCACGCGACTCCATGCTCCACCGCGACGCGCGCGTCGCCGGCAGTGGCGATACCCTTGATCATAAGCGGGATATCAAACCGGCGCGTTAGGGAGGCGACCGTCGACCACGTCAAGCCCGCCTGATACTCTTCGCCGCTGACGTTGGCGCGAGTCGAGCGCACATAGCGCTTATCGACGTCGCGCTCCCGGCGACTGTAGTGAGCCGTGTCGACGGTGAGGCAAAACGCCGCATATCCCTTGCTCATTGCGCGCCGCACGTGGTCGTCGACGAAGTCTTGATCGCCTCGGACGTACAATTGGAACACTCGCAGCGAATCCGGTACCGCTTCAGCCGTAGCCTCCAAGCCTGGGGATGAGCCGGAGCTGAGAACGAACGGAACCCCGAACTGCGCTGCAGCTTGCGCCGCGGCGACAGCACCGCCATCCGTGATGACCTCAAGAGCCGCCACCGGAGCCAGCAACACGGGAAGCCGACATCGCCGACCCAAGATCGATCGCGAAGCCTCCACTGCGTGAACGTCCCGGAGGACGCGCGGACGGAAGGCGAGTGAATCGAGCGCAAGCCGGTTGCGACGCACGGTCGTCTCTGTCTCCGCGCCGCCGCAAATGTAGTCCCAGACGTTCGGGGTTAGGTTCAGCCGTGCTTTGGCAATGATCTCGTGAAGTGATTCGAACTGGCTGCCTGACATATCCAATAACCCCACCTGCGAGTGGTCGTACTTCTGCATCCGCATTCGTACGCAATCGTTCACCCTATTCGATCCGAATCTCGCTGCGATACATTCCCATCCCACACGTAAAGGTCAGTCTTCGAGACTCTGCCGTTGGAAGAACAATGGCGACATCTTGATTCAACGGAAGAGATCGCTCAATCCCCAGCTCCCGAAACACCACGGCATTCGCGCACGTTGCGTTCGTCGTTCGCCTGAATATCAGTTGCGTGTGCGAGCCCTTACGAACTCCGATTACGCTGGGCGTGAAGCCGCGTTCGTCTGCCGTGACACGAATCTGGACATCTCCCACATCGTCGCTGAATGCCGAAGCCTCTGCGCCACGGTGCGCGTCCGGCACCGCAGCGGATGCGCAACCTTCGCCTGGATCATGGCATCCAGCCAATGCCAGGCACATCCATAGCCCCCCCCAAAACGCCCCAATGTGGTGTACCAAACGAGCTCCGCGAATCTCACTCGGTGGCAGTGGAGCTGGAGGAAGTACTAGAGCAAGGCGGACAGGCCCGGAATATGGCGATCGATCGCCGTTGGCGCTCGCGATAGGCTGCCAATACACACAGATGTGCTCCAGACGACGCAGAATGGCGTCGGTCCCGAAGGCCAGTCCACCAATCAACGTCGCCGCCGCAAAGATGCGCGAAGCGTCGTAGTTCTCCTGGCTTTGAACGACGAACCACCCCAACCCTGAACTGGTACCCATCATCTCGGCAGCCACCAACATGACAAATGCATATCCTGCGGCAAGGCGAATCCCAGCAAACAGCGCAGGCATCGCCGATGGCAGACCGAGCCGCCAGAAGAGGCGCCAGGCCGACAGTCCGAAGGCCCGTCCGACCCGCGTCAGCTCCGGGTCAACGACTTGAAGGCCCGATATGGCACCAAACGCCGTTGGCCACGTTGTCAACCAAGCAATCACGACAATCTTGGCTACTTCGCCGATACCCCAGAAGAGAACCACCACGTGAAACAGAACGACCGGATTGGCCTGAGATGCTAACCCCAGGAGCGGCTCCGCGGCTCGCCGAATCCGTGGCGATACACTTCCAAGCGTAAAGCCAATGAGCGACCCGAGAGTCACCCCGACACCCAGGCCACCAAGCGCCCGCAACAGGCTGATTTGGGCGTGCTCTGCAAGGCTCTCGTAGCGCAGCAAGTGCCACAGCGTCGTCAGCACACGACTCAATGGAGGAATGAACAATGGGTTTATGACTCCGACTCGGGGCAGACACTCCCACATCCCTAAAACCGCAACCAAGACCATTAGCCGACCGAGTGCGACGCGCCGAGGCGGAGCCATCATGGCGCATAGCTTCCGCCGGTCAGCTCCCCCGGCACGTCCCTCGCACTTGCAGATGCCGCAACATCGCACACCGACAACCGTCGATTCGCCGTTGCTAGCGCCACCTGAACAACGTAACCCAACACGATAACCAGCAGCGCGCCGGCGTATATGCCTCGAATCTGATAATTCATCGCAGAGTTATGCACCAACCACCCCAGACCTACCGACCCCCCGAGCATTTCGGCTCCGACAAGCATGAAGAACACCAGCGTAGACGCGATCCGCAGGCCCGCAAACATCGTCGGCATCGCTGCCGGCAGCACGACTTTGTAGGCGACCGCTGCGCGCGATGCGCCCATGGCCCGACCTAGCCGAATCAGGTTCGGATCCACCCCACGCACGGCGGTTACAGTACAAAATATGATTGGCCACGTTGCGGTCCATGCTATGGCACTCAGCTTCGCGAGCTCGCCAGAGCCGAACAGCATGAGAAACACTGGCAACAGCGAAAACGGATTGACCTGACTGAGAAGCCTCAGAAGCGGATCTGCTACCGAGTAAGCAAACGGGAACGCGTACCCCAGCGCCAGACCGGCTGGTATGCCGACTATCAGTGCCAGCGCAAACCCGCCTACGGCTCTTGCGGCGCTGATCGCCACATGGACCACCAGGTATCCATCTATAAACATCCGGGCGACGGTTGCCACCACGCTTGACAGCGGAGGGAAGAACTCCGTATCCACCCAGTGGAGTCGGGAGGCTCCCTCCCAGACTCCAGCAAGCGCAAGTACCGGCCCCCAGGCAGCCCCAGCACTTGTCGCGCGACTTCGAAGAGTCCATGCCGTCATGGTGACAGTTGCGGTGCGGTCGACTGTAGGAGCTTCCAAACCTCGTGGCGCAACACCCCGAATGCGTCGGACGAGCGAAGCCCTGGAGCGTTGCGCGGACGCGGAAGGTCGACGCTCACGATCTGCCGAATGCGTCCGGGATTCGACGCCATGACGGCGATCCGGTCCGCCAGGAACACCGCTTCCTCTATCGCATGCGTAACGAAGATAACGGTCTTTCTGGTCTCTTCCCAGATTCGCAACAGCTCGTCCTGCAGGCTTTCACGGGTCTGCGCGTCAACGGCTGCGAATGGCTCATCCATGAGCAGTATGTCTGGATCGTACGCAAGAGCGCGTGCGAGGGCCACTCGTTGTTTCATGCCGCCAGATAGCTCATAGGGCAGCCGGTCCTCGTAGCCCTGTAGGCCGACGAGTCGAATGAAGTGGTCGCTGATTGCCCGTCGCTCAGCCTTGGGTACCTTCTTGACCTCGAGACCGAACTCAACGTTTCGCCTGGTGGTCCGCCATGGAAACAGCGCGTACCCTTGAAGCACGATGCCTCGGTCGAGGGCTGGCCCGGTCACGACCCTGCCGTTGATTCGTACGTCCCCCCCACTCGGCTGTACCAGCCCGGACACAATGTCGAGCAGCGTCGACTTTCCGCACCCGCTCGGTCCTACGATAGCCAGAAACTCGCCTGCGTAAACGTCGAGGTCAACCCCATCAAGCGCAACAAATTCATCCGACCCTTTCGACGCCTTTCGCAATCGGTACCGGTGCCCGACGTTACGGAGAGTTATTCGTTCGCTCCGAACCGCTTCCGTGAATGCATCTGCCCTGAGAGCCATGACTTCTCCTGCCCAACGTCAACGTCCACTACGGAGACCACAGACACTTCCTAAGCCTGCACACAAGGCGATCTCGACCACTAACGACCTTGAACACACGTAGTTCGCATACTGCGTCTAGTTGAACTGCCTCAGCACGTATCCGTAGATATCCTCAAGCAGGGTCAGGCCGCCTCGATATCCCACATACGATCGACTAAGCACGAGTCGCTCCTGGAGTGGGACCGAGATCGCGAGAAAGTTTCCCCCTAGCTCCTCGGTCAACTTCTTTTCGAAGATACTGCCAAGGATCAAGGGCGACCCGCAGTAGTCCGTCTGTCGGATCGACTCGTGCACCTCGTGTCCATCCGTCGAGAACACGACATCCGCTCCGATCCCGTATTTGAACTTCTTGAACTGCTCCTCAACGAACGGTCGATGAGCCGGCGGCGTGGCATCGGTCACGTACTGCGTGGCCGGTACCAACCCGAAGTCGTTGACGAGGAACCGGGACACCGCCAACGCATCCGCGGCGTTCGTTACCGTCGAAAACCGTCTGGACATAGTGCGGCTTTCAAGAAATACGTCAGAGGTGCGCTCGATATGAAAGTAGTACTCTCTTTCGTGCCGCTCGATGACTTCCTCGATCAACTCGTGCCTGACACCGGCGTGTTGTCCAACTTGTCGCAGAAATTCACCCGTTTCGTGAGCACCGATCGGGTATGCGGGCAGGTGAACGTACGGGGTTCCGAATTCCTTCTCGAGCAACTGGACGGTGCTCAGACCCAGCCATGGCGATACCAATACGTTGAGTTTCGCGGCAGGCACCTGGTCGATGTTCTTGATCCCTCTCTGCTCTCCGAAGATCGCGTTCGGCTTCAGGCCAAGCTCATGCACGAGTTGCTCAAGCTCCCTGATGTTCCCTAGCCAAAAGGGGTCATACGACGGAACCGGTCCCCAGATGTTGACGAGTCCGTCTTCGATCTTCGGCATGGCCCGCTTGGCTAAATATTGTGTGACGATGGCGTTCACAACCCACTCGTGGCCTTCGAGGTTGTTTCCCTTGAAACCCGGCGTCGCCACGTAGATGACGGGCTTGTCCGCTCGTGAGAACTCGCCGACTACGTTTGCGATGTCGTCGCCGACGATTTCGGTAGTGCAGCCAGACAGAACCACGAAGAGGTCGCCGTCGATGATCTTCAGAGCGTTTTCGATCGTCTCTCTCAGGCGGTCCTCTCCGCCCCAAACGGTCTCCTTTTCGGACACGTTCGAGCATGGGTAGATCTGGGGCGATATGTAGCCGGAGTCGCCATTGCTTCCGGCAATGCCTGACGCGAGTTTCGACGCGCACCCCGGGCCCGCATGCAATACCGGAACACCACGAAAGATCCCTTGAACTGTCTGCATAGCGCCGAGCGCGCAGACATACCTTGGTTGGTCCAACAGCTTCGTCATGCGACTTCCAGGTGCCTCCGAACCACCGGCTCTGAGGGACTCTTGGCCTGGTTCAGCCACCACTCCGTATACGGCAGTCGAACCCTCTGAGCCAACGTGTCTGTCAAACTGCGATTGGTGACGACATCCAATATAGAATGAGCAAACGACAGCAGTCCGCGGTACCCAAAGATTGCATATTCGTCGCAGACACAAAGCGCAGGAATGCCCAGCTTCATCGCCCAAACTGTGGAACCCGTGTGGCGTGAAAAGAATATGTCAGGCTTGGACGCTCTCAATATGTTGATGAGCTCGTAATTCTGCAGGTCACTCACCGAAAGCGGAAAGTCGTTGGGCGAATGGTCTACGAGGTACTGAAATGGCGCGGGCATCGCACCGTCGTCATATTGTTTGTCGAAGTGCCATGCGCTCGAATGAACAATTGTGATGCCCAACTCCTGAAGCGCACGCGCGGTGTTGAAGTTGAAGCCCGGTCCCATGGCTAACACCGCCCTCAGCCCCTTCAAGCGCTCCGTCACCTGCTGAATCTTTGGCAGATACTTGGACCGCTCCTCTTCCAACAACGCCTCGACTTCGGCTTCCTTCCCTAGCACGGCGCCCAGTCCTCGAAGCCAGCTGTCGAACCCGACCATTCCGCACGGATGCAGCAGCTTGACGTACGGGACTCCGTACGCCTGCTCAAGTCCATTGCCGAGATACGTTCCCAACGTTCCGCACGTGCTGACGGTCGCAGCGGATTCGGACAGCCTGGACAGCTGGTCCACCGAGGAGTTAGAAATGAGAAACTGCGGAACCACTCCTAGCTTGGCGAAGAGGCCCGTGATCTCTCTTCGGGCGCTTCCGAAGAAATTGATCACGTTGACTACGTTCGTTCTTGTTCTCGGAGGCTTGACTACGTGCGTCAGTATGGCGTGAAACGCAGCATCGAAGCCAGATGCCCAGACTTTGGTTCGGAAGCCCTCGCAATGGACGGGAGCGACCGGGATTCCGAGCTCTTCCTGCGTTTCAGTGGCAACCGACTCCATGTCCTCGCCGATGACTCCACTCACACACGATGCCCCAACGAAGATGGCCTTGGGCTGGTAACGGCGGTGGGTCTCACGGATGACGTCCCGAAGGTTGTCGGTGGCACCGAAGACCGTGTCAGCCTCATTCATGTCCGTGCAAACGTAGCCCGAATGCGAGTTGTCCAGGTGGAGCTTCCCCGCCAGCTGGTTCTTTGCGTTGCAGACCTGCATGGCGGTGACGGCACAACCTGAAGGCCCATGATGCACTACAGCCGCGTCGATGATGAGGCTCAGCGTTCCCAGCGCACACGCTGCGTTGCAAAGGCTGGCTTGGCTGAAGCAACGTTCTTTGTTGTCGAGAGTTCCCTGGCATGCGTGCCCATGAAGGTTGCGCAGAGAGCCGCAATAGTTCGTGATCGACGATAGCCGTCTTTCCCGCGGCGCGCTCTCTTTGGCGCGAAGATTCATAGTCATGTTGGTGTTATCCTTGATGGACGCGAGTCCGCGTCAAGTCCAGTGCAGTGAGTTTAGACAAAAGCCTTCGCGAAGGCTTGCTCCAAGTCAGAGATGAGGTCCTGTGGGTCCTCGAGGCCAATCGACAGGCGAATGGTATCCTCGACGATGCCCGCCGATCGTTGTTCCTCTGCGGTCAGCTCACCGTGGGTCGTTCGAGCGGAGTTAATGATGAGCGAGCGAGCGTCGCCAACGTTCGCCTGGTAGCTGAAGAGGCGGACGGAATTGATGAACTTGTCGTGTGTTTCCCGACTTGCCCGGAGGCCGAAGGTGAAGACCGATCCAGTACCTTTCGGAAAGTACCGGCGTGCGAGTTCCTGATACCTGCTGTCCCTTGCGGATGAGTGCTTCACCCACGCAACCTTTGGATGGGCGTCCAGGTATGCAACCAGTCTTTCCGTCGTCGCGGTCTGCTTGGCGATTCGCTCGGAGAGAGTCTCGACGCCCTGCAGAATCAGAAACGCATCAAAGGGCCCGAGCGCGGCTCCAAGGTACGCGAGATGAGTCAAGCGCACTCGCATCGTGAACGCGCTGGTTGGGAATAATTCGAGAATGTTCCGTTCTCGATTTGTCTTTCGGTCTCGCAGGAGAAAGTGAGACTGTTGAAACTGCGGAAACTTTCCACTGTCCCATTTGAAGCTTCCATTCTCAACAATGAGTCCTCCGAGTGCCGCGCCGTGACCTCCTATCCCCTTCGTGGCCGAGTAGATGATGATATCAGCCCCATGTTGGAATGGATTGAACAGGTAGGGCGTTGCAAATGTATTGTCCACCAGGAGTGGCACTCCGTGCTCGTGCGCGACGTTTGCGAGGGCTTGCAAATCGAGAAGGGCGCCGTCGGGATTGCTGATTGACTCAATCAAGACGGCTTTGGTATCGACTCTCAATGCGGCGCGATAGGATCGCACGTCGTCCGGGTCGTCGACAAAGTCTATCTGGATACCGTAAGCAGGAAACAGTTTCTTCAGCGCATCGAAGGTCCCCCCGTATAGACGTGGCGTGGTCAGAATGCGGCCTCCGCCCTCTGCGACGTTGAGCAGCGCGTACGAGACGGCAGCCATGCCCGAAGCCAACGCAATCGCGCCCGTTCCTCCATCGAGGGCAGCGATGCGTTGCTCGAGGACCGAGACGGTTGGGTTGCCAATCCGAGTGTACAGCCACCCCAGTTCATCGAAGGACAGAAGACGATCGACGCGCTCGGTACTGCCGAGCTCGTACGACACGGTCTGGTAGATTGGCACCGCGACAGACAGATTGTGTTCCCGAGGGTCGTACCCAGCCCTCACCTTCAATGTGTCAAAGCGATAGCTCTCTTGCGTCAAGGTTCAAAGTCTCCGAGTTTTGGGACTGGATCGACGGTGGTCGGAGGTCACCTAAGCAGATTGTGTGCCGCCCCCGCTCCTCGGGCTTCGCACGACGTCGACTAGGCGAATGGAGGATCTGTCACTGGTGACGGAAGCACGTGACGGCCCGTCGCCGGCCACGGATGGCAGTCCCGACACGATTCGGCCGGTCGGGTGAGGAGCGCCCTGGGTGGAGTGGTCGCCCTCCTCGGGATCAGCGTGGCTGTCGCTGGCTCATCACGGTTCGTACGGACCTTCTTGACTCCAAGGTGTCGTACCGCGACACAGCGGTCGCCTTGTCGCGGGCCTTACGCCAACGTCGAATCCTCGACGGTCAGGACGCGCACCGCTTCTTCCAGACGGCGTTCCAGTTCCTCGATGCGTCGTCGCTCATCGCGCGTTTCCTCGAGCCTTCGTGCAATTGCGGCGCGTGCGCGCATCGTGGCGCCTAGCGTCTCGACGCCCTCAGACTCTGCCATGATCGCCTGAATGTAGCGGCCACCAAAGCCCATCTCGTGGAGCTTACGCGTCCATCTGTCACGCGGCTCGTCGCCGTCGCCGCTTTGTCCGACGGCGCTCGGGCCGTTGGCGCCGAGGCATGGGCTGGTCGTCGTCATGACAGCGACTCACACGCAAATTCAGTGCCCGCGTGGCGGACTCGCTGCGCGCCGCTGCGGCGCGACCTCACTCGACTGCATCCCTCAAGGCCAACTTGGTCCGCTCGCGGAAAGGGGCAAGGACGAGGCACGTCGCGGCCAGCAACCCCGAGGACGCAAACATCGGACTGACAAACCCGAGAGTACTCGACGGAAGAACGATTCCGTAGAACGCCAAAACGACGACAATGCGCCACGCGTCGCCGGAACGAAACTTCGCATTTCTCCGTCGAAGGAAAGCGATGAGTGCGCTCGGACAACCAGCGCATGCCACCGCGATTGAAGGCTGTAGCGCGAAGTCGAACAGGAACCAGTCACCATCGAACTCGATGAAAAACGTAGCCACCCAGGTCACCCCGGCGAGCAGCAAGACAATGGGAACGGTTCGTCGTGCCCACCGATCTGCGGACTCGCACCCGGCTGCGGGTCTCGCCCCCGGAAACCGTGCCTCGCGCGTCTCGTGGAGCGCGTCTAGAGCCAACGCAACCACGCAGACCAGCGACGCCGTCGCGAAGTGAAGTGCCTTCAGATCCAGCAGCACAGCTGCCCAGTCGAAGCACGCTACGTAGAGGCTGTACCCATAGCTGGCGAGTCCCGCTAGCACCAGCAGGATGCGCCCGTCGCCATCGCCCCTCCAAGCAGCCCGGCACACCCGAATGTGACTGGAGAGCGCTGCCAGTAACGCGACGCTTCCGAGAGCGATCTGCAAGTCGATGTCATGGAGTCGGTACGTTCGAAAACGCACGTCCTCGATGAGCTCCGCCCAAAATCCGGTGGCGGATGGATCATACTCCGCGTGGCAGAAGCCCACCGCCCCCAGAAACCTCGCCAGCAAGAGCGGAGCAGTCGCCACCAAACACACGGCACGTCGCGAACGAAGCCACTTCCGTTGACCTCGTCCGCGCGGAGCGCGGTCTCGTGCATCCTCCGCGTGCCACGGTGCACCCATCGTATTCGGTGCCGCGACGACCGCAGCGGCTTCAGGAGGGACCGTAGATCGCCTCATTGTCGTGCCTTTACCCTGTTATCGCGCTCTGCGCACGGGCTGTCGCGCCCGCGAGACAGAACCCGTGTCCAGCCCTGGGTCGCCTCCGCGCCACATGACGGCCGTCACCGGGTCTGGCGCCTATTCAGCACAAACCATCATTGCCCCACACGACACCACGCTTGGCCAACCGAAACGCGGTCCCGTACACGACGCGCCCCGATCCACCGCACGCTGGGCTCCTGACTTCCGCGACGACCGATGTCGGCATGACCCGTGCTTGGTCTTGCCTCCCGCTGCCTTGCCATCTCACGGTTGCACCCTCCTGGAGAGTCAGACGATGAAACTCTATTACACACCGGGGGCCTGCTCGCTATCCCCTCATATTGCACTGCGGGAGGCCAACGTTCCCTTCGAGCTCGTTCAGGTCGACCTCCGCGAAAAGCGAACGCGAGACGGCGCTGACTTTGTGCGAATCAATCCGAAAGGCTATGTGCCGGCACTTGGACTTGACGACGGTCTGGTAATCACCGAAGGAGCAGTCATTGTCCAGTACATCGCCGACCGAGTGCCCGATGCACAGCTCGCGCCGCCTCCTGGCACCTTCGAACGCATTCGTCTCCAAGAATGGCTGAACTTCATCGCCACAGAGCTGCACAAAGGCTTCGGTCCCATTTCGAATCCAAAGGCAGGTGATGACTTGAAGCGGTCGATTCGAGAGCGTCTCGACCTACGATTCGCCTTCCTCGCACAGACAGTCGACACACGCCCATTCCTGCTCGGACAACGTTTCACCGTCGCCGATGGATACGCGTACTATACGCTGAGGAACCTTCGACAGCTGGACGCAACAGCCCTCGAGCGCTCGCATTCATTGAAGTCGTACTTTGAGCGCATTGGTTCGCGTCCAGCGGTTCGCGCAGCGCTCACCGTCGAAGGGCTATCGTAGCCCAGCCGTCCAGAGGCGCTCGCTCCGTTTGCGCGAATACACTCCTTCCTTAGACCCACGATTCCGACGAAAGTGTCCCACATGCCCAGTACCACCTTTCTCGAAAAGCCTCGCGCATCCTGCGCGCTAGGCGGCGCCTTGGCGACGGTATGCGCCCTCCCTCGAACGGTTCCGATCCTCCATGCATCCCCGGGTTGTGGTGGCATGACATCGGTCAGCAACTCCGGCGCGTCAGGGTACCTTGGAAGCGGATACTGCGGAGGCAACTCCATCCCTACAAGCGCCATCGGTGAACAGGAGGTCGTGTTCGGCGGTGTCGACCGTCTCGCAGAGCAAATGCGTACGACTGCGGAAGTCATTGATGCAGACCTGTTCGCGGTCATCACCGGATGTACAGCTGAGATCGTCGGCGATGACGTTCTTGCGGTCGTTCGCGACTACAACAGCGCGAAGAGCGGTCCACCAGCCATATACATCTCCGGCGCTGGATTCAAGGGGGACTCACTCTGGGGATATGACGCTGCCCTCGAAGCTCTCTTTCGCCACTACGTTGCGCACACCACTGATCGGGTCAAGGGACTGGTAAACGTCTGGGGGCTTCCTCCAGCTCAAGACGTCTGGTGGTACGGCAACCTTCTGGAGATCCGTCGGTTGCTCGAAGGTCTTGGCCTGCGCGTCAACACGTTCTTTACATCGCAGGACCATCTCTCAGACATTCGCACGTCGGCCAGCGCTGAGCTCAACATCGTCCTCTCGCCCGTCCACGGAGTCCTAGCTGCCCAAGCATTCGAGGAAACACACAAGACGCCTTACTTGTCCACCGATCTTCCGATCGGCGCAAAGGCGACGCGGGCATTCCTGACGGAGCTAAGTCAGCGCATCCACCTCGATGCAGAAGTGGTCGAGCGATATCTCACACAGCAAGATGCCTTGTACTATCACGCCTTCAATCGCCTCGCAGATGCCTACAGCGATATCGACCTACAGCGATACGCCGTCGTCATCGGCACAATTGACTACGCACACGCTCTCACGCGCTTCGTGAATCACGAGCTGGGATGGCTTACCGAACTCGTCGTCGTGACGGACTTCGTGCCAGACAAAGAGAGGAACACGCTGCGCAAGCGCTTTGACAGTGTTCTCGAGAGTCCGGACGATACCGTCGTGTTCGAGACTGACACAAGCCAGATCGCTGGGCACCTTGCGGCGCGTTGGCCTGGCCCAAACGGCAGCAAGTATCACCACGCTCTGTCTCCTGCCTTCGTCCTGGGGAGTCGCATCGATCGCGACTTTGCAGACACTATTGGCGCTGGACACCTTGCAGTGTCCTATCCCGTCTCAAACCGCGTTGTACTCAATCGGGGGTACGCAGGATACAACGGCGCCCTCTCTCTTGTGGAAGACATCTACTCGGTCGTGCTCGCTGGCCGATAGACATCGGAAGGATCCCCATGACTACTCTCGACAAAAGTGGCCCTCCGACGCGCGAAGAGCGTCTGAAGGCTTGTAACGCGTTTGGCGGAACCGCATGTGGGCTCGTCAGTGGCTCCAAGGGCGGCTGTCTTGGAAACTACAGCCGCGGGTTTTCTCAGTCGAGCGGCTGTCAGTTGATGCTATCCATGGCCATCGCAGGAACCATCCCAGAGTCCGTGATCGTGTTTCACGGCCCATCGGGTTGCGGTAGCTGCCTTCTCTCGATGGCTGGGCTATCGAAGCAGAATCAAGCTGCGCGCGGCAACACCGGGAATATCGGCCACTTCTGGTTCACGACCAACCTCGGCGAGATCGAAGTCGTCAACGGCGGCGAGGCACGCCTTGAGGCTACCCTCCGAGAGGTGGAGAGGCGACTTCATCCACAAGTCATATTCGTGGCCTGCACCTGCGTTCCAGCCATCATCGGAGACGACGTGGACAGTGTCGTCCAGAAGGCTCAGGCGGACATTCGGGCGAAGATACTACCGCTCCATTGCGCCGGATTCAAGACGAAGATCGTGGCCACCGCCTACGACGTCGTCTACCACGCCATGCTGAAGTATCTTCTGCAGGAGAGCGACCGACAGCCTGCTCCGGTGATCTCCGATGAGAGCGAGAGGCGCGCAAACGACGAGCGCAGGAAGCGCACCGTGAATCTGCTCAACGTTGCCTCGATGAGCCGAGGCGACGAGCTCGAGTTGAAACGCCTCATCCAGGCCCTTGGTCTGGAGGTCAACATCCTTCCGTGTTTCGCCACTCCCGAGCGCTTCTTGCAGGCAAAGGAGGCTGCTCTGTCCGTCAGCATCTGCGCGACCCACGATGACTACTTCGTGGAGCATCTGAAGGAGCTGTACGGCGTCCCATATCTTCTCAATACCATTCCCATAGGGACGACGCACACGCGCAAATGGCTGTTCGAGATAGCGGACTTCTTTAATGTTCGGGATCGTGCAGAACGAGTCGTTTCTGCTGAGGAGGGCGAGATTCGCAGAGCTCTGGAGCCGTTGCTTGGCACCCTTCGAGGCAAGCGCACCTTCGTGAGTGCGGGTGAGATCCGAGCCGGAGCCCAAGCCATCCTTCTCCAGGAGGACCTGGGCATGCAAGTGCTGGCAGTGCGCGCTCACCACTACGATCGGTACGGAGACGTCCTCTTTCAGGATCTTGATCCAGACCTCCCCGTCAACGTCGGACCATCGCAGCCATTCGAGCAGGTGAACTTGCTCAACCGACTTAGGCCCGACATCTATGTTGGCCACGTCGGTGGCAACGTCTGGACCGCCAAGCTTGGGATACCAACGCTACCCATTTTTGGGCCCAACAACAACTACATGGGATATCAAGGCATCTTCGAGGTTGCCACACGTCTGCAACGTGTGCTGCGCAACCCCAGCTACTTCACGACACTTGGGGAGACGACGGCGTCTCCGTACAAGAAGTCGTGGCTCGCCGCGGATCCCTTCACCTACATTCGCAACGGGCGTGGTCCCAACGCGGAGACTCGACTTGCGTCTCCGTCGCTCCCAACCTCCAAGGGGCCCATCTTGAACGGCGAGGCTCGAACCTATCATGACCATCGACTCTGATGCTTCAATATCCAGCACCGCAAATGCCTACAGCGCAGCTGGCGGCATGGGCGGTTCGTGGAGCGATCTCCACCCCTCCGCTGCGGGGAGCAAAGGCGCCTTGGAGAGCCAGACTTCAGCATTCTACGACGTTATCTTTCGTCGCCGCAGCATCCGTAACTACCGGTGCGATCCAATATCGGAGGACGTCCTTGCGCGCATTCTTGGGGCTGCTCTGCGCGCCCCGTCTGCCCGTAACAAGCAGCCGTGGCACTACGTTGTCGTCACCGATTCGCGGATTCGGGCGAGACTGCGGCGTGCTTACGACCGCGAGTGGTTCTTCAATGCCCCGGTGATTGTCTGTGCCTGCGGCGAGCCTTCGAGGAACCCGGCAAACCCAAGCGCTCGCGACTATCGCGATATTGACGTATCCATTTCTCTCGACCATCTCGTTCTCGCAGCGACGGCGGAGGGTCTCGGAACGTGTTGGGTTGGCGCCTTCGACGCCGGCGTAGTTCGAGCCGAGCTTCGGATTCCCGACGGCATCGATCCATTGATCATGACGCCGCTCGGATATCCGCATGAGGCACCACCACCGCGCGAGCGCAGGCCGTTGCGCGAGGTCGTCCATCGCAACCTTTGGGGCAGTCCATGATGTCGTCCAGTGACCGAGCATGCTCGCAAGACCCGTGAGACGCAGCACTTCTGGACGAGTGACCAACGGGTCTATCTCTTCTTGCTGAGAGAGCCAGATGCAACATCGAACGTCTCTAGACCAGATCCAGCCCTACCGACCCGCTCGCTCCCAGGAGTCGCTGCGCCGAGACTCTCGCTCACCTGACATCGTGCGACTGGCTGGCAACGAGAACAACCTGGGCCACTCTCCTCTCGTGCTGGATGCGCTCGCTGCCGCAACCGCAGGAATCCATCGCTATCCTGACCCTGCGTGCACGCGCCTCAGACTGCGGCTCGCAGAGAAGCTAGCGGTTGCGCCCAACCAGATCGTATTCGGCGATGGCTCGTTCGAGCTCCTGTCGTTGGTCGCCCAGACGTTTCTCAACCCTGGAGAGGAAGCTATCGTACCAGAGCCCTCCTTTCGATGGTACAAGGTGGCTACTTGGGCCATGGACGGCCGCGTTGTTTCCGTGCCATTGCGAGCCCACCGGACTGATCTCGACGCGATCTTGGGGGCCGTCAGTGCTCGCTCCAAGCTGGTTTGGATCTGCAACCCCCAGAATCCCACGGGCACATCTCTACGGCATGGCGAGCTCGTGACCTTCCTCAAGCGTCTTCCGAGTTCGATTCTTGTCGTCCTCGACGAAGCCTACATCGAGTACGCCGACGCTCCGGAGCGCCCAGATGCGCTCTTGCTGATGTCTGAGTTCCCCAATGTCGTGTCATTGCGAACGTTTTCGAAGCTCTACGGTCTCGCGGGGCTACGAATAGGGTACGGCATCGGACAGCCACAGCTCATAGCCGCCGTGGACAAGGTTCGACCACCAATCAACGTAAATCACCTCGCGCAGGTCGCAGCGCTCGCCGCTCTCGACGACAGCGCGTTCGTCCGCAGCGTCCTCGACAACAATGCCGCGGCCAAGGAGGCGTACGCACGCGTGTGTGCCGAGTTGGGCATGACGTTCATTCCCACCCAGGCGAACTTCATCACGGTCGACACCGGTCGTGACGGAGACGAAATGAGCAACCTGTTTCTCCAGCACGGGATTTTGCTTCGGTCCGGCGTCGAATTCGGCATGCCGACATGGTTACGCATCACGCTTGGAACCGTCGCCGACAACGAGAAGGTCTTTGCGGTATTGCGCAAAGTCGCGGACCGACAGACGAGGCCAGCCGCCCGGCCTTCGAACGGGAGTCACCTCGACGCCTAAAGGTTGTCGTAGAGATCCTCTATCAAAGTGAGGCTGCCCCGGTATCCCGCATACGTTCGATTGAACACCAGTCGGTCGGTCATTGGATACGCCATGACGCTGCACTGAATGTCGCGCTCCAGCGCGAACTCACGATCATTGGTGCTCCCAATCACAAGCGTAACCTCTTCGTGAGACTCCAGCTCTCTTTGGATCCTCCACTGGTCGGTCTCGAACACAACCTTCGGAGGTCGGGCGTACTCGAGCCCCACAAGCTGCGATGTTATCTCGTCGATATCCTCTTGGCGAGTTACCGGATCCGTAACGATTGACACGATCGGAGTGAAACTGTAGTCATTTGCCAGAAAGCGTGTCACCCCGATGACGATGTTGGCGTCCCCTACGACAGCGAATCGCTTCCAGCTGAGTGCGCCGATGGCTGTCTCCAGATAGCTATAGACATAGTCCTCCTCCGCGGCGATCACCTTCTCGGCGCGCTCCTCGATGTCCAGTGCCTTCGCAACCGATCGAACGAACGAAGACGTGTCCGACGCTCCGATGGGCAAACCTGGCCAGCGCAATGTTGGAACGCCAAACCGTTTGCTGTACTCCTCGGACAGGCTTCTCAGCAGCCACGGAGACATAACGATGTTGAGAGCTGCTGCGGACGACCCCTCAATATGACTGATGCCTTGATGACGCGTAACAAATGTATTCACGCGGAGGCCCAACCGCTCCAGGATCCGTGTCAGCTCTTCGAAGTTGCCCTCCCAGAATGGGTCGTGGTACGGCATGATGCCGAATAGGTTGACTAGGTCGGGCTCTCGTGCGCGAGGCTTGACGATGTGGTCCAACAACGCCTGCCACGCGATTTCGTATCCGCGGTAGCTCTCCCCCACGAAGCCGGGGCTCTCAATCGGGTACACCGGAAGCTGCTTTGATCTGAATTCTCCGGCCACACCCTTGATGTCATCACCGTTTATGCCCGCGGTGCAACCCGTTAGGACGAAGAATGCATCGGCATCGAGAATCTCCAGCGCACCATCAATGGTCTCGCGTAACCGGTCTGTCCCGCCGAACACCACTTCGCGTTCGAGCATGTTCGTGCATGGAGTCGAAACGCCAGAAACATAGAATGGCGACCTTCCTCCGGCCTGTCCAGCCTCGCCCGCAGTCGTCTGCATGCAGCAACCGGGACCCGCGTGGTAAATCGGCACGACCTTGTGGATTGCCGACAACACCGCATTGATACCCCCCACGACACAGTTTCCACGCGGTCCTTCCGTGATCACGGGCATGTCCGGTCCTCTATCGGTTTGATGAACTTGAAGGCATCGTCGTCGTACCAGGATGGCTTGTACGGCAAGCGTGCGTGCCGTGCTAGCTTCTTGTTGAAGCCGGGATTTTCGACCTGGTCAGCAATCTTGTGACCCAGGTAGAGGATCCCGTCGTATCCCATGGTTGGCCGCTTCATGTCTAACACGTGGGTTGTCGGAATTCCCAGTCGCGCTGCCCAGCTGGGCACGCCAATAAACACGTCGGGCTTGAGCTTGCGCACCAGGTTCACTTGCTCGAACGGTTGCATGTTGGCCACATCCACCACGAAGTCACCGTGAATGCCGTTCAGATACTCGATGTCCACCTGAGCGTCTTCATCGTAGGTCGGGGTCTCAAGTCCAACCAACTTCATCCCAAAGTCGTCGATCAGGGCGGCAGCCGCGAAGGACCGCCCGGTTCCGCCGCAGATGAAGACTCGCTTGCCCTCAAGACGGCGCCGGACATCAGCTAGTTGAGGCATCACGCGTTCGTGCTCCCTTGCGATATGGGCGTCGGCCTCCTTCTCCTTGCCAAAGAGACGCGCCACACCGCGGTACCACGCATCGGTGTTGCGCACCCCGATCGGCATGACGGTGTGAGAGAACGGGATACCGTAGTCGCGCTCCAGCTGCTTCATGAACTCGTCCGCGAAGACCTTGCAGATTGCCGTGGATGCCTCGGCAGCGGGTATGCGGCGGATCTTGTCGAGTGAGCTATAGAATGGAATGTAGTTGGCTTTCAGCCCCAAAACGGCCAGCATGCGCTCGATTTCGAGCTGGTCTTTGTGGCTGACTGTGGTTGGAGCAAACAGGTTGACGAGCCCTGCTTCTCTTGGGATGGTCTGGCCATCCAGAACGAACTTTGCCAGAGACAGGAATACGGTGTCGAATCCCGACGCGCAGACTTTTGACTTGAATCCCTCGCAGTGGATTGGCACGAGGATGGGCGCGATTTCGCTTCGCAGTGTTCGCGCCACCGCATCTATGTCATCACCGATGATGCCCGAGGCGCACGAAGCGAACAAGAAGATCAGTTTTGGCTTGTACCGTTCATTGGCCGTCAGTATGGCAGCGCGCAGCTTGTCCTCCCCTCCGTACACGACGTCTTTATCATCCAAGTTTGTTACCAGGATGCGCGCGTTTCGGATCACTCGTTGATGTCTGTGAGCCTGCCCGACACGGTAGAGGTCGTTTGCGAAACTGGCGCAACCTGCGCAGCCCTGGGGGGCGTGGACGACGAAGACCGAATCTTCCATCGATAGGAGCGCGGAAATGCTATTGATTTCCTGGCATTGCAGGCCCTGACTGAATCGCCGCTCTGCCTTCTTGAGGCAACCCTTCTGAAACTCGGTCGCCAACTTAAGACTATGGCCACCACCGTCATGGAAGCTGTTCGGTCTGTCTTCTCGAATGCCGGAGTATTCGCTCATGCTTGTTTACTTGTCCGATGGGGGTGGCTCGTTGCCGGTGCGTGGAAGGGCGTGGATGGCCAGGACTGACGCAAGAACCGTTCCTCGTCGCAGTGGCTCGCTAGCGGCCGAGTTGGCGCACAAGGATCGGAACGTGCCGCAGCGAAGGCGGGCCGTGTGTTCGGGGCGGATGCCCATCTAGGTCCTGTCCTGGGAAGGTCCAAGTATTGAGCTCAGGCCATCACCTGTCACGGTGCTACGATCTGCCGATGCCCTCCACGTGATGAAGTGGCTGGCGCAGTGGGAGGACTGTCCGGAGTTCGCCCTCTCCACCTTTCCACTTGCCAGCATCGGGCGTAGGTTGGCCAGCCTCGTCGGAGCCGAGACCTCGACGGACCGCGCACGCGCCGACATCATCCGCGCCATGCTCAACGGCGCTATTGCGAGCCTCTGTGTTGTGAGTGAAGGCCACGACTGTCACGACGTGCGATGAGAATCCACTGCGTCGAGATTGCTTCGTCTATTCAGTCAGGAAGGGAGCGCGCTGCACAGGCCAGAGCGCCATCCACGAAACAGGCATTTATGGTCAATGTTCTTTCTATCTGCCACCGAGCCGGGGCTCGACGACCTACCTGTGGTAGACCACGGCCTGTCACGGGTCACGGTCCGTTCTAGCGCCGGTGCGAGCCGATGGCTTGGGGCTTCTGGCGGTCTCTTGCTTGAAGCCCTCATGGAGCTCGCACAAGCACCAGAGGCTACCCGGTGCTCGGGTTATCTTGCTGAGACCTTCTGACGAGTCCTCATCGCTCTGGAATGCGCGGGCATGGGCCTTGCAGAACTCACGCACATGAGTCGCTCTCCTGGCGCTGCGTCACCCGTCTTGCGATGCAAATGCCATTGCCGCCGACGCTTCGGTCATCCAGCGAGTCGCTTGTTGTCGAAGCTTGGTCGCCTTTCCGCTGTGTGCGTGGTGCGAGCGAAGTCATGACATTGGCCATCAATACGTATGTCCCCCCGAGTGCTTCCACTTTGCTGGTCGACGGGCCTCGATTTCAGCCCGTCACTTGCGCTCTGGTCGAGTCCCTACGAACCATTGCCGGGGCACCCAACGTGTTCGACGACCTCGAGACCCGTCGCAGCCTCGCTTTCGATGCTGCAACACGAAATGATCCACCCAACCCACCGGAGGTCGTCGTCCGCCCGGGATGCGTGGACGAGATTGTCGAGATTCTGACCCTTGCGAACCGTGAACGCATCCCGGTGACCCCTCGTGGCGGGGGCACGGGTCTTACCGGTGCGGCTGTTCCCCTGTTCGGCGGAATCCTCCTTGACCTGGTCCGTCTGAATCGTATCCAGTGCATCGATGTTCGGGCACGCTATGCAGTCGTTGAGCCTGGAGTACGCACTGTGGACCTTCAGCTGGCCGCACAGACACATGGGCTGCTTTATGCTGGCGACCCATGCAGCAACGACGCCTGCGTCATCGGCGGCAACATCGCCACAAACGCGGGAGGCAATAGGGCAGTCAAATACGGTGTTACGTCTGACCAGGTGCTCGAATTGGAGATCGTAACCCCGCAGGGCCAGCGCACGACTCTCGGTGGCCGCCTCAAGAAGAACTCGACGGGCTACCACCTCCTTCGTCTGTTTTGTGGATCGGAGGGGACGCTTGGAATCGTGACTCGTGCGACCCTCCGGTTGCGGTGCCTTGCCCCGCAATGGCCCGACTTCCAGGTTGTTCTCCCCAGTCTCGCACTCTGTCTCGGGCTCGTCGAGGAGCTCCGTCACGACCCCATCCTCGACCCGACGACTCTCGAGGTGCTTGACTACCGCACCGTTCTGGCCATGGAGCGGTACGGCGGACAAAGCCTCTTCGGCGCCCCCGAGGGCGACGTTCTTCTCGTCCAGTGCGAAGCCTCCGGAGAGGAGGAGGCGACCACGAAGTGGAAGCGCCTGCAAGCACAGGCGCGTCACTACGGATGCCTCTCGGTTCACCCCATCGCAGATAGCGCAGCTGTGTGGGCTGCGCGTCGTAGCTGGGGAAAGGCGTTGGAGAAGGACTTTCCAGTGGCTGCGGGAGAGGACCTCGTACTGCCGGTAGAGGATCTCGTGACGTTCGTCGAACAGCTCGAGGCACTCGTCACGCAGTACCACTTCGAGTTCCGACTGGCGGGGCACGCCGGCGATGGGAACATGCACCTGCGGGTCATGCCAGGCACCGTTCCCGTGTCGACCTGGCCAGAGGCCCATGAGCGCTTTCGGCGGGACTTGTACCGGATCGCATACAGCCTTGGCGGGCGTCTTTCGGGCGAACACGGTATCGGACTGAAACGCAAACGGGCCTTTCAAGAGATCGTTGATCCTGTCGAGCTGTCTCTCATGCGAGCCATTAAGCGCGCATTTGACCCCAACGGCATCCTGAATCCTGGAAAGGTCTTCGACTAGCATTACTGCCGCACGTCGATTCGAGGCGGGCCGCACGACCATTTGCCTGACACTTAGGAGATTCATCGTTCATGATTCATCGGTACAGTGCGTGGTCCTTTGTCGTCCTATCGGCACTGAGTACGACGTCAGTCGCCATGGCGGATTCTGACGCCAATACGCTTGACGGGTCAAGGTCATTGGATTCCTCGGCAACATCTGCCGACGCCTCCGAAGCCGTCGACGGCGATGCCAGCGGCGTACTCGTGAATGCTCCCTATGCGGATGACGGGGAAGCGGCGTCAACTGATGCGAGTGTCACTGGCGATGATGGTGGCGCCGAAGACGCGTTCTCAAGCGATGTCGCCCTGACCGACGGACAGGGAGATGCTGACGACGGACAGGTCGACGCGAACAATACGCAAGTCGCGGAGGCTGGGGTTGATGCGGCCGCAGCGCCGGCGAGTCCTGGAGACATCGACTTGGCGAGTGATGATTGCAGTTATGCCGCACATCCTCGCCAAAGTCTCCCTTTCCTAGGGCCCTGGGGCGCCTTTCTCGCCCTCGCACTCGTTCGGCGTCGCGCAAGACATCGCTGATCTGTCTCTTTGCGCCCGGACGCCCGCAGCGACGTCTGGTCGCCGTCGACCCTGACGCCCACGTCTCGCTACCGACCGAACTCGTGAGTGGTCAGGCGCCACAGACGCTTGTTTTCCACATCAGACATCGGGCTGCTCCACACTGCTCTCGCCCTGACGCTCACGCTCGTGCCTACACAGCAGCGCTAAGGAGACTAGGATCATGTTCACTCGTGTTATAATCTGCTCAGTCTGCATTCTCGCGACGAGTGCGACCAGTCACTTGGCGAGGGCTGATGGCGATGCTGGCGCGGATGCAAGGGCACTGGCGTTCGAAGCGGGAGCCTCGGAGCCTTTAGCAGACGCAGATGCGGGCGACACGAGTGACGGCGACGTGGATGAGAGCGTCTTGCCCACCGAGGACGGCTCGGACGTAGGTGGGGATGCAACCTCGCCGGATGGTGGCGACTCGGTCATCGCGGACGGCTCACCGGCAAGCGATGCGCTCGTTGCGGATGCTTCGGACGCGTCCAGCGCGCCCGCAAGCGTCCCAGACCTCGATCTACCTGGTGAGAGCTGCAGTGTTGCGAATAGCGCTCCCCCAAGTATCGCCACGATAGCGGGATTGAGTGTCGCCCTCGTTGCTATGCTATCGCGTCGCCGCAATCGGCGGTCATAGGTCAGGCGGCTCATCGATTGTCTGCTGCGTTCAGCGCAATGCGCGTCTCGACCGCAACTGGTGCGCACTTATGAAGATGAACTCAACGATGCTGGTTATCTAACCGAATGCGATTGGAGACTCCAACGATGGTCCAGCCGATCACGAGACGGGACGCTGCGCTCATGAAGACGGCGTTATGGATGTGTGTCGTGGTGTCAAGCGCGGTCGCCGCGAATGCCTACGCGCAGGTGCAATCAGCACAAGCGCCGTCAGATGCCGGGACCACGGGCCAGTCCCCAACCGACGCGCCGTCGGCCTCAGGTCTAGCCAATTCTCCGCCAGCTCCGCCCGTACTGACTGGCCCATCCTCCGACGCTGGCACTGTACCGTCCCCGTCTGAGTCCAAGGGTCCCGCTGAACCTGGCTCGCCGCAGCCCGCTCAGGGCGAATCGCCACAGCCCTCCAATCCAGACACGGGGGACAGCCGCTCCTCGTGGAGTGACGATGACTCGACACTCAGCACCGTGATTGTCACTGGCGTCCGCGGAGGTCCACCTCGAACGGTTGCCACGAGTCCCGCACCGATCGATGTGGTGAGCGGAGAGGCTCTCGTCAAGACTGGACGCGCCGAGCTCGGCGAAGCCATCGCAAAGCTCTTGCCATCAATCAACTTCGGAACGAGCTCGGCTGGCATTGGTTCTATTGTCCGACCCGTGATCAACAGAGGACTCGGCCCCGCCTACACGCTGGTCCTTATCAATGGCAAACGCAGGCATAGCGGCACTCAAATCACCGGTGCTGCGGGCGACACGAGCGGTGTCAATCCGGTCGACATGGACATGATTCCAACGAGCGCTATCGATTACATAGAGATTCTTAAAGACAGCGCTGCGGCTCAGTACGGATCCGACGCCGTTGCGGGCGTCATCAATGTGGTTCTGAAGAAGGAGCCAACAGGAGGGCACGTTGGCCTGTTGGCCGGTCGCCTCTATCAAGGGAATGGCGACCTCAACGCCGACAAGGCCGAAGCCGATGTGGGATTCCACCTGGGACCCAAAGGGTTTCTCCACGTGACCGCGGACGCTCGTAATCGAGGCATGTCTTGGAGTGACTTTCCAGCGACAGGCCCCAACTGGGCGCCAGCCACCAACTTGAAGAACGCATACTGGAACGGGGATGGGTCACACCACGGCGACCCTGCCGTAGAGGCCGGCAACCTCTCCTACAATCTCGAGACGCCCTTTCACGATATCACATTCTACTCATTTAGCACAGTTGGGTACCGATGGACCGAGGAGGGCAACATCTATCGAAAGCCGAACGGCCTGGCCAGCTTTTCGACGGTCTTTCCGAGCGGATACTTTCCGCTCAATAATACCCGGGAGTATGACCTCCAGGTCGTCGCGGGAGGGAAGGGTGAGGTGTCTGGTGTAAAGATCGACTTGAGCTCGTCTTACGGGCTCAATCACCTGATTCAATACAGTGACTCGACGATCAATCCTTCGCTCGGACCGACGTCGCCACAGTCGTTCAACTATCTTGCTGGATACCAGTTCGAGCAGTGGACGCAGAATCTAGACCTCACCCACAGCTTTGACGTCGGCCTTCCGCAGCCGTTGCAACTGTCTGGCGGACTCGAGCTTCGTACCGAGCGGTTCAAAACCTACGCCGGGGATCCCCTGGGATACGAGAATGGCGGCTATGTCTTTCAGCCGGGCGACCAAGAGGGCGACCCCAACGTCGGGAAGCCGGCAGCCGTCGGTGCCCAGGCCGGTATCGCCATTCGACCATCTGATGCCGTGAGTCTCACGCGAAACGTGTTCTCTGGATACGTCGACTCGGCTATCTATCCCACCAAGGCTTGGTACAATGATGTCGCCGTCAGGGCCGAGCACTACGACGACTCCGGGAACAACACCATTGGTGGCAAGCTCAACTCTCGGATTGATGTCCTCCAGCAGCTCGCCCTTCGCGGCACCGTCGGGACGGGCTTTCGAGCTCCATCTCTCACGCAGATTGGCTACGCCGAGACGGACAACCGTACCAACACCAATCCCCTGACGGGAGCGACGGGGCCGAGCTACTCAATTTTGGCGCCGACGAGATCCCCGCTGGCGCGAGCCCTGGGAGCTCAGGAGCTAAAGCCAGAAGAGTCTGTCAACATTGGCCTCGGTGCGGTGGCTCGTCCGTTTGACCGGCTAAACATCACCGTGGACGGCTACGAGGTGGATATCAGTGACCGCATCGGGCGCACAACCGCCCTGCTTGGACCTGCGATCGCTCCGGCCCTCCAGGCGAACGGCTACACGGGTACGGAGTGGGTCTACTATTTCGCCAATCAGGCATCGACCCGCACGCGCGGGGTCGACATTGTGGCAGACTGGTCGCGCCCTCTTGGCCCGTGGGGTACGGTGTATGTGAGTGCGGCGTTCAACTACAACGTTACAGAGATCACAAAGGTCAACGCCACACCCCCCGCGCTCGCGGCGCTGCACGGGGGCCCCACCAGCAATCTCGTGTTCTTCGGGCGCTCTGTCGCGGGCGATCTCACTGTGAACACGCCGCGTGATAAGCTTATACTCACGGGGCGGTGGCATGCTGGCCCCGTGCGCCTGACTCTCACCGAGACTCGCTACGGCGCCTACGACTGGGTGCGTAGCCAGCTCGCCTCACAGGACACTTACTACGGAGCAAAGTGGTTGACCGACGTCGACTTCACTTACATGACGAAGGACGGGGTGGAGTTTTCGATTGGCGCGAATAACGTCTTCAGCGTTTATCCAGACAAGAATGGTCCCGGCGACCCCACCAGCGGTTCGTGGGAATATTACTACGGTCCAGCGCCATTCTCACCGTTCGGTGGATTCTATTACGGCAAGGTGGCCTACAACTTCTGAAGCCGGTTCCACTTCCGAGGTCGTTGGCAAGGGCACCGGCGATGGGACTCCACGCCTCGCGCAGCGCACCGGTTGGGACTTGCGCTTTCTTGACACGAGGCGGCCATCGCCTAACACTACTGCCGCAGCATTCTTGGCCCGCGTGAGCGAGGTGTGCGACGGGTGGTCATGTCCTACGAACTCGACGCTTCCGGACAGAGTCGTCTCGGTCGATATTTCGACGGAATCGGTGCGATTCTCAAGCGACAGGACCGCCGCGAGTCGTTCGCGCTCTACGCGATGGGCCTGTTCGGCGATGGGGAGAGAAAGAGCGTCGAGCCGATAGCGTCGCGCGCGTGCGGAGATCCCGCGTTATGCCGCGCGTACCACGATCGGCTACTTCACTTCGTGGGAGTCGCTCCCTGGTCGGACGACGCGGTCCGCGAGTACGCGGCGCACTACGGCGTAGATGCCATGACGGTACGCGAGCCCGTCAGTGATTGGATCGTCGACGACACGGGTTTTCCCAAGCAGGGCGACAAGTCGCCGGGGGTGCAACGCCAGTACAGCGGGACACTGGGCAAGACGGGCAATTGTCAGATTGCTGTGAGTGTGACGGTCGCGACGGCCACGATGCACATGCCGGTCGCCATGGACCTGTACCTGCCGCAGTCGTGGGCCGACGATCGTGGGCGCTGCAAGGTCGCGCACATCCCCGACGACGTGGTGTATCGACCGAAGTGGCGGATCGCGCTCGATCTGATTGAGCGAACCGTACAAGCCGGAATCCCACGCGGACTGCTGCTCGCCGACAGCGGATACGGAGACATGAGCCCATTCCGCGACGGGATTCGCGCACTCGGTTTCGACTACGCCGTCGACGTGCATCACCCCACGCGCGTCGTCATCGTGTGCGACGACGGATCGGAGACGGATCCGATGAGCGTCGGGACGATCGCCGAGGTCATCGGCGAACGCAGCTATCGCAAGGTCACCTGGCGCCAGGGCAGTCGCCGGGCACTGAGCGCGCAATTCGCGACGCTTCGGGTGCGCCCCGTCACCGGCAACAACCGGCGCGGCGAGGAGCAGTGGCTCATCCTCGACAAAATCGATCGCGACTCCCCCGTGGACCACTATGTGCTCACGACTCTGCCCAAGACCAGCACTCGCAAGCAGCTTGTCCGTCGAATCAAACAGCGCTGGCGCACCGAACGCATGTATGAAGATCTCAAGGGCGAGTTGGGCTTGGACCACTTCGAGGGGCGCACCTACCCGGGATGGCAGCATCACGTCAGTTGCGTTCTCGCCTGCTACGCGTTCCTCATCGCCGAACGCGCGCGGGCTTTTCCCCCCGAGGCCGGACGGACGAGTGCCCACGACACGAACAACCGTCCGGCCCGAACGACACTTCGCAGATTCGATCATCACATTCCGTCTTGCGATTGCGAGAGCCCTGGTCTGGTGGCTGCCTCGATGTCCGTGCTGCCTACGCCGTCATGAGCGGCAACCGCCTTGAATCAGCGTGCGGCAGTAGTGCTAAGAGCTGTTGGGGGAGACGACAAGCGATGGCGGCGAGTGGGGGGTGCGAGAGCATGTGGAGCACTGGAGGCCGAGCGACTGACTTCGGCGCCCTACGCTCCGCGATACGGAATCCACCGGAGGTGGTGGAAGGATTGGTCGCGCTGCCGTCGCCAGTTCAGCCTGCACTAGGTCGACCCTCTCCGCAGCCTGCGCCACCTCTTCTGCTTACTCTCCGGCTGGTCTCGTCACCGAGTCCTCCAACGCGCTCTCGCCGATTGAAACCAGACTCTCTAGCAGCTCGACACTCAGGACACGTTGGACACCAGTGTCTTCGGCTGAGTCACGCCCGGCTTGTCGGCTCCTGCCTGATTCCAATCGGCCCATCGCTCGAGCAGTTGGGTTTACGTCGCCGCGGTCGCTCCGACGGTGACGGGTGAGGGCGACCGCATACCGCATAGCCAGCGCCCTCGACGCATCTCGGTCAGTCCTTCTTGGCCCGCAGTTCCTGCACAGCCTGGGTCAGGTCGAACGGGAACACGGTATTGGGTCGTCCCGCAGCAATCCAATAGCTGTTGAGTTCATTCGAGTAGATGTCGCGCGCCCTGATCTTCGCGTCTGGCTTGATGTCCTTGTGAATGACCTGCCGAACGATCCACGGGTTAACGTCCGAGTCGTCGATCCAGTCGCGGTCGTTGTACGTCAGAATCGACACTTGCTCCGGTCTTATGTTAAAGAGCTTCCCACACAAGACCCTCGTGGCGTCCGGGTTTGCGTTGGTCCACTTGTGTGCTTTTCGGTACGCTCGCGTGAATGCCCCTACAATGTTTGGGTACTCCTTGATGAATTTGTCCGTAAGCCCACGAACGGAAGAGCCAGCCGCAGGGTCTTGCAAGATATCCCAGCTTGAAAGTACCCGAGTGAAGTTTGGATCCGCATCGGCCACGTTGATGAATGGCTCATGCGTGGTGACGACATCCACGAAGCCCTTGGAGAGGGCTTCCAGCTGCTGCTTGGCAGGCATCACTTCCCAGTCCACCGCTTCGTCGTGAATGCCTCCACGCTCGAGCCATTCGCCGAAGTACCAGTCAGGACATCCGTTGCGAGCGACCACGGCAACCCTGATCTTTCTCTGCTTGGCGATCTCGCGGAACCCTTCGATCCCACGTATCCCGCTCTTGCGAAGGACGTGGTAGACAACGTGTGGGTTCTCCTTAGTGTCCACCATTGCATTGACCACCGCGGTAATCTTGGCGCCAGCAAGACGAGCCTTGACAAATCCATTTGCATGACCCCCGATGACGTCGACCTTCCCCGACAGGGCTGCGGTGACTACCTCGCCTGGGGCGAGCACCCCAATGTACTCCGGCTGCAAGCCCTCCTCTTTCCACGAACCGATCGCGTCGGCTATCTGGTTTTCCGAGCAGTCCGTCGGCGTGGGAATTCGTATTATGAAGAGTCCATCCTTGGTGTATCGCGATTCACTCTTGGTCTTGCACTGGCTCAATAGGAGCGCCAGTAGAAGTCCACCTGCACACAAGCACATCTGCCGTCTAATCGCCATGGCTTCGCTCCTCGCCACATTACCGATGAGAGAGAGTAGTGGCACGGGGCCGAACGAGCAAGCATCCCAACGTGTCGCCTATTCGTCGTCGCGTAGAAGAAGGCGCTCTTACCATGGCCACGCTTTCTGAACGGCGACCCTACACAACCAGTCAGTGCTCTCTCAGGCGACAGGCGCGCGAGGCGATGAGCCGTGGACTTAGTCGCGACCACAGCGATGGATGCGTGCTTACTTTCTGTTCCTCCGAAGTGCTTCTCCCTGTGCCATCGTAAACGGTACGACCGTATTCGGCCGACCAGCATCGATCCAGTAGCTGTTGTACTCGTTGGTGTAGATATCACTGGCTCGGATGGGAGCGTCGGGCTTGATGTCTCTGTGCAGTACTTGCCGCACAATCCAGGGATTGATGTCGGAGTCGTTGATCCAATCGCGCTCATTCCAGGACAGGATCGACACCTGCTCTGGCTTTAGATTATAAAGCCGCCCGAACAGAACACGCGCCTCCTGCTGATTCGCGTTGGACCACTTGTAGGCCTTACGGTACACGCGAACGAACGCTCGCACGGCATTCGGATACTCACGTATAAATCGGTCAGTAAGGCTACGCACGGAAGAGCCAGCTGCAGGGTCTCCAAGAATGTCCCAACTCGAGAGCACGCGGCGAAACGCGGGGTCCGCATCCGCCACATTGATGAAGGGCGCATGCGTCGTGATTACATCCACCAAGCCCTTGGATAGCGCCTCAAGCTGTTGCTTCGCGGGCATTAGAACCCACTCGACTGAGCTATCTGAAATGCCACCCTGCTCAAGCCACTCGCCGAAGTACCAGTCTGGACAGCCGTTGCGCGCGACGACGGCCACCTTAATCTTGCGTTGTTTGGCGAGCTCCTGAAAGCCCTCGATTCCCGTGATGCCGCTCGTTCGCTGCACGTGGTAGACAATGTGCGGGTTGTCCTTGTCGTCAACCATGGCGTTCACAACCGCGGTCACGTTGGCGCCTGCCAGCCTGGCCTTGACGATCGTGTTCGGATGACCTCCGATCACATCTACCTTTCCGGAGAGAGCGGCGCTGATCTCCTGGCCGGGGTTGAGGGTGCCCACGTACTCGGGCTGGAGACCCTCTGCAGCCCAGAGACCCAGGGCATCAGCGATTTGTGCCTCCGAGTACCCCACAGGCGTCGCGAGTCGGATGATGAAGAGGCCATCTTTCGTATAGCGCGAACCCTCGTGTGTCTTGCATCCCGTCAATGCGACCCACATCAGCAGCGCCAGAAGACTCCCCAGCATGAAGTCATGTCGAGTCATCGGAGTCCTTTTCACTCGCAGCCTGTTTCGTTTATCCGTCGACCACGCCTTTCCACGAGTTGATGCGGTCTCCCAGCGCGACCAGGCCGTAGTTTAGGCCTAGCCCGAGGAGAGCCATAGTAACGATTGAAGCGAACATCGTGGGAACCTTGAATAACTGTTCGCTTTCGAACAGAAGAAAGCCCAGCCCCGACTTCGCGCCGATCATTTCCGCGGCCACAAGAACGAGAATCGAGTAGGTTGCCGCTAGTCGGATGCCTAAGAATATTGTGGGAAACGCTGCCGGAAGCACCACCTTCGTGAGTAGCTGCCAACGCGATAGATCCATAGACCGCGCCGTCTTGATGAGGAGGGGGTCCACTTCTCTGACACCAAGAATCGTGTTGAGCAGGATCGGCCACTGCACTGCCCAGAAGATTAGAAACACCTTCGAGAACTCTCCGAGCCCGAACACAAGAATGAACACCGGGAACAGCGCGAGCACCGAAGTCTGACGGAAGAGCTGCAAGAGGGGATCTAGAAACTCCTCCATCCGGGGATACCAGCCGAGCAAGCATCCGGTGGGCACTGCAATTGCCGCTGCTAGGCCAAAGCCCCCTAGCGAGCGCTCCAGACTAATTGTGACATGCTTGAGCAGCGTCCCGTCGATTAGCATTTCGTATAGGGCCGCGGCCACTCGCGAGAAGGGCGGCAGATACTCTGGGTTGAGCACGCCAAGTCGAGGAATGACCTCCCAGAGAGCGAGGAAGGTCGCAACTCCAGGCAGCCCCTGCGCCACGGCTCTGAAGTACGTTTTGCCGCTCATCGTGATCCCTTCTTGGTCCAGGAGTTGCGCCGGTCGATCGCCATCATGATGTGATTTACTGCGAGTCCCAAGAGCGACAGGGAGCTGATGCCAGCGTACATGAGAGGTATCTCGTAGCGAACCTGACTGTCGTAGACGAGGTAGCCGAGCCCGCGGTCCGCGCCGATCATTTCTGCGGCAATCAGGATGAGAATGGAGTTTGTGGCCGCAAGCCTCATCCCGGTGAATATGGATGGAAACGCTGCGGGGAACATGACCTTGAGGAACAGGTGCGCAGTGGTGCTGTTCATGGACCGCGCTGCCTTGGTCAGGAGAGGGTCCATTGTCTTGACCCCCGCGATCGTGCTCAGGAGGATCGGCCACTGAGCACCCCAACAGATCAAGATCACTTTCGATGGTTCACCAATGCCAAACAGCATGATGAAGACCGGGAACAGCGCCATGGCCGCAGTCTGGCGAAGCGTCTGCAGAATCGGATCGCAGAACCGCTCGACCACAGGGAAGGATCCGATGACCAATCCGAGAGGAATGGCGATGGCGTTGGCAAGAGCAAAGCCCATCGCAGAGCGTTGCAGGCTTATGGACGCGTGCTTGACTAGCGTCCCATCGAGACACATGTCCCAAAACGCACGTAGAACTGCTGAAAACGGCGGAATGAAGGTCGCGTCGAATAGGTCGAACTTCGTGGCAAGGCGAGGCACTGTCTCCCAAAGAGCCACAAACAAGAGAACACTCGTCCATCTTTGGACGCGTGCCAAGGCCTGCCCCGCAGCCTGTGCGACAACGCCCGTTGCGAGAGACAGCGCCCGTGGAGGAAAGGACACTGTGGGGAAAGCGGCATTCGCTGCCGTTTCGCGGGCAGCTGAGGCCGAACGCATGAGCGTCACGCTTTGCTCCGGTGTCGTGCTGGCCATGGCGCTATCGATACCGGCAAGCCGTGCAGTTGACACAGGTGCGGGTGGCAGTGCGTCGCACGTCGTGATTCCCGGGGTGCCACGCACGCGAGCATTGTTTCGTGCCGTGTCTTTCGTGTATCAACGGTGCCTCGGGCACGGGGCTAGGCAAGACGCATGCCGGGACGTCAGCGAATGCCCAAACATCGCTTCAATCGAGTAGACTCGTGGGGGCTCCGCCGAGAGGGTCACTCGTGCGATGCCCGCCCAGTGCCTATCATGGGAACGGGCGACAATCAGCGCACGGTCCATCAAGTATCACGGCTTGACGCTGGGTCATTTATAGTGCTGAAGCGAGTGCGGTCGAGGCTGCCCTTGACTTGTGCCGTCGACTGAGTCAACCGTTAGGCGCGTTGGGCGGTGTACGAGTTCAACAAGCCATCAAGGATCGGGCGGTACCCCATTGAGAGTGGCATCGGTTACGCAAGCGATGACAAGTTGTCACTACGAGATTCAATGCCCGTTTTCGAGCGAGAATACTTCACACGGAGAAGAGACATGGTCAACCTCTTACTATGTCTTGATGAACCGTCGTACGCCATCGAGTGACGCGGATGGCTGTTGCCTGTCACGAGGGCGGTTGTTCGATGACATGCCATTTCTGAATGACGCGAGGTTTCGAGTCGGCCTCGCACTCTTGCGTGCGTTTTGCCTCACGCTTGTCCAGGCACGATCGACATTGGCACTCCTTCGCTTGGGCTTCGCATGACTGCTCTTTCCTGGCATCATCGACCGTTTCTCGCGCTTCTTCGTCTGGCGTGGCCTGCATCGGTGTCGATGGTCTCATTCAGCATCATGACCATGGTGGACACGCTGTTGGTCGGACGACTTGGTACCGCGGAGCTCGCGGGTGTCGGACTGGCGGGCACGACTGCATTCGTGCTCCTCTGTTTCTCCTTTGGGCTCCTTCAGGGTGCCAAGACGCTGGTTGCCCAAGCCATGGGGGCGGGTCGACGCGATGCCGTAATCGGCTACGTTGGCGTGGCCCTGTGCACCGCTGTGGCTCTAGGCGTGCTCACGACGGTCGCCGGAGAGCTTGCTTCATTGGTGATTGGTCGAATGACTTCGACCGTAGCTGCCGGAGCTGCAGCACGAACATATCTCCGGATCCGGGCCCTCGCTGCACCCGTAGTGCTTGTACAGGTGGCTCTGCGCGAGGTACGGCAGGCGCAAGGGGACGTGCGTTCGCCGATGGTCGCGACCGTAGCAGCGAACTTGGTAAACATGGCGCTAGCGGTGACGCTGATCTTTCGTTTTGGATGGGGCGTAGCAGGAGCTGCAATCGCCACTATCGTTGCGCATTGCGTCGAGGCCGGTGTACTTGTTGTCGTCCAACGTGTTTTGGGAGGTTTAGGGATTGGTTGCTTCACATACGGACATATTCTTGAGCTGGCGCGAGTGGGTATTCCTACTGCTTTCCAGTTCATGCTCGAAGTAGGAGCGTTCGCGACGCTTACAGTGGCAGTTTCAACCTTCTCCGAACTGGACATGGCGGGTCACCAGATCGCGCTTCAGATCGTCCACTTCTCGTTCCTGCCGTGTGTCGCTGTGGGGGAGGCAGCATCGATCCTGTGTGGCCAGGCGGTTGGCGCGAACCGAGATGACCTCGTTCGCTCGATTGCAAGACGTGGGGCGTCCGTCGCTGCTGGATACGCGGCCATTTGCTCGACCGCAATGTTGATGTTCGGTCACGCGATCGTTGGCATGTTTACGCTGGATGCCGTGGTGGCGGCGGTGGCTTACCGCTTACTTCAGCTCGCGGCCCTGTTTGGCATCGTCGACGCGGTCAACATCGTCGCGCGATGCGTTCTTCGGGGCACCGGCGACGTTCGGTTCGCCGCAGTCGTTGGCGTAGTCATCTCGTGGCTCGCCACTCCGCTATTCGCCTGGGGACTTGGTCACGGCTTGAGACTCGGAGCGTTCGGCGGTTGGCTCGGAATTTTTGTCGAGGTTGTCGTCTCTTCCGCCTTGTTGGCTTCGAGAGTGGAGCGTCTGGGCTGGATCGTGGCCGCCCGGTCCTCGCGAACAAGACTCGAGGCTCTCCCGTGGACTCCAGACCCGCAATCCACGTCCGACGCGACGATGGTGGTCGGGTCGAGCTAGTGGCCCTACGCCCCGGTGACGACTTGACTAGGCCGAGCCAGCGTCGGGCACGGCCGAAGCCATGATCATCATCTTGGAGCCCGTGACCGGCCACGGCCTGTTTCGTCGAAATACTAATGTTCGTTTGGCTTCGGCCGAATGCCGGACGCTGTCACGTCCGACCGTCACCGAGCACCTCTCCATGCGCACAGTCCGGCTCCTGGTTGGCTGTCCGGGGCTCGCCGCAGCGGCTCTCGTTACCACATCCGCCCCCGCCGCACCCGCCTCCCCCAGATGTTGTGCCGTGATAGGGCATGTTCTCGAGAATGGCCCCTCGCCGCGCCAATGCCGTAAGCGCACGGTCGATTGGTCCCGCGATGGTGAACAGTTTCACCCCGCGCTGGGCCAGAGCGCGCACGGCTGTCGGTCCGGCATGACTCGCCAAGACAATGTCCAGGCCGTCGAAGAATGGGCTCAACGTCTCGGGCGCATGGAACTCCAGGCGTTCCTGGGGTGGAACCGTTCTTCGCTCTAGAAGATGGTGAACGCCGGAGGCGTGGACCTCGTACACCGAAACGGTCCGTGCACGGCCGAGATGGGTATCAATGTCTGTTCCGTTGGTCGACGCAACAGCGACTCGCCATTGAAGGTTCTTGGATGAAATAGACACAAGGCGCCAGAGCTTGCACCATCCGTTCCAGGGTGCAGCACACTTGTCATCGATCCACGGAGCCGCGAGAGCCTCGTCCATACTCGCGGCCACGGTGACCATCGCCACTCTCGGACTTTTCCTCAATGCCGTGCTGGTGTGGTGCGAGCGCCGCCTCCTTGCGTGGCGAGAGGCCTAGCCCAATCGTCGCCGCGCACGGGTTCCCCTCCCACTCACATTACGTTGCATCGAGGGCATTCTTGCAGTCCTGAAAGAATTCGATGACCTCACCACCGGGACCCTCAAAGAATGCGACCGTCGTCGCTTGCCCGCCGATCGCGACCTCTTTCGGCTCGATTGTGACTGGTCTTCCTGCCGCACGGACGTGCTCAATCGCGGCCGGGACGTTGAGGACACGAAGGGCCAGATGGCGATATGGCGCCTCCTGGACACTCGGAGTGACACCACCGGGCGCAGGGGCAAACAGCTCCAGATGCGTTCCATCGCCGATGTCGAGTAAGTGGATCGGTTGAGCGACGGGTCCAAACGTCGCTACGCTCTTCATCCCCAGGACCTCGACATAAAACCGGACTGATTCCTTGAGGTCTCGGGTGAGGAGCGAGACATGGTGGGTGCCAAGCCCCGGCAGGACCGAATTGCTTGAGCGCGGCATTATGAGTGTCCGCTCTGATAGCATTTTCCAGGCCGCACCGGAGTCCAGCGCTCAAATTTGTCTTCGCCGAGCGCCAACGCGGCACCCACACGGGTCGGCACTCTGCTTGCAGCTGGCCTTGGGCCACCGAGCCATGCAGCACGTGATTTCCACCGTCATCCTAGAGACCGTAACGGCACGCAGCACTGGAGGATGGGATGCTTCGTGACCTCGTCGAACGAAATCGTAGCATTCGGCGGTTCCACGAGACCGAGGCCGTGGGCCTAGATCTCCTGCGGAATCTTGTCGAGCTGACTCGATTCATTCCTTCTCGGGCAAACGCCCAGCCTCTGAAGTACGTCCTATCGGCAAGTCTCGCAATGAATGCGCGAATCTTCAGGACTTTGAGCTGGTTTGGGATGGACAGCTCTTGGAGAGGGCCTGCGGAAGGTGATCGCCCTTCTGGATACATAGTCATCGTGCTCGACACGCATCTTTGGAACGATGCGTGGAGCGAAGCTGCCATCGCGGCGCACACGATCCTTCTCGGAGCCACCGAAGCAGGGCTCGGTGGCTCGCTCGTCACCGGCGTCGACCGGGCTCGCCTGAAGGCCGAGCTTCAATTGTCTGACCGCTACAACGTGTTGGTTGTCGTTGCGCTCGGGCGGCCCAAGGAGGACGTGCGGGTGGCATCGACGAGTCCCACTCAAGAATTGCGCAGATATCGCGATGACTCGGGAACGGCTTTCGTCCCAAAGCGCTCACTCAACGAGCTGATCCTCGCCGACTTGCCGCGTGAGTCGTAATCCAACCATCGTCGTGAGCACTCAGTCTCGTCAGATCCGCGGCCGTTGATTGACACGTGTCTCGCGGATGCCCCGAGACCCGACCCGAAGGGAGCTCCGTCGGCGCCCATTCGGCACTCGAGACACCCCGTGTCGAGCGAATACATGCTCGGTTAGCCATCTCAATTATTCCGTGATGCGTCACGGCCCGTGCCCGACCACGGAGCCCTCCGTCACCCGCGCTCGAGTTCGCCTTCACGGCGCGACATTCGCGGACGAGGTGTCGCCCGTACGCAACGATGTCGAACGCAAATCTGACGACGAGGGCCCAGTAGCACACCGAGGCACGCACATTGCTTATGCACCCACCTGAGCCGCACCCTGGGTATGACGTGACTACTCGTCGAGAGAGCGTGCGATTGCGTGAGAGTCGATGATGTAACTCGGTGTCACTCCTTGCAACCAGCCGAACTTCGAGCTTGCCACGGATTCAGCGAATGCTGGGCAATGGCTCGACCTCCGCGTCTCGGTGTCACGGAGCGCCGCACGAGCACGTCAGCGGCTTCGGAGTAGCCAATCAAAGAGGACCATTCATAATGTCGACCAAGACAACGTGGCTTTGCTCGCCCAGAACGATAGGCCCAGGCCTGGCGATGCTTCTTGTTGTTGATCTCATGGCGAGAGCGGCAGCAGGGCAATCGACGAGCTCCAATGCGGACGCGGGGCGCGAAGCCAACAATCCGGGGAGCTCACCGGCGCGCGTGGACGGCGACGGCGGTTCCCGCGATGCCGGCTCGCCCAGCTCCGACAAAGGAGATTTGGCTGCACACCACCCAGACGTCGGCGACGCCGCAGCTCCGGACGGCGCGAAGTCCGAGACTCCGGAGGCGGCCAACTCGGGAGGTTCCACTCCACCCGCATCCGATGCAGGCGCCACGCCGCCACCACCGTCGCAGGCCACACCTCCAGAAGACACCGAGGGCGCCAGCGAGCTCTCGACCGTGGTCGTCACGGGTACTCGCAGGTCCGAGCGCACGGTGTTCGAGTCCAATGTCCCCGTCGACGTCGTCGCCGCGACGAGTCTCCATACGGTGCCGTCCTCTGACTTGAACGACAAGATTGCGGCGACGGTCCCCTCCTACAGCGTTCAGCGCCTGCCACTGTCAGACGGAGCCATCTTCAATCGGCCGGCCACCTTGCGCGGCCTATCGCCCGACCAGACGTTGGTACTCATCAACGGGAAGCGCCGTCATCGATCGGCATACATCGACGTAACCGCGATGGGAGCGCAAGCCGTGGACCTGGCGGAGATTCCACTCGCAGCCATCGACCACGTCGAGGTGCTTCGCGACGGTGCGTCCGCCCAGTACGGCTCAGACGCCATCGCAGGCGTCATCAACATCATCCTGAAGGATAAGCCGGGGTTCGATGGATACCTCCAGGCCGGTCAGTACTACGCGGGCGACGGGGCCAACTACTTGCTTGGCGCCAACCAGGGATTTGCCCTTGGCGA